>NZ_VJNA01000047.1 GCF_007556585.1 Tepidimonas aquatica | reverse complement strand
CGCAATGGATGTGGCGCTACAACCACGAGCGCCCGAACATGGCCTTGGGCGGCATCACCCCAAAACAGCGGCTGGCCATGGCCGCATAGCTCTACTTCTCGGAGCGCTGGATTTCGGGGGGATTACCCTGGCCGATTGATGTGACTCAAATCTTCAAGGACGGTATGCCAGGGCGGGCCGGTCCGGCGCAGGGGACGGTGGGTTGATCGGGACCTTGCGGGCGCCGCCCACGGCCGCAGATCAAACACCGATCCTCACGTTGTAACCGAGCGCCCGCAGCCCCTTGCTCGTGCGCATGTTCCTTGGCGGAAACTCGTCTGGGCGCGCCCAGCCGACGATTTCCCCGAGGCTGCTCAGGCCAATGTGCGGAATGGCCCAGTCGTCGCTGCGGATCGCGTTCCAGAGCCGGGCAGAAACACTTCCGTTGCCCCAGACGACGTAGTTCAACAGCTCAAGTACCGTCCGCCCTTCGCGGGATCGTTGCCGCCAGAGCCACTCGCCGAACTTTTCCACCTTGTCGTCGCCAGCCTGCGGTCGGTCGGGCAAGCCCAAGTGCTCGTTTTCCTGCTTGATCGCGTGATCTCGGATCGCGTGCACCCGGGAAACGGCATCCACGAACTCCTGTTCGGTCAGTTTGAGAATGCGATCGCGTGCCAGCAGCTCGCGCAGCCGGGGCGACCACTCATAGATCGTGCGCTCTTCAAACGAGTGGTCGAAGTCGGCCTCGTGCCACCACTCCAGCGCGTCGCGCAGCGCCAGTTCCGGGTTCTTCGAGTTCCTGGCGAAGAACTCCTCGTAAGGATGACGGTTTCCATCCTTGACCTGCTTGTAGTAGGGCACTTCGCATAACCCCATTTCCGAAGGCTGAACCGGCATGAGGGCGCTCGCGTCGCTCGGTTCGGGGTTCGCGGTGCCGCTCAGGCCCCGTGATCGCCGCCTTGGCGGGCACCCGAGGCCCTGCAAAACGGCGTTTGCAGGCTGCAGCGGGCGCACCTCTCCCTTCATCGCGCACACCCGCACGGGTCATGGCGCACCAGCCAGACCAGCCGCTTGGCGTTGTACGCCGCGCACTTGAGCAGGATCGCCAGTTCGTTTCTCGCCAGCGTCATCGCCCGCACGCACTTGCCGCCCAACTGCTCGAGGCCGGCGAACACATGTTCGCCTCTGGCGCGGACGCGGTTGATCGCCTTGTTGCGCGCGTCCAGTCGCACGCGCCGCTCCTGCCCGGGCTTCGCACGCCGCGCGATGCCGTCGCGCAGCCCGTGGGCCTGCAGCAACTCCCGGTTGGTCTGCGCGTCGTAGCCTCGGTCGGCCAGCAGCCGCGCGCCGGTGTTGGCGCGGTCCAGCACCTCCTTGAGCGTCTGGCCGTCGTCGGCGTTGGCCGGCGTGACCTTCGCCTGGCGGATCAGCTTGTAGCGCGCGTCCGCGTTGGCGTGCACCTTGTAGCCGTAGAAGCTCTTGCCGTGCTTCTTGGTCCAGCGCGCGTCGCGGTCGGTGTGCTGCAGCCGCTTGGCACTCCAGCCCTCGGGCCTGCGGCCTTCGTTGAGCGCTTGGCGCTCGTCCTTGTTCGCCTGGGTGAGCGGTGCCTGCACGATGCTGGCATCCACGATCTGCCCGCCGCGCGGGATGTAGCCGTGCTGCTGCAACTGCAGGCTCACCGCCTCGAAGATGGCGCGCCCGCCCAGACCGCCTTGGGCCAAGCGCTGCTTGAAACTCCACAGCGTGCGCGCATCGGGGATGTGCAGTGCTGCGTCCAGGCGGCAGAAGTGCGGCAAGCTCATGCGGTCCAGCACCTGGTACTCGCAGTCCTCGTCGCTGAGGTTGTACAGCGACTGGATGAACAGCAGCCGCACCATCACCTCGGTGGGGTACGGCGGGCGCCCGCCTTTGCTACGGTCAGCGCGAGGGCAGGCGGTGTCGACCCGGGCGGCAATGGCCGCGAAGTCGATCAGTTCGTCCATTGCTGCCAGGTTGGCAATGAAGCCGCCGAGCTTGGCTTGGCGCTGGTCCTGCACGAACAGGTCAGCGCCAGGCTGGTGACGCCACAAAGACGAGGGCTTGATGCGCGGGGTGATCATGGGCGACATCATGCCGGCTCACTGGCGACAACGGTTAGGGAGGTTTCGAGAAGTGCCCTATGGCGTGACATGGCGCGACCGCCCGATCCGCAGCAGCTTAGGCGGCCTTCTTCGCGGCGAGCTGGCGCAGCACGTAATGCAGGATGCCGCCGTGGCGGGTGAGGGAGGGCCGCTTGCGCGGCACTGCCGCGCGGCCCTTCCGAACGCCCGCGCCGCTGGCGCGGGCGGGGCTTCCGCCCGATCCGCAGCGGCTTAGGCGGCCTTCTTCGCGGCGAGCTGGCGCAGCACGTAATGCAGGATGCCGCCGTGGCGGAAGTATTCGACTTCCTTCGGCGTCAGCAGCAGCACGCGCACCTCGAAGCGGACCTCGCCGCCGTCGGCCTTGCGGGCGATGACGGTGGCGGTCTTCGACTGGCCGTCGGCGAGGCCGACGATGTCGTAGGTCTCGGTGCCGTCGAGGCCGAGCGTCTGCGCGTTCTGGCCGTCGAGGAACTGCAGCGGCAACACGCCCATGCCGACCAGGTTGGAGCGGTGGATGCGCTCGAAACTCTCGGCGATCACCGCCTTCACGCCCAGCAGGTTGGTGCCCTTGGCCGCCCAGTCGCGCGAGGAGCCGGTGCCGTATTCCTTGCCGGCGATCACCACCAGCGGCACGCCGTCGGCCTTGTACTTCATCGCCGCGTCGTAGATCGCCAGCTTCTCGCGCGAGCCGTCCTTGCCGAAGTAGATCGTGTTGCCGCCTTCCTCGCCGCCCAGCATCAGGTTCTTGATGCGGATGTTGGCGAAGGTGCCGCGCACCATCACTTCGTCGTTGCCGCGGCGCGAGCCGTAGCTGTTGAAGTCGGCCGGCTGCACGCCGCGCGAGATCAGGTAGCGGCCCGCCGGCGAGTCCTTCTTGATGCTGCCGGCCGGGGAGATGTGGTCGGTGGTGATCGAGTCGCCGAACAGACCCAGCACGCGCGCGCCGTGCACGTCGTCGATGGTGCCGACGTTCATGCTCATGCCGTCGAAATAGGGCGGGTTCTTGATGTAGGTCGACGAGGCGTCCCACTTGTACGACTCGCCCTCCGGCGATTCGATCTGGTTCCAGCGGGTGTCGCCCTTGAACACGTCGGCGTAGTTCTTGGCGAACATCTCCGGGCCGATGGTCGCGGCGATGACGTCGCCGATCTCCTTGTTGCTCGGCCAGATGTCGCGCAGATAGACCGGCTTGCCGTCGGGCGTGTGCGCCAGCGGGTCCTTGCTCAGGTCGATGTCGACCGTGCCCGCGATCGCGTAGGCGACCACCAGCGGCGGCGAGGCGAGGTAGTTCATCTTCACCTCGGGGTGCACGCGGCCCTCGAAGTTGCGGTTGCCCGACAGCACCGAGGCGACCACGAGGTCGTTCTCGGCGATCGCGCGCGAGACCTCGTCCGGCAGCGGGCCGGAGTTGCCGATGCAGGTGGTGCAGCCGTAGGCGACCACGTAGAAGCCGAGCTTCTCCAGATCGTCGAGCACGCCGGCCTTCTTCAGGTAGTCGGTGACCACCCGCGAGCCCGGTGCGAGCGAGGTCTTGACCCACGGCTTGGCCTTCAGGCCCAGTCGCGCGGCGTTGCGCGCGAGCAGGCCGGCACCGAGCATCACCGCCGGGTTGGAGGTGTTGGTGCAGGAGGTGATCGCGGCGATCACCACCGAGCCGTCGGTGAGCTCGCAGTCCTGGTCCTGGATGCGCAGCTTCGAGATCGGACGGGCGGCCAGGTGCGCGGCCTGCGGCTGCGCACCGCCCTCGGCGGCCATGGTCTCGACCGCCGCCTTCGGCGTGCGCTTGGCGGTGAGGCCGGCGATCGCGTCGCGCGCGTTGGCCTGCACGTCCTGCAGCAGCACGCGGTCCTGCGGGCGCTTCGGGCCGGCCAGCGACGGCTTGACGTCGCCGAGGTCGAGATGCAGCACCGCGGAGTACTGCGCTTCCGCCTGGCCGGGCTCGTGCCACAGGCCCTGCGCCTTGGCGTAGGCCTCGACCAGCGCGATCTGCGCCTCCGGACGGCCGGACAGGCGCAGGTAGTTCAGCGCCTCGGCGTCGATCGGGAAGATGCCGCAGGTGGCGCCGTACTCGGGCGCCATGTTGGCGATGGTGGCGCGGTCGGCCAGCGGCAGGTGCTGCAGGCCGTCGCCGAAGAACTCGACGAACTTTCCGACCACACCGAGCTTGCGCAGCATCTGGGTGACGGTGAGCACGAGGTCGGTGGCGGTGGAGCCCTCCGGCAGCCGGCCGGTCAGCTTGAAGCCGACCACCTGCGGAATCAGCATCGACGAGGGCTGGCCGAGCATCGCCGCTTCCGCCTCGATGCCGCCGACGCCCCAGCCGAGCACGCCGATGCCGTTGATCATGGTGGTGTGCGAGTCGGTGCCGAACACGGTGTCCGGGAACGCCTGCAGCACGCCGTCCACTTCGCGCTCGACGACCACGCGCGCGAGGTACTCGAGGTTCACCTGGTGCACAATGCCGGTGTTGGGCGGCACCACCTTGAAGTTGCGGAACGCCTTCTGGCCCCAGCGCAGGAAGCTGTAGCGCTCCTTGTTGCGCTCGAACTCGATCTTGCCGTTGAGGTCGAGCGCGTCCGGACGGCCGAACACGTCGACCTGCACCGAGTGGTCGATCACCAGCTCGGACGGGATCAGCGGATTGATCTGGGCCGGGTTGCCGCCGAGCCGCGTCACCGCGTCGCGCATCGCGGCGAGGTCGACCACGCAGGGCACGCCGGTGAAGTCCTGCAGCACCACGCGGGCGGGCATGAACGCGATCTCGGTGTCCGGCTCCTTCAGCGGATCCCACTTCGCGACCGCCTCGATGTGCTCGGGCAGCACGGTGACGCCGTCCTCGTGCCGGAGCAGGTTCTCCAGCAGGATCTTCATCGAGTACGGCAGCTTCGCCAGATCGAATCGCTGGGCCAGTTTCGGCAGGCTGTAGTAGGTGTAGGTCTTGCCGTTGAGGTCGAGATGCGCGCGGGTGGCGAAGGAGTCGGCCATGTGGGGCTCCGTGGCTGCAGCGAGGAGGGGGGGCGCGCGGCGCGCGGAGACGGCGCCGGCGTCAAGCGCCCAATTATGCCGGAAACGGCGACCTTCCTGCAGCGATCGGCACGCCTGCGCGGTCTCAGCCGAGGTGCGCGCGCACCGCTTCCAGCAGCGCGCGGCGCCGCAGCGTGAGGTCCCACAGGCTGCCGCCGAGCTGCCGCCAGAGCATGGCCGAGCGCACGGCGGCGAGCAGCACGGCGCGCACCTCGGCGACCACCCCGGGCTGTCCGAGGTAATGCGGATTGCCCTGCACGAGCACGCGCGGACGCAGGTGGCTCAGGGTGTCGGCGTAGAGCGCGCCGAGCGCGGACAGCACGTCCGGATGCGTGCCGCCGAGCTGCGCGGCGCGCGCGGTCTGCGCCTGCAGTCCCTCCCGGACCCGCCGCATCATGTCCTCGTCCTGCGCGAACCGCCGTTCCAGTTGCAGCACGGACAGGGCCAGACGCGGCAACTGCTCGTCCCGGCCGCGGCTTTCGAAGTAATCGCGAAGGAGCACCAGCCCGTCGCGCACGCGCTCGGCGCCGCCGTACACCGCGGCGGTGCTGGGCGCCTGGAAGCGGAACACCGAATCGATCGCGGTCGCCAGGGTGGCGGCGTGGGCCTGGCCGGTCTCGGCGATGCGGCGCACCTGGGCCAGCGCCTGGACGAGTCCGGCCAGCGCCAGCGCGCGCTCGGACATCGGTTGCGGTCGCGACGGGCCAGGCGTCATGCGGCATGTGCTCCCAAGCGTTGCTCCAGCGGAGCGTCGGTTCGTTCGATCACCGCCCCGCCGAGGCAGATCTCGCCGTCGTACAGCACGACCGACTGGCCGGGGGTGACCGCACGTTGCGGGCGGTCGAAGCGGACTTCAAGCCGGCCGTCGTCGTTCACCCGGACTTCGCAGGGCTCGTCCGCCTGGCGATAGCGGGTCTGGGCCGAGCAGCGGAACACGGACGCGGGCGGCTGGCCGGCGATCCAGTGCGCGGGCTCCGACCACAGGCGCCGCGAACGCAGGTACGGGCTGTCCGCGCCCTGGTCGACGTACAGCACGTTGCCTCGCACGTCCTTGCCGACCACGTACCACGGCGCCGCGGCATAGCCGCGCACGCCGCCGATGTTCAGCCCTTCGCGCTGGCCGAGGGTGAAGTAGAACACCCCCGGGTGCTCGCCGATGCGGTCGCCCGCCGGGGTGCGGATCTCGCCCGCGCGGGCGGGCAGGTAGCGCGACAGGAACTCGCGGAAGTCGCGTTCGCCGATGAAACAGATGCCGGTCGAGTCGCGCTTGGCCGCGGTCGGCAGACCGGCCTCGGCGGCGATGCGGCGCACCTCGCGCTTGAGCAGGCCGCCGAGCGGGAAGCGGGTGGCGGCCAGTTGCGCCTGGCCGAGCTGGTGCAGGAAGTAGCTCTGGTCCTTGCTGCGGTCGACCGCGCGCAGCAGCAGGTGGCGGTCGCCGCGGCGCTCCACCCGGGCGTAGTGCCCGGTGGCGATGAACCCGGCGCCGAGCGCGTGCGCGGCGTCGAGGAAATGCTTGAACTTGATCTCGCGGTTGCACAGCACGTCCGGATTGGGCGTGCGTCCGGCGGCGTACTCGGCGAGGAAATGCGCGAACACGCCGTCCCAGTATTCGCGCGAGAAATCGCGGAAGTGGATCGGAATGCCCAGGCGCCCGCACACCGCCACCGCGTCGCGGCGGTCGTCCTCGGCGCGGCAGTCGCCGCTGCCGTCGTCGGCCCAGTTGCTCATGAACAGGCCGGCGACGGGTTCGCCGGCGTCGCGCAGCAGCAGGGCGGCGACCGAGGAATCGACGCCGCCCGAGATGCCGACGATCGTGCGCACCCCGCTCATGCGAGGTGGCGAGCCAGGTGCAGCGGGTGGCGCTGCCCGCCCAGGAAGTCGGCGACCGCCTGCCAGACCAGCGGGCTGCGGTGGCGCGGGCGGGCATCGCGCAGCTCGGTGGGGGTCATCCACAGCGCGCGGACGATGCCCTCGTCGAGGGTGCGGACGGAGTCGTGCCGCACCGGCACCGCGGCGAAGGCGAACCGCAGGTAGTGCCGGCCGGGACCGTCCGGTCCGTCCGGCGCCTTCCACTGGTAGGCGCCGACGAACGCGGTGAGCTCGACCTCCCAGCCGGTTTCCTCGAGCGTCTCGCGGCGGGCCGCCTGCAGCAGGGTCTCGTCGGGTTCCAGGTGCCCGGCCGGCTGGTTCAGCACCAGCGCGCCGCGCACCGCCTCCTCGACCATCAGCAGCCGCCCGCCGTCCACGACGATCGTGGCGACGGTCACGTCCGGCTGCCAGAAGCGGCCCTCCCGGTAGCTCACCTCAGAACGCGTCCTTGCCGGGCGTCAGCTCGGCTTCCATCTGGTCGGCCGTGCGGAAGGCGGCTGCCATGGCGTCGTCGAGGGTCTCGGCATCGGCGTCGGCCGGGATCTTGACCACGAACACGCCGTACTTGTCCTGCTTCACCCAGCCGCCGAGCTTGCTGTCCTGGCTGTCGGCCAGCAGGCGGTTGGCCACCGCGGCCGGCAGGTCGGAGCCCTTGGATTCGTAGCCGGGCGACCAGATCTCGCGCACACGCACCGAGCCGAAGCTCTCCAAGGTCGACCGCACGAACACGAGCTGGGTACGGCCGTCGTCCAGTTCGAAGACGAGCTGGTAATCGCCGTCGTCGTCGATTTCGTACTGGTAATCAAGGGATTTGAGCTGGCGGCCGATGAGAGGGTCGGGCTCGGCGGCGGCGGCCGCCACCGGAGCGAGACAGAGGGTTGCGAGCACGGCAAGGACGACGGCAGGGCGCATGGCGGTGTCTCCGGTTGGCTGAACGATTGTGCGGGGAAACCGGGAGCCCGTCCACGCCGCTTGCGCGCACCGTCGGCCGCGCTCACGCTTCGTATACTGGTTCGCATGTCAAAGAAAACCGAGCACGAACATCACCACGGCGTACTCGTGGAGACCGGCAAGCCGGAGCTCGCGCGTCCGCCGCTGTACTCGGTGGTGCTGCTGAACGACGACTACACGCCGATGGACTTCGTGGTGGAAGTCCTGATGCGTTTCTTCCCGCTCAACATCGAACAGGCGACGCAGATCATGCTCCACGTGCACACGCGCGGTCGCGGCGTCTGCGGCGTGTTCACCCGCGAGATCGCAGAGTCGAAGGTGGCGCAGGTGAACGAATATTCAAGACTGCACCAGCACCCCCTGTTGTGCACCATGGAAAGGGCCTAAGAAGAGCCGTACGGCGGCGTCGGCTCCGGAGATGGAAAAGCGGACGGGTGCCCCCACCTAGGGCCTGTTAACACTATCGCAACGATTCGACGATCAGTGCGAAGTGGATGAAGGCCGCGAACATGACGTCGAGCTTGTCGAAGCGGCTGAAGATGCGGCGGAACCCTTTCAGACGGCGGAACAG
>NZ_VJNA01000046.1 GCF_007556585.1 Tepidimonas aquatica | reverse complement strand
CAACGAGGAGCGACCCAAGAAGGCATTGGGCGGACTGACACCGAGCGCCTACGCCAGGCAACTGGCATCGGCTACCATCCAACCCGGACTCTAGATCGAACCGCTACTGAAAGCGGGGGGACGTCGGAAGATCTCCGCCTCGATGCCCGACTTCTGGAACTCGCGCAGATGCTGCTGCGACAGCCCCTCATTGGGCGTGAGCAGGATGATCCGGTTCAGCTCGCGCGAAAGACCATGTGTTTCCAGAAACCGCTGGTACTGGAGGATGTTGGCATGCATGAGCAGCGTCTTGCCGCTGCCGGTGGCCATCCAGAAGGCGATCTTGTTGAGCTGGAGGCGAGGGTCCTCAGACTCCTCCAGTGCCGCGATCCGGTCCGCTTCCGGGATGTTCTCGTTCAGCGCTGCAACGCGCGCATTGAGTGCCTGCCGCAGGCCGGCGGGGTCGCGGAAGTAGCGGTCGAGGTAGATTTCCGTGAACAGCAGCGCCAGGTACTGGAAGTACTTCCAGACGATCGGTTCTTCGCCCCGGGTGATGCGCCGGTCGTTGAGGTGTTGCGTGACCGAAACGATGGCCTGGTCGTACTCCAGCAGCTGCTCGTCCGTCAGCTCCGGCCTGTTCTCCGGGGGCAGGTGCAGGCACAGGGCGTGGTGGAAGCGGTGGATGTTGTCCGCATCCAGCCCTTCCAGGGACTCATCCTTCAAATGGGCGGCAAGCTGGTCGAAACGCTCGACCCCGAACAGACCGAGCAGCCACTGGTTGAGGGCGAGCTTGCGGTTGAGCGGCAACGACGCGCGGGCCGCGGCGGCCCGGCCGCGCGCAGACGCCTTGGGCGAAGCTGCATCGTTCTTGCGAGGACGTCCGCGCGGCATCAGGCAGCCTCCTTCCGCTTGTCGCTCACTGGATAGCAGCTACGGCGTTTGTTGATCATTTTTGATAACAAAGTGATCGACAAGGCGCCTTGTTGTGAATGGGTGAGCATCAAAACACCTCCCTGCCTTCGGCGATGTTGAGCAGCGCCGGAAAAACCAGCACCGCTGAGCGGCGCCCGCTGGACTCCATTAACTCTTTGATAATCTTGTGTTTTTTGAGGACGCCCAGAAACCGCCGGGCGGTCGGCGCCGGGATGCCGGCCATCTGGACGAAGTCCGAGGCGCTGAAGATGGGGCGGGCAAACAGCCACTCCAGGGCGTGGACCGCGTACTGGGAGCGGGTCATCTCCGGCAGGCGGAGTTTGAGGCTCCCATGCAGTTCGAGGATGGCCTGAACACGACGCAGGTTCTCCTCAGCCTGGGTCCGCACGGCTTCCAGGAAGAAGCCGCACCATCCCGTCCAGTCGTCGTCCCGGGAGACGGCCAGCAGCCGTTCGTAGTACTCGTCCCGGTGTGCCTCCAGCCAGGCGCTGAGGTAGAACATGGGCCGCCGAATCAGGCCCTTCTGCCACAGGAAGAGGGGCACCAGCATACGCCCCAGCCGGCCGTTGCCGTCCAGGAACGGGTGCAGGGCCTCGAACTCTGCGTGGAGGATGGCAAGCTGGATCAGCCGGTCTGGCGCCTCCTCGTGCAGGTATCTCTCCCAGGCGCTCATGGCATCGGGTAGCTTGTCGGCGCCGATGGGGACGAACCTCGCCTGCTCGATGGCGCAGCCGCTTGGGCCAATCCAGTTGGGAATGCGCCTGTACTCCCCCGGCGCCTTATTTTGGCCCCGCACCCCGTCTAGCAGCACCCGGTGCATCTCGCGGATCACCCGCTGGGACAGGGGCAACTCTGCCAGGAGTCGCTCGGCCTCGCGCATTGCCGCACGGTAGTTCAGTACTTCGCGGATGTCCTCGCGGCGCTCGGGGGAAATGTCCTCCCGGCCCGCCTCGAACTCCAGCACCTCGCCCATCGTGGCCTGGGTACCTTCGATACGCGACGAGAGCACCGCTTCCTGGGTGGTCAGCGGCGAGAGCAGGATGTCCGGGTTCGGCACGGCGGCCAGCATGCCATCATAACGGGCGACTGCCGCGGCCGCCGGACCGATCAGCGGGATAAGCCGCGGCCAGTCCAGCTCCCGCGGGGGGAACCGGCCCTCGTGGTAATGGACCGGAGCCATTACACCCCCTCCGTATCGAACATCAGGCGGAAGAAGTCCTCCTCGATCAGGCGCACCTTCCAGGTGTCATCCGGGGCCTTGAGGTTTTCCAGGTTGTTGTCACCGTTCACGTAGATCAGGTCGAATTCACTGTCCTTGCTGGAGTAGCCCTGCTTGCGGAACCACTCGTCCAGCACCAGGTTGTCGCGCTCGATGCCTTCCGGGGCCTCGCCGCCGGGGCGCTTGCGCCAGATGACGAGCGTGCGGCGGCCGTCCGGCGTGGTGCCGGTGACGGTGCGGAACCACCACGGGCCTTCCGGGTCCTCCTTCAGGCGGCCGTCCAGCAGCAGTCGGCGCGGCGCGTCCGCCGGCAGGTCCGGGTCGGCGTCGCGGCGGAACGCGGCGCTGTAGGTGCGCGGCGCGGCGATGTGGTCCACCTTCAGGCCGATCAGCCAGTTGAAGGTCTCCAGCAGGTCGACATTCACCTCGCGGGACTCGTCCGAGCCCGGGCGCTTGACCTTCAGCCTGTAGGCCGTGGGGTCCATGAAGGCGGACACATTCAGCAGCGACTGGCTGCCACGCGTTTCCACGTCCAGCATGTAGCGCAGCAGGTACTGCTCCCGGAAGCCGTCCGCCCCCTGGGCCTGCGGGCTGTCGAGCAGGCTTTGCTGTGCCTCGGAGCGGCGCAGTTCCAGGTTGTTCAGCGCGTCCTCGTAGGATTCGAGGCGGATCACTTTCATGATCCGCGGGCTGCGTTCAGCTTCCTCGGCTGTGGCGAAACGCTTGGGTTTGCCGTCCTTCCATTCGGGGGTGAAAGTGACCTTCTTCAGACGGGGCAGAAGCACGGTGTCGAAGTAGTCGGCTTGTTCGACGAGAATGAACTTTCTCTGTCCTCCGTCTTCACGGTTGAGGTTGATGATGGCGTGGGCTGTGGTGCCGGATCCTCCGAAGAAGTCCAATGCCCACAAATCCCGAACGAAATAGCTTTTGCTGGCTACGACCCGCTCCGCCAAGCGGACAGGTTTGGGATAGCTCGCGGCATGTGATGATCCAAACAACGCGTCGAGGGCGGCAGAGCCATCTTCGTTGGTTCCTACGACAAACTGCTCATCCGCTAAGCTCGGAAGTGGTTTATGTGTTGTTGGTTGCCTCAGAAATCGAGGGTTGAGATTGTGCAGACGCTTGATGATGATTCTGGCCCCGTTTTCTAGCTCTGATTCGAGCTTTGATTGCGTCCAGACGAAAGGTCCTTCAAGTGTCGTTGTCGTTGCGTTTTTTCCATCAACTATCTCGAAGTCGTGAACGACTTGGACTGGAGCGCTAGATGCGCCCATCGTCCCTGATTTCACGAGACCTCGTTCGCAATCAAGAAACTCAATTGATCCAGGGGGGAACACGAGTTGTTTGATCTGATTGGTGGCCTTGCTGAGAGGCTGCGACTCTTCAGGGTCTGCTTGCCCTCCAAAGAGATATTGACCATCAGGAGCGGTCGCAACGATAACGTAGTCGCTCAATTGGTTGAAGACGTTGCTGAGGTGACCTCCTGTCCTTGTGCGACGCCAAGTCAAGAGACCATGAAGCGTCAGATTTTTCTCCTCTAGGAGCGAGACTGATCGATGAAGTTCATTGTCGTCGATGCTCATAAAGAACGCTCCTGTTTCGCTGAGCAACGGCCGCCATCGATCAAGACGCTCAGAAATCATAGTTAGCCAACTGGAGTGGTCGTAATTGTCTTTATATAGGAACTTTCCGGTGGCACGGTCGTGCTCAGTGTTGTACGGTGGATCGATATACGTGATCTCAACGCGCCGCGAAAATGCCTTCGATAATAGGCTGAGCGCATGCGCATTCTCACCATGAATGAGTATCCCGTCGGATTCCTCTACTTCGTCCGTCGCAACATCCAATAGGCGATCAACAAAGGCGACAGAGAAGTTCTTGGTGTCAACCATCAGTGTCGGCTGTGCTCTTAGAAACCCGACTGTGAGCGGCACACTATATCCCGGCGTCGTCAGGTCGCCCTTGATCTCGTCAATCGCACACAGCCGCACCCATTCCTCGCGCTGCGCATCGTTCGCGGCGATCTCCGGATAGAACTCCTCGGGGATCACGCCCAGCCGGATGCAATAGCTGGTCTCGACGACAAACTTTTTCTTCAGCCACAGCTTCTTCTGGAAGTCCTCCAGCTGCGCCAGGAAGTCGATGATCTTGTGGGCGATGCGGCGGATGACCTTGATCTTGGACAGGTACTGCTCGACGCGCGGCGCGGTTTCGCTTTCCACGTCGTCGAGGTGCATGACCTCGTTCTTGATGTAGAAGTCCAGCTCGCGCCGCAGGAAGCCGCCCAGGTCCTTGTGGATGAAGTAGTCGAAAGTGTTGCGCTTGACGTACTGCTCCAGGTGTTTCTGGAGCAGGGTGCGTTCCTTGTTCTTTTCGGTCGGTGCCGGTTGCGCAAGCTGCTGTAGCCAATCCTGCAACCCACGCTCTTTCAGGGCGGCAAGGATACGCTCGACGGCATAACCCACAAGGTCGTCCTGGCTCGGCGGCTTGGGCTTTTCCTTTTTCTCTTCTTCGATCCGTCGCTCTTCCGGCCAGTCGGCGATCGAGACTGGCCGGTATTCGAATCGAATCTCCAGCTCGCCAGATGAGCCGTCATGTACTTCTTTCAGAAAGTCCGTTGGTGCCAGCACGAACCGGCGCTCCTTGCCCGCCTGTTCCTTCACATTGCCGTGCTCGCCTTCGGCAGCGTCCACGAGCTTGAAGTGGACGCGCATGGGGTTCGCTTCATCCTCCGGGCGCAGGCGGAAGGCGTAGTCCCGCAAATACTCGCTGGTCTTGATGTAGTACTGGTCCGCGTTGGCCCAGTGGAGCTTGACCTCCTCGCCCTCGTACGGGATGGCGTAGACGCCGGGCTTGTAGACGCGCTTGCTCAGGAAGTCGCCTTCGGAGTAGTAGCGGCGGAAGAAGCTGTAGAGGTGGTCGTAGACCTCGGCTTCCAGCGCCCCGGTGTCCACAGCTTCGCTGGCCAGGCGGGCGCGCAGGTCCTTGACCTTCTGCGTGCTTTCCGGATCGACGCCCAGGGCCTGGGCGGCTTCGATGGCCTTGGCCAGCTCCTTCTCCAGTTCGGCCTTGTCGGCGGTGCGATACTGGGCGAACGCCTGCTTCACCTGCGGCAGCAGGTCCTTGTCCAGGAACTGCGTCACCTCCGCGCTCCGGGCATGCATGATGCGGTAGATGCCGAAGTCCAGTTCCGGCTGGTCGAGCTGGAACAGCTCCTTCAGCAGGGTTTTCAGTTTTTCGTATTTCTGGCTCATTGCGTGGTTGTCCTGTGGATCCTGGGCGGGCGCGTCGCTTCGTCAGACGATGGCCCAGCGAATGGTGAAAAGGGTTTCGGCGTGCGTGCGTTGCGCCAGCCGCTGTTCCAGCTGGTCGATCAGCTGGTCGCGCTTTTCCATGATCTCGTCCTCGATGCGGAAGATCTCCTGCCGCTGGCGGCGCTGCTGCCGTTCCAGCTTCTGGAGCTTCTCCTGGATCGCGTGCTGCTCGGCCAGCGTGGTGGCCTGTCGTGCCTGCCGGCGCAGGGCCTTGATCTGTTCCTTGGTGTCGGCCAGCGCCTTTTCGGCGGAAAGCACCATGTCGTCGGCCCAGCGTTCCAGCTTCTCCCGCGCCTCGTGGAAATAGCGGTTGTTCTGTTCCAGCGAGCGGCTCAGGGTGGCCTGTGCATGGCGCTCGCTCTCTGCGGCCAGACGCCGGGAAACCGTGTCAGGGATCGTTGCGGTGCCTGCGACGTGGCCGCCGCACTGGAACAGCTTCTCCATGGTTTCCGGGTCCAGCGGCGCTCCATCGTCAGTGAAGCCCGAGAACAGCAGGTGCTCCTCCCGTTCGTAGGACGCGATGGTCAGGCGGGTGAGCGTCAGGTAGCCGCGCTGACCGCGCAGGGCTTCGACAACGGCGATACGGGTCGGGTGGCGGCTGATGTCGAAGAGGATTTCGGCGGCAGGTGTATCGGCATCCCGCGCCTGGGCGAGCACATGCTCGCCCAGGGGGTGCGAGAGCCGGTAGAGGAACTGGCCGGCACCCTCCGCCTGCGGGTGGACGCGGGAGATCAGGTGGTAGCGGCCGGCGGGGATGTCCTTGAGGGGCGGGCTGACCAGTTCGAAGGTGAAGGCGTCGTCATCGAAGCGCGCCTGGTCGGCCAGCACGTGGCGCGTGAGCGACCAGAAGCGCCTGCCGACCCGGTCCAGCCGGGCCCGGGCATCCGCAAGCCGCATGCGCAACCGTTCGTGCACGTCCTCGTCGAAGTGCTCGAACAGCGCCCGTCGGGTGTCTTCCAGCCGCGAGCGGATCTGTTCGTCCATCTCCGCCTGCAGGGCCTTGAAGGCGGCGTCGATCTCCTCAGGGGTCCGGCACTCCTGGTAGATCGCGAGGATGCGCTTTTCGAAGTCCACGCCGGATTCGATCGTGCCCAGCACCTCGTCGGAGGCGCCGAACACGCCGCTGAACAGGTTGAACTTCTGCTCCAGCAGCTCCAGAACACGTCGGTCGGCCTCGTTGCGCTCATTGAGGAAGTTGATGACCACCACGTCGTGCTTCTGGCCGTAGCGATGGCAGCGGCCGATGCGCTGTTCGATGCGCTGCGGATTCCAGGGCAGGTCGTAGTTGATGACCAGCGAGCAGAACTGGAGGTTCAGGCCTTCCGCTGCCGCCTCGGTGGCGATGAGGATGGCGGCGTGGTCGCGGAAGTGCTCGAGCAGGGCCGTGCGCATGTTGACCGCGCGGGAGCCGGTGACCTTGTCCGAGCCCCGGTTGCGCTCGAGCCAGCGCTCATAGATGGCGGTTTCCCCGGGGCCGTTGTTGCTTCCGTTGAAGAGGACAAGCTGGCCGGTATGGCCGTTGGCCTCGAGGAACTGCTTCAGGTACTCCTGCGTTCGCCGGGATTCGGTGAAGATGACGGCCTTGCGCGCGGCACCGACCGCTGCCATCTGCTCGAACCCTGTTTCCAGCGCCTTGAGCAGCGTGCGGCTCTTCGTGTCCACGCGGATGCTGCGGGCTTCTTCGGCAAGGCGTGCGAGGATGGCGATCTCTTCCCGCAGTTTCTGGCGGTCGACCGGTGCATCGGTATCCCGGCCTGGGATCGTGTCCTCGTCCTCGCCGAGGATCTCGTCGAGCAGGTCGGTTTCCAGTTCTTCGTTCTCGGCCAGCAGCTCGGCCAGGTCCGCCGTGTCGTCGGTGCCGGAAGTGCGCTCGTCGAGCATGGCCTGCAACCGCTGGCGCAGGATGTCCAGGGTGGCGGCAATGGCGGCCGACGACGATGCGAGCAGCTTGCGCAGGATCAACGCCGTCAGGTGTCGCTGGCGGCGGGGCAGGGCATAGCTGTCCTCGCGCCGCAGGAACCCGGACACCTTTTCGTAGAGGGCGTGCTCCTCGTCAGTGGGGCGGAAGGGCCGGGTGACCGGCTTGCGCTCGGTGTAGCGGATGTACTCGGTGACCTGGTTGCGCAGGGTCCGCTTGCAGAATGCCGAAAGCCTTTGGCGCAGGGCGCCCAGGTCGCTGCCGGCGCCCGCATACTGCGCGCGGAAGGCATCGACATCGCCGAAGAGGTGCTCGTCGATCAGGGTCGACAGGCCATACAGTTCCAGCAGCGAGTTCTGCAGGGGCGTGGCCGTCAGCAGCAGCTTGCGGCAGTCCTCCGTGGCCCAGCGGATGCCCTGGCCCACCTTGTTGCTGGGGCGGTAGGCATTGCGCAGCTTGTGCGCCTCATCGATGACGACGAGGTCCCACCGGATGGCCCGCAGTTCGTCCCGGATGGAATGGGCGAAGTTGTAGGACAGGATCAGGATGGCGCCCTGGTCCAGCGGGTTGCGGGCTTCCCGGCGGGCCTGCCTGTATGCCCTGGCGTCCAGGACGACCGCGGGCAGGTTGAACTTTTCCTGCAGCTCCAGCGCCCATTGCTTGCGCAGCGACGCGGGGCAGAGGACCAGGAGTCGGCGCCGGCGCTCGGCCCAGGACTGGCACAGAACGATGCCGGCCTCGATGGTTTTCCCGAGGCCGACTTCATCGGCAAGGATCACGCCCTTGGATAGGGGGTTCTGGAGCGCGAACAGCGCCGCCTCGATCTGGTGGGGGTTGAGGTCCACCGAGGCGTCAAAGAGCGCCATCGAGAGGCGATCCATGCCCGAGGCCGCCCGACGGGTCAGGTCATAGGCGTAGTACTTGGCGTGGTGCGGGGTCAGGGAGATGACATCAGGCGAGGCCACTGAGCACCTCCCTGTTCAACAGCACGATCTGCTGGTCCGCCGGGCTCCGGGTGGACGGGTCAGTGTCCAGCCCGAGACGCTTGAGCGTGTAGTAGAGCAGGGCCTTGCGGACGGTGATGCTGGCTTTGCCTCCCCGCATACCGTAATCCAGTGTCACCACTTTCTTCTGTGCATCCGACAGCCCGGGGTGCGGGCCGATTTTCAGCGTGACGTGCGTGTGCCAGTCGGCATCCTGGCCGCGATCCACATCACTGGGGCGGCTGTCCCGGATGCCGAGGATGCGCGCCAGCAGGAAGTCCTTGAAGCAGCCGTCGGTGAAGCAGTACGCCCGGGCATGCCAGCGGAAGCCGTCGAAGGCAATGGCGTGCGGTGCGATCCAGCGCCAGCGGGGCGCGGGGCTGGAAAGGGACTGGTACTCGACTTCGATGGCCTGCCTGTTGTGGATGGCCTGGAGCACGGCGCGCAGGTGGCTGGCGTCAATGCCCCGGGCGGGGCTATGCACCGTATCGAAGGCGGGGATCTGGCCGATCCAGGTGTCCTCCTGAGTGACGATGCCGTCGGAGATCGACCGCAGCTGGGACAGGTAGCTGGCCGGGTCCGGTTTCAGGAACAGGGGCTCGAAGCGGTCGCCGCGGACATAGGCACGGGCGCTCTTGTCGTAGACCATGTTGCCCGGCGCCATGCCGAGGTAGCGGTTCAGGTCGGTGGATGCCTGGTTGATCGAGATCCCGAAAGCGGCCATCAGGTCGGCGCGGTTGACGTGGCCTTCCCAGAACAGCCGGAACTCGATGAACTCGAGCCGGCGCTCGATGCCCCATCGAACGCTGCCTTGCGTTCCTCCCACCGTTGCACCCCAGTATCGTGACCCATATCGGAATTGTATTCGACCAGTTTCTGGTTGGGTTGTAAGGTAATCCCCCCGCAAAACCAGTGCGCTGAGAAGTAGAGAGTCTCGAAGGAGAATCTCTACGATGAAGAAATCGCGTTTCACTGACAGCCAGATCATCGACGCGCTCAAGCGGGCGGAGGCTGGTCT
>NZ_VJNA01000045.1 GCF_007556585.1 Tepidimonas aquatica | reverse complement strand
GGGGCTGGCGCTGGCCTATCCCAACCTGCCCGACGTCAGCGAGCTGGCCGACTACCGACCGAAGCTTCCGCTGCGCATCTACGCCCGCGACGGCGACGATGACGGGGCCGAAGGTAGTCACTGGGCGTTGAAACTGCTAGGATCGGCAGCAAACGAGTGTCGAGTGTCGCGCCGTGTTGCACGTGGTCGAGTGTGGGGGGGGGGATTTGTTTGCGTTCAATGCCCTGTTGCGCCGAAAACCAGCCCCGCTGCTGGGGATCGATATCAGCTCCTCCACCATCAAACTGGTGGAGCTCGACCGCGACCGCGGCGGGGCGCTGCGCCTGCTGCATTGCGCCATCGAGCCCCTGGAGCGGGGTTGGGTGGTGGACGGCAACATCGAAAAGTTCGACGAAGTGGCCGAAGCCCTACGGCGGCTGGTGCACAAAGCGGGCACCCGCACCAAGCGCGCCGCGTTGGCGTTGCCAGGCTCGGCCGTCATCACCCGCAAGATCAGCCTGCCGGCCGAGCTGGACGAAGACCAGCTCGAAATCCAGGTCGAGGCCGAAGCCGCGCAACTGATCCCGTTTCCGCTGACCGATGTCGCGCTGGACTTTTGCGTCATCGGTCCCTCCAGCACCGCCGCGGGCTACCAGGAAGTGCTGGTGGCCGCCGCGCGCAAGGAAAAGGTCAACGACCGTCAGGGTGTGGCCGAAGCCGCGGGCCTGCAGCCGGTGATCGTGGACGTGGAGCCGTACGCATCGCGGCTGGCCGCGACGCGGGCCATCGAACGGTTGCCTGGCGGGCGCCAGCAGCTGGTGGCGTTGTTCGAGATCGGGTCGCAGTCCACCACGCTGCAGGTGGTGCGTGGTGACGACATGGTCTACGAGCGCGACCAGCCGATGGGCGGTGAAGGGCTGACCGAGATGATCGCGCGCCAGTACGGCCTGAGCCGCGATGAAGCCGAGCTCAAAAAGAAGCAGGGCGGCGCCGCGCTGCCCCCGGATTACGCGCAGGCGGTGCTGCAGCCCTTTTTGGACAGCTTGGGTCAGGAGCTCGGGCGGGCCTTGCAGTTTTTCTTCACCAGCACGCCGCACAACCGGGTGGACCATATCCTGCTGTCGGGGGGCTCGGCCAACCTGCCGGGGCTGGCGCAGACGGTCACCCTGCAGACCGGGTTCGCGGCCAGCGTCGTCAACCCGTTCGATGGCATGGCCGTGCCACCGTCGATTCCGGCGGCGCGCCTGGCGCTGGAGTCCACCTCGTACCTCGTGGCCACGGGGTTGGCGCTGCGGAGGTTTGCGTCATGATCGCCATCAACCTGCTGCCGCACCGCGAATGGGCGCGCAAAAAGCGCCGCGAGGCGTTTTATACGCAGCTTGTGCTGGCGGTGCTGGTCGGTGTGGGCATCGCAGTCGGCGTCTACACGCTGTATGAGGTGCGCATCGGCGCGCAAGAGGCACGCAACCGCCTGCTGCAAACCGAAATCGCCAAGCTCGACGCCCAGATCAAGGAAATCGCCACGCTGCAAGAGGAACTCGACGCGCTGAAGGCTCGGCAAGAGGCGGTAGAGAGCTTGCAGGCGGACCGCAACCTGCCGGTGCACCTGCTCAACGAACTGGTGCGCCAGCTCCCCGACGGCGTGGCGCTGCGTTCGATCAAGCAATCCGGCACCTCGATCGCCATCACCGGCGTGGCGCAGTCGCAAGAGCGGGTGTCGGAGCTGCTGCGCAACCTGGGTGGGGCCAGCCCATGGTTGACGCAGCCGCAGCTGATCGAAATCGCCGCCGCGACGATGAACCTCAACCCAGGCGGCCAGCGGCGGGTGTTCAATTTTTCGCTGCGCGTGCAGCAAGCCAAAGGGCCGTCGGCGCCGGGGCCCGCGCCGGCCGCGGCCAAGCCTGGCGCCGGCCCGTCGGCCTAAAGGATCGTGCGAAGGACACTCCCATGGCCAACCCCCGAGGCAAACCCGCTCGCAAGCCGGCTGTCGACGTGACGGCCCTGGTGGCGCTGTTGCGGCGTCAATTTACGAACCTCGACCCGAACGACCCGTCGCGCTGGCCGGCCTTGCCGCGCGGCCTGCTGTTGCTGGCGGTGGCGGTGCTGGTGCTGGCGGGGCTGTGGTACGTGTGGCTGTCGGACCAGGCGGCAGCCCTGGAAAACGCCCAGCGCCGCGAGGCCGATTTGCGTACCCAGTACACCCAGAAAGTGGCCAAGGCGGTGGCTCTGGATACGCTCAAAGGCCAGTTGGAACAGGTGCGCCAGTACGTGGCGCAGCTCGAAAAACAACTGCCGAACCGCGCCGAGATGGATGCGCTGCTGTCCGACATCAACCAGGCGGGCATCGGCCGTGGTCTGCAGTTCGAGCTGTTCCGCCCAGGGCAGGAGGTCGTGCGCGACTACTACGCCGAGTTGCCGATCACCGTGCGGGTTTCCGGCTCCTACCATGACATCGGGCGTTTCGTGGCCGACGTGGCGCACCTGTCGCGCATTGTCACGCTCAACAACCTGTCGATTGCCCCCACGCCGAACCGCAACGACCAGTTGACGATGGAAGCCACCGCCAAGACGTTCCGCTACCTCGACCCCGACGAGGTGCTGGCGCGCAAAGCCGCGGCCAAAAAGGCCCAGGGAGGCAAACAATGAGGCCGGACCGTGGTTGGGGCGCCTGGGCGCTGGTAGGCTTGCTGCTGGGCGTGGGTGGTTGTGGCGCCCGCGACGACGACCTCGCCCAGTGGATGGTGCAGCAACGTGCCCAGGCCACGCCCAAAGTCGAGCCCGTCAAGGCCCCCAGCGTGTTCCAGCCCGAGCCGTACATCGTGGCTGCGGAGCTGTCGCCGTTCAGCGACGACAAGCTGGTGCGAGCGCTGCGCAGCGACAGCGCCAACGCGGTGTTGTCGCGCCTGCTGGCGACCGAGCAAAACCGCAAGCGCGAACCGCTGGAGGATTTCCCGCTGGACACCATGGCCATGGTCGGCTTGCTGGACAAGGGCGGCCGGCGCGTGGCACTGGTGCGCGCCAACGGCCTGCTGTACCAGGTGCGCGTGGGTAACTACATGGGGCAAAACTACGGGCGCGTCACCGCCATCGGTGACAACCACATCACCCTGCGCGAAATCGTGCAGGACGCCGCTGGCGAATGGGTGGAGCGCACCACGACGCTGCAGCTGCAGGAAGGAACTGGCAAATGAACGAGCGACTCGGGTACCAGGGGCGGCGGCCCGCAGCGACCGCGCGGCGGCCCGGCCGCTGGGTGGCGTGGGCCGTGGGCTTGGGCGTGCTGTGTTCGCACGGCTGGGCGTGGGCGCAGGGTGCGATCCGGGCGGTGAGCGCCCAGGTCAGCGGCGGCGTCGAAGTCGTGCGCATCGAGACCGAGGCCTCGCTGCCCGGGGTGCCACCGACGTTCACGATTCAGTCACCGGCGCGCATCGCGCTGGACTTTGCCGGCACGCGCAACGCCACCGGCAAAACCGCCATCGACGTCAACCAGGGCAACCTGCGCTCCGTCAACGTCATCGAAGCCGGCGAACGCACCCGCGTCGTGCTCAACCTCAACCGGTCGGTGCCCTACGAGGCGCGCGCCGAAGGCAACGTGCTGCTGGTGACCCTGCAGCCCCCAGTGGCCGCGGCACCGACGGCCGAGGCGGCGCCAACCTTTGCCAGCACCGCCGCGCCGGATGCCGCCGCCGCGCCGCTGGCCGACATCGACTTCCGCCGTGGTGACGACGCCGCAGGACGCGTGATCGTGCAACTGGGCAACGCCCAAACCCCCGTCGACATTCGCCCGCAGGGACGCAACGTCGTGGTCGAGTTCCAGCGCAGCACCTTGCCCGAAGGACTGCGACGTCGCCTCGACGTCACCGACTTTGGCACGCCGGTGCGCACCATCACCGCGACGCAGACCGGCGACCGCGTGCGGCTGCTCGTCGAAGCCAGCGGCGACTGGGAGCACAGCGCCTACCAAAGCGACAAGCAGTTTGTGCTGGAGGTGCGCCCGCTCAAACCCGACCCGACCAAGCTTGTGCAGGGGCCCAAGTACAGCGGCGAAAAACTGTCGCTAAACTTCCAAAATATCGACGTGCGCGCGCTGCTGCAGGTTATTGCGGACTTCACCAACTTCAACATCATCACCACCGACACCGTGCAGGGCAGCCTGACGCTGCGTCTGAAGGATGTGCCTTGGGACCAGGCGCTGGACATCATCCTGGAGGCTAAGCAACTCGGCATGACCCGCACCGGCAACGTCATCCGGGTGGCGCCTAAGAAGGAGCTGGACGACGAGGCCGTGGCACGGCGGGAGGTCAACAAGAAGCTCGAGGCTCTCGAGGTGTTGCAGACGGAGACCTTCCGGCTCAACTTCGCCAAGGCGCAGGAGGCGGCCGAGGCCCTTCGGCAAGGCGTCAACACCGGATCGGGCGAGAACGCCAGCACCAATCGCCTGCTGTCACCGCGCGGCTCGGTCATTGCCGATGTGCGCACCAACCAGGTGTTCGTCACCGACGTGGCCTCGCGGCTGGAGGCGGTGCGTCAGTTTATGGCTAAGGTCGACACGCCGAGGCGGCAGGTCATGATCCAGGCACGTATCGTCGAGGCGCGCGAGGGCTTCAGCCGCTCGCTGGGCGTGCGGCTGGGTGGGGCTGACCTGCGCACGATCCGCGGCGGCGATGCAGGCTACAGCGTCGGGGGGACTGCGCGCGCCGCCATTGCTGGCTCCTACGACGCCATCACGTCGACCACCGGGCAGACTGCCAACCTGATGACCAACGCGAACACGACATTCGTCAGCCTGCCGGCGCGCAGCGGCCTGTCTGGGGCGGGAGTGCCGCGGTTCGCGATCTCCCTCTTCAGTCCGGCGGCCAACCGCTTTCTGAACCTGGAGCTGTCGGCACTGGAGTCGGACAACCAGGGGCGAATCATTTCCAGTCCCCGTGTGCTCACGGGTGACCTGACCAAGGCGACCATCAAGCAGGGCGACCAGATCCGCTTCATCCGTCGGCGACAGGCTGCCAACGGTCAGATTGAGGATGTCATCGAGACTATCGACGCTAACCTGCAGCTTGAGGTGGAGCCGCAGATCACGCCCTCCGGGCAGGTGATGGTGAAACTGAAGGCCGCCGCGAAGAACCGTCTGCTGCGCATCACCGACGCCGGGCCGCAGCTGGATGTGCGTGAAGTGCAGACCGACGTCATGGTGGAGAATGGCGGTACCGTGATGATCGGGGGCATATTCGAGCATGAGGAGTCGCAAGGTGTCGACAAGGTGCCAGTGCTCGGAGACGTGCCGGTAGTCGGCAACTTGTTCAAGAGCCGTAACCGCGACACGCAGAAGCGCGAGATGGTGATCTTCCTGACCCCGTACATCGTCGATGGCGCGGCGACGCCCTTCCAATGAGGTTGTGAATATGGAACGCTGGTTCATCCGTTGGCCTATGAAGCCGTTGTGGGCGATCGCTGCACTCATCGCCGGTCTGCTGACCGTGGCCTGCGGTGGTGGTGGCGGTTCCCCCGGTGCGAATCCGAACACGGGCGCGCTTTCGGTCGGTGGGGTGTCTGCGGTCACCGTTTTGCCGGGTGAGTCCAAACTGCTTCCCGTGACCGGTGGCGTGCCGCCCTATCGCGCGGTGACCTCCGAAGCCGCCGTGGCCGTGGCGGCCATGGATGGCAATTCGCTGGTCGTTGGTGGCATCGCGCCGGGGGCGTCTACCAACGTGATTGTCACGGACTATGCCGGCACGAGCAAAACGGTGTCCGTGACGGTGGGGACGAGTGTGCCCCTGTACACGACGGCCCCGGCTGCGCTGACGATTGGGGTGGGGTCATCACAGGCGCGCACCTTCCGTGTCAGCGGTGGGGTGAAGCCCTACACCATTACTGGCAGCGCACCCTTGGTCGCGACCGTCACCCAGCTGAATGCGGAGGAATGGAGCATTCAGGGGGTGGCCATCGGCGACATGAAGGTTCGTATCCGAGACGCCGCCGGCAAGGAGTTGGAAGTGGCGGTGACGGTGGGCTCACCGGAGCTGCGCATTTCTTCGGACAACCTGACCCTACCGATTGGTATCCCTGCGACGGTGGTGCTGTCCGGAGGGCAAAAACCGTACTCGATCGCGGGCGGTATTCCCGCCGCCATCCAAGTCCGGCTGCTTCCGGGATCGGACAGCGAGTTCGAGATTCTCGGTCTGCTGGCCACGGGTGACGTCGACGTCGTGTTTTCCGATGCCTCTGGGAAAACGGTGAAGACGAAAGTCACGATCAATACGGCCACGACACAAATCCGTGTTTCGCCCTCGGCGGTGAGTTTGGGCGAGCAGTCGGGTTCGTCGGTTAGGTTCAGTTTCTTGACGGCGGCCAAGGGTGCGCCGACGGTTCTCAGCAGTTTCCCGGGACTGGTGTCGGTGTCGGCGGTCACGGCGCCGGAGTTCAATGCCGATGGTTCGATCAAGACGCCCGGCTCCTTCGTGGGTACGGTATCGGGCACGACCTGTGTGAAGGCGGACACCCCGGTCACGCTGACGGTCATCGACAGCCATGGGTCGATCGGGACGGCGGTGGTGACGGTGGTGGACACCAATCCGGCCTCTTGTCCCTAATGGCTGGCCATGTCATCTTGATCGGCCTGCCCGGCGCCGGCAAGACCACGGTCGGCCGGCAGCTGGCGCGGCGGTTGCAGCTGCCATTCGTCGATTCCGACGCCGTGATCGAGGAGCGGCTCGGCTGCAGCATTCGCGAGTTCTTCGAGCGGGAGGGCGAGGAGCCCTTCCGCGACGTGGAGGAGGCGGTGCTGGACGAGCTGACGCGCGGCGAGTCGTGCGTGCTGTCCACCGGCGGCGGGGCGGTGCTTCGGCCGGCCAACCGGCAGCGGCTGCGTGCGCGCGGGCGGGTGTTTTACCTGCGCAGCACGCCGGAAGAGTTGTACCGGCGTTTGCGGCACGACCGCACCCGCCCGCTGTTGCAAGTGGCCGACCCGTTGCAGCGGCTGCGCGATCTGTACGCGGTGCGGGATTCGCTGTACCGCGAGACGGCGCACTACGTGATCGAAACCGGCCGTCCCACGGTGGCCACGTTGGTCAACATGATCTTGATGCAGCTGGAGCTGGGCGATGGCGCCCCACCGTCCGTGCAGGCACAGGCACAGGCGCACGGCTAAACTTGCGGCATGACCACCGCCGCCCGCCCCACCAACGCCCCGTTGCCCGCCCCGGCCGAAGCGCCGACGGTGCTGCACACCGTGACCATCGATCTTGGGGCGCGCAGCTACCCGATCGTCATTGGTACCGGCTTGTTGGACGCGCCTTCGACGTGGGCAGGGCTGCCACGCGCTGCCAGCGCGATGGTGGTGACCAACACGACGGTGGCGCCGCTGTACGCGGCGCGGCTGTGCGCCGCGTTGCAACCGCACTACCCGCGGGTGCTGCAGGTGGTGCTGCCCGATGGCGAGGACCACAAGGACTGGCCGACGCTGAACCTGATCTTTGACGCCCTGCTCGGGCAGGGGTGTGACCGCAAAACGGTGCTGTTTGCCTTGGGTGGCGGCGTCATTGGCGACATGACCGGGTTTGCCGCTGCCTGCTACATGCGCGGGGTGCCGTTCGTGCAGGTGCCCACGACGCTGCTGGCGCAGGTCGATTCGTCCGTGGGCGGCAAAACGGCGATCAACCACCCGCTGGGTAAAAACATGATCGGCGCCTTTTACCAGCCGGTGCGGGTGGTGTGCGACCTGGCCACGCTGGGCACGCTGCCCGAGCGTGAGTTCAACGCCGGCTTGGCCGAGGTGATCAAGTACGGCCCGATCGCTGACCCAGGGCTGCTGGACTGGATCGAGGCCAACCTGGCGCGGCTGCGCGCGCGCGACCCCGCCGCGCTGGCGCACGCGGTGCGGCGCAGCTGCGAGATCAAGGCCGCTGTCGTGGGGCAGGACGAGCGCGAATCGGGGCTGCGCGCGATCCTGAATTTTGGTCACACGTTCGGTCACGCCATCGAGGCGGGGCTGGGCTACGGCCGGTGGCTGCACGGCGAGGCGGTCGGCTGTGGCATGGTGATGGCCGCGCACCTGTCGCACCGCCTTGGGCGCGTGTCGGCGGCGTACGTGCAGCGGCTCACGCGCCTGATCGAAGCCGCCGGGCTGCCGACGCGTGCGCCACGGCTGGCTGACGACAACGCGGCGCGCTACCTGGGGCTGATGCGGGTGGACAAAAAGGCCGAAGCGGGCGCCATCCGTTTCGTCGTCGTCGATGAGCTGGGCCGCGCCGATCTGTGCCCCGTGCCCGACGCGCTGGTGGCGGAGGTGATTGAGGCCTGTTGCGCGCAGCCGCAGGCCAGCGCGGCCAGCACGGTGTAGGCTGGGCGTGCGGGGCAGGCCGATGGACGCGCCGGTGTGGACCACCCAGCCGTCGGGGGCGCTGGCCCCCTACGCCTGCGACCCCGCGCGCAGCCGCGGGCGGCGCTACCCGGAGCCGGCCGCGCCGACACGCAACGCCTTCCAGCGCGACCGCGACCGCGTCATCCACTCGACCGCGTTTCGGCGCCTGGTGTACAAGACCCAGGTGTTTCTCAACCACGAAGGTGACCTGTTCCGCACCCGGCTGACGCATTCGCTGGAGGTGGCGCAGCTCGGGCGCAGCATCGCCCGCGCGCTGGGGTTGCACGAGGACCTGGTGGAGGCCATCGCGCTGGCGCACGACCTTGGGCACACCCCGTTTGGCCACGCCGGCCAAGATGCCCTCAACGCCTGCCTGCATGAGGACGACGGCCCTGCCGCCCAGGAGCCGCGCGGCCCCGACGAGCCGCACGGGGGCTTTGAGCACAACCTGCAAAGCCTGCGCGTGGTCGATGCGTTGGAGGAGCGTTACCCGGCGTTCGACGGCCTCAACCTGTGCTTCGAGACGCGCGAAGGCATCCTCAAGCACTGCTCGCGCGCCAACGCCGAGTGGCTCGAGGTGCGCGAGCCTGGCGGCGTGGGCGCGCGCTTTGTGCTGGGTCAGTCGCCGTCGCTGGAGGCACAGCTGGCCAACGTCGCCGATGAAATCGCCTACAACGCGCACGACATCGACGACGGCGTGCGCAGCGGCCTGCTGACGCTGGAGCAACTGGAGGCGGTGCCGCTGTTTGACCAGTTCCGGCGTGAGGTGCTGGCCGAATTCCCCCGCTTGCAGGGGCGTCGCTTGTTGTACGAATCGATCCGGCGCATGCTCAGCGCCCAGGTGTACGACGTGATTGACGCCACGCGCGCCGCGCTGCGCGACGCAGGCGTGCGCACGCTGGACGAGGTGCGCGCCAGCCGGCCGCTGCTGGGGTTTTCAGCCGGGATGCGGCAGGCCAGCGCCGAGCTCAAGCGCTTTTTGCTGGTCAACTTGTACCGCCACCCGCAGGTGCTGGAGACCACCGCGCGCGCGCGCCAGGTGGTGCGTGACCTGTACCGCGCGTACTGCGCCGACCCCACGCTGTTGCCGGCGCCACGGCCCGGTGTGCGGGTGTCGCTGCGGCGGCGCGCGGCGGACCACATCGCTGGCATGACCGACCGCTACGCCATCCGCGAGCACGAGCGGCTGACCGGTCAGCGGCTGTTTGGAGGCTGACCCCATGGCGCGCGCGGGTGTGCGGGGTATCCCGGCGGGCGCGATGTGGATCGTGGCCATGGGGGTGGCCAGCGCGTTGCACGTGGGCAAACTGCCGCCCGCGCTGCCGGTGCTGGCGCGCGAGCTGGGTGTGACGCTCGTCCAGGGCGGTTTTTTGCTGTCGCTGATTCAGTTGGCGGGCATGACGTTGGGGGCGATCCTGGGCCAGGTGGCCGACCGGCTGGGGCCGCGGCGGGTGATGCTGGCGGGCTTGCTGGTGCTGGCGGTGGCCAGCGCCGCCGGGGCGCTGGCGCCGACGCCGGTTTGGTTGCTCGGGACCCGGGCGGTGGAGGGCGTGGGCTTTTTGATGGCCGTGCTGCCCGCGCCGGCACCCCTGGTCGCGACGACACCGGTGCCGCCAACCCCGGCCGACGCCACGGGCGAGGTCACGGCGCTGGGCCTGGCTTTGGCCGTGCTGGGCGCGCTGGTGGGTGGCATGATCCTC
>NZ_VJNA01000044.1 GCF_007556585.1 Tepidimonas aquatica | reverse complement strand
GGGCAGGCAAACATCGCAAAACTCCCAGAAAACGGCGCATCAGACCATCAAATCTGGGGGAAATTGTACTCGCAAACAGGCAATAACACAAGAAAAATCATGCTGTTATGAATATTTCAGGGGCGACTACTTGGACAGCAGCGCGGCGGCGATGGCCAACCCCAGCCCGAACCAACGCCTGCGCGACAGCGGCCGCTCGGGCCGCTCCAGCAACGGCGCACTCAAACCCACCACGACGGCCATGCACGTGGTGGCCAGCAAGCTGTGCGTCAGCGTGCGTGGGGCATCCCACAGCAGCAGCGGCAGCGTCATCGCCCATGCCGCCACCGCCCCGGCGGCGGCACGCATACCCAGTTGCGCCACGAACCACCCCACCGCGATGCCCACGCCCGACAACGCGACGGCTTTTAACAGCCACAGGGCCGCCAGCACCGACATGCCCGTGGCTTGACGCACGCTCCACAGCAACCATTCGAACAGCGGCGGCTGGGGCCCGTAGCCGGCCAGCAGCCACTGTTGGTGAAGCACCTGCTCGGCCTCATCGAACGCCAGTGCGGGCGTTGACCAAGCTCGGGCCAAGGCCCACGCGGCGCACAGCAGCACAAGCGCGATCCACGCAGGTGGAAGTTGATAGGGGCTCATCGCTGCAACTGGTAGCGCCGCACCGCGCGGTTGTGTTCGTCCAACGTGCGGCTGAAGGCGCTGGTGCCGTCGCCGCGGGCGACGAAGTACAGCGCCGACGTGCGTGCCGGCTGCACCGCCGCCAGCAGCGACGCCCATCCAGGCATGGCGATGGGGGTCGGTGGCAGTCCGGCGCGGGTGTAGGTGTTGTAAGGTGTGTCGGTGGTGAGGTCGCGCCGCCGCAGGTTGCCATCGAACGACTCGCCCAAGCCATAGATCACGCTGGGGTCGGTTTGCAGCCGCATGCCGATGCGCAGCCGGTTGACGAAGACGCCAGCGATCAGCGCCCGGTCGGCGTCGTGGCCGGTCTCCTTTTCGACCAGGCTGGCCAGGATCAGCGCCTCGTCGGGCGAGCGCAGCGGCAAATCCGGTGCACGCTGCGCCCACGCCGCCGCCAGCCGCTCCTGCATGGCCGCATGGGCCTGCCGCAGCACAGCGCTGGCACGGCTGCGTTTGGGGTAGATGTAGGTGTCGGGGAAAAACCACCCTTCGGCGTGGCCGCTGGGCAACCCAAGGGCGCGCGCCAAGGCCACCGGGTCGTCGCCAGGGGGTAGGTCATCGACCACGTCGTCGGCGCGCCGTATCGCACGCACGACGTCGCGCACGGTCCAGCCCTCCACCAGCGTGACGCGGCGCAGCGCCTGTTCGCCCCGCGCCAGCTTATCCAGCAACTGCGCCGCGGTGGTGCCAGGCGCGATTTCGTACGCGCCGGCTTTGAGCTCGCGCGCCCGCCCTGACAGCCGCAGCCACAGTTGCAGCACCGCCACCGGCACGTCCACCCCGGCATCGTGCAGGGCCCGGGCAATGGCGCTGGCCGACATACCCGGGGCGATATCGATATCCACCAGCGTGGTACCGGGCGCCAGCTTCAACGGCAGCGGGCGATGCGGCCACAACGCGGTGGCCGTGGCCAGCGCGAGCACCAGCGCCGCCAGCACGATCACCCAGCGCGAACGACGACTGGCCTGGGGGCGTTGGGGTTGGGAGCTGGGCATGGTGCAAGGCGGCTGCGGGCTGCGGGACAATACGGGCGCCGATGATAGCCGCTGCCAACCCGCGGCGGCGCAATGCCACGATGGAGCCAAGCGATGCAAGTCACCCAGCCCGACGGCGTAGCCGTCAGTGATGTCCAAGGATGTTTGGCGTTGCCCGACTGGGGCGTGCTGAGCGCGGAGGGACCCGACGCGGCGAGTTTTTTGCACGCGCAGCTGACCCAGGACATCGTGCACCTGGACAGCCAGCACGCACGCCTGGCCGCCTGGTGCACACCCAAAGGCCGCATGCTGATGAGCGCCGTGGTGTGGCGACCTGAGCCACAGCGCTGCTTGCTGGCCATGCCGGCCAGCCGCCTGGAACCGGTGCGCAAGCGCCTGGCCATGTTCGTGCTGCGCGCCAAGGTGCAGCTGCACGATGCCAGCAACGAGTGGGCCGTGCACGGTGCCGTGGGGGCGGCGTTGCCCGCAGCGCTGGCGGTGCCGAACTGGTCGGCCCACGCCGATGACGCCGGGCGCCTGTGGGCACGCCTACCGCCAGGTGCGGGGGTGCCGCGCGCGCTGCTGCTGCGTCCGGCCGCGGCCAACCCGCCGCCGTGCGCGGCACTCTCAACCGATTGGTGGGCGTGGCTGCAGGTCATGAGCGCGGTGCCGTTCGTCACCGAGCCGACGGTGGAAGCGTTCGTGCCCCAAATGCTGAACTACGAATCGGTGGAGGGCGTGCACTTCCAGAAAGGCTGCTACCCGGGCCAAGAGGTGGTGGCGCGCAGCCAGTTTCGCGGCACGCTCAAGCGCCGTGGTGCCTTGTTGCGGGTGGATGGCCCGGTGGAGGTCGGGCACGAGGTTTACCACCCGAGCGACCCCGAGCAACCGGCGGGTCTGGTGGCCGATGCCGCCCCGCAACCCGGGGGGCAGGGCGTGTGGCACGCGGTGGCGTCGCTGCAGACCGCCGCGATGGATGGCCAGCCGTTGCGCATCGGCAGCCCCCAGGGGCCGCTGGCGCACCTGCTGCCGCTGCCGTACCCCCTGCGCGACGACCTCTGACGACGGCCGCCCTGCCATGTGCCTGGTCGCCTGGTGTTGGCAGCCCGTGGCTGCCGTGCCGCTGATCGTTGCCGCCAACCGCGACGAATCGTGGGACCGCCCCACCCTGCCGCTGCAGTGTTGGCGGCTCGACGACGGCAGCGCGGTGCTCAGCGGCCGTGATGCCCGCGCTGGCGGTGCGTGGCTTGCGTGGGGCGAGTACGGGCGGTTGGCGATGCTGACCAACGTGCGTGCATGGCCGCCCGAGCCCGCCGCCCCACGCAGCCGCGGCCAGTTGGTGGTGGGCTGGTTGCGCCGCAGCGCCCACGGGCAAGATTGGCGAACCTGGCTGCGGGCACACCCAGCCGACGCGTACAACGGCTGCAACCTCGTGCTAGCCGACCTGCGCCGCGGCCTCTGGGTGTGGCTGACCAACCGCGACCCGGCTGGGCACGACCCCGACGCCCTGGCCGAGCGCCACGAAGGTTGGTGGGGGCGAATGCTGCCAGCCGGTGTGCACGCGCTCAGCAACGCCGCGCTGGACACCCCGTGGCCGAAGGCGCTCGCGCTGGCGCATGCGGTGCGCACGGCGGCCAGCGAGCCTGATGCCGCTGGGCGTGAAGCCACCCTGCTGGCCAGCCTGCGCGGCTACGAACCCGGCCCCGACCCCGTGCAACACCTGCAACGCAGCCCGTGGGTGTGGTGGCCCGAGCGCCGTTACGGCACACGCAGCAGCCTGGTGGCGCAGCTGGATCGCGCCGGTACGTTGCAGGTGGCCGAGTGGACCTACGACCCCGCGCTGGGGCCATCCGGGGCACCGTCGGCCGAGGTCAGACGCAGCTCCATCGCCTGGTGCGGGATGCCGACCTCGTCGTAAGGTGCGCCCACCGGCTGCCAGCCCAGGCGCTGGTAAAACCCCACCGCCGTGCGCTGGGCGCTCAGGCGCAACGTGTGGTCGCCGCGGCCGCGCGCCGCCGCCACCAGCGCCTGCAGCACCCGCGCGCCGACCCCGGTGCCGCGCAGCGCGCGATGCACCGCCATGCGGCCGATTTTGCCCACGCCCGGCTGCGCCACCAGCAGGCGGCCTGTGCCCACCGCCTGCCCCAAATGGTTGTAGGCCACCGCATGCAGCGCCGTGGCATCGGCGGCATCCCATTCTTCGGTGGCGGCAATCCCTTGCTCCTGCACAAACACCGCCTGCCGCAGCGGCGCAGCGTCGCCCTGCAACGCCTCCCACGATCCGGTCACGACGCGCAGCACATCGTCCCCCGCCTCGTAGCGTTCGATCAACGCGCGCAACGGCGCCGGCACCGGCTGCGCCCCCTGCTGCGCCGCGTCCGCGAACACATACACGATTTCGGCGCTCACCAGCGGCCGTTCGCCCAAGAACAACGCGCCCACCATCGTCAACGACGAGCGCCCGATGCGCTCGCAGCGCAGCGCCACGTCGACCAGATCGTCCATACGCGCCGAGCCGGCGTACTCCAGCGTGGCCTTGCGCACGTACAGGTCGCCGCCCAGGCGGTGCATGGCTTCGGTGTAGGGCAAGGCCAGGCGGCGCCAGTACTCGGTGATGCCAACATCGAAATACATCAGGTAGTGGGCGTTGAAGACGATGCCCTGCATGTCGACCTCGGCCCAGCGCACGCGCAGGCGGTGCAGGCAACGAAACTCGTGGCGCTTCATCGTGTGGTCTGGGAAAATGGCGTGTTTTGCACAATGCTTGTCCGCCATTATGTTGCCCCATCAGATCGAGCTGTTGTCGCCTGCGCGTGACGCCGACATCGGCATCGAAGCCGTCAACCATGGCGCCGACGCCGTCTACATCGGTGGCCCCGGCTTTGGCGCGCGCGCCAACGCCGCCAACGCTGTGCACGACATCGAACGCCTGGTGCGGCACGCCCACCGCTACCACGCGCGGGTGTTCGTCACGCTCAACACCATCTTGCGCGACGACGAGCTGGAGCCCGCGCGGCGGCTGGCGTGGCAGCTGCACGACATTGGCGTCGATGCGCTGATCGTGCAAGACATGGGCCTGCTGGAGCTGGACCTGCCCCCGATCGAGCTGCACGCCAGCACGCAGTGCGACATCCGCACACCGGCCAAAGCACGCTTTTTGCAGGACGTGGGGTTTGCGCAGATCGTCTTGGCGCGCGAGCTGTCGCTGCCGCACATCGCCGCCATCGACCAAGCCCTGGGCCCACGTGATGCTCCGGGGCGCGCCGTGCTGGAGTATTTCATCCACGGGGCGCTGTGCGTGGCGTACAGCGGGCAGTGCTACATCAGCCACGCGACCACCGGCCGCAGCGCCAACCGGGGCGACTGCTCGCAGGCGTGCCGACTGCCGTGGGACGTGCTCGACAGCCAAGGGCGCCTCATCGCGCACGACAAGCACGTGCTGTCGATGAAGGACAACAACCAAAGCGCCAACCTGCGCGCGCTCATCGACGCGGGCGTGCGCAGCTTCAAGATCGAAGGCCGCTACAAGGACATGGCCTACGTCAAAAATATCACGGCGCACTACCGCCGACTGCTGGACGCGATCCCCGAGGAGCGCGCCGATCTGGCACCGTCGTCCAGCGGGCGTTGCACCTACACCTTCACCCCCGACCCGGGCCAGAATTTCAACCGCGACTTCACCGACTACTTCACGCACGGACGGCGCATCGACATCGGCGCCTTCGACAGCCCGAAAAACCCAGGCCGCCCGATCGGCTGGCTGGTGCGGGTGGCCGCCGATCATTTGGAGATCGAAACCGACGACCCGGATACCGAGCTGCTCAACGGCGACGGGCTGTGCTGCTTTGACGCGCGCAACCAGTTGCTGGGGCTGCAAACCAACAGCGCGCAGCGGCTGGGCCCCGGCAGCGCCGGGGGCGTGCGCTGGCGCGTCGAACCCAAAGACCCCATCGAGACCTACCGCAGCCTGCGCCGCGGCACCGTGATCAACCGCAACCGCAGCGTGGCATGGGAGCGGCTGCTGGCCCGCCCCAGCGCCCAGCGCCGTGTGGACCTTTGGCTGCGCCTGCATGCTGAAGGCGACACGCTGGTGCTGACCGCCATCGACGCCGACGGTTTTCATGGCCAGGCCACCCTGCCCGGGCCGTGGGAGCTGGCGCAGGACCCGCAAAGCCTGCCGCAACGCCTGCGCCAAGGCCTGGACCGGCTGGGTGAAACCGTCTTTGCCGCGGCCGATATCACCATCGACCTGCCGGCGCCGTGGTTCGTGCCGGCCTCGCGCCTCAACGCCTTGCGCCGCGCTGCGCTGGACCACCTGATGGCGGCGCGCGAAGCCGGGCGCCCGCGCGGCCAGCGCCGCCCCGAGGTGCAACCGCCCGTGCCCTACCCCGACGATGTGCTGACCTACCTGGGCAACGTCTACAACCACAAGGCGCGCGACTTTTATGCCCGCCACGGGGTGCGCGTCATCGACGCCGCGTTCGAAAGCCACGAGGAGCGCGGCGAGGTCAGCCTGATGATCACCAAGCACTGCGTGCGCTACAGCCTGAGCCTGTGCCCGAAGCAGGCCAAAGGCGTCACGGGCGTGCAGGGTACGGTGCGCGCCGAGCCGCTGACCATCGTGCAAGGTGATCAGCGCTTCACGCTGCGTTTTGACTGCAAGCCGTGCGAGATGCACGTCATCGGCCGCCTGCAGCCGCACGTGGTGCGCCAAGCCCAGCGGATGCAACAGGAGCAACCGCTGCGCTTTTACCGGCGCCGGCCGGTCAACCCACCCAGCGGCGCGCGTTACGGAACATCCGCATCCACGGACTGAACGCCTCCAGCCCGCCGGAGGCAGCCGCGTCGGTCCAGCTCAACTGCGCGTTGCGCAGCACGCGTTCGGGGTGTGGCATCATCGCGGTGAAGCGCCCATCGGGGGTGGTGACGCCGGTGATGCCAGCCGGGCTGCCGTTGGGGTTGTAGGGGTAGGCCTCGGTGGGCAAACCGTCGGGGCCCACGTAGCGCAGAGCCACCGCCACGCGCTGCGCGTCGCCTTGGTGGACAAAGTTGGCGTAGCCCTCGCCATGCGACACCGCGATCGGCATCCGGCTGCCGGCCATGCCCTGCAGGAAAATGCTGGGCGACTCCAGCACTTCGACCAGCGCCAGGCGAGCTTCGAAGCGCTCACTGACGTTGGTGGTGAAGCGCGGCCAGTGCTCGGCGCCGGGGATGATGCGCGCCAGCTCGGCAAACATCTGGCAGCCGTTGCACACACCCAAGCCAAAGGTGTCCGGGCGGGCAAAAAACACCGCGAACTGATCAGCCAATTCGGGGTGAAAGGTGATCGAGCGCGCCCAGCCCACCCCCGCGCCCAGCGTGTCGCCGTAGCTGAAACCGCCGCAGGCCACCACACCCTTGAAACCATCCAGCCGCGTGTGGCCGCGCAACAGGTCGGTCATGTGCACGTCCACCGCCTCGAAGCCGGCGGCGTCAAAGGCAAACGCCATCTCGACGTGGGAGTTGACGCCCTGTTCGCGCAGGATCGCCACCCGCGGGCGCGCGCCGCGCTGCACGAACGGCGCGGCCACGTCCTCGGCCGGGTCGAAGGTCAGGGCCACGTGCAACGGCGGTGCCTCGGTGCGCGCGGCCGCCTCGTGTTCGGCGTCGGCGCAGTCCGGGTTGTCGCGCAGCCGCGCGATGCGCCAGCTGACGTCGTCCCACACCCGCAGCAGGTCGGCCAGCGGCGCACGCCACAGGCATTGCGCGTCGCGCCAGACCTGCAACTCGCCTTTGCCCATGTCCACCGGGCTGCAGGCGGGGCGGGTCTTGCCCACCACGTGGCTGCACGCGCCCAAGCCGTGCGCGCGCAGCGTGCGCAGCACCTCGTCACGGGCTTCGAGGCGCACCTGCAGCACCACGCCCAGCTCCTCGCTGAACAGCGCGCGCAGCGTACGCTCGTGCCGCCGCGGCCCCACCTGTTGCGCCCAGTTTTTGGCGTCGCCCACATCCGCGCGGCTGTCGTGGATGCCGTCGCTTTCAGTGACCAGCATGTCGACGTTGAGCGCCACCCCGACGCGGCCGGCAAACGCCATCTCGGCCACGCACGCCAACAGCCCGCCATCGCTGCGGTCGTGGTAGGCCAGGATCAAACCACGCTGGCGCAGCTCGTTGACCGCCTGCACCAACCGCACCAGATCCTGCGCATCGTCCAAGTCAGGCACCCGTCCGCCCGGCTGGTCCAGCACCTGGGCCAGGATCGAGCCGCCCATGCGGTCGCGGCCGCGCCCGAGGTCGACCAGAATCAATACGCTGTCGGCCTCGGCGTCAAGCTGCGGCGTCAACGTACCCCGCACGTCGTCCAGCGAGGCAAAAGCGCTGACGATCAGACTGACCGGTGCCACCACTTTGCGCGTCTGGCCGTCGCGACCGGTCCACTGCGTGCGCATCGACAGGCTGTCCTTGCCGACCGGGATGCTGATACCCAACTGTGGGCACAGCTCCAGCCCCACGGCCTTGACCGTGTCGTACAGCGCGGCGTCCTCGCCCGGCTCGCCGCAGGCCGCCATCCAGTTGGCCGACAGCTTGACGCGTGCCAACTCGATCGGCGCGGCCAGCAGGTTGGTGATCGCTTCGGCCACCGCCATGCGGCCCGAAGCCGGTGCGTCGATGGCCGCCAGTGGCGTGCGCTCACCCATCGCCATGGCCTCGCCCGCCAGACCGACATGGTCGGCCAGCGTCACCGCACAGTCGGCCACAGGCACCTGCCAGGGGCCAACCATCTGGTCGCGGTGGGTCAGCCCACCCACCGTGCGGTCGCCGATCGTGATCAAAAAGCGTTTGGACGCCACCGTCGGGTGCGTCAGCACGCGGCGCACGGCGTCGTCCAGTGCCACGTCAACGCCGTCGAACGCCGCCACGCTGCGGTGCAGGCGCTGCACGTCGCGCCGCATGCGCGGCGGCTTGCCCAGCAGCACCTCCATCGGCATGTCGACCGGGTTGGCCTGCGCCGGCTCCGCGGCCTGGGGGTCGTGCAGCACCAGCTGGCGCTCCTCGGTGGCCACGCCCACCACGGCGTACGGGCAACGCTCGCGCTCGCACAGGGCCGCCAGGCGCTGCAGCCCTTGCGGCGACACCGCCAGCACGTAGCGCTCCTGGCTTTCGTTGCACCAAATTTCCTTGGGCGCCAGGCCTGTTTCCTCCAGCGGAATGGCACGCAGGTCGAAGCGCGCGCCACGGCCGGCGTCGTTGACGAGCTCAGGGAACGCGTTGGACAAGCCCCCGGCGCCGACGTCGTGGATGGCCAGGATCGGGTTGTCGGCGCCCAGGGCCCAGCACTGGTTGATGACCTCCTGCGCCCGGCGCTGGATTTCGGGGTTGCCGCGCTGCACCGAATCGAAGTCCAGCGCCGCGCTGTTGCTGCCGCTGGCCATCGAGCTGGCCGCGCCGCCGCCCATACCGATGCGCATGCCCGGCCCGCCCAGCTGCACCAGCAGCGTGCCCGCCGGGAACACCACCTTGTGGGTTTGGGAGGCGTCGATGGCTCCCACCCCACCCGCAATCATGATCGGCTTGTGGTAGCCGCGCTGCACCGCGTCGACGTCGGACACGATGCGTTGCTCGTACTCGCGGAAGTACCCGGCTAGGTTGGGACGCCCGAACTCGTTGTTGAACGCCGCACCGCCCAGCGGCCCCTCGATCATGATTTGCAGCGGACTGGCGATGTGCTCCGGTTTGCCATCGGGCTGGTCGCTCAGTCCTCCCCACAGCCGCGACACACTGAACCCCGTCAGCCCTGCCTTGGGGCGCGCACCCCGCCCGGTGGCGCCCTCGTCGCGGATCTCACCGCCGGCGCCGGTGGCCGCGCCTGGGAACGGCGAGATCGCCGTTGGGTGGTTGTGGGTTTCCACTTTCATCAGCACGTGCTCGTGGGCGCTGTGGCGCTGCCACACCGGACTGCCATCCCCCTGCGCCACGGCCATGAAGCGCTGCACTTGGTGCCCCTGCATGATGGCCGCGTTGTCGGCGTAGGCCACGATGGTGCGGTGCGGCGACTGCTGGTGGGTGTGGCGAATCATGCCAAACAGGCTCAGCGGCTGTTCCACGCCGTCGATGACAAACTGCGCATTGAAAATTTTGTGGCGGCAGTGTTCACTGTTGGCCTGCGCGAACATCATCAGCTCGACATCGCTGGGGTTGCGCCCGAGCTGGGTGAACGCCTGCACCAAGTAGTCGATCTCGTCGTCGGCCAGCGCCAGGCCCCATTCGGCGTTGGCGCGCTGCAGCGCCGCACGCCCCTGGCCCAGCACATCGACCCGTTGCATCGGCGTGGCCTGCAGCGGTGCCAGCAGGGCCTGCGCGGCCTGCACATCGGGCCAGACGCTTTCCGTCATGCGGTCGTGCAACAGCGCCGCGCAGGCGTGCCAACTGGCATCGTCCAGGGCCGGCGCGCGCCCCCCCCAACGCTGCAGCGTGCGCGGCTGCAGCGTCAGCCAGTACTCGGTCAACCGCTCGACGCGCCGCGCGGCCAGTCCACAGTTGCGGGCGATGTCAGTGGCTTTGGAGGCCCAAGGCGACACCGTACCCACGCGCGGCGACACGACCACGCGCACACCTTCGGTGGGGCCGGCGTAGGGCTCACCGTAGGTCAGCAGCGCCTGCCAGCGGGCGTGTGCTTCGGGGTCCAGCGGCGCGTCGGTGGCCACCAGGTGCACGTGGCGCGCCGCCACCGCCGTGATGCGTGCATCGATGGCCTGCAGCCGCGGCAGCAGCGTGCGGGCGCGGAAGTGACCGAGGGCGTCGCCCCCGTGAAAGATGGTGATCTGGGCAGGATGCTGGGCGTCGTTCACGGCGGTGCGGGCGCGGCTGGGGTACGAAGACCCGCATTCTACCGGCGGCTCATCGGGGGCCGCCGTGTGGTGGCAGGCGGTGGTGGTGGCGGTGGCGGATCAGGGTTTGTCCGAGGTTGCACGGCGTCAAACATGCATTATATTCTGCATGTGCTGTCGATTCGATACCGTCGAAGCGTGCGTTCGGTTCATACACACCATGCAGGAGACCCACCCATGACCACCCGCCGTGTCGTTCTTCAACGTGGCGCAGCCTCCGTCGCGGCCGCCGCCTGTGGGCTTTGGCTGCCCGCCATCGCACGTGCGCAGTCTTCGCGCGTGCGTGTGGGTTTTATGCTCCCCTACACGGGGACGTACGCGCCGCTGGGCGTGGCGATCGAAAACGGCGTGCGCATGGCTCTGGACGAAGCCGGGGGCAAACTGGGCGGCCGTGAGATCGAATTTTTCAAAGTGGACGACGAATCCAACCCCGCCAAGGGCGTCGAAAACGCCAGCCGCCTGGTGCAGCGCGACAAGGTCGATGTGCTCATCGGCACGGTGCACTCGGGTGTGCAAATGGGGATCCACAAGGTGGCGCGCGAAACCGGCGTGCTCAACCTCATCCCGAACGCCGGCGCGCACGCCGTGACGCGAGCGCTGTGTGCCCCCAACGTGTTTCGCACCAGCTTCACCAACGCCCAGCCGACGTTGGCACTGGGCAAACCGATGGTCGAGCGCGGCCACAAGCGAGCCGTGTGGATCACCTGGAACTACGCCGCAGGGGAAGAAGCCTTCGAAGGATTCCAACAAAGTTACGGTGCGGCGGGCGGCACGATCGTCAAAAAGCTGGGACTGCCGTTCCCCAACGTGGAATTCCAAGCGCTGCTGACCGAAATCGCGTCGCTCAAGCCCGACGCCGTGGCGTGTTTCTTTGCCGGCGGCGGGGCAGCCAAGTTCCTACGTGTCAGGTCCCGGACGATTGCGTGGCACTTTTATGAAAAGTTCCGGTTTTTCTTTGTACCATCTTTTCATGGCCTCGATGGGCGGGACATGTCCCAGGGCTTTCTGGGGGATGTGGTGATTGTACAG
>NZ_VJNA01000043.1 GCF_007556585.1 Tepidimonas aquatica | reverse complement strand
GACCAGCCTCCGCCCGCTTGAGCGCGTCGATGATCTGGCTGTCAGTGAAACGCGATTTCTTCATGGTAGAGATTCTCCTTCGAGACTCTCTACTTCTCAGCGCACTGGTTTTGCGGGGGGATTACCCCTCGAACCACTCGGGCATGAAGGCGGTCAGCATCGCCACGGCGGTGCCGCCCTGCATGGCGACGTGATCGTCGACGAAGGCGCCGTAGATCAGCGGATACAACTGGCCGTCCAGCGCCAGGTTTTGCGCCACGAACAGCTCGAACGGGTCACGCACGACGAAGGTGTCCTCGACGTAGCGGCGCAGCGGCTGCCAGACGGGGTCGTTCAGCCAGGCTTGCCGACCCGCTTCCAGCGTGTCCGGCCCCTCCAGCGTCAGGCCCAGGCGCGTGAGGTACTGTGCCGCACCCAGGTGATCCAGCCCGTGCATCATCGCCGGAGCCGTGAAAGCGGTGCCATAGCCGTAGGCGCACACCGAGGCGTTGTTCATGTTGCCGCCCCAGGCCACGTGGCGCAGCGGCATCAGCACGCGGCAGGCCAGCTCGCGCACCGCGGCCGACATCTTGTCCACCAGGCCGCGCTGCTCGACGAACTGGTAGTTGGCCTCGATGGCGTCCTGCTGGCGCGCGCGCGCCATGGTCCAGCTCGCGTAGTAGAACTGGCGCGGATCGCGCAGCTTGTACCAGTCGCTCATCACCACGCGCGTGCGCCGCGTGTCGAACAGCTCGTGGTCCGGGTCCCAGGTCGGCCGGTAGTGGAAGTTGGTGCTGGGCTGTGCGCCCAGCGTCGCTTCCTCGTAGCGGCTCGGGATCTTGCCTTCGCCGATGTAGCGCGCCACGTGTTCGTAGGTGGCGCGCAGCGGCTCGATGGTGCGTGTGCGGATGTCGATCGTCATCGCTCAGGTCTCCTCGTCGTCTTGGGGGGTGGGCTCGTCGGGTTTGGGCTCCAGGAACGTCACCGCGTTGCGCGCGCAGAACTCCTCGAACGCGGCGCGCGGCAGCACCAGCTCCACGCTCAGCTCCGGCCAGCCGATGGCAAAGTCGAACTCGACGAAAGCGCCGCGCTCGGCCGTGACGCGCACGAAGCGGCGCGTGATGTCCACGGCCGGTGCGACGGGGGACGCCAGGGACGTTGCCGGGGAGGGGTGGGGTGGGAGCAGCATGGCGAAAGACGCGGGTACGCGGGTGACGCAACCCCCACCTTCTTGCAGGGTCCGTGCCATGCGGTGGCAAAACGCCAAAAATATCGATAAATCTAGGGAAATCCCTGATGCGAGAACCTCTTTGAGCCTCGGGATTGCCCGGTGCGAGCTGGCGCGATCGGGGGTCAACGGGCAGCCGCCTGGTCCGCCAAAGGCTTATGCTGCAATGCAGTGTGATCTTATGAGCCAATCGGTCCAGAGCCGGCGGCTGAAATCAGCCACTGCATGGCCGGGTTTACCCGGATTGGCCGGAAAACATGTTTATCGATAATCATCGGGGTGACCCGGTGCTCCCCCCTGCCCTTGCCCCGCGACGACGATCTGCGGCGCCTGATCCACTTTTCGGCGCACGACGGGCGCATTTGGCTGGCCGGGCAACGCATGCCTGCTGCGGCTGGAGGATTTGCAACGCCAGGTCGAGACCCTGCGCTCGTCCCTGCAGGCGCCCGACGATCCGGGGGGCTGGTCGGCGAGTCCCCGGCATTCGCCCGCGCGATGGACCTGCTGCGCAAGGCCGCGGTGACCCAGGTGACGGTGCTGCTCACCGGCGAGACGGGGGTCGGCAAGGAACGCTTTGCGCGGGCCTTGCACGCGCTCGGCCCCCGGGCTGCCGGGCCGTTCATTGCCGTCAACTGCGCGGCGCTGCCCGCCGATCTGATCGAAAGCGAGCTGTTCGGCGTCGAGCGCGGGGCGTACACGGGGGCGCACGCGGCGCGGGCCGGGCGCTTCGAGCGTGCCGATGGCGGCACGCTGTTTCTGGACGAGATCGGCGACATGCCGCCGGCGGCGCAGGCCAAGCTGCTGCGGGTCCTGCAGGACGGCGAGGTCGAGCGCCTGGGGGGCAACAGCGCCCGGCGCGTCGATGTCCGGGTGGTGGCGGCCACCCATGTGGATCTGGAGGAGGCCGTGGCGCAAGGCCGTTTTCGCCGCGACCTGCTCTACCGCCTCAACGTCTACCCGATCCGCATCCCGCCCCTGCGTGAGCGGCTGGAGGACATCGAGCCGCTGGCCCGCCACCTGATCCGCCGCTTTGCGGCGCAGCACGGCAAACACACCATCGGCCTGTCCGACCGCGCGCTCGATGCCATGCGCCACCATCCCTGGCCGGGCAATGTGCGCGAGCTGGAAAACCTCATCGAGCGCGGCGTCATCCGGGCGCCGTCCGGCACCCGCATCGACGTGGAGCACCTGTTTCCCGCGCTGGCTCCCGCTGCCGAGGCCGTCGTCGGGTCGAACGGGCGGCTGCAGCCGCCTCCCTGTGCCGACATCGGCACGCTGTTCGACGAGATCCAGCGCCGCGGCCTGGACTTGAGCCGGCTGGAGCAGGCCCTGATCGACGAGGCGCTGCAGCGCGCCGGGGGCAACCTGACCTCGGCCGCGCGCAGTCTGGGGCTGACCCGCGCCCAATTGCGCTACCGGCGCGCGCACCGCGACGGAGGTGCCAATGAGTAAACGCCGCGTGCCACGCGAAGCCGCCGACGCTTCTCCCGCCGGGCCGCGCACGCTCATCGAACAGGCCTACGTCCGCTTGCGCGACGACATCGTCGAGCGCCGTCTGTTGCCCGGCGAGAAGCTGCGCATCGAACACCTGCGGGCCCGCTACGGGGTCGGGGCCGGTACCCTGCGCGAGGCCCTGACGGCGGCCTACCGCGAGTTGAGTGCCTGCCCCGTCAGCCCCGAGCACCGCAAACGCTGGGAAGCGCTCAACGCGCGTTTTCACGAAGTGCTCATCGCCGGGCGCCCTTCGCCCTGGACCTTGCGCGTGTGGCGCGTGCTCGCCCGGCACGGCGAACGCTACCGCAGCCAGGCGATCGCACTGCACGCCGCGCAGGGCCGGGACGTGGACGCCGAGCACCGCCAGATCTACGAGGCGGCGCTGGAGGGCAACGAGGCCCGGGCCGCGCTCGCCCTGGAGGCGCACATTCGCGCCACCCTCGATCTGCTGGCGCGGGCGGGGCGCAGCACGGCGGCCAGCCCCGCCCCGCCGCCGGCCGCCCTCGCCGCCGCTCAGCCCTGAGCGCGGCGCTGCAGCACCTCGAAGGCCGGCAGCGTCTTGCCTTCCAGCACTTCCAGAAAGGCGCCGCCGCCGGTGGAGATGTAGCCCACGCGGTCGGTAATGTGAAATTTGGCGATCGCCGCCAGCGTATCGCCGCCGCCGGCGATGGAGAAGGCATCCGAGTGCGCGATCGCCGAGGCCAGCATCTTGGTGCCGCCGGCGAACTGGTCGTACTCGAACACGCCCAGCGGCCCGTTCCAGACGATGGTGCCCGCGTGCGCGATGATCTCGGCCAGCCGCGCCGCGCTCTTGGGGCCGATCCGAGCGTCAAAGACAAACGCCCAAGGCCCGGCGTCGAGGCGCGACATCGCGTGCGACGCGGCGCGCGGCCGGGCGGGCGAAAGGGCAGGCATGGCAGGACGAATCCGGTGGTGGCTGGCGGGCGCGGCGGTCGCGCTGGCGTCGGGGGCGGTGCTGTGGGCGCAGCGCCCGACGCCCGTGCGCACCTTCACCCTGGCCGAGCGGCCGGTGCAGACCTCGGTGGTGGCCACGGGCCGCGTGGCCCCCGCCCGCGAGACGACGCTGGCCAGCACCCTGACCGGCCGCGTCGTCGCCACCCCGGTGGCCGAGGGCACGGCGGTGCGCGCCGCGACGGTGCTGGTGGCGCTGGAGGCCGACGAGTGGCAGGCCGCGCTGGCCCAGGCCGAGGCGCAGCGCCAGGACGCCCGCGGGCAATGGGCCGAGGCCGAGCGCCAATGGCAGCGCCAGCGCGAGCTGCACGCCCAGGGGTTTTTGAGCGCGGCGGCCCTGGATGCGGCCGACCGGGCCCGGGATGCCGCGCGACGGCGGTTTGATCAGGCCGAGGCGGCGGTGCAGCAGGCCCGCGCCCGGCGCGCCCAGGCGACGGTGCGCGCGCCGGCCGATGGCGTGCTGTTGGCGCGACTGGTGGAGGTGGGCGATGGCGTCACCCCTGGCAAGGCGTTGCTGCGCTTTGCGGTGGAGGGCACGCCCCGCATCCTGCTGGATCTGGACGAGCGCGACCTGGGCGCGCTGGCGGTGGGCCAGCCCGCTGCGGTGCGGGCCGACGCCTGGCCCGATCAGCGCATTGCCGCCCGGGTGCAGCGCCTGGCCGCGCAGGTGGACGGCGCGCGCGGCACGGTGGAGGTGGAGCTGACCCCGACCGAGGACGCCTCGCGGCTGCTGCCGGGCATGACCGTGTCGGCGGAAATCATCACCGGCGCACCGAAACCGCGCCTGCTGCTGCCGCTGACCGCGCTGCGCGACGGGCGGTTTCAGACCGCGCTCATCCTCGGCGGCGTCACCGTCGGCGTGGCGGTGGTCGTCTACATCACCGCCATCATCAACGGCTTGCAGGCCAACATCATCGACCGCACGCTCTCGGCCCAGGCGCACGTGGTGCTGCGGCCGGCCGAGCGCGTCAACCAGCGCGCGTGGGGCGCCCGGGACTCGGCCGATGGCGTGGTCACCCTGGCCGATGTGCGCAAACGCACGCAGCGCGAAGCCACCGTCGCCGATGCCCCCGCCGTGCTGGCCACGGTGCGCGCGGTGCCGGGCGTGGCGGCGGCCGCGGCGCTGGCGGTGGGGCCGGGGGTTGCGCAGCAGGGCGGTGTGCGCAAGGCGGTTTCGCTGCTGGGGGTGGAGCTGGCGGGCTACCAGCAGGTCATCCGGCTGGACGACAAGCTGCGGGCCGGCGTGCTGGCGCTGCAGGCGGGCGAGGCCCTGATCGGCACCGAGCTGGCGGCGGACCTGGGCCTGACCCCCGGCAGCCGCCTGCGCCTGCAGTCGGCCGCGGGCGAGTCGCTCTCGGTGCGCGTGGCGGGCGTGCTGGACTATGGCATCCAGGATCTGAACCGCCGGCGCGTGCTGCTGCCGCTGCGCGATGCCCAGAGCCTGCTGGGTTATGGGCTGGACGTCACCGAAATCGACGTGCGCGCAGAGCGCCTGTTCGACGCCGAGGCGCTGGCCGCCGACCTGCGCCGCGCGACCGGGCTGATGGCCGACAGCTGGCAGGCGGCCAACGGCCAGTTGGTGACGGCGCTGCGCAGCCAGAGCGCCTCCAGCCTCATGATCCGCGCTTTCGTCACGGTGGCCGTGGCGCTGGGCATCGCCAGCGTGCTGGTGGTGTCGGTGGTGCAGCGCCAGCGCGAGATCGGCATCCTGCGCGCCATGGGCACGCCGCGGCACCGCATACTGGGGGTGTTCCTGCTGCAAGGCGGCATCGTCGGGCTGGGCGGGTCGCTGCTGGGCGCGGGGCTGGGCGGCGCGTTGGCGGTCGGCTTCACCCGCATCGCCCGCAATGCGGACGGCAGCCCGCTGTTCCCCATCGTGCTGGGGGCGGAGCTGTTCGTGTCCACCGCCGTGCTGGCCACCGCCGTGGGGGTGCTGGCCGCGTGGTTGCCGGCGCTGCGCGCGTCCCGCCTGGATCCGTTGAAGGCCATTCGTGGCTGAGGTGCTGCGCCTGCATGGCGTGCGCAAGCGCTACGGTGGCGGTGCCTCCCCGGTGGTGGAGGTGCTGCACGGCATCGACCTGACGCTGGCGGCCGGCGCGTTCGCCGCGCTGGTCGGGCCGTCCGGCTCCGGCAAATCGACCCTGCTCAATCTGATGGGCCTGTTGGAAGCCCCCTCGGACGGCGAGATCTGGTTGGCGGGCGAGCCGGTGCACGCAGCGCCCGACGCCGCCCGCACGGCGCTGCGCAACCGCTATCTGGGCTTCGTGTTCCAGTTCCATCACCTGCTGCCCGCCTTCAGCGCCGAGGAAAACGTGCTGATGCCCGTGCTGGCCGGGCGCGGGCGCCTGAGCGCGGACGACCGCCGCCGGGCCCGCGCGCTGCTCGAGCGCACGGGGCTGGCCGCCCATGCGCACAAGCGCCCGGTGCAGCTCTCGGGCGGGCAGCAGCAGCGCGTGGCCATCGTGCGCGCGCTCATGAACCGCCCGCGCCTGGTGCTGGCCGACGAGCCGACCGGCAACCTCGACACCCACACCGCCCAGGAGGTGTTCGCGCTGCTGCGCGAGCTCAACCGCGAAGAGGGCACCGCCTTCCTCATCGTCACGCACGACCCCGGGCTGGCGGCACGCTGCGACGGGCAGATCCACCTGCAGGACGGGCGATTGATCGAGCCGGATGGGGCGGGGGTGGTCACCGCTGCGGCCACCGCACCCCTCACCGCTCAATAGGCGGTCGCGGCGCGGGCGGCCTGGTCGTAGCGGCCGCTGAGCTGGCGCAGCGTGCGCGCCACGTCGGCCAGGCGCTGGTTCTCGTCCTCCGCCCCGGAGAACCCCGGCATCAGGCAGGCCTCGCGCACCGCGCGGTAGCGCAGGCACAGCGCATGGCCGGCGTCGGTGGTGGCGTAGAACACCTCTTTGCCGCGTTTGGTGCCGGCCACCAGCCCCATGCCTTGCAGCTTGCGCACCGAGTACGACACGACGTGCGCGTCCTCGATGTTGAGCACGAAGGCGATGTCCGACAGGCGCTTCGGCGTGCGGCGGTGGTTGATGTGGTGCAGCACCAGCACGTCGGTGGGCGTCATGTCCTTGACGCCGGCGGCGCCCATGCAGCGGATCAGCCAGCGGTTGAAGGCGTGCGCGGCGATGATGAGGCCGAACTCGAACTCCGACAGCTCCGGCGACTTCTCGGAGACCAGGTGCGCGGACGAGACGATCGGCCGGTCCGGCGAGGGGGGCTCGACGGCGGGTAGCGGCGCGGCGGGGTCGGCGCGGGACGAAGGGCGGACGGAAGAGCGAGCGCGTGTCATGGCGCCGATCCTACCCCCGGCCGCCCGGGGTTACCCGGGCACCGCGGGTAAACCATAACGACGTGACGTTAATAAAACGTTGACATTTTATCGACGTGCTGTTACCGTTCGGGCACCGACCGCGCCGAGCGCGACGGTTCCTCGGCCCCCGCTTTTCCGTCGTCACAGGAGAGAGTCCGATGCGCGTCACCCTTGCCACCTTCGCCGCCGCCGCCACGCTGACGCTGGCCCACGCCACCGCCGCCGCCCAGAGCGTCAAGTGGGACATGCCCATCGCCTATCCGGCCGGCAACTTCCACACCGCCAATATCCTGATGTTCGCCAAGGACGTCGAGCGCGCGACCGGCGGCAAGCTCTCGATCACCGTGCACGAGAACGGCTCGCTGTTCAAGGCGCCGGAGATCAAGCGCGCCGTGCAGAGCGGCCAGGCGCAGATCGGCGAGGTGCTGATCTCCAACTTCTCCAACGAGAACCCGCTGTTCGGCATCGACTCGATCCCGTTCCTGGCCACCAGCTATGGCGACGCGCGCAAGCTGTGGCAGGCGTCGCGCCCGGCCGTCGAGGCGGCGCTGGACAAGCAGGGTCTGAAGGTGCTGTACGCGGTGCCGTGGCCGCCGCAGGGCATCTTCAGCGCCAAGCCGATCGAGTCGGCCGCCGACCTGCGCGGGGCCAAGTGGCGCGCCTACAACCCCAACACCAGCCGCATCGCGCAGCTGGTCGGCGCGCAGCCGGTGACGATCCAGGCCGCCGAGCTGACGCAGGCGCTGACCACCGGGGCGGTCAACGCCTTCATGACCTCCGGCGCCACCGGCTACGACAGCAAGGTGTGGGAGCAGGTCAAGTACTACTACGACGTGGCGGCGTGGCTGCCCAAGAATGTGGTGTTCGTCTCCAAGCGGGCGTTCGACGCGCTGGACAAGCCCACCCAGCAGGCGCTGCTGAAGACCGCGGCCGACGCCGAGGCGCGCGGCTGGCGCGAGAGCGAGGAAAAGACCGCCTGGTACCTGGAGCAGCTGCGCAAAAACGGCATGACGGTGAGCAAGGGCTCGCCGCAGCTGCAGGCCGACCTGCGCAAAATCGGCGAGACGATGATCGAGGAGTGGACGCGCCAGGCCGGGGCCGAAGGCGCGGCGGTGCTGGCCATCTACCGCAAGTGACGGCGACGTGCCCGAGCCCGCGATGAAGGCCCTCAACCGCCTGTTCGACCTCGCCGCCTGGCTGGCGGCGGGTTTTCTGATCGGCACGCTGGCGATGGTGCTGCTCGGCATCGCCGGGCGGCTCTGGCCTGCGCTGGCGCTGCCCGGCTCGGACGCCTACGCCGGCTACTGCATGGCCGCAGCGGCGTTCCTGGCGCTGGCGCCGACGCTGCGCCGCGGCGAGCACATCCGCGTGATGCTGGTGCTGCAGCGCCTGCCGGTGCCGGCGCGGCGCGCGGTGGAGCTGGCGGTGCACGCGGTGGGCCTGGCGCTGGCCGGCGGGCTGGCGTGGTTCTCGCTGCGGCTGGTGTGGCAGAGCCACGCCTTCCACGACATCTCCACCGGGCTGGACGCCACGCCGCTGTGGATTCCGCAGCTCGGCATGGCCGCGGGCACGGTGCTGCTGGTGCTGGCGCTGGCGGTGCAGTTCGTCGAACACCTGCGCGGCCAGCCCGCGCCCGCTGCGCCGGGCGACGAGCCCGCGCGCATCGAATGACGCTGCGGGGGACAAGGCTATGGATCTGCTGATTACCGGGGTGCTGATCGGCGCCTTGCTGCTGCTGCTGGCGGCCGGGGTCTGGATCGGCCTGGCGCTGATTGGTGTGGCCTGGATCGGCATGGCGCTGTTCACCCAGCGCTCGGTCGGCGACGCGATGGCGCTGACCATCTGGGGCTCGGCCTCGTCGTGGACGCTGACGGCGCTGCCGCTGTTCATCTGGATGGGCGAGATCCTGTTCCGCACCCGGCTGTCGGAGGATTTGTTCCGCGGGCTGGCGCCGTGGCTGCAGCGCCTGCCGGGGCGGCTGCTGCACACCAACATCCTGGGCAGCACGCTGTTTGCGGCGGTGTCGGGCTCGTCGGCGGCCACCTGCGCCACGGTTGGCAAGATGACGCTGCCCGAATTGCAGCGCCGCGGCTACCCGGATGCGCTGAGCCTGGGCACGCTGGCCGGCGCCAGCACACTCGGGCTGCTGATTCCGCCGTCGATCATCATGATCGTCTACGGCGTGACGGCCGAGGTCTCGATTGCGCGCCTGTTCGTCGCCGGCATCGTGCCGGGCTTGCTGCTGGCCGGGTTGTTCATGGGCTACGTGATCGTGTGGTCGCTGCTGCACCCGCAGGCCATCCCGCCCGAAGGCGAGCGGCCGACGCTGGCGGACAAGCTGCGCGCCAGCCGCCACCTGTTGCCGGTGCTGCTGCTGATCGGCGGGGTGCTCGGCACCATCTACACTGGGATTGCCACCGCCACCGAGGCGGCGGCTGTTGGCGTCGTCGGCGCGCTGCTGATCGCCGCGGCGCAGCGGGCGCTGACCTGGGCGACGCTGCGCGACAGCCTGCTCGGCGCGGTGCGGCTGTACTGCATGATCGCGCTGATCCTGGCTGGCGCGGCGTTCCTGACGCTGGCGATGGGGTATCTGGGTCTGCCGCGCCATGTGGCCGCATGGATCGGCTCGCTGGGGCTGGAGCCGTGGCAGCTCATCGCGGCGCTGACGCTGTTCTTCATCGTGCTCGGCTGTTTCCTCGACGGCATCTCGATCGTCGTGCTGACGATGGGCGTGCTGTTGCCGACCGTGCAGGCCGCTGGGCTGGACCTGATCTGGTTCGGCATCTTTATCGTGATCGTCGTGGAGATGGCGCAGATCACGCCGCCGGTGGGCTTCAACCTGTTCGTGTTGCAGGGCATGACCGGGCGGCAGGTGACGGAGCTGGCCCGCCACGCGGCGCCGATGTTCGTCATCATGGTGTTGGCGGTGGTGTTGCTGACCGCCTTTCCGGAGCTGGTGACGTGGCTGCCGCAGCGCATGGCGGGCTGAGCCTGGCGCCGCGCCTGCTGCCGTTGGGCGACGCGGCCTGGACGGTGGAGTTCGGCGCGGCGATCGACCCGGCGCTGCACGCGCGCGTGCTGGCGCTGGAGGCGGCGGTGCGCACCGCGCAGGCCAGCGGCGCGCCGCCGTGGGACGCGGTGCAGGACGTGGTCCCGACCTTCCGCTCGCTGACCGTGCACTACGACCCGCTCGCCGGGGGCGCCGGTGACGGGGTGGCGCTGGGGCGGGCGCTGCTGCTGCTCGCGCAGCACGCGGGCGCGGCGCCGCCGCGCGGGCGGCGCTGGACGCTGCCGGCCTGCTTCGACGCGGCGCTGGCGCCGGATCTGGCGGCGCTGGCGGCGCGGCAGGGCCTCACCCCCGCCGCGGTGGTGGAGCGGCTGCTCGGCGTGGAGCTGCGCGTGTATCAGATCGGCTTCATGCCGGGCTTTCCCTACATGGGCGGGGTGCCGCCGGCGCTGCAGGTGCCGCGCCTGCCCACGCCGCGCAAGGCGGTGCCCGCGGGCTCGATCGCGCTGGCGGGCGCGATGGCTGCGGTCTACCCGTGGGAAAGCCCCGGCGGCTGGCACCTGGTGGGCCGCACGCCGGCGCCGCTGTGGGACCTGCGCCGCGATCCGCCGGCGCTGCTGGCCAGCGGCGACGTGGTGCGCTGGCGCGCCATCGACGCCGCCGAATACGAGCGACTGCGGCAGGCCGCGCAGCGCGGGGTGCTGGACGTGGCCGCTTGGTGCGACGCGCCGGCGGAGGCCGCCGCGTGAGCGCCGCGCTGCAGGTGCTCGACGGCGGCGTCGGCACCACCGTGCAGGATCTGGGCCGGCGCGGCCGGCGCCACTGGGGCGTGGCGCTGGCCGGGGCGCTGGACCCGTGGTGGGCGCGCGCCGCCCACGCGCTGCTGGACAACCCGCCCGAGGCGGCGCTGCTGGAGCTGCGCCTGCTGGGGCCGCGCCTGCGCGCGGAAGGCGCCGCGGTGCGCGTCGCGGTGGTGGGCGACGTGGCGGCGACGGTGGAGCGCGCCGCCGGCGCGCGGCAGCCGTTGCCCGGCTGGTGCAGCGTCACGCTGCAGCCCGGCGACGCGCTGCGCCTGGGGGCGGTACAGGGGCTGGCCTACCTGGCGGTGGCGGGCGGCCTCGACGTGCCGCTGGTGCTGGGCAGCCGTGCCACGCACGAGCGCACCGCGATGGGTGGGCTGCAGGGCCGCGCCCTGCGCCCCGGCGACCGGCTGCCGTGCGCCGCGGCGGACGCCGACCCCGGCGTGGAGCGCCGCGCCGACCCCTTGCCGGACGACGACGGCCCGATCCGCGTCCTCTGGGGCCCGCAGGACGACCACTTCACCCCGGCGGCGCGTGCGCTTTTCGTGCAGGCCGACTGGCGCCTCACGCCGGAGCGCGATCGCATGGGCATGCGGCTCGTGGGCCCGGCGCTGGAGCACTTGACCCCTGCGCACGCGGACATCGTCTCCGACGGCGTGGCGCCCGGCGCGATCCAGGTGCCCGCCAGCGGCCAGCCGATCGTGCTGCTGGCCGACGCGCAGACCGTGGGCGGCTACCCAAAGATCGCCACCGTCATCCAGGCCGACCTGGGCCGGCTGGCGCGTTGGCCGGCGGCGCGGCCGCTGCGCTTCTTGGCCGTGACGCTGGAGCAGGCGCGGGTGGCGTTGCACGCGCGCCGGGACGCCTGGGCCGCGTGGGCCGCGCGGCGGCAGGCGTGGCGCCCGCCCGGCTATCTGGACGAGGCGCGGCTGTACGGCGCCAACCTGATCAGCGGCGTGCTGCGCGCCGCGCTCGACGACGCCCCGTGGGCGGGGCTGGAGGAAGGTGAATGACCCCCCGAACCCCTTGCGTGGACCTGAACGCCGATCTGGGCGAGAGCTTTGGCGCCTGGACGATGGGCGACGACGAGGCGCTGCTGGCCATCGTCGGACGCGCCAACGTCGCCTGCGGCTTCCACGCCGGCGACCCGCTGGTGATGTGCCGCACCGTGCGCCGGGCGCGCGAGCGCGGCGTGGCCATCGGCGCGCACCCGGGCTTTCCGGATCTGCAGGGCTTTGGCCGCCGGCGCATGGACTTGGAGCCCGAGGAACTGCAGGCGCTGCTGATCGTTCAGATCGGCGCGCTGGCCGGCGTGTGCCGCGCCGAAGGGGCGCGGCTCGCGCACGTCAAGCCGCACGGCGCGCTCAACAACATGGCCTGCGCCGACGAGGCGCTGGCGCGCACCGTGGTGCAGGCGGTGCGCGCGTTCGACCCCGCGCTGCCGCTGCTGGCGCCGGCGTGCTCGGCGCTGGAGCGCGCGGCGCTCGCGCTGGGCCAGCCGGTGCTGCGCGAGGTGTTCGCCGACCGCGCCTACCAGGACGACGGCCAGCTCGTGCCCCGCCGCGAGCCGGGCGCCGTGCTGCACGACCCGGACGAGGCGGTGGCGCACGTGCTGGCGATGCTGCAGGCCGGCGGCCTGGTCACCCGCGGCGGGCGCGTGCTGCCGACCCCGATCGACAGCGTCTGCGTGCACGGCGACGGGCCGCAGGCGGTGCAGACCGCGCGCCGGCTGCGCGAGGCGCTGGCGCAGCGCGGCTGGCTGGCGAGCGCCGCCGGCGCCGTCGTGGCATGATGCGCGCCATGCGGGCCGCCGCCCGCCAAGGAGGGCCGAACGCAATGACCAACCCCGCGCTTGCCACCCCGACGCGCCGCCGCTGGCTGGCGTGGGCCGCGGCCGCGCCGCTGGCCGCCGCGCTGCCCGGCTGCGGCTACAACGAGTTTCAGCGTCTGGACGAAGAGGTCAACGCCGCGTGGGCCGAGGTGCTCAACCAGTATCAGCGCCGCGCCGACCTGGTGCCCAACCTGGTGGCCACGGTGCAGGGTGAGGCCAACTTCGAGCGCGAGACGCTGACGCGCGTCATCGAGGCGCGCGCCCGCGCCACCGCGATCCAGGTCACGCCCGAGATGCTGCAGGACCCGCAGGCGCTGCAGCGCTTCCAGGCCGCGCAGGGGGAGCTGGGCGGCGCCCTGGCGCGCCTGCTGGTGGTGGCGGAGCAGTACCCCAACCTGAAGGCCAACCAGGCGTTTGCCGACCTGCGCGTGCAGCTTGAGGGCACCGAAAACCGCATCGCGGTGGCACGCAACCGCTACATCCAGGCCGTGCAGCGCTACAACACGCTGGTGCGCAGCTTTCCCACCAACCTGACGGCGATGGTGTTGGGCTACCAGCCCAAGGCGGGTTTTGCCCCCGGCAACGCCGCGGAGCTGGCGCAGCCGCCCAAGGTGGACTTCGGCACGCCCGGGCGCTGAGCAAGGCCGCCCGTGGCTGCAACCCCAACATGATGGTGCGTGCCCGCTGCCCCCAAGCACGGCCGACCGCGCTGGCGCGGTGGCTGGTCGCCGCGGTGGCGTGCGCCTGGACGCTGCTGGCGGGTCTGGTGGCGGCCCAGCCGTTGCAGCCTGTGCCACCGCTGAGCGCCCGGGTGATGGACTTGACCGCAACGCTGACGCCACCGCAGCGTGCGGCCCTGGAAGAGCGTCTGGCGGCTTTTGAGCGCCAGCACGGCAGCCAAGTGGTGGTGCTGATGGTGCCCACCACAGCGCCGGAGGACATCACCGACTACACCCAGCGCGTTGGCGACGCCTGGAAACTGGGCCGCCGCGGCGTTGGCGATGGGGTGCTGCTGGTGGTGGCCAAACACGACCGCCGCGTGCGCATCGCCACCACCAAGGCGGTCGAAGGGGCCTTGCCCGACGTGCTGGCCAGCCGCATCATCGAGCGCGCCATCGTGCCGCACTTTCGCCAAGGGGATTTTTACGCGGGCCTGCAAGCGGGCGTGGAGCAGATCTTGGCCGCGCTGGCTGGCGACCCCGCGCTGCCGCCGGTTCAGCCCGAGCCAGGGGCGCGCCGCGACGCACCGGTCGACATCGAGGGAGCGCTGGTGTTCGTGGCCGTGGCCGTACCCGTGATCGCCACCGTGGCGCGTGCGCTGTTGGGGCGGGTGTTGGGGGCCAACTTCGGTGGCAGCCGCGATGGCGTATTCACCGACCGCGTTGGGGTGCTGAGCAACGATTTCTTCGTGCACCTGACCGACATGGCTTACCGCTGGCAACCCGCCGGGCGC
>NZ_VJNA01000042.1 GCF_007556585.1 Tepidimonas aquatica | reverse complement strand
CGGCAAACACCAGCCGGCCGCCGCCGTCGGGTTCTTGGTCCCCCCTCGGCTCCTCACCCGCCTCCGCCCCTTCGCCGCGCCCGACCGACGCCGCCAGCCGTTCCATGAACGCGCGCAGTCGCCCGATCGGCAACTGCATCAGGTCGTGCAAACACAGCCCTGGTAGCGCTTCCAGCTGCGCGCGCGACCACGCCACCCCCGGGGGCATGAAGCGCCGCTGGGGGGGCAGCACCGCGTCGGCGTCGGCCTTGCAGCCGACGCGCCACAACAACGCTTCGGACTTCAGGCGTGCGCCCTGGCAGGCCGGGCAAACGGTGTAGCTGCGGTATTTGGACAGCAACACCCGGATGTGCATCTTGTAGGCCTTGCTCTCCAGGTAGTCGAAAAAGCGCCGAATGCCGTACCATTGGTGTCGCCAGTCGCCGCTGAAGGCCGGGTCGCCGTCCAGCACCCAGCGGCGCTGCGCTTCGCTGAGGTGCGACCAGGGCGTGTCACGCGGGATGCCGGCGGCCTCGGCGTGGCGCATCAGGTCGTCTTGGCACTCGCGAAACGCCGGGGTCTGGATCGGCTTGATGGCGCCGGCACGCAGCGTCAACCGCGGGTCGGGAATCACCAGACCCCAATCCACGCCGATGACGCGCCCAAAGCCGCGGCAGGTGTCGCACGCGCCCGCGGGGCTGTTGAACGAGAACAACGCCGGGCGCGCGGGCGCGTAGCGCAGGCCGCTTTCCGGGCAATGCAGGCCCGCGGCGTAACGCCAGCGCTCGGGTGGGGCGTCGCCGTCGCGCAGCGCGAACACGCTCATCTGCCCGCCGCCGCGTTGCAGCCCCGCCTCCACCGCCTCCAGCAGGCGGGCGGGTTCGGCGGCGCCGGCGCGCAGGCGGTCCACCACCACCTCCAGCCGCCGCTGGCCGTCGACCACCTCCTCGTGGTGCACGCGGGTGTAGCCGCTGGCCGCCAGCCACTGCTGCACGGTCTCGGGCGGGGTGTCGGCCGGCAAGGTCGCGGTGAAGGTCAGCACCAAGCGCGGGTCCCCGGCCGCCACGGCGCGCGCACGGATCGCCGCGGCAATGCTGGCCGGGGTGTCGTCGCGCACCTCCTGCGCCGTCATCCGGTCGAACAACCGCCCGGCGCGCGCCAGCAGCAGCTTGAGGTGGTCGTTCAGTTCGGTCATCGTGCCCACCGTGGAGCGCGAGTTGCGCACCGGATTGGTCTGGTCGATGGCGATCGCGGGGGGCACACCGTCGATGCGGTCGACCGCGGGCTTGTCCATGCGGTCCAGAAACTGGCGCGCGTACGCCGAGAAGGTTTCGACGTAGCGCCGCTGGCCTTCGGCGAACAGGGTGTCGAACACCAGCGACGACTTGCCCGAACCGCTGGGCCCCGTGACCACGGTGATCTGACCGGTGTGGATGTCGACGTCCAGGTTGCGCAGGTTGTGCTGACGCGCACCGCGGATGCGGATCACCCCTTGCAAGGGCACGCCCTCGTCGTCGGTGGAGGGGGCGGCGGTGGGCAACGGCGGGCGGGCGGTCATGGCTCGGTTCCCTGGGGTACGGCAACGGGGCCAAACATTGTAGGCACGGGTCGCTAAACTTGCGCCTGACATACCCCATGACCATGGAAGCGAAGGAGACGCATCGATGGCTGCCATCCCACCCGTGTGCGACTTTGGCTGGAAGGCGCCGGGCTTTGAGCTGCCCGGCGTGGACGGGCGCCGCTGGCGCTACGAGGACATCCGCGGCCCCAAGGGCACGCTGGTGATGTTCATCTGCAACCACTGCCCGTACGTGCAGGCCATCTTGCCGCGTTTGGTGCCGGTGACACGGCAACTGCTGGACATGGGCATTGGCGTGGCGGCGATTTCGTCCAACGACCCCGAGGCGTACCCGGAGGATTCGTTCGACAACATGCAACGCCTAGCGCGCGAGCGCGGCTTTCCCTTCCCCTACCTGTACGACGAAACGCAGGAGGTGGCGCGCGCCTGGGGCGCCGTGTGTACACCGGACTTTTTTGGCTTCAACGCCGCCGACGAGCTGCAGTACCGTGGGCGCTTCGATGCCTCGCGCAAAGAGACGGCGCCCGAGGGCTCGCCGTGCGATCTGCTGGAGGCGATGAAGCTGATTGCCGCCACGGGCCAAGGCCCGCGCGAGCAGATCGCCAGCATCGGCTGCTCGATCAAGTGGCGTTCGGCTTGACCACCAGCACCGGCACCTTGGCGTGCGTGAGCACCTTTTGCGCCACGCTGCCCAGAATGAGCGCTTGCACGCCCTTGCGCCCGTGCGAGGCCATGACGATCAGGTCGCACCCCTCGGCCTCGCAGGTTTCGAGGATGCCCTCGTAGACCACGTTGCGCTCGATCGTGTCGCCCGCGTAGGGCACGCCGCGCGCTTCGCACACCTGGCGCAGGTCGTCCAGGGCCTGGGTGGCGGCGGCTTTGGCCTCGGCCAGGTAGGCTTGCAGGCCCACCGCCGAGGCGTCCCCGATGCCGATGTAGGGGAAGGGATCGATCACGTACACCCCGACCACCTGCGCGCCATGCTGGCGAGCCAGGTTGGCCGCGAACTCGCCGGCCGCGTGCGCCAGGGTCGAGCCATCGACGGGAACCAGGATTTTTTTGAACATTGGTCGATCTCCTGCTGGATGGGATGACGCCATCTTAGCCCAGCGCGCCGGCGCTGCCCAGCGGTGCGCCCCCGACCCGCAGCGCGCGTGCACATCGTTTGCGTTACGTCAAACGGTGACGGGGTCGGGCGCCAACGCCTCGACGGCCACGGCGCAGTACTTGACTTCGGCGATCTTGGCCACCGGGTCCAGCGCCGCGATGGTCAACAGGTTGGCGGCGGCCTCGGCGTAAGCGAACGGCCAAAAGACCACCCCGTCGGGCACCGCCTCATCGACCCGCGTGGCCACCGTCACCTGGCCGCGGCGCGTGCGCAGCCGCACCGGCTGGCCGGCCTGCAGGCCCAGGCGCGCCAGCAAGGCCGGGTGCACGCTGACGTGCGGCACCGGCTCCAGCGCGTCCAACACGGCGCTGCGGCGCGTCATCGCGCCGGTGTGCCAGTGCTCCAGTTGCCGACCGGTGATCAGGACGTAGGGGTAGTCGGCGTCGGGCGGCTCGGCGGGCGCTCCCGGGCGGGCGGGCACCAGGCGCGCGCGGCCATCGGGTGTCGGGAAGCGATCGGTGAACACGATCGGGTGACCGGGATCGTCCGGCGCTGGCACGGGGTGCGTGACGGCGCCCTCGCGCAGCATGCGCGCCCACGACAGCCCCGCCAGCGCCGGCATCAGGCTGCGCATTTCATCAAACACGCGCCCAATACCGCTGTCGGGCTCGGGCGCCCCGCCGTGCGGGTCGATGCCGTAGTCCCAACCCAGTCCGAAACGCTGCGCCAGTTGCTCCAGGATCCAGGCGTCGGCGCGCGCCTGGCCCGGCGGGGCCACGGCCGGGCGGCCCAGTTGCACCAGGCGGTCGGTGTTGGTGACCGTGCCGGTTTTTTCCGGCCAGGCCGCCGCCGGCAACACAACGTCGGCCAGCGCCGCGGTCTCGGTCAGGAAAATGTCGGCCACCACCAGGTGCTCCAGCCGCGCCAGCGCCGCACGGGCGTGGGCCGCGTCGGGGTCGCTCATGGCCGGGTTTTCACCTTGGATGAGCATGGCCCGGATGCGGCCCTCGTAGGCGGCGTCGAGGATTTCGACCACCGTCAACCCCGGCTCGTCGGGCAAGGTGCCGGGCGCCAAGCCCCAGGCGGCCTCAGCCGCCGCACGGTGCGCCGCCACCCCGACGCGACGGTAATCCGGCAGCACCATCGGGATCAGGCCGGCGTCGCTGGCGCCCTGCACGTTGTTTTGTCCCCGCAGCGGGTGCAGCCCCGTGCCGGGGCGACCGATCTGGCCGGTCAACAGCGCCAACGCGATCAGCGCCCGCACGTTGTCGGTGCCGTGGCTGTGCTGCGCCACACCCATGCCCCAAAAAATCATGCTGGCAGGCCCGCCGGCGTAGGCACGCGCCACCTCGCGCAGCGTCGCGGGGTCGATGCCGCACAGCGGCGCCATCGCCTCGGGCGACCACGGCCGCAAGTACTCGCGCAGCGCCCGCAGGTCGTCCGGGTGCACGCGCACCGCGACGAACGGTTCGTTGACCAGCCCCTCGGTGACGATGACGTGCAGCAGCGCATTGAGCAACGCCACGTCGCTGCCTGGCGTGAACCCCAGGTAGCGCCAGGCGTAACGCGCCAACTCGGTGCGGCGGGGGTCGGCCAGCACCAGCCGGGCGCCGCGGCGCACCGCGTTTTTGATCCAGGTGGCCGCCACCGGATGGTTTTGCACCGGGTTGGCGCCGATGACGACGATCACGTCGGCGTGGGCGCAGTCGCGCACCGGGTTGCTGACCGCGCCGGAGCCGATGCTTTCCATCAACGCCGCGACGCTGGAAGCGTGGCACAGCCGCGTGCAGTGGTCCACGTTGTGCGTGGCAAAGGCGCTGCGCATCAGCTTTTGGAACAGGTAGGCCTCTTCGTTGCTGCCCTTGGCGGATCCAAACCCCGCCACCGGCACCGCGCGGCCGCGCAGGCCGGCCGCACGCGCGGCGTCGCGCACACGCGCCAAGCCCGCCGCGGCCACGTCCAGCGCCTCTTCCCACGTGGCGGGGCGAAACTGCGCCAGCAGCGCCGCGTGGTCGGCCCGTCCTCCGGGGCCGTGCATCAAGATCGCAGGGTCTTTGGGGGCGTCGGCGCGTCGGATCAGCGGCTGCGTCAGGCGCTGCGGATGGTGCACGTAGTCCATGCCAAAGCGGCCTTTGACACACAGCCGCCCGTCGTTGGCGGGGCCAGGCGCCCCGTCGACACGGTCGATGCGCCCGTTGCGCACGTGCAGCGTCAAGGCACAGCCCACGCCGCAAAAGGGGCACACGGTGTCCACCGTGCGCTCGGCGCGGCGGGTGTACGACCCGTTGGCCGGAGCCAGCGCCCCCGTGGGGCACGCTTGCACGCACTCGCCACACGCCACGCAGGTGCTGTCGGCCACGGCGTCGCCCTGGTCAAAGACGATGCGGGCCTGTGTGCCGCGCCCCGCCAGGCCCAGCACGTCGTTGCCTTGCACGTCACGGCACGCCCGCACGCAGCGCGTGCACTGGATGCAAGCATCGAGCCGCACGGTGAACGCAGGGTGGCTGGTGTCGGGCTGCGCCTCGGTCTGCGTGGCCCCGCGGACCGGCCAGCGTTCGGGCTGGGCGGCGATCGCGCGCACCCAGTGCGTCAGTTCGCTGTCGCAGCGCAACGACGCGCTGTCCGGAGCGTCGGCCGCCAGCAGCTCCAGCACGGTGCGGCGGGCGCGCTGGGCGCGCGGGCTGTCGGTGCGCACCTGCATCCCCGGGTCGGGGCGGCGGCAGCACGCCGCGGTCAGGGTGCGCTCGCCGGCCACCTCGACAACGCAGGCGCGGCAGTTGCCCGCCGGTGGCAACCCCGGGCGGTGGCACAGGTGCGGCAGCGTCGTGCCCAGGCGCTGCGCCACGGCCCACAGCGTTTCACCCGGCTGGGCGTGCACGGTGCGCCCGTCCAACGTGAATTCGACGGTGGTGGGGTTCATGGGGACACCTCGTGCGGGAAGTAGCGCAGCACGCTGCCGAACGGATTGGGCGCGGCCTGCCCCAAGCCGCAGATGGAGGCGTCGCGCATGGCCTGGGCCAGATCGTCCAGACGGGCACCGTCCCACACCGGTTGCTGCATCAGCGCCACGGCCTGCCTGGTGCCAGCGCGGCACGGGGTGCATTGGCCGCACGATTCGTGCTCGAAAAAGCGCAGCAGCGACAGCGCTGCGTCGCGCGCGCGGTCGGCCTCCGACAACACGACCACCGCCATCGAGCCGACGAAGGCGCCGTGCTCGGCCAGGGTGTCGAAATCCAGCGGCACGTCCGCCAGCGAGGCCGGCAGGATGCCGCCCGACGCGCCGCCCGGCAAAAAGGCGTACAGGCGGTGACCTTCGGCCATGCCACCGGCGGCGTCGATGAGCTCGCGCAACGTGCTGCCGGCGGGCAGCAGGTAGCAACCGGGCCGCTGCACCCGCCCGCTGACGCTGTAGCGCCGCCAGCCATGGCGGCCGCGCACGCCCGCCGTTGCCCAGGCCGCGCCGCCGTCGCGCAGCAGCGTGGGCAGCCACCACAGCGTTTCCACGTTGTGGGCCAGCGTCGGCCGCCCAAACACGCCGCGCAGCGCGGTGATGGGGGGACGCAACCGTGGCAGACCGCGTTTGCCCTCCAGCGATTCGATCAGCGCCGACTCCTCGCCACATATGTAGGCGCCCGCACCGCGGCGCAGCTCGATCACCGGGCCACCGGGCGGCAGCAGGGGCCGTTGCGCCCGGCCAGGGTCGACCACAGCGGTGTCACCAAACGCCGCCGGGTAGCGCTGCTGCCACTGCGCCAGCCGCGCCCGCAACGCCACCAGCTCGTCGCCCAGCAGCGCACGCACGTCGTGGTACTCGTCGCGCACGTAAACCCACAGCCGCTGCAGCCCGACGACCGCAGCGGCGATCAACATGCCCTCCAGCGCCGGGCGCGGGTCGTGCGCCAGCAGGTGCCAATCCTTGAAGGTGCCGACCTCGCCCTCGTCGATGTTGACCACCCCCTCGCGCGGCCCAGGTTGGCCCGCCACCGTGGCCCACTTGCGCCACGCTGGAAAGCCCGCGCCGCCCAAACCCCGCAAGTCGCTGGCCTGCAGCTCGCGCAGCACCGCCGCTGGCGTCAGCTCACCGGCCAGCAGGCGCTCCAATTGCGCGTAATCGTGCGGCTGCAGCGGCGCGCCGCTGGCCGGCAGCGCGCGCGGCGTGCTCGGGCCACTGCGCGCGCACGCCACCACCGCTTCGTCGGTCGCCGGCGCCATCTGACGCTGCCCCACGCACGCCGCCGGCGCCTGGTGGCACTGACCCATGCAGGGCGCAGCCTCCACCGCCACGGTGTCGTCGCCTTGCAGGGCCTGGCGCACGCGCGCCAGCAGCGCCTCGCCGCCCGCCAGCGCGCACGGCAGGCTGGTGCACACGCGCACCGTCACGCGCGGCGGCATGGCACCGTCGTCCAGCACGCGAAAGTGGTGGTAAAACGTGGCGACTTCGAACACCTCGGCTTGGCTCAGCCGCAGGCGCTCGGCCAAGGCGGCCAGGTCGTCGCGGGTCAGCCCCCCCAAGGCGTCTTGCAGCCGGTGCAGGTGCTCGATCAGCAGGTCGCGCCGCGCGGCCAGCCCTGCGCATGCCTGCGCCACGCGCTCGCGCGCGGCGGGGCTGGGCGTGCGTCCTTTGGGTTGCGCCCGGCCACGGCCGATGCCCGACGGGGGAACCGCCACGGAGGGCGTCGGACCTGCTGCATGCTGCATACGTTGGCTCCTCTTTGGGTGGCATTATGCACAATTGTGCATACACCAACCACAGCGGCTTTAGCAACCCGACGCGCGCTGCCGCGCTTCGACCCGCGCCCAGATGCCCAGGCGCGTGGCGTCGTCGGCGTCCGCCCACGCCGCGATCTCGTCCAGCGTGCGCCAACAGCCGGCGCACCAACCGCTGACCGGATCGATGCGACACACGCCCACGCAAGGCGACGGCACGCCAGCGCCCCCCGCGGCCCGTCGCCGCGCCGCCTCCAGCGTGACCGTCGGCCGCGGCCCGGGCACCGCCGTTGGCTCAGCCATGATGATGCCCCGGACGCACGGTGACGTCCAGCACCGGCGCGCCGGTCCAGCGGCGCAGATCGTTGGGCGTGAGCTTGAACACCGCGTGCGGGTGGCCTGCGGCGGCCCAAATGACGTCAAAGCGCCACAGCTCGGCGTCGATCAGCGTCACCGGCGGCGTGGCATGGGCCAGCGGGGCCACCCCGCCAATCGAAAACCCCGTGGCCGCCTTGACGAAGGCGGCGTCGGCCCGCCCCAGGTGCTGGCCCGGACCGCACACATGCGCGGCCACCTTGGTTTCGTCGACGCGCCGGTCACCGCTGGTGATGACCAGCACCGCCACATCGTCCGGCAAGCGGCGAAAGATGATGCTTTTGGCGATTTGGCCCAGCGCCACGCCCAAGGCGTCGGCGGCCTGCTGCGCGGTACGCGCCGCGGCGTCCAGCATCACGGGCGCACCGGCGGCCCCCAGGTCACGCAACGCCGTCGCCACACGGCGCACCCCCTCGGGCAAGGCTTGCAGTTCGGATCCACACATGGGCGCATTATCACGGGCGGCGCCGCGTCACGCCGGCATCGCCCACGATGCGCATAAGGCCTCAGCCTGCGCCAACACCGTCTGCACCGCGGCGTCCTGCAAGTCGGGCGGGTAGCCGTATTTGCGCAGGATGCGCTTGACCAGCACGCGCATGCGGGCGCGGGCCGACTCGCGGTGCGCCCAGTCCACCGTGACGTTGTCGCGCAGGGAAACCAGCAGCTCGTGGGCGATCACGCGCAGCTTGGCGTCGCCCATCACCTGCACGGCGGATTCGTTCTCGGCCAGCGCGTCGTAGAAGGCGATTTCCTCGTCCGACAGCCCCTGCTCCTCGCCCCGCTGGCGGGCGGCGCGGATGTCACGGGCCAGCTGGATCAGCTCCTGCAGCACCTCGGCGGTGGTGATGGCGCCCGCGTGGTAACGCGCCACGGCCTCTTCCAGCCGTTCGGAAAACGCCTTGGTCTGCACCACGTTGGTCTTGGCGCGGGAGCGGATGCCGTCGTTGAGCAGTTTCCTCAACGCCGCGAGCGCCAGGTTTTTCTTCTCCATCTGCTGCACCTCGGCGAGAAACTCGTCCGAGAGGATGGAGATGTCCGGGCTCTTGAGGCCGGCGGCGGCCAGAATGTCCACGATCTCGGTGGAGACCACCGCGCGGCTGACGATTTGCTGGATCGCCAGCTCGCGCTCTTGCTGGGTGATACCCGAGCCTGTATCGCTCTTGATGAGCGCGGCACGGATGGCCTGGAAAAAGCCCACTTCCTCACGCACGGCGCGGGCTTCGTCCGACGCCGAGGCCAGCGCGAAGGCCTTGGACAGGGCCAGCACCGCGTCAGGAAAGCGCCGCTGCGCGGCTTTCTTGTCCTGCGGGGTGGAGGCCTGCGCCACCCATTGCTGCTGCTTGTCCAGGATCCACTCGATGGCGCCAGCCATCGTCGCCAGCCGCGCCTGCGGCGCCGCCTCGAGCGCCGGGTGGTAGTCGAAGCCAAAGAACATGCCGCGCACGACTTCGAGCTTTTCCAGCAACACTGCGACGGCCTCGGCTTCGTCGATGCCGGTCTGCTCACGGTCGCGCGGTGAGTATTGGGCCAGCGCGTTCTTCAGGTTCTGCGCAATGCCGATGTAGTCCACGATCAGCCCGGCAGGCTTGTCGCGGAACACGCGGTTGACGCGCGCGATGGCCTGCATCAGGCCGTGGCCGCGCATCGGCTTGTCCACGTACATCGTATGCATGCAGGGCGCGTCGAAGCCGGTCAGCCACATGTCGCGCACGATCACGAGCTTGAGCGGGTCTTTCGGGTCGCGGGCGCGCTTCGCCAAAAGGTCGCGCCGCGCCTTGTTGCCGATGTGCTTCTGCCAGTTGGCCGGATCGGAGGCCGCGCCCGTCATCACGATCTTGACGCTGCCGGCGTGGTCGTCATCGCTGTGCCATCCGGGACGCAGCTTCACGATCTCGTCGTAGAGCTTGACGCAGATGCGCCGGCTCATGCAGACGATCATCGCCTTGCCGTCCAGGGCCGCCACCCGATCCTCGAAGTGGCGGACGATGTCCTCCGCGACCAACCTCAAGCGCTTGTCCGCGCCGACCAGGGCCTCCACCGTGGCCCACTTCTGCTTCGTGCGTTCGCGGGCGGACTCTTCCTCGCCTTCCAGGATCTCCTCGATCTCCGCGTCGAGCTTGGGTTTTTCGTCCTCGGCCAGCTCGATGCGCGCCAGGCGCGACTCGTAGTAGATCGGCACCGTGGCGCCATCTTCCACCGCGCGGCTGATGTCGTAGATGTCGATGTAGTGGCCGAACACCGCCGGGGTGTTCACGTCGTCGGCCTCGATGGGCGTGCCGGTGAAGCCGATGAACGAGGCGTTCGGCAGGGCATCGCGCATGTACTTGGCGAAGCCGTAGGAAATCTCGCCGGTCCTGGCGTCCACCTTGGCCTTGAAACCGTACTGGCTGCGGTGCGCCTCGTCGGCGATGACCACGACATTGCGCCGCAAGGTGAGCGGCCCCTCGACCTCGCCGAACTTCTGCAACGTGGTGAAGATCACCCCGCCCGACGCCCGGTTGAGCAGTTCTTTCAAGTGCTCGCGCCCCTCGGCCTGCACCGGCGTCTGGCGGATCAGGTCGCGGCACATCGAGAAGGTGGCAAAGAGCTGATCGTCGAGGTCGTTGCGGTCGGTCAGCACGACCAGCGTGGGGTTCTCCAGCGCGGGATGCTTGACCAAGAGGCCGGCGTAGAAGGCCATCAACAGGCTCTTGCCCGATCCCTGTGTGTGCCAGATCACGCCGGCGCGCCGGTCGCCGGGGCGCTGGCTCTTGACCGAGGGCAGGCCGTAGTCGGCCGGGTCTTCCTGCACGACATGGGCAGGCGGCATGGCACGCACGGTCTGCTCCACCGCCTTCTTCACCGCGTGGAACTGGTGGTAGCCGGCGATGATCTTGACGAGCCCCGACCCGGTTTCGCCGAATACCGTGAAGTCGCGCAGCAGGTCCAGCAGGCGCCGAGGCTCGAACACGCCGGCGATCAGCGTCTCCAGCTCCGGCGCTCCCTTGGGCGCCACCTCCCGGCCGTCGGTGGTGCGCCACGGCATGAAGCGTTCGAGATCGGCCGAGAGCGAGCCCACCCGCGCCATGAGTCCATCGGACGCCACCAGCAGCGCGTTGGTGTGGAAGAGCTGCGGAATCTGCTGCTTGTAGGTCTGCAACTGGTTGAACGCGGCCACGACGGTGGCCTGGTGGTCTCCCGGGGCTTTGAGCTCGATCACCGCGACCGGCAGACCGTTGACGAACAGCACCACATCGGGCCGCCGCTGATACTGCCCGTTGATGACCACGAACTGGTTCACCGCCAGCCAGTCGTTGTTGGCCGGGTCATCGAAGTCGATCAGCCGCGCCTTGCCAGCGGTGAGCACGCCATCATCCGCGTAGTACTCCACATCCACGCCTTCGGTCAGCAGGCGATGGAGGCGGCGGTTCTCCTCCAGCAGGTTCGGCAGCTCGGACTGCGTCACGCGCCGGATCGCGTCGTGCCGGGCTTCAGCGGGCAGCGAGGGGTTCAGGCGGGCCACCGCTTGCTCAAAGCGCCGCTTCAGCACCACCTCGTCGTGGCTCTCGCGCTCGGGGCGATGCCCGTCGGGGCCGATGTTCTCCTCGCGCTCGATGCTGTAGCCGAGCGCGCGCAGCTGATCCAGAAGGGCGTTTTCCACCTCGGCTTCCGACAGAAAGGCCATCCTTCAAGCTCCGGCCGGTGTTGGCAGCGCCAACATGTTCTCGATCAGGCGGATCATCACGTCCTTGTTCTTGGCGTCGGATTCCGCCACCAGCAGCGCCAGCGCCGCCAGCCCCACGTCGTTGATGACGGGCTCGCCGTTGCGTAGCAGGCGCCCGTTGCGCGCCAGAAAGTCCACGAACAGAAAGGCCCCGGTACGCTTGTTGCCGTCGGAAAACGGGTGGTTCTTGATGACGAAGTACAGCAGATGCGCCGCCTTGGTTTCGATCGTGGGGTAGGCCGGCTCGCCAAAGACCGTCTGCTCCAGGTTGCCGAGGATGGCCGCGAAGGCGTCGCCGCGCTCCTGCCCGAACAATTCGGACGCTTCGCCACGCGCCATCAAGTCGGCCTTGAGGCGGGCGATGGCCGCGCGGGCTTCATCCAACGTCGGCAGCACCCCGCCCGGGCTGCCTGCCGGGGCGGTGAGCAAGCCTTCGTCGTAGCGTTGTAGCCACAAAAACGTTTGCGTGTAGCGGGCGATCACGTCCACCAGCCCGCGGCCCTGCTCGGCGGTCAGCGCCTCACCGGCAGCGGCCTTCTTCGCCAGTGCCAGCGCCGCTTCCAGCTCGGCGGCGTTTTGCTCGAAGCGCTGCCGGTCCAGGCTGTAGCCCTGGGTCAGATGCTCGCGCAGCACCCGCGTGGCCCATTGGCGGAAGCGCGTACCTTGCTGCGACTTGACGCGGTAGCCGACCGAAATGATGACGTCCAGGTTGTAGTACTCGACCTGGTAGGTTTTGCCGTCAGCGGCAGTATGTGCAAATTTTGCACACACTGCCCCGCGCTCCAGTTCGCCCTCGGCGAACACATTGCGGATGTGCTTGGTCACGACCGAACGCTCGCGGCCAAACAGCGCGGCCATCTGCTCCTGGGTCAGCCAGACGGTCTCGCGGTCCAACCGCACCTCGACCCGCGCTTCCGCGCTGTCGTAGATGATGACGTCGGCGGCAGGGTTCATCGGCTTTCCTCCCTGAAATGGATCGTGAATGCGGTGGACTCAACGACAAGCACATCGTGCTTGCTCATGCCGCGACGCGCTCCAGGAAGGTTTCGGCATCCTTCACGCGCAGCTCGCCGGAGATCAGCCTTGGGAGCAACGCGTCGCGCAGGGCGGTGAGGGTGCGGGATTGCGCCATAAGATCCAGACGCTGGCTCAGCGCAAAAATCTTCCCGAACGCTTCTGCCAGAGGAACTGGCGGCACCACAACGATAAGGTTCGACAGGAATCCGTGAACGTCAAAGTTCGGAAACGCCGTTCCCGTTCGGAAAGATTGAAGCATGCCGTCTCGATACGCTTGACGGATCTGCATCCAACAAATCGCTGCTTGTGCGGGTGTGCAGCCTGGGTCCAGGCGCTTGCAGAAGTTGCTATAGCCGACGGGGGCGCCAAGAAGTGCCTCGTACCCACGCCTCCAGATCATGCTCCGACCACAGAACGAGCCCGATCCCTCGATCAGGATCGCTCCTTCCATCAACTCGCGGTCTGCAACTTGCTTAGGTGATAGCCAACGTACTGGGACATCAGGGATGCGCCCCTCTGCTAAGTCGTGACAGTCGATTCCACGCAAGCACCGCACTGCGACCGTCGCTCGAGCCGATGGTTCGCCCTCACCCCAGGCGCCGCCTAAGCCAACGGAGAAGAAATCGTTCAGGGGCCCCACCCCCCACCCCTCCGGAATCTCGCCCAGTTCCGAATCCACCAGCCGGTCGGGGAAAAGGTCGTAGAGGTGCGCGGGCAGGCCGGGCAGGGTCTCGCCGCGGCGCCAGCGGCCCTCCATCTTGGCGCGCACGGGTTCGAAGTCCACGAACCATGCCTTGAACAGCGCCCGCGCCATCGCCTCCAGCGTCTCGCTCATCCGCCGGTTCAGCTCGATCTTGTCGTCCAGCGTGCCGAGGATGTGGGCGATGGCGCGTTGTTCACCTTCGCTTAGCGGTATGCGGATTCGTCGCGCATGAGCAGCGTCACGGTTCAATCCAGGAACCGCGCTATCGGCGTTCATGTGCTCTAGCCCTAGAGATTTGAGCAGGTAATAGCGGTATCGAAGCACCGACGGGTCTTTGCCGGTCACATAGAATGTTGTGTCTATTGGCCAACAGGGGACAGGCGAGTAGTGAACAGCGCCCACTGTGCCTTTGCGACCGATAACTACAGTTGGGCCATCCGTCAGTGGCATGTCATGGAAACCAACAACACCATTTGAACCGTAAACAGGGACGTTCCCCGTTGCGCTCCGCCGTATCTCTGGCAGGCCTTTACCGTAGGCGAACGGTGCTAGTTCACCAACTGTTACTTCGACCCACTCACCCGCCATACCCCAGCTCCTCCAGGTTCCTGGCGATGGCCGCATCCAGCCGTGCCGCTTCCGCCCGCTGCTTGCGCCACTGTGCTGCCAGCCGCGCCATCTTTACTTCGAATGGTTCGCCGTCGTCTTCCTGCGCCGCCGCGCCCACGTAGCGCCCCGGCGTGAGCACGTAGTCGTGCCTGCGGATCTCGTCCAGCGTGGCGGATTTGCAGAAGCCGGGCACGTCCTGGTATTCGCTCGCGTCTGGCTCGCCGCGCCAGGCGTGGTAGGTGTCGGCGATTCTTTTGATCTCTTCGTCCGTGAGTTCGCGGCGGGTGCGGTCCACCAGCACGCCCATCTGGCGCGCGTCAATGAAGAGCACCTGCCCGCGGCGGTCGCGCAGGCCCTTGCCCGGGTTCTTGTTGCGGGCCAGGAACCACAGGCAGGCGGGGATCTGCGTGGAGTAGAAGAGCTGCCCGGGCAGCGCCACCATGCAATCCACCACGTCGGCCTCGATCATGGCTTTGCGGATCTCGCCCTCGCCCGACTGCTGCGAGGACATGGAGCCGTTGGCCAGCACCACGCCCGCCGTGCCGTTGGGGGCGAGGTGGTGATGGATGTGTTGCAGCCAGGCGTAGTTGGCGTTGCCCACGGGCGGCACGCCGAACGTCCAGCGCACGTCCTCGCGCAGACGCTCGCCGCCCCAGTCGGAAATGT
>NZ_VJNA01000041.1 GCF_007556585.1 Tepidimonas aquatica | reverse complement strand
CCCGCCACTTGTAGAAGGTCGCCGAGCTGATGCCCAGTTCGCGGCACAGATCGGGCACGCTCAGACCAGCCTCCGCCCGCTTGAGCGCGTCGATGATCTGGCTGTCAGTGAAACGCGATTTCTTCATGGTAGAGATTCTCCTTCGAGACTCTCTACTTCTCAGCGCACTGGTTTTGCGGGGGGATTACCCGCCGCTGGCCAACCCCACCACCGCGACGCCCAACCCCGCCAACGCCGCAAACCGCACTGGGTGACGTGCACGCCAGCGGCTGATGGCGTCAGGGCCACCCTGCAGCGAAGCCACGAGCACGCGCGCCAGCAACCCGCCGGCCAGACCACTGACCACCGCCGTCACCAACCCCGGCAGCAGCGCCGAGGCATCCAACTCCGGCACCCGAATCGACCCGAAGTAGGTGTAGTTGCCCCACACCGACACCGCCACCAAGCCCGCCAGCACGATGGCGGCAATGATCAGGCCGCTGGCGCGCGACTCCAGCCGCCGCGACAGCTCCTCGATCGCAAACACCACGCCCGCCAACGGGGCGTTGAACGCCGCCGCGATACCGGCCGCGCCCCCGGCCACCAGCAACGCATGTTCGTCGAGCGCGCTGCCGCGGCGCAACCAACGGCGGGCGTGGTGCAGCACGCCCGCAGCCACCTGCACCGACGGTCCTTCGCGCCCCAGCGACAAGCCGCCCAACAAACCGGCCGAAGCCAACACCACTTTGGCCGCCGCCAAACGCAACGACACGAGGCGCTGTCGCTGCGCTGGCGTCAGGTCCGCCGCCAGCGCCGCCATCACCTGCGGGATGCCTGACCCTGCCGCCGCCGCGGCCCAGCGCCGCGTCAACCCAACGATCGCGGCCGTCAGCGCCGGCGTGACCACCAGCACCGCCCACGGCGCCGCGTCGTATCCGCGCATGAACAGCTCGGTGGCAGCCTCGCTCAGCCAAGTAAACGCCACCACCGCCAAGCCCGCCAAGCCGGCGTACACCAACAGCACCGTGCGGTCCAGCCACGCGCGCGCATCGACCAGCTCGCGGCGCACGCTGGCCACAACGTCCGGATCGCGTTCATGCAGATGGGGTGACACGTCGCTCATTGTCGCACCGTCGCGCTCTTGCCCGCCCAACACTTGCGCCACAATGCGCACAGGCGTCGCGGCACGTGCTGGCCGCAGCACCGGACAACAACCCCAGGGAAAGCGAGGTCGATGCATGGAGTTGGGCACCACGTTGCTGACCGCTGCGGTCGCCGCGGCGTTGGGGGCCGTGCTGGGCGCAGTGTGGATGGCCGCGCGCGTGCGTCAGCAGGCCGCACTGACGCTGCAGCAGGCGCATGCCGTAGCCCAGGTGGAGCAGGCCCGGCTGCAGGAACGGCTGCGCGGGGTCGACGCCGAGCTGCAGCTTGCCCGCCAAGCGCTGCACGAAGCCCGCACGCAGGCCAGCCAGCAGCGTGACGAACTGGACCGTGCCCGCGACGAGTGCGCCCGGCTGCAGGCCCACGCCGAGCAACTGGCGCCGCTGCAGGCCGAGCTGCGCGACACCCGCACCCGCGCCGAAGCGTTGCAGGCCGAAGTGGCGCAGCTGCAAGCCCGCCTGCAGGAGCAGCGTGCCGCGTGGGACGAGCAGCTGCGCCTGCTGCACGACGCCCGCGCCACGCTGACCGAGCAGTTTCAGAACCTGGCGCAGCAGATCCTGGAAGACAAGGCGCAGCGCTTCGCCCAGCAAAACCAGGCCAACCTGGAGACGCTGTTGGCGCCGTTGCGCCAGCGGCTGGCCGACTTTCAGCAAGCGTTGCACGACAGCACCCACCGCGAAAACGCCGAGCGCATCGCGCTGCGCGAGCAGGTCAAGCAGCTCGTGCAGCTCAATCAGCAGCTCAGCGCCGAGGCACGCCACCTGACGCAGGCGCTGCGCGGCTCGACCAAGGTGCAGGGCAACTGGGGCGAGCTGATTTTGGAGCGCGTGCTGGAGATGAGTGGCCTGCGCCGCGACCACGAATACCTGGTGCAAGCCAGCCAGCAGCGCGCCGACGGCAGCCGCGCCCAGCCGGACGTGGTGATCCTGCTGCCGCAGCAGCGCCGCCTGGTCATCGACGCCAAGGTGTCGCTGCTGGCTTACGAACGCTACGTCAACGCGGCCGATGACGCCACGCGCCAGCAGGCGCTGCGCGAGCACATCGAGTCGCTGCGCGCGCATGTGCGTGGGCTGGCGCAGCGCGAATACCACACCCTGTACGGCCCTGGGCTGGATTTCGTGCTGGCCTTCATGCCGGTCGAGCCGGCGTTTATGCTGGCGGTGGCGCACGACCCCTCGCTGTTCCAGGACGCCTGGGAACGCAACGTGCTGCTGGTGGGCCCCTCGACGTTGCTGTTCGTGCTGCGCACGGTGGCGCACCTGTGGCGGCAGGAAGCGCAAAACCGCAACGCGCAAGAGATTGCCCGCCGCGGTGGGGAGCTGTACGACAAGCTGGTCGGCTTCACAGAGGATTTCCTCAAGGTGGGGGAGCGCCTGCACAGCGCGCAGAGCCACTTCGAGCAAGCCCGCAACAAACTCGTGCAGGGGCGCGGCAACGTCATCCGCCAGGCCGAAATGCTGCGCGAGCTGGGGGTCAAGCCCAACAAGACGTTGCGCGCCGAACTGGTCGAGGCGGCACTGGACGGCGACGAAACCCCGGCATTGCCGGGCGCCGCCCCCGCCGCGGCTCTCGACACCACCGATACGCCATGAACCGCCGCCCGCCGCTGCACGCCGACTACACCTGCGTGGCACGCGCACGAGCGCGAGCTGCGTCCCTACCTGCTGCGCCAAGCTGGTGACGCCATGGCGGCGCAAGATTTGGTGCAAGAGGTGTTCGTGCACGCCTTGCAGGCGGGGCGCGACTTTTGCGAGTTGCAGCAACCGCGGGCGTGGCTGTTCCAGGTGGCGCGCAGCGCCCTGGTCGACTGGGCACGCCGCCAGCGCCCCAGCGAGCCGCTGCCCGCGGACGACGACCTGCTGCCGGCCGTGCCTGCCGAGGCAGACGACGATGCGTCGCCGGTGGACGCCCTGGCCGACTGCCTGGAAGCGGTGCTGGCCACGCTGCCAGCGGCCGACGCCGACATCGTGCGCCGCTGCGACCTGGAAGGCATGACCCAAGCCGCCTACGCCGCGCAGCACGGGCTGAGCGTGCCCGGTGCCAAATCGCGCCTGCAGCGCGCCCGGCGACGGCTGGCCGAAGCGCTGACGCACCAGTGCGGCGTGCGCTTCGAGCAACAGCGCGTCTGCTGCGTGGTGCCGTCCTCGGCCCCGCAACCTGGCGACGGCTGAAGCGACTTTTGCAGTGGCCCCGTGACCGCCGGGGTGCATCCATCGCGGGGGGTTTGCGTCTTCTGCAGTGCGGTGCCGCACCGCCCCGCGTCACGCACTGACCGAGGATGCTTGCATGAACACCGCCGCCCTGCCCCTGACCCAACGTCACCCCAAGCTGTGGCTGCTCGCTGCCGCCGCCCTGTGGTGGGCGCTGTACCAAACGCTGATCCCAGCCTCCGTAGCGCTGGTGGCGCTGTTGCCGGTGGCACGCGACAGCCACCTGGGCAGTGCGCTGCAGTTTTTCTTCTACGACACGCCCAAGGTGCTGTTGCTGCTGACCGGTGTGGTGTTCGTGATGGGCATGGTCAACAGCTACTTCACCCCGCAGCGCACGCGCGCGCTGCTGGCCGGTCGCCGCGAGGGCTTGGCCAATGGGATGGCCGCTACGCTGGGCGGCGTCACGCTGCGCCTGGTGCACCGCGGCGGTGGCCACACACCTGGCGACATGATGGTGTACGTCCCCGCCCAAGGCGTGGTGTTCACCGGCGACGTGGTCTACGTGGACCGCATCCTGGGCATGCATCCGGTTAGCCGCAGCAAGCCATGGCTGGCCACCTTCGAGGCGCTGCAGGCCCTGCAGCCGCGCATCGTCGTGCCGGGCCACGGCCGTGTGACCGACCTGGCCCAGGCCCAACGCGACACCGGCGAGCTGCTGCGCGCGCTGCGCGCCCACACGGCCCGCGCCGTGGACGAAGGCGTGGACCTGGGCACCGCCGTGCGCACGTTCGACGCGCGGCCGTTTGCGCACCTGAAGCACACCGAGGTGTGGCTGCCGCAATTGGTCAACCGCACGTACTTGGAGGTCGAGCAAGAGTAAGCTTGCGGGTATGCACGGCCATGCACACGACCACGATCACGCGGCCCACGCCGACGCCGCGGACACGGCCCAGCGTGCGTTTGCCTGGGGTGTGGTGCTCAACGTGGCGTTCGTCGCCGTTGAGGCGGGCTGGGGCTGGCATGTCGGCTCGCTGGCGCTGCTGGCCGACGCCGGCCACAACCTCAGCGACGTGGCCGGCTTGCTGCTGGCGTGGGCCGGCGCGCTGGCAGCCCGCGCGCGCCCCGGGCCGCGCCACACCTACGGCTTCAAGCGCGCCGGCATCGTGGCTGCCTTCGTCAACGCGGTGCTGCTGCTGAGCGCGATGGCGTGGCTCGCGTGGGAAGCGCTGCAGCGCCTGTGGCAGCCGCAGCCGGTGCCGGGGGCGTCGGTGATGGTGGTGGCCGCCATCGGCATCGTCATCAACACCGCCACGGCGCTGTTGTTCGTGCGCGGCAGCGCGCACGACCTCAACCAGCGCGGCGCGTTGTTGCACATGGCCGCCGATGCGCTGGTGTCGGCCGGGGTGGTGGTGGCCGGCGCGCTGACCTGGTGGCAGGGGTGGGATTGGGTCGATGCGGCCGCCAGCCTCGTCATCGCCATCGTCATCGTCGTCGGCACCTGGGGGTTGCTGCGCGAATCGCTGCACCTGCTGTTCGATGGCGTGCCGGCGCAGGTGGACCTGGAAGCGGTGCGCGCGCTGCTGGCCAGCCAGCCCGGCGTGGCGGCGGTGCAGGACCTGCACGTGTGGGCCATGGGCACGCGCGAGGTGGCGCTGACGGCGCACCTGATCATGCCCGCCGGCGGCGGCGACGACGCCTTTTTGCACGCCACCGCCCAGGCGCTGCGCGAGCGCTTTGGCATCGGGCACACGACGCTGCAGGTGCTGCGCGCGCCCAGTCCTCAGTCCTGCGACGGTGTGTCGCCGGCCAACGCTTGCACCGCCTGATGGTGGGTCAGGAACACCTGGCCGCTGAGGCGCTGCAGCAAATCGCTGCGTTGCAGCTGGTCCATGACCGGCCCCTTGACCTCGCTGAGGTGCAAGCGCACCCCGGCGGCGCCTAGACGGTCGTTGAGGGCGCGCAGGCTCTCCAGCGCGCTGGTGTCGATGGCGTTGATGGCTGAGCACTGCAGCACCACATGGCGCACCTGCGGCTGACGCGCCACCAGTTCGATGATGCGCTGCTCCAGGTACGGGGCGTTGGCAAAAAACAGGCTCTCGTCCACCCGCAGCCCCAGAATGTGCGGCTGCGTCACCACCGGGTGGCGCAGCACGTTGCGGTAGTGCTCGGTGCCGGGCACGTTGCCCACCACGGCGATATGCGGTCGGCTGCTGCGCGCCACGTGCAGCAACAGCGACGCCAGCACCCCGGCCGCCAAGCCACTGAGCAGGTCCACCAGCAGCGTGGTGGCAAACGTCAGCACCTGCGCGGCCAAGTCGGCGCGCGCGTAGCGGCCGTGGCGCACGAAGCTGCCCCAGTCCGTCAGCGCACCCAACGAGGTCAGGATGATCGCCGCCAGCACCGCCATCGGCAGCGCGTGCAGCAGCGGCGTCAGGTACAACGCCGTCAGCGCCAAAAGCACCGCGGTGATCAGCCCCACCGCTGGCGTGCGGCCGCCGGCGTCGGCCACCACCGCCGTGCGGCCAAAGCTGGCCCCCACGTTGAACGCGGCGCTGAGCCCAGCGGCCACGTTGGCCGCGCCCATCGCACGCATCTCGGCGTTGGCGTCCAGCGGCTCGCGCCGGCGCGCCGCCATATCCTGGGCAATCGAGATCTGCTCGACAAACGTCAGCAACGCCATCAACAACGCCGGCCACAGCAACGCCTGCACCACCGACCACGGCAACTGTAACAACGGCTGCACCGTCAGCGGTGGCAAGCCACGCGGAACCTCACCCACCACGGCCACACCATGCTGCGCCCACCCCATGCCGTGCGACAGCGCAATGGCCAGCAGCATCACCCACAACGGCGCGGCCTTGGCCACCAAGCCGGCCACCGCGGCCGGCACCCCCAGGCGCACCAGCACCGGCTTGGCCGCACGGCGCAGCACCAGCAGCAGCCCCAGCGCCCCCACCCCCACGGCCAACGTCGGCCCGTGGGTGGCGTGGGCGTGATGCCACAAGCTGCGCACGAATGCCAGCGCGTCATCGGCCTGCAGCGGCACCCCCAACAGGTGGCGCACCTGCCCCATCGCGATCAGCAGCGCCGCCGCCGTCATGAAGCCTGCCAGCACCGGCCGGCTGAGCACATGCGCCACAAACCCCAGGCGCAGCGCCCCCATCACCAGCAGCGTCACCCCCACCAGCAGCGCCAGCAGCGCGCTGGCAGCGGCAAAGTCCGCACTGCCCACCGCGGCCACGCTGCCGGCCGCGGCCAACGACATCATCGAGCGCAACGCGGTCGGCCCCGGTCCCAGCACCGTGCTGCTGCACATCAGTGCGTAGATCACCATCGGCAGCATGCTGGCCCACAACCCCGTCACCGGCGGCAAGCCCGCCAGCACCGCGTAGGCCAACGCCTGCGGAATCAGCAGCAACGTCACCACCGCCGAAGCGGTCACGTCGGCCAACGCCGCGCGCCGGTCGTAGCTCCGTCCCCAGTGCAGGATGGGGAACCACGCGGTCCACGTTGACATGAGGTTAGGGCTCACGGCGCGCATCGTAACGCCTCGACGCGCGGCAGCGGGCCGGCCATCACCACTTCGCGTCTGCGCTGTTCAGCCGCCCCAGCGATGGGCGACGCGGCCAACGGCACGGCAGCCTCAGCTACACCCGTTGTGGCGCTTCCATATCTCCTCATGACCGATGGCCTTGGCAAAGGCCGGCACTTCGCAGCGGCTGTCGGCGGGCGCGCCGGGGGTGGGCTTGATGCCCATTTCTTCCAACGCGGCCATCTCGTCGAAACCTTGCAGCGGCCCGGTGCGGTCCACCCAGTCCTTGGTGGCGGCCACCACCCCCACAAACGCCAACAGCAGCACTGCTTGCGGCAGCGCGATGCCCCACCCGCGCGCATGCGCCGGCACCTCGCACACGCTGCCGGGGCACAGCTGGGCCTTTTCTTTGTGGAAAAGGTTGTAAAGCTTGCAACCCAGGCAAATGCCAAAGGCGGTTTCGAAAAACATCAGTGCAAGGCAAGCGCCGCAAATCAGCATGTTGGCTGGGCCCATGTAGCGGTTGAGGACCATCAGGTACAGCATCGCCACGCCCAGCAGCAGGCCCAGCCCCCATGCGAAACGCTTTTGCGCGGCGCCCACCCACTCGGGGTTCTGATGGCGCACGATCCAGCCGCCGACGATCATGCTTGGTGACCAGCGTGGCTGGATGACCCGCAACGTCATATCGACCAGAAAGACGATGATGAACAGCCGGGTGTGCTGGAAGTTGCCCAGCAGAAACGAATGCATGAACGACACCACAGCCGGGAAAAACAGCAGTCCGGCGGCGGCGCGCACGGCACGCTCGTTGACCACCCGGACTGGGTAGCCCTCGATCCGCTCGCCGAAGGCCATCACCTCGTTCTTTGCTGATTCCTTATAAATGCACGCACCATTTTAGACGGGGATATCACGGCCTACTTGCGGGAATACCCTTACGGCCATGGGCATGCGGTGGTCGGCGCTCTGCGGTCGTTGCCGTGCACCGGCGGCCATCAGCGCGCGGTTGGTGCCAGACGGGTCCCCTTGCGGCGCTCCACCGTCGGCAACGCCCGCTCGGTGGCCTCGGCGCTGTGGATGACGCCGCCGCCCAGGCAGACCTCGCCGTCGTACAGCACGGCGCTTTGGCCGGGGGTGACGGCCCACTGGGGCTCGGCAAAGCGCAGCACAAAGCCTTCACCCGAAGCGGGCAGCTCCAGCGTGCAGCCGGCGTCGCTTTGGCGGTAGCGCGTTTTGGCGGCGTATGGGCCAGGCGCGGGCGGCGCACCGGCGATCCAGCTGGCGTCCTCGGCACGCAGCCAACAGGACTGCAACCACGGGTGGTCGTGCCCTTGCACCGCCCACAGCGTGTGGGTGGCGGGGTCCTTGCGCGCCACGAACCACGGGGCGTGCGCGCCGCGCTGGTCGGTGTCGCGCCCGCGCACACCACCGATGCCCAGGCCCTGGCGCTGGCCCAGGGTGTAAAAGCTCAGGCCCACGTGGCGGCCGATTTCCCGGCCCTGTTCGTCCACGATGGGGCCGGGGGTGCCGTCCAGGTAGCGCTGCAAAAATTCGCGAAACGGCCGCTCGCCGATGAAGCAAATGCCGGTGGAGTCTTTTTTGCGCGCGTTGGGCAGGCCAATCTCCGCGGCGATGCGGCGCACCTCGCGCTTGTGCAGGTGGCCCACGGGAAAGATCGCGCGCGCCAATTGCGCTTGCGTCAGGCGGTGCAAAAAGTAGCTCTGGTCTTTGCCGGGGTCGACGCCCTTGAGCAACTGGTAACGCACCTGGTCGGGCGGCAGGGCGGCCGCGTCGGCCTCGGTCAGCGGCAAACCGTCGTGGGCGCGCACGGCGCGCACACGGGCGTAGTGGCCGGTGGCGATTTTGTCGGCGCCCAGCCGCATCGCGTGGTCCAAAAACGCCTTGAACTTGATCTCGGCGTTGCACAGGATGTCGGGGTTGGGGGTGCGGCCGGCCTGGTACTCGCGCAAAAACTCGGCAAACACGCGGTCTTTGTAGGCCGTGGCGAAGTTGACGTGCTCGACGTCGATGCCGATGACGTCGGCGACGCTGGCCGCGTCCAGCCAGTCCTGGCGGCTGGAGCAGTACTCGCTGTCGTCGTCATCTTCCCAGTTTTTCATGAAGATGCCAACGACTTCGTAGCCCTGTTGTTTGAGCAGGTAGGCGCTGACGGCGGAGTCCACACCGCCCGACAGTCCGACGACGACACGCCCTTTGGTTCGCATGCTACCGATTATCGCTTGACACCGATATCAGGGGTATTGCCGGGCTTGACAAATGCGAACGATTATCATTACGATAGGTTACACCGCCACTCAACCAGAGATTGCCGTCATCATGAGCCCCACACACAGCTTCGCCCCTCTTGAGCCACTGCTGGCGGGCACACTCGCTTTGCTGCACCACGTGGCCATGCACAGGCACACCCCCGTGCCTGGGTTGTGCCCCTACATCGCCTGCAAGCTCTCCCGCAACTTAACGCGCTTGGCACACGACCCCCACTTGTCCCCGCCGATGTCCGCCGTGCTGCTACGCTTGGCACAGGATTGGGCGGAGCAAGCCATGGACACAGAGCAGGCCATCGAGGCAGATGGCCACCTTATGGAGGGCCGTCATGGACCCGTGGCTGGATGAGGAGTACTTGGTTGTGTGCCGCCAGTGGGCAGCCGCCCAGCACAACGCCCAGCGCGCCCTGCAAGCCTCCAACCGCACCATCGACGTACTGCACAAGCAGCTCGTGCACCTTCGAGGGCAATTGTTGGTGTTCAAAACAGCCGCGCTTTGGGGGCTACGGCCTCCGCAGCGCCTTTTGTGTGGGCCCAAGCAGCCAGTCGGCGCACAACCCACTGCGCAAGGCACAACCCGCGAGGTCCTTTGCCAAACTGCCTGCCACGGGCATGGGCACCCATGGCTCGGCCAAGACGGTCAATGCCGCCTTCACGGCAACGGATGTAGCACGGCGATGGCCGCCTCACCGACCCCTGAGGGTTTCCAACGCCCAACCTCGGCACATTTGACGTCTTCTGCGCAAAGCAAGGCGTGACGCGCCCAGCCAGCTCTGTTGCTTCAGCTGCGCACCTCGCCTTCGCCCAGCACGACGTACTTCAGCGACGTCAACCCGGCCACCCCGACCGGGCCGCGGGCGTGGAACTTGTCGGTGCTGATGCCGATTTCGGCCCCGAGCCCGTACTCGAAGCCGTCGGCAAAGCGGGTGCTGGTGTTGACCATGACGCTGCTGGAGTCGACCTCACGCAGGAATCGCTGCGCATGGCGGTGGTCGGTGGTCAGGATGGCGTCGGTGTGGTGGCTGCCGTAGTGGTTGATCCAGGCGATGGCTTCGTCGAGCCCCGCCACGACCTTGACGCTGATGATGGGCGCGAGGTATTCCTCGTACCAGTCCTGCTCGGTGGCGTCTTTGACGATGGCACCCGGCACGGCCGCCAGCAAAGCCTTGGCCTCGGGGCAGCAGCGCATTTCCACCCCTTTGGCGGCGAACACCGCGCCGATGCGCGGCAAAAACGCCGCCGCCACGCCGCGCGCCACCAGCAGGCTTTCGGTGGCGTTGCAGGGGCTGTACTTTTGCGTCTTGGCGTTGTCGGTGACCTTGACCGCCAGCTCCAGGTCGCATGGGTCGTCCACGTAGGTGTGGCAGTTGCCATCGAGGTGCTTGATGACGGGCACCTTGGCCTCGCGGCTGATGCGCTCGATGAGGCCCTTGCCGCCGCGCGGGATGACGACGTCGACGTACTCGGGCATCGCGATCAGGCGGCCCACCGCGGCGCGGTCGGTGGTGGGCACAAGCTGCACCGCATCACGCGGCAGGCCCGCTTGCTGCAGCGCCTGCTGCACCAAGCGGCTGAGCGCGCGGTTGGATTCGATGGCCTCGGAGCCACCGCGCAGGATGCAAGCGTTGCCGCTTTTGATCGAAAGGCTGGCCGCTTCGATGGTGACGTTGGGGCGGCTCTCATAAATCATGCCAAACACCCCGATCGGCACGCGCATCTGCCCGACCCGGATGCCGCTGGGCTGCTGCTGCAGCCCAATGATCTCCCCGATGATGTCGGGCATGGCGGCCAGTTGCTCGCAGCCCTGCGCGCAGGTTTCGATGACCTTGGGCGTGAGCTTCAAGCGGTCCACCATCGGCTCGCTCAGGCCCGCCGCGCGGGCGCGTTGCACATCGGCCTCGTTGGCCGCCTGCAGCGGCTCGACGTGGGCGCGCAGCAGCGCCGCCAGCGCACGCAGCGCTGCGTTTTTGGCCGCGGCGCTGGCGCGCGCCATCTCGAAAGCCGCCGCACGTGCCTGGCGGCCCAGGGTATCCATCAGGGCGTTGACGTCGTCGGTGGTGCTCATGGGTGCCATTGTCGCATTGGCCGCCAGCCCTTACCTGCCCGCTGGCGCCGCGGGGGCGCGGCTGTGCACGTTGTTGTGCTGCACCACGCGCTGCAGCAGCGCCATGAAGTGCGCGCGCTCGGTGTCGGTGAGCGGCTGCAGGATGCGCACCTGAGCGCGCTGCATCGCGGGCTGGGCCGCGGCCAACACGGCACGACCGGTGTCGGTCAGGTGCAGGCGGCGCACGCGGCGGTCGGCGGGGTCGGCGGCGCGTTGCAACCAGCCGCGCCCTTGCAACCGCTCGACCACGCCAGCGGTGGTGGAAGTATCTTGTGCAATGCGGCTGGCCAGCGTGCGTTGGTCGATGCCAGGCTCGTTGTGCACGCTTTGCAGCGCGGCGTACTGCACCGGGGTTAGGCCCAGCTCGGCCGTTTCCTGCAAAAAAATCCCTACCGCAATTTGGTGCAGGCGGCGGATGGCATGGCCGGGCTGGTCGTGCAGCTCGATCGTCGAAGGGGTGGCTTGCATGCCGCGATTGTCCCGGCAGCGTGCCCCGCCCGCTCGTTGATCAGGGTAAACCCTGATGTTGCCTCGTTGCCAAGCCGCTACACTAATCATCAGTGTACTAATTATTTGCCACCCACCACCCGGAGCAACCCCATGGACAACCGCCACACCTCAACCCCCGTGCTGGTGGCCGGCGGCGGCATCGGCGGCCTGGCCGCCGCACTGGCCCTGGCCAACCAAGGCTACACCGTGCAGGTGTTCGAACAAGCCGCCCAAATCGGCGAAATCGGCGCCGGCATCCAGCTGGGGCCCAACGCGTTTTCGGCGCTGGATGCGCTGGGCGTGGGCGAAGCCGCGCGGCGCCGCGCCGTGTACATTGACGAGTTGGTGATGCACGACGCCGTGGACGCCACGCTGGTGGCGCGCGTGCCCACCGGGCAGGCGTTTCGGGCGCGCTTTGGCAACCCCTACGCGGTGATCCACCGGGTGGACGTGCACACCTCGCTGCTCGAAGGCGTGCAGGCCAGCGACCGCGTCACCTTCCACACCGACACACGCATCGTGCGCGTGGAGCAAGACGACGCCGGGGTGACGGTGGAAGACCAGCGTGGCCAGCGCTGGCGCGGCCAGGCGCTCATCGGCGCCGACGGCGTGCGCTCGGTGGTGCGCGCGCAGTACGTCGGCGACCCCCACCGTGTCACCGGCCATGTGGTGTACCGCGCGGTGGTGGACAAGGCCGAGTTTCCCGACGAGCTCAAGTGGAACGCGGCGAGCCTGTGGGCGGGGCCGAACTGCCACCTGGTGCACTATCCCCTGCGCGGCGGCGAGCAGTACAACGTCGTCGTCACGTTCCACAGCCGCCGGCAAGAGGAATGGGGCGTGACCGAGGGCAGCCGCGAGGAGGTGCAAAGCTACTTTCAAGGTATCCACCCGCTGCCACGCAAGCTCATCGACCTGCCCAAGAGCTGGAAGCGCTGGGCCACCGCCGACCGCGACCCGATCGAGCGCTGGAGCTTTGGCCGCGTGACCCTGCTGGGCGACGCCGCGCACCCGACGACGCAGTACATGGCGCAAGGCGCCTGCATGGCGATGGAAGACGCCGTGACCCTGGGCGAGGCGTTGCGCGTGCACAACGGTGACTGGGGCCGCGCACTGGACCTGTACCAACGCTCGCGGGTGGCGCGCACGGCGCGCATCGTGCTGTCCAGCCGCGAAATGGGCCGCATCTACCACGCCAAGGGTGTGGAGCGTCTGGTGCGCAACGACCTCTGGCGCGGCCGCAGTCCCGAGCGCTTCTACGATGCCCTGGAGTGGCTGTACGGTTGGACCGTGAGCAACTGTCTGACCACGCCGCACTGACCGCTACCGCCGCCACGAACACGAGGAGACCCACGATGCACACCCTGGGAACCCTGGACGAGCTACCGCCTGAATACCGCCAGGCGCTGCGCGAGCGCAACCTGGTGCCGCTGTGGCCCAGCCTGCGGGCGCTGCTGCCGCCGCAGCGGCCCGCGCAGCGCACCCGGCCCACGCACTGGGCCTACCGTGACATTCGCCCGCTGCTGCTGCGCGCGGGCGAGCTGACCCCGATCGACAAGGCCGAGCGCCGCGTGCTGGTGCTGGCCAACCCCGGCCACGGGCTGGAGGCGATGCAGGCCAGCGCCGCCATCTACCTGGGCATGCAGCTGCTGCTGCCGGGTGAGTGGGCCCCCAGCCACCGCCACACCCCCAACGCAGTGCGCATGGTGGTCGAAGGCACCGGCGCCTGGACCACGGTGGAGGGCGAGCGCTGCCCAATGGCGCGCGGCGACCTGATCCTGACCCCCACAGGCTTGTGGCACGAGCACGGCCACGACGGCACCGACCCCGTGGTGTGGCTGGACGTGCTGGACCTGCCGCTGGTGTACCACTTGGAGGCCAGCTACCACGAAAACGGCACGCGCCAAACCCCGCGGCCCCAGCATGGCGAGCGCCAGCACGTGCGCGCCGGGGTGCGCCCCCAGCCTTTGTTCGGACCGCCCGAGGGATTGGCGGCTCGCTACCCGCTGTTGCGCTACCCGTGGGCCGAGGTGCGCGCGGCGCTGCGCGCGCTGGCCGACGAGCTGCCCGCCCAGGCCGCGGCCCAAGTAACCTACGTCAACCCGGTCACCGGCACCGACGCCGAAAATATCCTTGGCTTTCACGCCTTGATGTTGCGCCCCGGCCAAACGCTGGCCTTGCCCGCGCGTTCACCCGCGCTGGTGCTGCACCAGATCGAGGGGGGCACCGAGGTGCACGTCGGCGCTCCCCCGGGCGCGGCGTTTGCCGCCACGACCCACGCGCTGGACGAAGCCGACACCTGCGCCATCCCCGGCTACACGCCGCTGGTGCTGGTCAACCGCTCCGCCACCGAAGCGTCGTACCTGTTCCTGGCCGACGAAAGCCCGCTGCACCGCAAGCTCGGGTTGTACGAGGTTCGCCCCGACCCCGCGCAACCGATGCTGGGGCAGCTGGCGGCCGGGCTACCATGAGAGGGTGTGCCCACCGCGGCGCCCCGCATCCCTCCCTTGCTCCACCTCCCCTTGCCATGACGACCTACCTCTGGAATCCCCCCGCCCCCGCCGCGCTGCGCGTGCAGGACACCGACGCGCGTCTGCCGGTGCACCGGCTGTTTTTTGTGGGCCGCAACTACCACGCCCACGCCCAGGAAATGGGCGTCACCGTGGACAAGGCCACGGCACGACCGTTCTATTTCACCAAGTCGCCGGTGCACCTGCTCGACAGCGGCGCCACGCTGCCTTACCCCCCCGAGACGACCAACTTCCACTACGAAATGGAGCTGGTGGTCGTGCTGGGTCAGGGGGGGGCGCGCGTGCCCGTGGAGCGGGCGCACGAGCTCATCTACGGCTACGCGGCCGGATTGGACATGACGCGACGCGACGTGCAGCTGCGCCTGCGCGACAAGGGCCACCCTTGGTGCTTGGGCAAAGACGTCGAAGGCTCGGCGGTGTGCGGCGCGGTGCGGCCGATGCCCGCCACCGCGCTGGCGCAGGGCGACATCGTGCTCGAGGTCAACGGCGTGGTGCGCCAACGCGCCGACCTGAGCCAATTGATTTGGAGCGTGCCGGAGCTGATCAGCGACCTGTCGCAGTACTACCACCTGCAACCCGGTGACGTCATTTACACCGGCACGCCCGAAGGGGTGGGCGCGGTGCAGCCCGGCGATCGCCTGCACGGGCGCGTGGCGGGCGTAGGCGAGGTGACGCTGACCATCGGCGCGCACGCCTGAGCCCGGCGCCACGCCCAGCCGCGCCGCCTGGGCGCCCGAGCGGCTACGATAGCGCGATGCCGCTGCCCCTGTGGATCGCTTGGATCGCCTGGACCGTGCTCGCGCTCGGGGCCGGGGCGTGGCTGGGTGTGCGCTGGGCGCGGCGGCGCTGGCCGGTGGACCTGCCGCTGCGCCGTGGCGACACCGGGCTGCCCAACCGGGCTGCGGCGCTGGACTACCTGGTGCGCCAACTCTCGGTGGCCGAGCGGCGGCGTTGCCCCACCACCGTGCTGGTGGTGCAGGCCGATGTGCGCCCCCCGCCCGCCCGCTTCTTGGAGCAGGCGCTGGCGCGCCGCCTGGCCCCGCGGCTGCGGGCGCACGAAATGCTGGCCCATTGGGGACCGGCGCAGTTTGTCGTGGTGCTGCCCGACGCCGACGTGCCCGGCGCGCTGGTGCTGGCCGAAGACCTGCGCCAACTGGCCAGCGCGGCACGCGACGACGGCCTGGCGCCGGTGTCGGTCAGCATTGGTGTGCATGGGCGCCGCGCCGGCGCCGAGCAAGACCTGCGCGAGCTCGCCGCCGAAATGGTCATCGCTGCGCAGCGGGCGCTGGAGGCCACCGAGGCCAACGGCCCCGGCCGCATCGAAATCGAACCTTGAAAACGTCGCGCGGGTGGCGCGCGAAACCCCTTCACGGCACCTGCGCCGCCCACCGCACCGCGGCCAGCAGCGCGTCACGGCCCGCGCCCGCTTGGGGGTGGTTGAGCACCGCCACCACCACCCGGCGCTGGCCCGCAGGGCCCAGCACGTAGCCGGCCAGCGCCTGCACATCGGCCAGGCTGCCAGACTTGAGTTGCGCCGCCACCCCAAGCGCTGGCCAGCGCGCCAAGGTGCCGTCCATCCCCAGGTGCGGCAGCGCGGCCACCCAGTCCGCCGCCCACGGCTGCGCGCAGCCCCACTGCAGCAGCCGCGCCAGCGCCACGGGCGTGATGCGCGCGGTCCGGCTCAGCCCCGCGCCGTTGTCCACCTGCGGCGGAGGCACGTCCGCCCCCAGGCGCTGCGTCCACCAGCGCCGCAACGTGGCACGGGCAGCCTCGAACGTGGCGGGCGCGCCATCCGGGTCGCTCCCCACCCAGGCCAGCGCCAGCAGCACGTGCTGCGCCATCACGTTTTGGCTGGCCTTGTTGAGGTCGCGCACCACCTCGGCCAGCGGGGGTGAGGCCCAACTCAGCCGCGGCGTGGCCGCAGGCGGCACCTCCCCGTCGCGCACCGTGCCTGCAAGCGCACCCCCCACCGCCGCCCAGGTGCCAGCCACGACCCGGGCCGCCCACTGCTCGGGCTGCGGGTGGGCCAGCGCCCACACCTGCTCGCCACACGCCGTTGGGTAGCGCCCCTGCAGCCGCGGGGCGCGGGCGTCGCTCCAGTCGGCGCGCAGCGCGGCGCGCCAGTCGTCGCACGGCCCTTCGGCCAGGGGCACGCTGCCCGGCACCGTGACCCCCGCCAGCGGCGGCTCCACGTGCACCCGGGCCACCCCCGCGGCGGGGTCGGGCGTGAAGGTCAGCACCTGCGCGCCGTAGTTGAGCAGCAGCGCGTCGGGCCCCACGTTGTACGGGCGCAGCGGCTCGCCGTCGAACGCCGCCGGGTCGTGCGGCGGCAGCGCAAACGCACGCCGATCCAGCACGATATCGCCTTCGATGCGCGCGATGCCCAACCCCCGCACCCGCCGCAACAGCAGCCACAGCCGCTCGGCCACCAGCTTGGGGTCACCGCCGCCGCGCAGGTACAGGTGGCCGCGCAGCGTGCCGTCGGGCGCCAACACCCCATCGGTGTAGACGCGCGTGCGCCACGTCCACGCCGGACCCAGCAGGTCCAGCGCGGCGGCGCTGGTGACCAGCTTCATCACCGAGGCCGGGTTGACCGGCTCGGCACCGCGGTGCATGGCCACCACACGCCCACCGGGTGTCGCCTCGGCCACCACCAGCGCCAAGGCCGACGGCGGCAGCCGCGCGCGACGCAGCGCGCCCACCACCGGCTCCGGCAACCCTGGCGGCGGCGCCGCACCATCGCCCGGCTGCGCCCACAACCGCGCGGGCAGGGCGGCGGCCAGCAGCGCCCCAGCAACCGCTCGGCGTCGCACGCTCACACCCCCGGCTGCAACGTCACCGTCACCTCGCGCGTCGCGTCGCCGCGCCGCACGCTCAAGCGCACCACATCGCCCACCTTGAAGTCGTCCAGGCGCGCCAGCAGCGTGCCCACCCCATCGACGGGCTTGCCCTCCACGGCGACGATGACGTCGCCCGGCTCGATGCCCTGCGGCCCCACCCGCACGCCTTCCAGACCCGCCTGCGCCGCGGCACCACCCGGTTGCACGCGCAGCACGAACACACCTTCGACCCCGGTGGCCGCCGCCAGCCGCTGGTTGAGCGCGTCGTCCACCTCGATGCCCAGCGCGGGGCGCACGTAGCGGCCGTGCTGGATGAGCTGCGGCACCACGCGCGCCACCGTGTCCACCGGCACCGCAAACCCAATACCGGCCGACGCGCCGGACGGGCTGTAAATGGCGGTGTTGATGCCGATCAGCCGCCCCGAGGAGTCCAGCAGCGGCCCGCCCGAGTTGCCGGGGTTGATGGCCGCGTCGGTCTGGATCAGGTGCTGGATGGGCGGCTTGCCGGGCTCGCCGGCCAGCGTGCGGTCCAGCGCCGAGACGATGCCCGTGGTCAGCGTCCAGTCCAGCCCAAACGGGTTGCCGATGGCAAACACCTTTTGCCCGACCTTGAGATCGTGGCTCGTGCCCACCGGCACCGGGGGCGGCCGCTTGAAACCCACCCCGATGCGCAGCACCGCGATGTCGTGCGCGGGCGATGCGCCCACCAGCGCCGCGCGCACCTCGCGCCCGTCGGCCAGACGCACGGTGGCCGACGACGCGCCTTCGATGACGTGGAAATTGGTCACCACGTGGCCTGCATCGTCCCAAATGAAGCCGGAGCCGGTGCCGCGCGGCACCTCGTAGGCGTTGCGCGTCCACACGTCGCGCACCACCTGCGTGGTGGCGATGTACACGACCGAGTCGCGCGCCTTTTCGAACAGCTCGATGGTGGCGCGCTCGTCGGCGGCCAGGTCGCCGCGCGGCGTGACGGTGCGCTGCCCATCGCTGGCAGGGGCGGGCTGCCAGGCCGCCACCCACGCCGGCAGCAGGTGCCACAGCAGCATCAACGCGCCCACGGCCAGCGCCAGCCACGCCACGCGGCGCACAAAGGGATCGGGACGGCGGGGGTAGGCGCCCCAGGGGTCGGGGGTCATCGGGAAGTCTCCTTGGGGTCATGCTGCGCCGCCAGCGCCGCGGCGCGCTCGGCGTCCAGCGCACGTTGATCGCGCTCGCGCATCAGCCAGTACATGTCAGGTCCCGGACGATTGCGTGGCACTTTTATGAAAAGTTCCGGTTTTTCTTTGTACCATCTTTTCATGGCCTCGATGGGCGGGACATGTCCCAGGGCTTTCTGGGGGATGTGGTGATTGTACAG
>NZ_VJNA01000040.1 GCF_007556585.1 Tepidimonas aquatica | reverse complement strand
GTTATTGTCGGTCAGCCGCAGCAGCCACTGGGCGATCTCCTCGTCTTCGGTGTCGCGCCGGGCCTCGTAGCGGTAGCAGGCCTGGCTGATCCGAAAGGCTTGACAAGCCGCCCGGATCGACAGCCCGCGCTGCTGCACGGCTCGTTGTGCCATCTCGCGCCGGCGAGATGGCTTCACCACTTTTTTGCAAGAGCCTCCGCCACGACCTCGGCCTTGAGCTTTTCCTCGACGTACATCTTGCGCAGCCGCCGGTTCTCCTCCTCCAACTCCTTCATGCGCGCCATGAGCGAGGCGTCCATGCCGCCGTACTTGGCCCGCCACTTGTAGAAGGTCGCCGAGCTGATGCCCAGTTCGCGGCACAGATCGGGCACGCTCAGACCAGCCTCCGCCCGCTTGAGCGCGTCGATGATCTGGCTGTCAGTGAAACGCGATTTCTTCATCGTAGAGATTCTCCTTCGAGACTCTCTACTTCTCAGCGCACTGGTTTTGCGGGGGGATTACCCCCCAAGGCGTTCACCAGCCACGGCTGGCCGCGGGTGTCTTCCCAAAGCTCAGGCCAGATGGCGTCGTCAAAGCGTTGGCCCGTCGCTTCGGTGTGTTGTTGCCAGAGTGCTCGGGTCTCCTCTTCGCTGAAGTTGCCCAGCCGCAAGGATTCGGCCTTGATGTTGAAGGCACTGCCGCCGGTGATGATCTCGCCCCCGCCCGAATGGATGCGGTAGTCGCGCACGTCGCGCACGCCACACAAGACGACGGTCTGCGGAAACGCCGCCGGGCGCTGGGCGTAGCCGGCGCGGATCTGGCGCAAAAGGGAAATCAGCGTGTCGCCGACCAAGGCGTCGACTTCGTCCAGCATGAGCACGATGGGCCGCGCATCCGCCCGACTCCAGCGTTCGAGCAGCGTACGCACCCAGTCATGGACGCCCACGGTGCCCAGCAGCTCCAGGGCCATCCGCTCGGCAGCTTCGTCTTGCCAGTAGTTATGCGCGGCGCTGGCCAGCGCACGCACGATGGCGGCCATGCCTTCCGCGACGTTGCCGCGCGCCGCTTGCGCGGTTTCGATGTTGGCGTACAGCGCCCGGTAGCGGCCCTGCCGCTTGAGATACTCCATCAGCGCCAACAGCGCCGTGGTCTTGCCGGTCTGGCGCGGGGCGTGCAGGACGAAGTAGCGCTTGGCCTCGATTAGGCTAAGCACCTCTTCCAGGTCGATGCGGTGCAAGGGATCCAGCAGGTAGTGGTCCCCGGGAATCGACGGGCCGGCGGTGTTGAATTGCTTCTCGGGCATGGGGCAAGTGTATCGACGCACCTACTGGCCAGTACGGGGACAACGGACGAAACGGGTGCTCATACTCGTCACGAAGTGACCCGGTTCCAGCTCATCGTCCGCGTCTATGAAAGTAACCCATGGCGCACGCGCCTGGGCGATGCTGCACAGTCGGGCTAAATAAAGACCTCGATTTTCCTGCCCGTGAATCCGAAGCCGCGGCTCCCTCTGCGCCCACCACCGCAGCCTCGCGCCCGTGTCATCCGTGCTGCCGTCGTCGACGGCGATGATTTCGAAGTCCTCGAACGTCTGCCCCCGCAGGCTTTGCAAGGCCCGGTCGATGTACGCTTCGACGTTGTAGCACGGCACGATGACGCTGATCGCAGGTGTGCCGGTTGCGTTATCGATCACCCTACCCCCCCACTTTCACGATGCACCTCCACACGGAAGCCTTCAACGCCAGCCAGTAGCCCACGGTGGCGGCCGCCAGGCCAGCGCAGATGGCCTCGGCCCCCCATCCCAACCATGCGACCAACAGGAGCGAAACCGCCAGTTTCGCCCCCGTGCCTGCCAACGCGGCCCAAAGGAGACCCGATAGTCTACCACCCCGGGCGAGCGTCCACTGCACCCAAACGGTGCCCACGAGGTAAAGCAGCCATTGAAGGGCCATCAGCCGAAGCAGCGCGGAAGTCTGCGCGGTGTCGGCGCGAGTGAAGTTGCCGCGCTCGAACAGCAGCGCCACCGCAGGCTCGGCGACCCACATCAACGCCGCAGCCCCCAGCGCGCCGAGCCAGAAAAAGCGCTTGGCCCAACGCCGGGTGAGTTCCAGCCGCAGCCGCTCATCGGCCTCCGCGGCCAACACGGGCAAGAAGGCCCGCCCGATGACGGTGGCGGAGAGCGTCAGGGCCAGGGCCATCACCCGGTTGGCATAGCCATAAGCCGCCAGGTTGCCGCTCGGCATGTGGGCAAGCAGAATCTGATCGACGACCCCGGCCGCGCCCATGACGAACTGCCCGGCCAGCCACGGCAGCACGGCTTGGGCTGCGCCCTGAGCCTCAGCCTCCAGGCCCAGCCAGCCCGTAGCCAAAAGAGGGGGAAAACTACGGCGGTTCCGACACCCAGCCCGGCGGCAAGCAGCCACACCCACGTCGCCACCTGCCGCTGCCAAAGGATGGCGCCTTGCGGGTCGTCCCTTTGCAGAGCGACCAGCCGCGGCGTCGCGCAGGCGTTCGGTCAGCCGCGCGTGATCCAGCCGGCACAGCAACCAACCCAGCGTACGACGCCACGACCCAACCAATTCCCGCGTGTACTGCGCACGCACCTGCTTGTCACTCATCGCTTCTCTCCTTGTCGACATTTTTCAACAAGGGCTAAGCACTCCACCCTGCAGGGGCAGGCTCACCAACGCATGCATGCAGCGCATGCGCCGGTTGCCAAAATTGCCTACATGGTGCCTACATGACGCGAGCGGTGCGGTTTTGGTCGACTTGCTTCTTGCTCTAAGAGTTTGATTTGCTTGGTGGGTCGTGCAGGATTCGAACCTGCGACCAACGGATTAAAAGTCCGCTGCTCTACCGACTGAGCTAACGACCCGTGCGTTACCGTTGCTGGGCAGCGCGAAAGTTTTCATTATAGCATCATGAAAAACGCGCCACCCGATCCAGCACCCACCCCGCGGCGCACAGGCCGAAGGTGGCCGTCACGGCCACCGACGAGCCGTAGCCGTGGCAGTTCAGGTTGCCCTCGCGGCCCAACGCGCACGACGGGTCGGGCGGGGCGACCGCCTCGCGGCTGAACACCGCGGTGACGCCGATGCGGCCCTGCCGCGGCGCCCCATGGTAGCGGCGCAACCGTTGGCGCAGCCGCGCCAGCAGCGGGTCGTGCGTGGCCAAGGCCACATCGTCCACCTCCACCGCGTACGCCAGCCGCTTGCCCCCCGCCGCGCCCACGGTCACGAACGGCACCTTCTGTGTCGCGCGCGCCCATGCCGCCAGGGTTTCCTTGGCGGCCATCTGGTCGCACGCATCGATAACCGCCAACGGGCGCGCTTCGCCCTGCGCGCGGCACGCCAGCTGCCACAGTTCGGCCCAGTTGTCCGGGGCCACGAAAGCGTCCACCGCCCGCACCCGACACCCGGGGTGGATGCCCGCGATGCGGGCCTGCATCGCATGCACCTTGGCCATGCCCAGCGTGGCGGTGAGCGCGTGCACCTGGCGGTTGACGTTGGATTCGGCCACGTGGTCCAGATCGATCAGCGTGAGCGCCCCCACCCCGCTGCGTGCCAGCGCCTCGGCCGCCCAGGAGCCCACGCCCCCCACGCCGACCACGACCACATGGCCCTCGGCGATGGTGCGCGCCCCACGCGCGCCGTACAGGCGCTGCACGCCGCCAAAGCGGCGCGCCGGATCCCAGTCACCCGATGCCGCGTCGGGGACCGGCGCGTGGGCGTGCGCGGAAACAGCTTCAGTCACGCTCCAGCAACCAAAGCTGGAACCGAAAACCCGCCAACGCCCCCAGCACGATGCCGACCAACGCCAACACGCTGGTTAGGCTCAGCGTCGAGACCCCAGAGAGCCCCTGCCCGATCGTGCACCCCATGGCGGTGACGCCACCCACGCCCATGCACAGCGCGCCCACGATGTGCAGCGCGGTGTCGCGGGTGCCGGCAAAGCCCTCCCAGCGGAAGGTGCGCGTGGCCAGCGCCATCGCGGCGGCACCGGCGACCACGCCCAACACCGACACCACCCCCAAGGTCAGGACCTTGTTGGCGTCGCTGTAGTAAATCAGCCAGTCCAGCGTGTAGGCCATCGGGGCGGTGAAGGTCAAGGCCTCCATGCGCCCGCTTTGCGTGGCCACATAGACCGGCTCCAGCGTTTGCGGGTGTTCCGGCACAAACCCCAACCAGCCGGACACCGCCCACATCGCCGCCACCGTGGCGCCGATGCCGAGTCCGCCCAGCCAGGCGTTACCGCTGGCGCGAAAGTCGGGGTGCACCGCCGCCCAGACGACGAGCGCGGCCCCCACCCCCACGCCCAGCACCAGTGCCGTGGACGACGGCGCCCAGCCGAACTGCTGCGCCAACCACGCCGGCAAGGGGCTGCCCGGCTGCAGGTCGAACGCCAGGCGATCCACCGTGCGATCGCGCAACACCGCGGTGATGCCACGCAACGTGGCGTAGGCGGCAAACCCCATCACGAAAAAAACCACCAGCGCCTTGAGGCTGCCGCCACCCAGCCGCACCAGCGTCTTGCTGCCACAGCCCGAGCCCAGCACCATGCCAAAGCCGAACAACGCCCCGCCCAGCAACGCTGAGGCCCAAATGACACGCCCACTCCAATAGATGGTTTGGGTGGGGTCAACGAGCCCGGCCGCCGCCAACAGGTGAAAACCGATCATGGCCACGCCAATGGCCATCGCCCACATGCGCAACCGCACCGTGTCGCCCATGTTGACGACGTCGCTGATGGCGCCCATCGTGCAAAAATGGGTGCGCTGGGCCAGTGCGCCAAAGACCGCCGAGACGGCGAAGGCCGCCGCCAGCACCGTGGCGTGCAAAGATTGAAAAGTGGTTTCGTCCATGGTCGGGACGCGATTGTAGAGCGGGCCCGCGCCGCTTGCGGACGTCACGCGGCTGCGCAAACCGTCACCGCAGACGGCTCAAACGTTCGCGCGCTGCAGCAGCCGCCTCGCTGTCGGGGTAGCGCCGCACCAGCGCCTGCCAGGTGGCCCGTGCGGCCTTGACGTCCTTGAGTTCAATCTGGCAGCTGGCGATGGCCAACATCGCCTCGGGCGCGCGCGGGTGGCGCGGGTAGGCGTCCAGCAAGCGCTGGTACGCGTCGATGGCAGGCTTGTAGTCGCGCGTGGCGTACAAGGCGTTGCCGCGCCAGTACAGCGCCAGCGGCACGTAACCGCTTTGGGGGTAACGCTGCACGAAGTCGGCGTACAGCTGCGCCGCGCGGGCGAACTCCGATGCCCGCAGCGCCGCCATCGCGCCCTCGAACGCGGCCTTTTCCTCCGGCCGGGCGGTGAACTCCTGCCCTTCGATCGAGACCTTGACCGGCTCATGCGCGCGCAAGCGTTCGTCCAGCGCGGCCAACGCGTCGCGCTGCTGGCGCTGCAGCTCGGCCAACTGAAACGCCAGCTGCTCCTGCTGCCCACGCAACTGCGCCAGTTCGCGCCGCAACGCTTCGAGCTGGTTGGTTTGCTCCAGCAACCCGCGGCGCGCCGGATCCAGCGCCGCCTCCAGCTCCGCCACGCGCTGGCGCGCCGCTTCCAGCTCTTGGCGCTGCGCCTCGACGCGGCCGCGCAACTCCAAAATCGCGCGGCGCGCCTCGTCGTCGCTGAACAGCGCCCACGCCGGCTGCGCTACCCCGCCCAGCAGGGCCAACGCCAGCCACCAAGCCCCTAGGCGCGGTGTACGGTTCGGCACGCTTCGGCCGCTGCGGTGGTTGGGCATCATCGGCACGTTCCTGCTGCGCTTCAGTGGTACACGAATTCAACGCGGCGATTGCGGCTCCAGGCCTCCTCGCCGCTGCCGGGCACGGCCGGTTTTTCCTTGCCGTAGCTCACCGACTCCATTTGTTCGTCCTGCACACCCAGCAGCGCCAGCGCGCGGCGCACCGCGTCGGCGCGCTTTTGCCCCAGCGCCAGGTTGTACTCGCGGCCACCGCGCTCGTCGGTGTGGCCTTCCAGCACCACGCGGCGCTTGCGGTCGGCGTTGAGGAAGCGCGCGTGCGCTTCCAGCGTGGCCATGTACTCGGGCTTGACGACGTACGAGTCAAAATCGAAGTAAATAACCCGCGCCACGTTGGCCGGCGGCTGCGCCGTTTCGGCCGGCGCCGCTTGCGCCGGGGTGACCGCACGGCCGTCCACACCGCCGCTGGCCGCGCCGCCTGCGGCGCCGCCCTCACCGCCCGCGCCGACGGGCGCCGGACTGCGGTCGGTCACCGGGGCGCCGCCTTCATCCAGCGGCACGCTTGAACACCCCGCCATCAACGCGGCGGCGAGCACGAACGGGGTCAGACGCGCCAGCGGGCGCGCGGAGGTGGGTCGCTTGTTCATCGGGTTCATGTCGTTGGGTTGAAGGGGATCCAAAACGTTGGGCATCGCCATGGTGTCGAGACCTCAAGCCATCCACGGGCCCCAGTCGGGCTCGCGCACGTTGCCTCGCGCGTTGAGGCGGGCCTTGACGCGGCCGTCCAGGCTGGTGGTCATCAGCGCTTCGCGCCCCTGGGTGCGGGTGGCGTAAATGATCAGGCGGCCGTTGGGCGCGAAACTCGGGCTCTCGTCGGCCTGGGTGTCGGTCAACGCCGTCACGGCGCCGCTGCTCAGGTCCATCAGGCGCAACTGAAACGCGCCGCCCTGACGCGTGACGTAGACCATGTGGCGGCCGTCGGGGCTGATGGCGGGCGAGATGTTGTAGCCGCCATCGTAGGTGACGCGCGTCACCTCGCGCCCATCCGGGGTCATGCGGTAAATCTGCGGCGAGCCGCCGCGGTCGCTGACGAAGTACACCGATTTGCCGTCCGGCGCGAAGGCCGGTTCGGTGTCGATGCCCCCGGTCTGCGTGATGCGCTGCGGCTGGCCACCGTCCAGGTCCAGCGCGTAGATCTGCGAGCTGCCGGCCAGCGTCAGCGTCGCGTACACCCGGCGACCGTCGGGCGACCAGGCCGGCGCGCTGTTGGAACCACGAAAACTGGCCAACAGCCGCCGCCGTCCGGTGGCGATGTCGTGCACGTAGATGACGGGCTTGCGCGCTTCGAACGACACGTAGGCCAGTTGCGCGCCGTTGGGTGACCAAGCGGGCGAGATGATCGGCTCACGGCTGGTCAACGCCGGCTGGGCGTTTTCGCCATCCGCATCGGCCACCCACAGGCGGTGTTGTCCCCCCTGCTCGCCAACGTAGGCGATGCGGGTGGCAAACACCCCGCGCTCGCCGGTCAGTTTTTCGTAAACGTAGTCGGCGATGCGGTGCGCCGCCAAACGCAACTGACCCGCGCCGACCGGGTAACTTTGCCCGCCCAGGTCGGTGCCGCGCACCGCATCCCACAGCCGAAACCGCACATCAAAGCGGCCATCGGCCAATGGGCGCACGCTGCCGGTGATCAGCGCATCCACCCCTTGCGCCTTCCACGGCGCCAGATCCGGGTGGGTGGTTTCGTCCAGGCCCTGGGTCTGGCTGGGCACTTGCCGCAACAGCCCGCTGCGCACCAGGTCGGCCGCAACGATCGCCGGCACATCCTGCGGCAGGCCACCCGGTACGCGCCACGGCGCCACCGCAAAGGGAATCTGCTGCATGCCCACGCCGGTGACTTCGACGCGGAACTGCGCGCGCGCCCACGGCGCCGCCAGCGCTGCGGCGGCCGCGCCCAGCCACTGCCGCCGATGCAGCGCCCAGGGGTTATCTGGAAAAGGGTCGATCGAGGAGGTCGTCGTCATGCGCAATACGTCGCCCAGGAGACTCGCCCAGACGAGGAACGGATAATAACGGATCGGCCAAGCGCCTTCGCGGTTGGGACGCTGGCCGGTACGACCGAGTTCCCCACCCCCCTGGATCGACGTTGACATCCACCGCCCCCACCCCGCCCTCGGCCCCGCTGCATCAGCGTTTGCGGCGGCTGTGGCCGTATTTTCGCCCTGCCCGGGTCGGCCTGGGGCTGGCGTTGCTCGGCGCGCTGCTGGCCGCCGCCACCGAGCCGGCCATCCCGGCGTTGCTCAAACTGCTGCTGGACGAGGGGTTTGTCGCCGGGCAGGTGCCGCTGTGGGCGGTGCCACTGGCGCTGATCGGGCTGTTTGCGCTGCGGGGACTGGCCACCTTCGTCGCCCAATACGGCTTGGCCTACACCGCCAACGGTGGCATGGTGGCGCTGCGCCGCGTGCTGTTCGAGCGGCTGGGACACGCGGAGCTGCGCCTGTTCGCCGAGCACAACGCCAGCCAACTGGCCAACACCGTGGTGTACGAGGTCAACAACGGCGCCGGGCAACTGGTCGGGGCCTTGCTGACAGCGGTGCGCACGGCACTCACCATCGTGGCGCTGCTGGGGTATTTGCTGTGGCTCAACTGGGCGCTGACGTTGGTGGTGCTGGCGATGTTTCCGCCGATGGCGTGGGGCATGCGGGTGCTGTCGCGGCGGCTGTACGGGGTGACACGGCGCAGCCAGGACGCCACCGACGCGCTGGCCTACGTCGTCGAAGAAAACGTGCTGGCCCACCGACTGATTCGCTTGCACGAAGCGCAGGCGCAGCAACAGCAGCGGTTCGACCGCCTCAACCAGACGTTGCGCGGCCTGGCGCTCAAGAGCACCGTGGCCGCCGCACTGATGACCCCGCTGACCCAGCTGCTGGCGGCGGCGGCGTTGTCGGCGGTGATCGTGATGGCGCTCGTGCAGGCGCAAGGTGGGGTGTCGGTGGGCAGCTTCGTGGGCTTCGTGACCGCGATGCTGGTGCTGGTGACGCCGCTGCGCCAACTGGCCGACATCGCCACGCCGATCACGCGCGGGCTGGCGGCGCTGGAGCGCGGGCTGGCCCTGCTGGAGGCCACGCCGTTGCAAGCCGGCGGACAGCACGACACACCCCGCGTCCACGGCGCCATCGCGTGGGACGACGTGTGGGTGCAATACCGCCACGGCGCCGGGCACGCGCTGCAGGGGGTGACGCTGCACGTCCAACCCGGCGAGGTGGTGGCGCTGGTAGGCCCGTCGGGCTCGGGCAAAACCACGCTGGTCAACCTGCTGCCGCGCTTTGTCGAGGCCAGCCGCGGACGGGTCTTGCTGGACGGGCGCGACGTGCGCGAGTGGGACCTGGTGGCGTTGCGGCGACAGTTCGCCATGGTCAGCCAAGACGTCGTGATGCTCAACGACACGGTGCGCGCCAACGTCGCGCTGGGCGACCCCAACCCGGACGACGCGCGCGTGCAGGCGGCCCTGGCCGCGGCCAACTTGGACGACTGGTGGCCGACGCTGCCCCAAGGGCTGGACACGGTGGTCGGCCACAACGCCGCGCAACTGTCGGGCGGACAGCGTCAACGGCTGGCGATTGCCCGCGCCATCTACAAAGACGCGCCGGTGCTGATCCTGGACGAGGCCACGTCGGCGCTGGACAACACCTCCGAGCGGCTGGTGCAACAAGCCCTGGCACGGCTGATGACCGGGCGCACGACGCTGGTCATCGCGCACCGCTTGTCCACCATCGAACACGCTGACCGCATCGTGGTGCTGGAAGGAGGCTGCGTGGTCGAACAAGGCACGCACGCGCAACTGCTGGCCGCGGGTGGCCTGTACGCGCGGCTGCACGCGCGTGGCGAGGCGGCTTTTGCTGGCGACGGCCCCCAGGGGTGACGCACGACCCGCTGTGGTTTGGCCTCGCTGCCCGCTACACTGCGCCCATGGCCGAAAAGCAATTCAACACCGCCGGCCCCAGCAAGCCGGAGCTGCACTACCTGCTGGATCCGCTGGAGCGGGTGGATTTGCAAGAGATCGAAGCGCTGGTCGAAGCGCAGCGCTACGTCGTGCTGCACGCCCCGCATGAGGTCGACGCGCTGGTGGGCGGCACGCTCATTTCACTGCTGCGCTAAATCCGCGCCGGCTACGCGCAGCGCCCGCAGGCTTTTCCGCAAACGGTGGTGCTGTGCGGCGTGCGCGAGCAGCGCGTGCACCGCGTCATCAGCCGCTTGCTGGCCAGCGAGCATTCTGATGACACGTTGCCCACCGACGACGTGGAGTACGTGGCTGACCTTGGCCTCATCACCACCCGCCCGCAGCTGCGCATCGCCAACCGCATCTACCCCGAAGTCATTCCGCGCGAGCTGACCTGGACGCGGCAAATCACCATCGCGCACGAGCAGGCCTGGTACCTCACGCCTGAGCGCCGGCTCGACATGCCCAAGCTGCTGGCGGCGTTTCAGCAGTTCTTCCGCGAAAACGCCGACGCCTGGATCGAGCGCTTTCAGTACAAGGAAGCTGGCCCACAGCTGCTGCTGCAGGCGTTTTTGCAGCGCATCGTCAACGGCGGTGGGCGCATCAGCCGCGAGTATGGCTTGGGGCGGCGGCGCACCGACCTCTTGATCGAGTGGCCGATCGACGAAGCGCAGGGGCTGCTGGGGCCGCTGCAGCGGGTGGTGCTGGAGCTCAAAATCCTGCACAAGAGCCTGGAGGCCACGCTGCACGAGGGGCTGGCCCAGACGGCGCAGTACGCCGACCACTGCGGGGCGGATGAGGCGCACCTGATCGTCTTTGACCGCCGGCCGGGTATCCCGTGGGACGACAAGATCTGGCAGCGCACCGAGCAAGTCGGCAGCCGCACGGTGGGGGTGTGGGGGATGTGAAGTCGCCCTACAGCAGCACGATGTCGTACTGCTCTTGCGTCATGGCGCTTTCGCTCTGCAGCGAAATCGGCTTGCCGATGAAGTCCGACAGGCCCGCCAGGTGCTGGCTTTCCTCGTCCAGGAAACGCTCGATCACCGCGGGCGCGGCCACGATGCGAAACTCGCGTGGGTTGAAGGCGCGCGCCTCGCGCAAAATCTCACGCAGGATGTCGTAACAGACGGTGCGCGCGGTGCGCACGCGGCCGCGGCCGTCGCACGCCGGGCAGGTTTCCGTCAGCATCTGCGCCAGCGACTCGCGCGTGCGCTTGCGCGTCATTTCCACCAGCCCCAGCGCCGAAAAGCCCCCCACCATCGTCTTGACACGGTCGCGCGCCAGTTGTTTGCGCAGCTCGGCCAGCACGGCTTCGCGGTGCTCTTCGCGCGCCATGTCGATGAAGTCGATGATGACGATGCCCCCCAGGTTGCGCAGCCGCAACTGCCGCGCGATGGCCTGCGCGGCTTCTAGGTTGGTGCGAAACACCGTGTCGTCGAAGTTGCGCGCGCCCACAAACGCGCCGGTGTTGACATCGATCGTGGTCAGCGCTTCGGTCTGGTCGATGATCAGGTAGCCGCCGCTTTTGAGGTCGACGCGCCGGCCCAGCGCGCGCAGGATCTCCTCGTCCACTTGAAAGGGCTCGAAAATCGGCCGCTCGCCACGGTACAGTTGCAGCCGCTCGGCCACCTGCGGCGTGTATTCCTGGGCAAACGCCTGCAAGGCGGCAAACTGCTCGCGCGAGTCGACCTGGATCGAGCGCGTGGCGGGCGTGGCCAAATCCCGCAGCACGCGCTGCACCAGGGTCAGCTCCTCGTACAGCAGGGTCGGGGGGCGGGCGCTGTTGGCACGCTCGCGGATGCGCTGCCATGTTTTGCGCAGGTAGGCGATGTCATCGGCCAGCTCCTCGTCGCTGGCGTCTTCGGCGTTGGTGCGCAGGATGAAGCCACCGCCGCCCTCGCCCACCAGCGACTGCAAGCGCTGGCGCAGGGCCTCGCGCTGGGCGCTGGGGATTTTTTGCGACACCCCGATGTGTTCGTCGTGCGGCAGAAACACCAGCAGCCGCCCCGCTATACTGATCTGCGCCGTCAGCCGCGCGCCTTTGCTGCCGATGGGGTCCTTGAGCACCTGCACCAGCAGCGACTGGCCCTCGAACACCTGGCGCTCGATGGGCGGCGGCGCGGGGCGCCCGCCCCCGTGGTCGGCGTCGGCGCGCGCGGGGCCGAACCGCTGCTGGATGTGCGGCAGCAAATCGGCCACATGCAAAAATGCCGTGCGTTCCAAGCCGATGTCGATGAACGCCGACTGCATGCCCGGCAGCACACGCTGCACCCGCCCGACGTAGATGTTGCCCACCAGCCCGCGCTCCAGCGCGCGCTCGATGTGCACCTCCTGCACCGCGCCTTGCTCAATGATGGCCACGCGCGTTTCCTGCGGCGACCAGTTGATGAGGATGTCGTGCGTCATGGCGTGCAAGGTTACCGCAGCGGGGTCAGGCCGGCGCGCGCCAGCAGCTCGCCGGTCTCGAACGCCGGCAGGCCGACGATGCCGCTGTGGCTGCCATGGATGCGCCGTACCCACAGCGCCGCCACACCCTGGATGGCGTAAGCGCCGGCTTTGCCCATCGGCTCGCCGCTGGTGACGTAGGCGTCGATCTCCGCCGAGGTCAGCCACTTGAACAGCACCCGCGAGCGGCTCAGCCGCAGCCAGCGCCGCGGGCCGTGCGCCACCGCCACGGCGGTCAGCACCTCGTGCGCACGCCCGCTCAAGCGCGCCAGCATCACCGCCGCGTCGGCGGCGTCGGTGGGCTTGCCCAGGATCGCGCCGTCCACGGCCACCGTGGTGTCGGCGCTCAGCACCACGCCCGCCGGCCAGCTGCGGCGGCGCAGGCGGGCCACCGCCGCGGCCAGCTTGGCGCGCGTCACACGCCGCACGTAGGCGGCGGGCGGCTCGTTCGGTGCGGGCACTTCCAGCTCCTCGGGGTCTTCGTGCGCGTCGGGCAGCAGCGGCACCGGTGTCACGCCCCAGGTGCGCAACAGCTCGTGGCGGCGCGGGCTTTGCGACGCCAGATAGACCCAGGGGCGGCCATCGGTGGGCAGGTCGGGCGGGCTCATGCGCGGTGGTAAGGATGTCCGTGAACGATGGACCAGGCGCGGTACAACTGTTCCAACAGCACCACGCGCGCGAGCGCGTGGGGCAACGTCAGGTCCGACAGGCGCAGCCGCTCGTGGGCCTGCTCGCGCAACGCCGGGTTCAGCCCATCAGGGCCGCCGATCAACAGCGCGACGTCGGCGCCCAGATGCTGCCACCGTTGCCAGCGTTGGGCGATCTGCTCGGTGGTGCAGCGCTGGCCGCGCTCGTCCAGCGCAACCACGTGGGCGCTTTTGGGCAGGGCGGCACGCAGCCGCTCGGCTTCGGCGGCCATGCAGGCCTCGGCCCCGCGCGTGTCGGTGCGCGGCTCGGCTTTGACGGTCTGCAGCACGACGCGCTGCGTTGGCGGAAAGCGCTTCAAGTAATCCGCGCACGCGGCCTCGGCCCAGTCGGGCAAGCGCTGCCCGACGGCCAGCACGTGGATTTTCATGCTGGATCGGCAGCGCTTGCGGCACGCCGGCGCCGCGGCGCCCGGTTGGACGCTGGGGCCGCGGTGGTGGCAGGGGCGGTCCCCGAAGCGGCGGTCCGCGTGGCCGCGCGACGCAGCCGCACCGGCTTGTCGCCCCAAATCTCCTCCAGCCGGTAGTACTGGCGGATGGCCGGCTGCATCACGTGCACGACGGCGGCGCCGCAGTCGACGATGATCCACTCGCCGTTGTCCTCGCCCTCCAGCCGGGGCTTGGGAAAGCCGGCCTCCACGACCTTGTCGCGCACGCTGGCGGCCAGCGCCTTGGTTTGGCGGTTGGAGGTGCCGCTGGCGATGATGACGCGCTCGAACAGCGGGGTGAGCGCCTGCGTGTCGTACACGCGGATGTCCTGCGCTTTGACGTCTTCCAGGCCATCGACGATGGCACGCTGAAGTATTTGGATGCGGCGTTGGGCGGCGGTGTCGGTCATGGATCGGTGGGTGAAGGGAGACGGTACAAACCGTGTTCGACAATATACCGCGCAACCGCCACCGGCACCAGCGCGCGCAGCGCCGCTTCGTCGGCGCCTGCGGCCACGGCTGCACGCACGGCGGTGGAGCTGACCGGCAGCGGCGGCAGCTCCAAGCTCAGGGCACAGGCCCCGGGTGGACCTGGGGCGACGCAGCCCGGCCGCTGCGCCACCACCACCGTGGCCAGCGCCAGCACGTCGCGCCAGCGTTTCCAGGTGGGCAGCGCCGCCCACTGGTCGACCCCCAGCAGCAGCAACAGCTCGGCCGCGGGGTGCTCGGCACGCAGCTCGGTCAGCGTGTCCACCGTGTACGAAGGCCCCGTGCGCCGCAGCTCGCGCGCGTCCAGCACCACGCCGGGCAAATCGCCAAACGCCCGTTGGCACATCGCCAGCCGATGCGCCGCGTCGGTCAGCGGGCGTGCCTTGTGCCAGGCCTGCCCGGTGGGCACGATGTGCAGCGCATCGAGGTCTAGCTGCGCCAGCGCCGCCTCGGCCAGCGCCCGGTGCGCGCGGTGGGGCGGGTCAAACGCCCCACCCAGCACACCGACACGGCGCCGCTGCGGGGCTGGCCGCTCGCTCACAACCAATCCCGTCGCACCAAAAATTCGGTCAGCAGGCGATGCTCCGGCGTGCCCGGCGCCGGTCGCTCGTCGTAGGCCCAGCGCACCAGCGGCGGCATCGACAGCAGGATCGACTCGGTGCGCCCGCCCGACTGCAAGCCGAAGTGCGTTCCACGATCCCACACCAGGTTGAACTCGACGTAGCGACCACGCCGGTACAGTTGGAACTGGCGCTCGCGCTCACCGTAAGGCGTGTCCTTGCGCCGCTGCACGATGGGCACGTAGGCGTGCAAAAAGGCATCCCCCACCGCCCGTGTCAGCGCCAGCCCGCCTTCGACGCCGAGTTCGGTGAGGTCGTCGTAAAAAATGCCGCCGATGCCGCGCTGTTCCCCCCGGTGGCGCAGGCAAAAATAGTCATCGCACCAGGCTTTGAAGCGCGGGTATTTGTCGTCGCCAAACGGCGCGAGCGCCTGCGCGCAGGTACGGTGAAAATGCACCGCGTCCTCTTCGAAGCCGTAGTACGGCGTCAGGTCCATGCCGCCGCCGAACCAGCTCACCGCAGCGCCACCCTGGGGGCGTGCCGTGATCATGCGCACATTCATGTGCACGGTGGGCACGTACGGGTTGCGCGGGTGGAACACGAGCGACACGCCCAACGCCTCGAAGGGCGCGCCCGCCAGCTCCGGCCGGTGCTGGGTGGCCGAGGGCGGCAGCCGCGGGCCGCTGACGTGGGAAAACCCGCAGCCGGCGCGCTCGAACACCTCCCCCCCTTCCAGGATTTGCGTCACGCCGCTGCCTTGCAGCGTGCTGCCGGGCTCCTTTTCCCAGGCGTCGGACAGGAATGATCGCCCGTCGATTTCCGCGATCGCGCTGGTGATGCGTGCCTGTAAGCCCAGCAGGTACTCGCGCATCGTAGGCACCGGGTCGTTCACGGTTGCTCTCCTCTCAAGGTCGCCCAGGATGGCCGCGCGGCCTCAACCGCGCGCCAGCGCCCGGTGGCCAATGTCACGCCGGTATTGCATACCGGCCAGGCGCACGCCATCGACCAGCGCGTAGGCCCGCGCGCGCGCGGCGGCCACATCCGTGCCCAGGGCCGTGCAGCACAGCACGCGCCCACCGCTGGCGACCAAGCGTCCCATCGCATCCAGCGCGGTGCCGGCATGGAACACCATGGCGTCGTCGCCGTCGGCCGGTAGCGTTTCGATAACGTCGCCCTTGCGCGGGTTGAGAGGGTAACCCTCGGCAGCCACCACCACCCCCAGCGCCACGCGCTCGTCCCACTGCAGCGTCACTTGGTCGAGCCGCCCTTCGGTGGCCGCCAGCAGCACCGGCAGCAGGTCGCTGCGCAGCCGCATCAGGATGGGCTGGGTCTCGGGGTCGCCCATGCGGCAGTTGAATTCCAGCGTGCGCGGCGTGCCGTCCGGCGCGATCATCAGCCCGGCGTACAAAAAGCCCGTGTAGGGTGTGCCTTCGGCCGCCATGGCGCGCACGGTGGGCTCGATGATTTCGCGCATCACGCGCGCGTGCACCTCCGGCGTGACCACGGGTGCGGGTGAATAGGCCCCCATGCCACCGGTGTTGGGGCCGGCGTCGCCGTCGAGCAGCCGCTTGTGATCCTGGCTGGTGGCCAGCGGCAGCACATGCTCGCCGTTCACCAGCACGATGAAGCTGGCTTCCTCGCCCTCCAGGTACGACTCGATGACCACGCGCGCGCCCTCGGCGTTGTGCTGCACGCCCAGCCGGTTGTCCAGCAGCATGAAGTCGATTGCCTCGTGCGCCTCGGCAGCCGTCATGGCCACCACCACGCCTTTGCCGGCGGCCAGGCCATCGGCCTTGACGACGATGGGCGCGCCGACGCGCTCGACGTAGGCGTGCGCGGCGGCCGCGTCGGCAAAGGTTTCGTGCGCCGCGGTCGGGATGCCGTGGCGCTGCATGAACGCCTTGGCAAAGGCTTTGGAGCTCTCCAGGCGTGCCGCGGCCTGCGTCGGCCCGAAGATGCGCAGCCCCGCCGCCCGGAAGGCATCGACGATGCCGGCGGCCAGCGGCGCTTCGGGCCCCACCACGGTCAGGTCGATGCGCTGCTCGCGCGCCCAGTCGCGCAACGCCGCCACGTCGCTCAGCGGCACGTTGGTCAGACGCGGGTCGCGCGCGGTGCCGCCGTTGCCCGGCGCCACGAACACCTGCGCCGCCTGCGGCGACTGCGCCAGCTTCCACGCCAGGGCATGCTCGCGGCCGCCCCCCCCCACCACCAGGATGCGCAGCCCGCCGCTCATAGGTCGAGCTCCGCGTTGTGGAACACCTCCTGCACGTCGTCCAGGTCTTCCAGCGCGTCCAGCAGCTTTTGCATGCGCTGCGCGTCCTCGCCGCTCAAGGCCACGGTGTTGGTGGGGCGCCAGGTCACCTCGGCCATCGCCGGCCTCAACCCCGCGGCTTGCAGCGCGTCGCGCACCGCTTCGAACTGCGTCGGCGCGGTCAGCACCTCGATCGAGCCGTCATCCTGCGTCAGCACGTCGTCGGCGCCGGCTTCCAGCGCCACTTCCATCACCTTGTCTTCGGACACGCCGGGCTCGAACACGATCTGTCCGCAGTGCTGGAACTGAAACGCCACCGAACCCTCGGTGCCGAGGTTGCCGCCGTGCTTGGAAAACACGTGCCGCACCTCGGCCACCGTGCGCACGCGGTTGTCGGTCATGCAGTCCACGATCACCGCTGCGCCACCGATGCCGTAGCCCTCGTAGCGCACCTCCTCGTACTGCACACCTTCCAGGTTGCCGGTGGCCTTGTCGATGTTGCGCTTGATCGTGTCGGCGGGCATGTTGGCCGCTTTGGCCTTTTCGATCGCCAGCCGCAGGCGCGGGTTGGCCGCCGGGTCACCACCGCCTTGGCGCGCCGCGATCATGATCTCGCGCACCACGCGCGTCCACATGCGCTGGCGCTTTTCATCCTGCCGCGCCTTGCGGTGCTGGATGTTGGCCCACTTGGAATGTCCTGCCATGCGAACCTCGTCGTCGTTTGCGTCGTTCGTCCAGCCCCCGCAGGGGCAATCCGTTATTCTACGCGGCGCCCCTGTTGCAACCCGACCCTCCACGACCCATGAGCGCTTCCATCCTCGTCGCCCGACGTGACGGCACCGAATGCCGCCTGCTGCTGGACAAGGCCAACCGGCACGGCCTGATCACCGGCGCCACCGGCACCGGCAAGACGGTCACCCTGCAAACGCTGGCCGAAGGGTTTTCGCGCCACGGCGTGCCGGTGTTTCTGGCCGACGTCAAAGGGGACTTGACCGGCATCAGCCAGCCCGGCCGCATCGAGGGCAAACTGGCCCAGGTGCTGGCCGAACGCGGCCTGCCCGCCCCGCAGCCGGCCGCTTGCCCGGTGACGCTGTGGGACGTGTTCGGCGAACAAGGCCACCCCGTGCGCGCCACGGTGTCGGACATGGGCCCGCTGCTGTTGGCACGCATGCTGGGCCTCAACGACACCCAGGCCGGCGTGCTCAACCTGGTGTTCAAGATCGCTGACGACCAGGGCCTGTTGCTGCTGGACCTGAAGGACCTGCGCGCGATGCTGCAGCACGTCGGCGACAACGCGCGCCAATTCACCACCGAGTACGGCAACATCAGCGCCGCCAGCGTGGGCGCCATTCAGCGCGGCCTGCTGACGCTGGAACAGCAAGGTGCCGAGCGCTTTTTCGGCGAGCCGATGCTCGACATCGCCGACCTGATGCAGACCGTCGACGGGCGTGGCGTTGTCAACATCCTGGCCGCCGACAAGCTGCTGACCGCGCCGCGCCTGTACGGCGCGTTTCTGCTGTGGCTGCTGTCGGAGCTGTTCGAGGCGCTGCCCGAAGTGGGCGACCTGGACAAACCCAAGCTGGTGTTTTTCTTTGACGAAGCGCACCTGCTGTTCGCCGACGCACCGCCGGTGCTGCTGGAGCGCATCGAACTGGTCGTGCGGCTGATCCGCTCCAAGGGCGTGGGGGTGTACTTTGTGACGCAAAACCCGCTGGACGTGCCCGACAGCATCCTGGGCCAACTGGGCAACCGCATCCAGCACGCCCTGCGTGCCTACACACCGCGCGACCAAAAAGCCGTCAAGGCTACCGCGCAAACGATGCGACCCAAACCAGGGCTCGACCTGGAGCGCGCCATCACCGAATTGGGCGTCGGCGAGGCGTTGGTCAGCCTGCTCGACGCCAAAGGCCGCCCCAGCGAGACCGAGCGCGCCTGGGTGCTGCCGCCGGCCAGCCGCCTAGGGCCGATCACGCCCGAGGAGCGCACGGCGCTGCTGCGCAGCTCGCTGGTGGCCGGCGTCTACGAGCAGGCGGTGGACCGCGAAAGCGCCTACGAGCGGCTGCGCGCCGCGCACGCCGGCGCAGCGGCGGCAGGGGCGGCCCCGTCTGGCCCGGTGGCAACCAGCGCCACAGGCACGGGCTTCGGCGGCCTGGTCGGTGAGGTGCTGTTTGGCCGCACCGGACCGCGCGGCGGGCAGACCGACGGTTTGGTGCAGACGGTGGTCAAGACGGCGGTTCGGCAGGTCGGCGCCCAGCTTGGACGTGCACTGGTGCGCGGGCTGTTGGGTGGCCTGGCGGGTGGCAGCAGTCGGCGCCGTTGACCCGGCCCGGCGGCGCTGCGGGTAATTCCGAGCCCCCTGCGCCGCGGACGGCGCCTATACTGCCACGACCGTGAACCTGCTCGCCGCACCATGCTGATTGCGTTTGCCCTGCTCGGGTGGGCCTGCGCCGCTGCGGCAGGCTGGGCGTGGTGGCGCGCGCGCGGCCGTCACCACACCACCGAAGGGCTGCTGGACGACGAACGGCAGCGCTTTTCCGAGCTGCTGGACCGACTCGACATCGCGCACTGGCGCCGCAACGTCGACAGCGGCGAGCTGTGGTGGTCGGAGGTGTTTCGGCGCATGCACGGCATCGGCCCGCAGGAGCCGGCCGCGCGCGAAAACGCCTTGCGTCATCTGGTCCCCGACGACCGCGCCCGCGTCAACCAGGAACTGGAGCAAGCCTACCAACGCGGCCACGGCGAAACGCACTACCGCCTGCGCCAACCTGACGGCCGCATCACGCACCACCTGCTGCGCATCACCGTCACGCGCGACCCTGCCAGCGGCCAGCGTATCGCCTACGGCATCAACATCGACATCACCGAGCGCGTGCGGCTGGAGGAAGCCCTGCGCCAGCGCAGCGCGTACCTGGAAGCGATCGTGCACAACCTGCCGCTAGGGCCTGTTAACACTACGTGCTAACATACTGCGCATGGAACTTACGCCTGCGCAATTCGCGCGTATCGAGGATTGCCTGCCGCGGCAGCGGGGCAATGTGTCGCTGGACAACCTTCAAGTGCTCA
>NZ_VJNA01000004.1 GCF_007556585.1 Tepidimonas aquatica | reverse complement strand
CTGTTCCGCCGTCTGAAAGGGTTCCGCCGCATCTTCAGCCGCTTCGACAAGCTCGACGTCATGTTCGCGGCCTTCATCCACTTCGCACTGATCGTCGAATCGTTGCGATAGTGTTAACAGGCCCTAGGCGTAACGCGCGTGCTCGACCGTCTGGCGCTCGCCCGCGGCCTACCGCAGGTGATCCGTACCGACAACGGCAAGGAGTTCTGCGGCAAGGCCCTGGTCACCTGGGCGCACGAACGTGGTGTGCAACTTCGTCTGATCCAACCCGGCAAGCCGAACCAGAACGCCTACGTCGAATCCTTCAACGGCCGTCTGCGCGACGAGTGTCTCAACGAGCACTGGTTCACCCACCTGCTGCACGCCCGGACCGTCATCGAAACCTGGCGCCGGGAGTACAACGAGGAGCGACCCAAGAAGGCATTGGGCGGACTGACACCGAGCGCCTACGCCAGGCAACTGGCATCGGCTACCATCCAACCCGGACTCTAGATCGAACCGCTACTGAAAGCGGGGGGACGTCGGGCGGCATTGTGGCCCAAGGATGGCGCGGGGCATGACCACACAGCGCCTCAAAAAACAACAAACCGCCATGCGCACACAGGGCGACATGGCGGTTTGGTGATTGCAACGGCCCTGGCGCATAACGCGCTTGGGGGCTGGGCCGTGAGTAGCGTGTGGTGCCGCAAAGAGGATTCGAACCTCCGACCTACTGATTACGAATCAGTTGCTCTACCAGCTGAGCTATTGCGGCCAGGCGACTTGCCAACCCGGGGCGGGCAGTATCGCTGCAAAGCTCGCATTATACCGTGGTGGAGGCCTGCTGCGCGTCCGCTTCGTGGTGGTAGCGGGTGACACGCTCGACTTCGTTTTTGGAGCCCAAGATCACCGCGACGCGGTCGTGCAGACCGCGCGGTTCGATGTCCAGGATGCGCCGGCGCCCGTCGGTGGCGGCGCCCCCCGCCTGCTCGACGATCCAGCCCATTGGGTTGGCTTCGTACATCAGGCGCAGCTTGCCGGGCTTGTGGGGCTCGCGTTTGTCCCACGGGTACATGAAGATGCCGCCGCGCGTCAGGATGCGGTGCACATCGGCCACCATGCTGGCGATCCAGCGCATGTTGAAGTCCTTGCCGCGCGGGCCGTCCTTGCCCGCCAGGCATTCTTCGATGTAGCGGCGCACCGGTGCGGCCCAGTGGCGCCAGTTGCTCATGTTGATGGCGAACTCGCGCGTGTCTTCGGGGATGCGCACCTGGTCCTGGATCAGCACCCAGGCGCCCTGTTCGCGGTCGAGCGTGAACATCGCCACGCCGTTGCCGACGGTGAGCACCAGCGTCGTCTGCGGACCGTAGATGCAGTAGCCAGCGGCGACCTGCTCGCGGCCGGGCTGCAGGAAGTCGGTCTCGCTGACCGGCTCGATGACGGTGGGGTCGTCGTGCTGGCGCTTGAGCACCGAGAAGATGGTGCCGATGCTGACGTTGCAATCGATGTTGCTGGAGCCGTCCAACGGGTCGAACAGCAGCAGGTATTCGCCCTGCGGGTAGCGGTTGGGGATGGGGTGGATGCCGTCGAGCTCTTCGGAGGCCATCGCCGCCAGGTGGCCGCCCCATTCGTTGGCTTCGATCAGCACCTCGTTGGCGATGACGTCGAGCTTTTTTTGCACCTCGCCCTGGATATTCTCGGTGCCGGCGTTGCCCAACACCCCGCCCAGCGCGCCTTTGCCAACGGCGATGGCGATGCGCTTGCAGGCGCGCGCGACGACTTCCAGCAGCAGCCGCAGCTGCGGCGTGATGGCGCCGTGCACGCGCTGCTGCTCGATCAGGTAGCGGGTCAGGGACACAGAGCTGGGGGTCATCGTGAGGCTCCTGGGGTGTCAATCGGCCAAGGCGCGGCTGACAACTTCGCGCACGTCGGTGCTGAGGCCCTCGTGCGCGGCCACCGCTTCGATGGCGGCGCGCGCCGCGCTGCGGTAAGGCTCGGCCAGTTTGCGCCAGCGGTCCAACGCACGCGCCAGGCGCGCGGCGACCTGCGGGTTGAACGCGTCGATCTCCAGCACCCGGTCGCGCCAAAACGCGTAGCCCGCACCGTCGGCGCGATGCAAGCCCGCCGGGTTGGCGTGACAGAAGGTGCTGATGAGGCTGCGCGCGCGGTTGGGGTTGCGCAGGTTGAAGTCCGGGTGCTGCAGCAGCGCCTGCACGCGTGGCAGCGCGTCGCCGTCGCGGTCGGGGGCGCCGGCTTGCAGCGCAAACCACTTGTCCAGCACCAGCTCTTCGGCGTGGAAGCGGTCGTGGAACTGCGCCAGCGCGCGCTGCCCCAGTTCGTGGCCGGCCGTCACCAGCGCGCTCAACGCCTGGTAGCGGTCGGTCATGTTGGTCGCGTCCTTGAAGCGCTGGTAGGTCTTGCCCGGCCACACCGGGTTGCCGTTGTCACGCGCGGCCAGGCACAGCATGTGCAGCGCCAGGCCCGTCAGCGCGCGTCGGCCAGCGCTGAAGGCGTCCGGGCGGTAGGCGCCGTTGTCCTTGTGCTGCTCGTAGGCCCACACCCAGTCGTCGTGCAGGGCGTGCGCCAGTTGACGCCGCATCGCTTCACGCACGGCGTGGATGCGCTGCGGGTCCACCTCGTCGAGCTGCTCGGCGATGTAGGTCTCGGCCGGCAGCGTCAGCACCAGCTCCTTGAAGGCCGCATCCAGCGCGGGGTGACGCAGCACGGCGCGCATCGCCTCGAGGAAAGCGCCGTCGAGCGGCTCGTGCACGGGGCCCGCGGCGCGCACCGCGGCCAAGGCACGGCGCAGCGCGAGTTGCTGGCCGGCTTCCCAGCGGTTGAACGGGTCGGTGTCGTGCGCCAGCAGCACCAGCAGCTCATCGTCGCTGAGGTCATGCTCCAGGATCACCGGCGCGCTAAAACCCCGCAGCAGCGACGGCACCGGGGCGGCGTCCATCCCCTCGAAGACGACGGTGGTCTCGGGCTCGTGCAGCACCACCAGCCGTTCGGTGCCGGGCAGGGCGTGGCCTTGATGGTCCAACAGGCCCATCGCCACGGGAATGACGAACGGCGCTTTGGTCGGCTGCCCCGGCGTCGGTGGGCAGCTTTGGCGCAGTGTCAGTGTGTAGGTGCCCCGCTCGGGGTCGAACTGGCCCTGGGCGCGCACGCGCGGTGTGCCGGCCTGCGCGTACCAGCGCTTGAACGCCTCCAGGTGTTGCGCCAAGGGGCTGTCGGGGTTGGCGTCGGCCATGGCCTGGGCGAAGTCGTCGCAGGTGACGGCCTGGCCGTCGTGGCGCTCGAAGTACAGCTTGAGTCCGCGCGCAAACCCCTCGCGGCCCACCAGGGTTTGCATCATGCGCACCACCTCAGCGCCTTTTTCGTAGACGGTGACGGTGTAGAAGTTGTTGATTTCGGCGTACTGGTCCGGGCGCACCGGGTGCGCCATCGGGCCGGCGTCCTCGGGGAACTGGGCGGTGCGCAGCACGCGCACGTCTTCAATCCGCTTGACCGCGCGCGCCGAGGGGCTGCCCGCCATGTCCTGGCTGAACTCCTGGTCCCGAAAAACGGTCAGGCCTTCCTTGAGGCTGAGCTGGAACCAGTCGCGGCAGGTGACGCGGTTGCCGGTCCAGTTGTGGAAGTACTCGTGCGCCACCACCGACTCGATGTTGGCGTAGTCGGTGTCGGTGGCGGTGGCCGGGTTGGCCAGCACGAACTTGGTGTTGAAGATGTTGAGGCCCTTGTTTTCCATCGCGCCCATGTTGAAGTCGCTGGTGGCGACGATCATGAAGCGCTGCAGGTCCAGCGGCAGGCCGAAGCGGGTCTCGTCCCACGCGATGGCGGCCATCAGCGACTGCATCGCGTGTTCGGTTTTGTCCAGGTCCGCCTGGCGCACGTAAATTTGCAGCAGGTGCTCGGTGCCGCTGCGGCTGATGATGGGCTGGCTGCGGCACACGAGCTTGCCCGCCACCAACGCAAACAGGTAGCACGGTTTGCGGTGCGGGTCTTCCCAGCGGGCGTAGTGGCGCCCGCCGTCCAGGTCGCCGCTGTCCACCAGGTTGCCGTTGGACAGCAGCACGGGGTACTTGGCTTTGTCGGCGCGCAGCGTCACGGTGTAAGTGGCCATGACGTCGGGCCGGTCCAGGAAGTAGGTGATGCGCCGAAAGCCCTCGGCCTCGCATTGCGTAAAAAACGTGCCCTGGCTGACGTACAGGCCCATCAGCTGGGTGTTTTTTTCCGGGCAGCAGGTGGTGAAGATCTCCAGCTCGAACGGCTCGGTGCCTTCGGGCAGCGCCTCCAGCACGAGCTGGCCGCCGTCCATCTTGAAGCTGGTGCCCTGGCCGTTGACCAGCACCCGGGCCAGGTTGAGCTCTTCGCCATCCAGGCGCAGCGGTTGCGCCGGCACGTCGGGGTTGCGGCGCACGCGCATGCGGTTGAGCACGCGGGTTTTGGCCGGGTCGAGGTCGAAGGTGAGATCGACGCTGTCGATCCAGTACGCCGGCGGCGCGTAGTCTTCGCGGCGCACGATGCGGGGGCTGCCTTCACGCAAAGCGGTCATGGGGTGGTTCCAGTGGGGGCGGTTGGGGGTCACACGCCTTGCTTGAGCGAGGCTTCGATGAACACGTCGAGGTCACCGTCCAGCACTTTTTGCGTATTGGAGACTTCGACGTTGGTGCGCAGGTCCTTGATGCGGCTTTGGTCCAGCACGTAGCTGCGGATCTGGTGGCCCCAGCCGACGTCGGTCTTGGTGGCTTCGAGCTGCTGCTGCGTTTCCATGCGCTTGCGCATCTCCATCTCGTACAGCTTGGAGCGCAGACGCTGCCACGCCAAGTCGCGGTTGGAGTGCTGGCTGCGGCTGTCCTGCGCGGTGACGACGATGCCGGTGGGGATGTGCGTCAGGCGCACCGCCGAGTCGGTTTTGTTGATGTGCTGACCGCCGGCGCCGCTGGCGCGGTAGGTGTCGACGCGCACGTCGGCGGGGTTGATCTCGACCTCGATCGAGTCGTCGATTTCAGGGTAGACGAACACCGAGGCGAACGAGGTGTGGCGCCCGCCGGAAGAATCGAACGGCGACTTGCGCACCAGCCGGTGCACGCCGGTTTCGGTGCGCAGCAGACCGAAGGCGTAGTCGCCCTCGACCTTGATGGTCGCGCTCTTGATGCCGGCGGTGTCACCGGGCTGCTCGTCTTCGACCGTGGCCTTGAAGCCCTTGCGCTCGGCGTAGCGCAGGTACTGGCGCAGCAGCATCTGCGCCCAGTCGCACGCTTCGGTCCCGCCCGCACCGGCCTGGATGTCGATGAAGCAGTTGTTGGGGTCGGCGGGGTTGTTGAACATGCGCCGGAATTCGAGCTTTTCGACCTCCGGCGCGATGCGCGCCACGTCGGCCTCGATGGTTTCCAGCCCGGCGTCGTCACCCTCGGCGCGCGACATCTCGAACAGTTCGGTGTTGTCGGCCAGCTCCTGTGCCAGCCGGTCCAGCACCAGCACCACGTCTTCGAGCGACTTCTTTTCTTTGGCCAGTTCCTGCGCGCGCTTGGGGTCGTTCCACACGCCCGGGTCTTCCAGCGCGGCGTTGACCTCGGACAGCTTCAGCGCCTTGGCATCGTAGTCAAAGAAACCTCCGCAAGTCGGCGACGCGCTGCGTCAGGTCTTGCAATCGGTTGGCAAGGGCGTTGAGGCGTTCGGCTTCCATCGTGCGTGTTCCCGTCGCAAACTGAGTCTGTGTTCAGTGGCTTGACAAACGTGCAATTTTCGCACGGCGTCCGCAGCCTTGCACGCCCCGTGCAGGGCGTGCCGGCGCACCACGGTGAAGCGGCGCGGGTCAGTCGCGCTGTCCGAGCTGCGCCACCACCATGCCTGCCACGATCAGCGCCGCGCCCGTCCAACCGCGCAGGCCGATGGCCTCACCCAGCACCCACCAGCCACCCAGCGCGGAAAACACCCCCTCGCTGCTGTAGATGATGGCCGCGTGGGTGGGGTGGGCGTGGCGCTGCGCGACCACCTGCAGGGTGTAGGCCACCCCGATCGACAGCACACCACCCCAGGCGATGGCGCCCGCGGCCGCCCACAGCGCCTGCGGTCCCATCGGCTCGGCGCGCAGCGCAGCCACCCCCCCACGACAACGCCGCCGCCACCGCGTACTGCACGACGGCCAGGCGCAGGGCGTCGTGGCGCCGTGCGTAGCGGCCCACCAGCAGTACATGCACCGCCCACAGCAGCGCGCCGCCGAGCTGCAACCAGTCCCCCGGGGCGATCGAGGCGTCGGGCTGCACACTGAGCAGGTACAGCCCCGCCGTGGCCAGCGCCACCGCCAGCCACACCGGCGCCGCCACGCGTCGCCCGCCCAGCGCCAGCAGCAGCGGCACCAACACCACGTACAGGCCGGTGATGAAGCCGGCGTTGGACACGCTGGTGCCCAGCAGCCCCACCTGCTGCAGGTTGATGGCGGCAAACAGCACCAACCCCAGCAGCGTGCCGTCGCGCCACAGCCCGGTGCTGTCCACGCGCGGCACGGCTGCAAACGGGCCGCCGCGCCACGACCACAGCGGCGCGATCAGCGCCAGCCCCAGTGTCATGCGCGCGGCGGTGTAGGCAAACGGCCCAACGCTGGCCATGCCCAGTTGCTGGGCCACGAAGGTGGAGCCCCAGATCGCGGCGGTCAGCAGCATCAGGACGTCGGTGCGCCAATGGTGTGTGTTGGGCAAGGTGCGGTCCTCGGTCGGCGCGCGGCCACGGCGCGCGGCAGATGGGATGCCGTCCCGCGGTGCGCGCTGCGCGGCGTCACGCCAGGTGTTGTTCGATCAACTCGGCCACGCGCTGCGGCTGGTCGTGGTGCAGCATGTGGCCGGCGTCGTTCACGTGGGCGATGCGGCAGTGCCGAACCACCTGCAGGCGCCGATGGTACTCGGCCAGCGAGTGCTCGCCGCGTGGAAACCACTGCGCCAGGCTGTCGTCGCTGGCCTGTACCGCCAGCACCGGCGCTTCGATGGCGGCCCAGATGGCCAGCACCTCGTCCAGCCGGTACGGCTGGCTGCCGCGCACCTTGTGCGCCACGTCACCCAGGATGACCCATTCGCCGTCGGGCTGCGTGGGGTCGGTCGGGCGCGCCCAGTGCTGCGCCAGCCACAGCGCGCGCTCCGGCGGCAGGCGGCGGTTGGTCTTCATCAGGCGTTGCGCCACGCCGTGCCGTCCGCGGTAGGTTTTCAGCACGATGTCGCCACGCCGCAGGGCCGCCAGCTCGTCCAGCCAGCGGGCCAGGTGGCGCGGCGCCTGGGCCGGATCGGTGGCGGGCAGCCCAAAGCCCTCCAGGTTGACCAGCCGGCGCACCCGCTGCGGACGCACCCCGGCGTACAGCATGGCCACGTTGCCGCCCATGCTGTGGCCCACCAGGTCTACCGGCGCGTCCAGCGCACGCCCCAAGCGTTGGTTGACCCGCTCGATCAGCGCGTCCAGGTCACCCAAGTAGTCGGCGAACAGGTAGTGGTCGCCCAAGCCGTAGGGCGGGGGTGCGTGCGCGACGTCCAGGTGGGCGGCGGTGCTGAGGCCAAAGCCGCGCCAGTCGGGCGCGATGCACAGCCGGGGTGTGCGCAGCGCATCGACGACGAACTGCCACGACGCCGACACGTCCATCCAGCCGTGCAGCAGCAGCACGGGGGGCTGCTGCGCCTGTGGCTGGCCCCAGTGGCGCAGGTGCAGCCGCACGCCGCGCAGCGTCTCGAAGGTGCTGTGCGAAGGTCGCAGGACTTGGTACATTGGCACCATTATCCCCACACCATGGAGCGCGTGCTGCCATGCCACGTCAACTGCACGACACCCCTGCTGCGGCGCCGGACCTGTACGCGGCGTTGCACGCCAACTTCCGCTGGCACGTGCCAGCGCGCTTCAACGTCGCGCAAGCGTGCGTGCACCGCTGGGCGCAGCGGCGCCGCCACGCTGGGGCGGTGGCCATCATCGAAGACGGCCCCGACCAGCGCCCGCAGCGACACACCTACGCCGAGCTGGCCGCCGAGGCCAACCGGCTGGCCAACGCGTTGCGGTTGCTGGGCGTGCAACGCGGCGAGCGCGTGGCCATCGTGTTGCCGCAGCGCTTCGAGACGGCGGTGGCTTACACCGCCGTGCTGCAACTGGGCGCGGTGGCGGTGCCGCTGTCGCAGCTGTTTGGCCCTGAAGCGCTGGCGTTTCGCTTGCAAGACAGCGCCGCGGTGGTGGCGCTGGTCGACGACGCCACCGGCCCCGGCGTGCAGGCGGTGCGCGCCCGCTGCCCGGCGCTGCGCCACGTGGTGGGGCTGACCGGCGCGTTCGAGCCCGACGTCATCGACTGGCCACGCGCCCGCGTCGGCCTGCGCAAGCGGGCCGCAGTCGAGGACACCGCGGCCGACGACCCCGCGGTGCTGATCTACACCAGTGGCACCACCGGCAACCCCAAGGGCGCGCTGATCCCTCACCGCGCGTTGATCGGCAACCTGAGCGGCTTCGTGTGCAGCCAGAACTGGTTTGGCTTCGACCCCTGGGACCCGCGTGTCAAGAGCGAGGCGGTGTTTTGGAGCCCGGCCGATTGGGCCTGGACCGGTGGTCTGATGGACGCCTTGCTGCCGACGCTGTATTTTGGGCGGCCAATCGTCGCGTGGCGGGGGCGGTTCGACCCGGTGCAGGCGTTTGCGTTGTTGCAGCGTCACCGCGTCACCCACACCTTTTTGTTCCCGACGGCGCTCAAAGCGATGATGAAGGCGGTGCCTGAGCCGCGCCGCCACCACCGCTTGCACCTGCAAGCCATCATGAGCGCCGGCGAGGCCGTCGGTGACGCCGTGTTCACCTGGTGCCAGGAGGCGCTGGGTGTCACCGTCAACGAGATGTTCGGTCAGACCGAAATCAACTACGTCGTGGGCAACTGCGCGCGCATCTGGCCGGCGCGCCCCGGCAGCATGGGCCGGGCTTACCCTGGCCACCGGGTGGCGGTGCTGGATGAAGCGGGCCAGCCCGTGCCGCCCGGCACGGTGGGCGAGGTGGCGGTGCACCGCCGCGACGTGCACGGTGAGCCCGATCCGGTGTTTTTCCTCGGTTACTGGGGCAACGACGCCGCCACCCGGGCCAAGTTCACCGGCGATCCGGCCGACAGCTGGTGCCGCACCGGCGACTTGGCCATCCAGGACGCCGACGGTTACCTGTGGTACCAGGGCCGCGCCGACGACGTGTTCAAGTCGGCCGGCTACCGCATCGGCCCCAGCGAAATCGAAAACTGCCTGCTCAAGCACCCGGCGGTGGCCAACGCCGCCGTCGTGCCCAAGCCCGACCCCGAGCGTGGCGCGGTGGTCAAGGCTTACGTGGTGCTGGCCCCAGCGTGGGCCGAGCGCCGGGCGCGCTGCGCCAACCCCGCCGAGACGTTTGACGCGCCGCTGGAGGCCGAGCTGCAACAGCACGTTAAAGGTCGGCTGGCGCCGTACGAGTACCCGAAAGAAATCGAATTCATCGACGCGCTGCCGATGACCGCCACCGGCAAAGTGCAGCGCCGCGTACTGCGCCTGCAGGAAGAGGCGCGCGCCCGCGAGCGCGCCACCCCCCAACCAAACCCTGACCGAACATGACGCAACCCACCGAGGACTCCGTGACGATGGCCATGACCCCTGTGACGCTGGCGCCCGACCTGCGCGTATCGCCCATTTGCCTGGGCACGATGACGTTTGGCGAACAAGTCGGCGAGGCCGACGCCCATGCCATCCTGGACCAGGCGCTGGCGTTGGGGATCGACTTCATCGATACCGCCGAGATGTATTCGGTGCCGGCACGCGCCGAAACCTACGGTGCCACCGAAACCATCATCGGTCGCTGGCTGGCCCAGCGGCCTGGCGTGCGGCAACGCATCGTGCTGGCCACCAAAGTCGCTGGCCCCTCGCGCGGCATGCCCTGGATTCGCGGCGAACAGGCTGGCCTGACCAAGGCCGAGATCATCGCCGCCTGCGAGGGCAGCCTGCGCCGGCTGCGCACCGACGTCATCGACCTGTACCAGATCCATTGGCCGGCGCGCAACGTGCCGATGTTTGGCGCGCTGGCGTTCGACCCCAGCAAAGACAAACCCTGCGCCAGCATCCTGGAGCAACTGGAAGCGATGGACACGCTGGTGCGCGCGGGCAAGGTGCGCTACGTCGGCCTGTCCAACGAGACGCCCTACGGCGTGCACGAGTTCGTGCGGTTGGCCGAGCAGCACGGGCTGCCGCGGGTGGTCAGCGTGCAAAACCCGTATTGCCTGATCAACCGCAGCTACGAAAACGCGCTGGACGAGACCTGCCACCGGTTGGGCGTGGGGTTGCTGGCGTACTCGCCGCTGGGTTTTGGGTTGCTGACCGGCAAGTACGACGACACGGGGTTGGCGCACGCCGGTCCGCCACAGGGTCGGCTGGCGCTGTTTGAGAGCATGCGCAAGCAGCGCTGGGGCCGTCCCGAGGCGCTGGCCGCGGCGCGCCGCTACAACGCGCTGGCGCGCCAGCACGGGCTGACGCCCACGCAGATGGCGCTGGCGTTTTGCTACCGCAACTGGCGCGTGGCCAGCACCATCATCGGTGTGACGTCGCTGCAGCAGTTGCACGACTGTGTTGCGGCCTGGCCGGTTGCGTTGTCGCCGGAGTTGCTGGGGGCCATCGACGCCATCCGCTGGGAGCTGCGCGACCCCGCGCAGTGAGCGCACGCTGGCACAATCGCGCCATCGCTTGGGCAACCGCAGGAGTATCGTTCGTGCCCGACCTGACCTCGTGGACCGCCGTGCTGGCGGTCGTGCTCGCCTACGCGATCGGTTCGTTGTCGTTTGCCGTGTTGGTCAGCCGCCTGATGGGGTTGGCCGACCCGCGCACCTACGGCAGCGGCAACCCCGGCGCGACCAACGTGCTGCGCTCGGGCAGCAAGGCCGCCGCGGCGCTGACCTTGCTGCTGGACGCTGCCAAAGGCTGGCTGCCGGTGTGGCTGGTGGCGCGCTGGGGCGCGGCGTGGGGCCTGGGCGATGGCGTCGTCGCCGCAGTGGGGTTGGCGGCGTTCGCGGGGCACTTGTTTCCGGTGTTTTTCCGCTTCCGCGGTGGCAAGGGCGTGGCCACCGCGGCCGGTGTGCTGCTGGCGCTGCAGCCCTGGCTGGGCGTGTTGGTCGTCGGCACCTGGATCGCGGTGGCGCTGACCACGCGCTACTCGTCGCTGGCGGCCATCGTGGCGGCGGTGGCTGCCCCGTTGCTGTACGGGTTGCTGGACGGCACGCTGTGGGATGCGCGCGGTCCGCAGGGGTTCACCGTGGCGGCGATGGCGGTGCTGCTGCTGTGGCGCCACGCGGGCAATATCCAGCGCCTGCTGGCCGGGCAGGAAAGCCGCATCGGCCAGCGCAACGGCGCGGCGTCACCCCCCGGCCCGCGCCGTTGAGGCACGGCGCGCCAGCCGCAGCAGGCTGGCGTGCGGCAGCCGCAGCCGTACCTCGGCGGCAGGCAGCGCCTCGGCGATGGCGTGCGCGGGGTCGGACGTGTCGAGCCACTGCGGCTCGGGCAGCGGTCGACCCTCGGCGTCCTGCACCCGCGCCACCCACGGTTCGGCAGGCCGGCCGCTGCGGCGCAGCACCACCGCCAGCGTGCCGTCGTGCAGCCGCACGAACGCCCCCGGCGGGCACACCCCCAACGTGGTCACCAAGGCGCGGTGGATCGGGTCGTCGGCGGGGCCGTGGGGCTGCAATTGCCGTGCCCCCTGCACCGCGTCGTGCCCACTGCGCGACACGCGCGGGCTCAGCAGGGCGGCGTAGCGGTCGATGCGCTGCAGCACCTGCGTGGGCAGGTCCGTGACGTCGGGCTCATGGTGGTGCTCGACGATGTGCAGCCAGGCCGCGTCGCGCACGCCGCACTCGCGCAGGCACTGCGCCCCGCGTGCCGCGTGGGTATCGATCAGCGCACGCTGTTGCGCGTCGGGCGGGTAGGGTTGCGCCGCCAAGGCGTCCTGCAGCGCCGTCATGCCAATGTTCATCGTCAGGGCCGCACGCTCCAGCGCGTCGGCCTGCTGCTCCGTCAGACCCAACGGCGCCGCCAGCAGCCGCGCCAGCGCCCAGCACGTCAAGGCATGGGCGGTGCTGTAGCCCACCGGTGTGGTGGCGCTGACGTGCAGCAGCCAATACAGCCCCGCATCTTCGTCCTCGCCCAGCAGGGCGCGGGCCTGCTGCAGCACGGCGTCCAACGCCGTGCTCCAATCGGCGCCGCGTTGCGGGTTGTGCAGCAAAGCGGCCAGGCGCAGCTCCAGCGTCAGCCAGCGGTCGGTCGGGTCGTCCATCGGTCAGCGGTGGGTTTGCGACAATGCCGTGCATGGTAGTCGAGAATCACGTGCCGCTGCAGCGGCTCAACACGTTCGGCATTGCCGCGCGCGCCATGCGGTTGGCGCGCGTACGCAGCGACGCCGATGTGCTGGCGCTGGTGCGCCACCCCGACTGGCGCTGGCAGGATACGTTCATTCTGGGCGGCGGCAGCAACATCGTGCTGACGGGCGACGTGCGCGCGCTGGTGCTCAAGGTCGAAATCCCAGGGCGGCGGCTGGTGCACGAGGACGCGCGCGGCTGGTTGGTCGAGGCGGGGGCTGGCGAGCGTTGGCACGACTTCGTCGCGTGGACCCTGCAACAGGGTTGGCCCGGCCTGGAGAACCTGGCCCTGATTCCCGGCACGGTAGGCGCGGCCCCGGTGCAAAACATCGGCGCCTACGGGGTGGAATTGCAGGATCGCTTCCATTCGTTGGACGCCATCGACCTGGAAACAGGGGCGCCGTTGACACTGCGCCATGAGCACTGTGCCTTTGGCTACCGTGATTCGGTGTTCAAGCACGAGCGCCCCCACGCCGGCGGCATGGGGCTCAAGGGCCGGGCGCTGATCACACGCGTGCGTTTTTGGTTGCCCAAGCGTTGGCGGGTCGAGCTGGGCTACCACGACCTGCAACGCAAGGTGGCCGAGACGGGCATCACCGAACCCTCACCGCAACAGGTGTTCGACTGGGTGTGCCAGATCCGGCGCGCCAAGCTGCCCGACCCGGCGGTGCTGGGCAACGCGGGCAGTTTTTTCAAAAACCCGACGGTCACGCCCGAGCAGTGCGCCGACATCATCGGGCGCGACCCGCACGTCGTGCACTACCCGATGCCCGACGGCAGTGTCAAACTGGCCGCCGGTTGGTTGATCGATGCCTGCGGCTGGAAGGGCAAAACCGTGGGCCGTGCCGGGGTCTACGAAAAACAGGCGCTGGTGCTGGTCAACCTAGGTGGCCCCACCAACCCCTGCACCGGGGGGGAGGTGATGACGCTGGCACGGCTGATCCAGACCAGCGTCTATGAACGTTTTGGTATTCGTCTGGAGCCTGAACCCGTCGTGGTCGGTTGAACGCGGGTCCGGGCGGACCATGGCGCAGTGGCCGCTGGTGGCCGCGTGCGTCAGGCGGCCAAGGCCAGTTCGGTGTCGGCGCCGGTGCTCACGCGCGGCGCCATCGCTTCCAGGGTGTCCACCATGGGCTGCGCGCTGAGCTGACCGCCCCGCACGAGGCGACGGAAGTCGTCCAGCGCGCTTTGCCGCGTGCGCTCAATGCGCATGGCCTGGGCGGCGGCGGACACATCGCCGGCACGCTCAGCCTGCCGCAGCACCGCGGCTGGCAGCCAGCTTTGCACATGGCCGCACGTCGGGCATACCAGCCCTTGCCGGTGCGCCACCAGCGTGCCCACGTAACCACCGGCCAGGGCGTGGCGGCCATCGCGTGCCTGCAGACAGACCAATGGGTGAACCGGGTCGGCCACCACGCCGGCCTGGGCGCGGTTGATGCGGTCGACGGTGGCGGGGTCAAACGGGGCGGTGAGCCACATGGATGCAATCTCCTGAAACGGGGCGTTTTGCCTTCACAATGATTGTTGGCGGCCGGCGCGCCGTTGCCAAGAGGAGGCTTGCAATGCGAAAGGCTTGTTACACGCGGTTACCCGGCCAGCGCGCCCAGCGTGGGTCGCTGCGCTGGGCGCGCTGGCTGTGGGTGCTGCCACTGGCGCTGGCGGCGCTGTGGTGGCTGGGGCCGCGCTACGACGCCGGCCCCGAGGCAGCGACTGCCCGGCCGGTGCCCCCATTGGCTGCGGCCGAACTGGACGCTTGGCTCGCAACGCAGGAAGCCCAGCACATGGGGCTGCGGCCCGGTGCGGCCAAGGGCATCGTCTGGCACGGTCCACCGGGGCAGCGCACACCGTGGGCGGTGGTGTACCTACACGGCTTCACCGCCAGCCGGGTGGAGACGGCCCCGTTGGCCGAGCAGGTGGCGCAGGCGCTGGGGGCCAACCTGTTTTATACCCGCCTGGCTGGTCACGGGCTGCCGCCGGATGCGCTGGGGGTGGCCACGATGCAGGACTGGTTGGCCGACGCCGTGGAAGCGGTGCGCATCGGCCGCGCGCTGGGCGAGCGTGTGCTGGTCATCGGTACCTCCACCGGGGCCACCCTGGGGGCGTGGTTGGCGCTGCACCCCGAGCTGGTCGACGCCACGGTCCACGCTCAAGTGTGGATCTCGCCCAACTTTGGCCCGGCCGACAAACGCACCGAGTGGCTGCTTGGCCCGTGGGGGCGGCAGATCGCCCACGCCATCACCGGCGGCACTGTCGGGGCGCCCAGCGGCGACGCACGTATCGACGCCGGTTGGACACGGGTTTATCCGGTGGACGCGCTGTTGCCGATGATGGCGCTGGTGCAGCGCGTGCGCGAGGCGGATCTGGGGCGGGTACGGACGCCGATCCTGTTGCTGTACAGCCCCGCCGACCGCACCGTGGACCCGGCGCTGACGCGCGCCGTGTTCAACCGGTTGGGTAGCCCGACCAAGCTGCTGGAGGAAGTGCACGACAGCACCGACCGCGACCAACACGTGTTGGCCGGCGCGCTGCGCTCGCCCGGCAACACCAAACGCCTGGCTCAGCGCATCGTGGCGTGGGTGCAGTTGGGTCAGTGAAGACGCTCGGCGGCACGCGTGGCCGCCCAACCATCACCCACCCAGCTTCAGCAAATCGCCGTCCTGGCCGATGGCCAGCAGCCCGGCCTGGGTGTAGATGGTGAGCTTGTCGCGCGTGTCGCTGATGTCGAGGTTGCGCATCGTCAGCTGGCCGATGCGGTCGCGCGGGGTGAACGCCGACGCGCCTTTTTCCATCGTCAGCCGCTCGGGGTGGTAGGTCAGGTTGGGGCTTTCGGTGTTGAGGATCGAGTAGTCGTTGCCGCGGCGCAGCTCCAGCGTCACTTCGCCGGTGATGGCGCGCGCCACCCAGCGTTGGGCGGCCTCGCGCAGCATGATGGCTTGCGGATCGAACCAGCGGCCTTGGTACAGCAGCCGCCCCAGCTTACGGCCGTTGTCGCGGTACTGCTCGATGGTGTCTTCGTTGTGGATGCCGGTGACCAGCCGCTCGTAGGCGATGAACAGCAGCGCCATGCCCGGGGCCTCGTAGATGCCGCGGCTCTTGGCTTCGATGATGCGGTTTTCGATCTGGTCGCTCATGCCCAGACCGTGGCGCCCGCCGATGCGGTTGGCTTCCATGAACAGCTCGACCAGGTCCGGGTATTCGCGGCCGTTGAGGGCCACCGGACGGCCTTCTTCGAAGCGCACCGTCACCTCTTCGGGCTGGATGACGCAGTCCTCGCGCCAAAACGGCACGCCCATGATCGGGTTGACGATGCGGATGCTGGCGCTCAGGTGCTCCAGATCCTTGGCCTCGTGCGTGGCGCCCAGCATGTTGCTGTCGGTGCTGTAGGCCTTTTCGACCGACATTTTGTAGTCGAAGCCGTTGCGGATCAGAAACTCGCTCATTTCCTTGCGGCCACCCAGCTCGTCGATGAACGCCTGGTCCAGCCACGGCTTGTAAATCTGCAACGCCGGGTTGGTCAGCAGCCCGTAGCGGTAAAAGCGCTCGATGTCGTTGCCCTTGTAGGTGCTGCCGTCGCCCCAGATGTGGACATCGTCTTCCTTCATCGCCGCCACCAGCATCGTGCCGGTGACCGCGCGTCCGATCGGGGTGGTGTTGAAGTACGTCACGCCCGCGGTGCTGATGTGGAACGCCCCGCACTGCAGCGCCGCCAGCCCCTCGGCAGCGAGCTGCGGGCGGCAGTCGATCAGGCGTGCCTTTTCGGCGCCGTAGGCCAGCGCACGCTGGGGGATGGCGTCGTAGTCCGGTTCGTCGGGCTGGCCCAGGTTGGCCGTGTAGGCGTAGGGGATGGCGCCCTTTTGGCGCATCCACAGCAGCGCGGCGCTGGTGTCCAGGCCGCCCGAGAAGGCGATGCCGACCTTTTGGCCGACCGGCAGGGATTGCAAAATGGTGGACATGGGACGTGCTCCACGGTTGGAAGCCAAACGGGGCCGCTGGCGCGGCGGCCGGGGGGCTTCAGCCGAAGTGACAGATGTAGTGGTACGGCTCGCCCTCGACGCGGATCTGGAAGCTGGACTGGCCCGGCACGGCGAAGCGCTCACCAGGGCCGAAGCGCTGCCACTGGGAGGCGCCGGGCAGCAGCACTTCGCAGTGACCGGCCACACCTTCCATGATCTCCGGCGCGCCGGTGTTGAAGGTCAGCGTGGCGGGCAGGATGACACCGACCGATTTGCGTGTGCCGTCGGACAGGGTGACGGTGTGGCTGACGCATTGGCCGTCGAAATACACATTGGCGCGCGCGCTGACGGCGACGCCGGACAGGGTTTCGGTGATGGCGTTCATGGTGCGCCGATTGTAGGCGTACCCACCGCCGCAGCCGACGCCGGGGTCAGACCCGGCGCGCCCAGTCTTCGGGGTCGAAGCCGGCGCTGACCGTGCCATCAGGCCACTCCACCACCGGACGGCGCACGACGCTGGGCTTGGTCAACATCAGCGCGCGGGCGCTGGCGGTGTCGGTCACGGCGGCGCGCGTGGCCTCGCCGAGCTGGCGCCACGTGGTGCCGCGGCGGTTCAGCAGCGCTTCCCAGCCCAGGGTGGCCAACCAGGCGTCGAGCCGCTCGGGCGGCAGCCCTTGTTTTTTGAAGTCGTGAAAGGTGTGGGCCACGCCTTGCGCCTGCAGCCAGGCCCGTGCCCGTTTGACCGTTTCGCAGTTGGGGATACCGTACACGCGCACCATGCGCCGATGGTACCCGACCCCGCGGTGGGCGTGCACCGCGTGGCGTCGGGCACAATGCGCGCTGCCTGCATGACCAAGCCGATGATCCCGCCCACCATGACCGCACCGATCGACCCGCCCACCGCCGATGCGTCGCTGGCCGACTGGCTGGCGCACCTGGAACGGCTGCATGGCCAGCGCATCACGCTGGGCCTGGAGCGCGTGCAGGCGGTGGCGCAGGCGCTGGGCGCCGCGGTGCGCCCGCGCTGCCCCGTGGTGACGGTGGCCGGCACCAACGGCAAGGGCTCCACCTGCGCGATGCTGGAGGCGATCGCGCGTGCAGCCGGCTACCGCACCGCGCTGTACACGTCGCCGCATCTGGTGCAGTTCGAAGAGCGCGCGCGCTGGCAGGGCGAGCCGCTGGCCAGCGCACGCCTGACTCCGTCGTTCGCGGCAGTCGAAGCGGCGCGGCGCCAAGCAGGCGACGTGCCGCTGAGCTACTTCGAGTTCACGACGCTGGCCTGTGTGCATGCGCTGCTGGCGTGCCAGCCCGATGTGCTGATTGTGGAAGTGGGCATGGGCGGGCGGCTCGACGCCGTCAACCTCTGGGACGCCGACTGCGCCATCATCACCAGCATCGACCTGGACCACATGGAGTACCTCGGCCCCGACCGCGAGGCCATCGGCTACGAAAAGGCTGGCATCCTGCGCACCGGGCGGCCCGCCATCGTGTCCGACCCGGTGCCGCCGCGCAGCGTGGTGGCGCGCGCCACCGAAATCGACGCCGACCTGTGGCTGGTGGGGCGTGACTTCCGCCACAGTGGTGATCGTCAGCAGTGGCACTGGCAGGGGCGCACGCGGCGCTACGCGGGCTTGGCGTACCCGGCGTTGCGCGGTGCCAACCAGCTGCTCAATGCCGCCGGCGTGTTGGCCGCGTTGGAGGCGTTGCACGCGCAGCTGCCCGTGCCGGCGCAGGCGGTGCGGCAAGGCCTGGCCAGTGTGCAGTGGCCCGGGCGCTTTCAGGTGGTGCCTGGCGAGCCGCTGTTGGTGCTGGACGTGGCGCACAACCCCCATGCGGTGGCGGCGCTGGGGCACAACCTGGACGACCAGGGGTATTACCCGCAGACGCTGGCGGTGTTTGGCGCGATGGCCGACAAGGACGTTGCGCCGATGCTAGCGCGCATGGATGCGCTGGTGGACGGCTGGTTTTTTTGTGACCTGCCGACCCCACGCGCCGCCCGTGCCGAGGCACTGCGCGAGCAGTGGCAGCGGTTGACGCAGCGGCGTGACCGTGTGGCCGAGGTGTATGCCGACCCGGTGACGGCGCTGCACGCCGCACTGGCCCAAGCCGACCCCGCTGGTAGAATCCTTGTTTTTGGATCGTTTTACACGGTGGGTGGCGTGTTGCAACATGGGTTGCCCCGCCTGGGCGCCAAGCACCTGCAGGCCTAAAGGCATGTTTCCATTCGGCTCGCGCGCGTCGCGCAACACCGCGGCCACAACCCCGGAAGCGGGCGGTCAAGCCCCCAGCGTCGACGCGCTGCGTCGGCAGGCGCGCCAGCGGCTCATTGGCGCTACGGTGCTGGTGGTGGCGGCACTGGTGTTGCTGCCTTGGCTGCTGGAAGCGCAGCCGCGCCCGGTGCCGGTCGATGTGACGATCGACATCCCTGCGCGCGAGCCGGCGTCCCCGTTGCCGGCGCCGGTGCTGCCGCCAGCGACCAACCCTGAGCCCGCACAGCCTGCGGCCAGCCCGAGTCCGCCCTCCACCCACGCTGCGGCCAGCGGCCAACCCGCGCAACCCGTGGCGGCACCGCAGCCGCCCGCCGCGCCGCCAGCGGCGGTCGCGCCCGCGCCCACACCACCCCAGCCGCCGCCGCCGCGGCCCGCCGAGGCCGCGGCCGAGCAGGTCAAGGTTCGCATCGTCGTGCAGGTGGGCGCCTACGCCGACCCAGCCCGCGCCCAAGAGGTGCGCAAGCGTCTGGAAAGCGCCGGGCTCAAGACCTACACCCACGTCGCCGACACCCCGCAAGGGAAGCGCATCCGGGTGCGCGTCGGGCCGTTTGAGAGCCGCGCCGAAGCCGACAAGGTGGCCGCCAAGGTCAAAAGCTTGGGGCTGCCGGCGGCGGTGTTGACGCTGTGAGCATGGCCGCCATCGACGTCGTGCTGCTGGTGGTGCTGGCCGCCTCGGTGCTGATCGGTGCATGGCGCGGCTTGGTGTACGAGGCGATCGCGCTGCTGGGCTGGGGCGCGGCGTTCGTGCTGGCGCAGCGCTGGGGATTGCAGGTCGCGCAACAGTTGCCGATGCACGACTGGGGTGAGCCGCTGCGCTACGCCGCGGGGTTTGCGTTGGTGTTCGTCGGCGTGGTGCTGGCTGCGGGGCTGTTGGCCTGGCTGGCGCAGCGCGGCGCGGCGGCGCTGGGTCTGCGGCCGGTGGACCGGTTGCTCGGTGCTGCGTTTGGGGCGTTGCGCGCCGTGGTGCTGCTGCTGGCGGTGGCGCTGCTGGTGCACCAGACGCCGCTGGCGTACGCCGCAGCCTGGCAGGCGTCGGTGGGGGCGCGCTGGCTGGCGGCCGCTTTGGCGGCGCTGCGCACGCTGGTGCCGGCTGACGTGGCGGTGTATTTTCCGTGAACTTATGGTGTGAAGGGACCAGGCCATGTGTGGCATCGTCGGGGTGGTCAGCACCCAACCGGTCAACCAGCTCATCTACGATGCGTTGCTGCTGTTGCAGCACCGCGGCCAGGACGCCGCCGGCATCGTGACGCAGCTTGGCTACAAATTTTTTATGCACAAAGCCAAAGGCATGGTGCGCGACGTCTTTCGCACGCGCAACATGCGTGCGCTGCCGGGCAACTGCGGCCTCGGGCAGGTGCGCTACCCCACCGCTGGCAACGCTGCCAGCGAAGAAGAAGCCCAACCCTTCTATGTCAACGCCCCCTTTGGCGTGGTGCTGGCGCACAACGGCAACCTGACCAACGCCCACGCGCTGCGGCGCGAGCTGGTGCAGACCGACCATCGCCACATCAACACCGAAAGCGACTCCGAGGTGCTGCTCAACGTGCTGGCGCACGAGCTGGGGCGTGCCTCGCGTGGGGCGGTGCTGCAGGTGGAGGAGATTTTCGAGGCCGTGCGCGCGCTGCACCGGCGCGTGCGAGGCAGCTACGCGCTGGTGGCGCTGATCGCCGGCCACGGCATGCTGGTGGTGCGCGACCCGTTCGGCATCCGGCCGCTGTGCATCGGGCGCGGCCCCGACGGCACCGTGATGGCCGCCAGCGAGTCGGTGGCGCTGGAGGGCACCGGTCACCGTTTCGAGCGCGACGTGGCCCCCGGCGAGGCGATCTTCGTGACGCTGGACGGCCAGATCCACGCCCGCCAGTGCGCCGACGACCCACGTCACCACCCGTGCATTTTTGAATTCGTTTACCTGGCGCGGCCCGACTCGGTCATCGACGGCATTTCGGTGTACCGGGCGCGGCTCAACATGGGCGAGGCGTTGGCCACGCGGGTGATTTCGACGGTGCCCCCACCCGACATCGACGCCGTCATCCCGATTCCGGAGTCCAGCCGTCCGGCGGCGATGGAGGTGGCGCGCTTGATCGGCCGCCCGTACCGCGAGGGTTTTGTCAAAAACCGCTACGTCGGGCGCACCTTCATCATGCCCGGGCAGGCGGTGCGCAAAAAGTCCGTGCGGCAAAAGCTCAACGTCATCGCCAGCGAATTCGCTGGCCGCAACGTGCTGCTGGTGGACGACTCCATCGTGCGTGGCACCACCAGCCGCGAGATCGTGCAAATGGCGCGTGAAGCGGGCGCGCGCAAGGTGTACCTGGCCAGCGCCGCGCCGCCGGTACGCTACCCCAACGTCTACGGCATCGACATGCCGACGCAGGAAGAACTCGTGGCGCACGGTCGCAGCGTCGAGGAAGTGCGCCAACTGATCGGCTGCGATGCGCTGATTTACCAGGATGTCGAGGCGATGAAGCGCGCCGTCGGTGCCCTCAACCCCACGCTGGCGGGGTTCGAGGCGTCGTGCTTCGATGGCGATTACATCACCGGCGACGTGACGCTGGAGACGGTGGCGGCCCTCAACGCCCCGCGCAGCGGCGCGGGCGACGACGATGACAGCGCCGCTGGCACGCGGCTGACGCTGCCTAACGCGCAGGAGGTGTGAGTGGAGCCAAGCCAACACCCGCCGGCGCCCGCGCCGGCGAACACCCCCTGCGCCTGGCACCCGCAAACCGCCGCGGTGAGGGTGGCGGTGCCGCGCTCGCCGTACGGCGAAAACGCCGAAGCGCTGTACCTGACCAGCGGTTACGTGCAGCCCAGCGCCGAAGCTGCCGCGGCGCGGTTTGCCGGCGACGAGGAGGGTTACACCTACGCCCGCTACGGCAACCCCACCACCAGCAGTTTCGAACAGCGCCTGGCGGCGCTGGAGGGCACCGAGGCGGCGATCGCCACATCATCGGGCATGGCGGCGATTCTGATGCTGTGCCTGGGCTTGCTGAAGGCCGGGGACCACGTGGTGTGCTCGCAGTCGATGTTCGGTGCCACGATCAAACTGATCGGCACCGACCTGGCCAAGTTCGGTGTGCAGTCCACCTTTGTGCCGCAGACCGACCTCGACGCATGGCGCGCCGCCGTGCGGCCCGAAACCCGCTTGCTGCTGGCCGAAACCCCCACCAACCCGCTGACCGAGGTGTGCGACATCGCCGCGCTGGCCGACATCGCGCACGCCGCCGGCGCGCTGCTGGCGGTGGACAACTGCTTTGCCACGCCGGCGCTGCAGCGGCCGGTGCAGTGGGGGGCTGACATCGTTGTGCACTCCGGCACCAAGTTTCTGGACGGGCAGGGGCGCGTCATGGCGGGTGCCCTGTGTGCCCGCCGAGCGCTGGTGGACGAGACCTTCTTGCCCGTGCTGCGCAGCGCCGGCATGACGCTGGCACCGTTCAACGCCTGGGTCGTGCTCAAGGGGCTGGAGACGCTGCAGATCCGCATGCAGGCGCAAAGCGCCACGGCGCTGGCGCTGGCGCAGTGGCTGCAGGCGCATCCGGCGGTGGCGCGGGTGCACCACCCCGGCCTGCCAAGCCACCCGCAGCATGCGCTGGCCATGCGCCAGCAGTCCGGCTGCGGCGGCGCCATCGTGGCCTTCGAGGTGCGCGCCGACACGCCCGAGCAGGGGCGCGTGCGGGCCTTTGCGGTGCTGGACGCGCTGCGAACCCTGTCGCTGTCGACCAACCTGGGCGACACCAAAACCCTGTGCTCGCATCCGGCCAGCACCTCGCACGGGCGCCTCAGCGAAGCGCAGCGCCAGGCCGCGGGCATCTCGCAGGCGCTCATCCGCATCTCGGTCGGCCTGGAGCACCTGGACGACATCGTGGCCGATCTGTCACGCGGCCTCGACGCGCTGGTCTGACGCTCCCTCCCATGCCCCAAGCGTAGCCATCATGACAACCCGTATCCGCACCCGATTTGCCCCGTCACCCACCGGCTTCATCCACCTGGGCAACATCCGCTCGGCGCTGTACCCGTGGGCGTTTGCGCGCCGCCATGGTGGCGACTTCATCCTGCGCATCGAAGACACCGACCAGGAGCGCTCCACGCAAGAGGCGGTGGACGTCATCCTGCAGGCCATGCAGTGGCTGGGCCTGACGCCCGACGAGGGGCCGTACTACCAGATGCAGCGCATGGCGCGCTACAAGCAGGTCATCGCCGAGATGCTGCAAGCCGGGCTGGCGTACCACTGCTACATGACGCCCGAGGAGCTCGACGCGTTGCGCGAGCGTCAGATGGCCGCCAAGCTCAAACCGCGCTACGACGGCACCTGGCGTCCGGAGCCGGGCAAGGCGCTGCCCACGCCGCCCGCTGGCGTGCTGCCGGTGATCCGCTTCAAAAACCCCCTGGGCGGCAGCGTCGTGTGGGTCGACAAGGTCAAGGGCCGCATCGAAATCCGTAACGACGAGCTGGACGACCTGGTGATCGCGCGCCAGGCGCCGCTGGGTGACATTGGCACGCCCACCTACAACTTTTGCGTCGTCGTCGACGACATCGACATGCGCATCACGCACGTCATCCGCGGCGACGACCACGTCAACAACACGCCGCGCCAGATCAACATCTTTCGCGCGCTGGGGCACGAGCCGCCGGTGTACGCGCACCTGCCCACGGTGCTCAACGAACACGGCGAAAAGATGAGCAAGCGCCACGGCGCCAAGCCGGTCACCTGGTACCGTGACGCGGGCTTTTTGCCCGACGCCATGATCAACTACCTGGCGCGCCTGGGCTGGAGCCACGGCGACGACGAGATCTTCACGCGCGAGCAGTTCCTGCAGTGGTTCGACCTCGACCACCTGGGCAAGAGCGCGGCGCAGTTCGACGAAGCCAAGCTGCGTTGGGTCAACGCGCAGCACATCAAGATGACGCCGGACGAGCGGCTCGCCCCGCTGGTGGCCGAGCAGCTCGCCCGCCGTGGGCTCGCGGCCGACGAGCGGCTGGCTGCCATTTGCGGCCTGTTCAAAGACCGCTGCGACACCACGGTGGCGCTGGCCGACTGGGCGCAGCCGTACTACGCCACGCCCACGCCGCGCGCCGAGGACCTGGCGCAGCACGTGACCGACGCCGTGCGCCCGGCGCTGGCCGAGCTGCGCCAGCGTTTGAGCGACGTGCCGTGGACGGCGGCCGACATCGCCGCGGCGCTGAAGGCCACGCTCGCCGCGCATGGCCTCAAGATGCCGCAGCTGGCCATGCCGGTGCGCGTGCTGGTGATGGGGGTGGCGCAGACGCCGTCGGTGGACGCGGTGCTGGCGCTGCACCGGCGCGAGGACGTGCTGGCGCGGCTGGCCGCGGCGTGAGGGCGCCTCGACCGTATTTGTGCCGCCCGCACGAAAAACGCGTCGATTTATGGCTATAATGCAAGTCTCGACAGCGCACAACGCTGCAGCGCTACAAGCAGCAGCCGCGTGCAAGCCATCGAGGCCCGTGGGGGTATAGCTCAGCTGGGAGAGCGCTTGCATGGCATGCAAGAGGTCAGCGGTTCGATCCCGCTTACCTCCACCACAGGATACATGACCCTATCGTCTAGAGGCCTAGGACATCACCCTTTCACGGTGAGTACCGGGGTTCGAATCCCCGTAGGGTCGCCACACAACTGGAGCGGTAGTTCAGTTGGTCAGAATACCGGCCTGTCACGCCGGGGGTCGCGGGTTCGAGCCCCGTCCGCTCCGCCAACGTTTTCGCATCGTCGACGACCCTATCGTCTAGAGGCCTAGGACATCACCCTTTCACGGTGAGTACCGGGGTTCGAATCCCCGTAGGGTCGCCACACAACTGGAGCGGTAGTTCAGTTGGTCAGAATACCGGCCTGTCACGCCGGGGGTCGCGGGTTCGAGCCCCGTCCGCTCCGCCAACGTTTTCGCATCGTCGACGACCCTATCGTCTAGAGGCCTAGGACATCACCCTTTCACGGTGAGTACCGGGGTTCGAATCCCCGTAGGGTCGCCACACAACTGGAGCGGTAGTTCAGTTGGTCAGAATACCGGCCTGTCACGCCGGGGGTCGCGGGTTCGAGCCCCGTCCGCTCCGCCAACGTCGTGGCCCTGCATGGGCCCACGGTGATCGCAAGCCGCCCCGCCGGGCGGCTTTGTGTTTTGTATTGGGGGCGCTGGGTTACGCGGCGACCACACCGGTGCGTCCGACGTAGTCAACCAAGCCGTCCCAGGGCAACGGGCGGGCGAACTGAAAGCCTTGCACGTCCAGCGGCGCGCGCGGTGCCAGAAATTCGAGCTGCGCCGCGCTCTCCACCCCCTCGACGACGACGCGGGCCTGCAGCGCGGCCGCCAGCTCCAACACCGCGGCCACGATGCGTTCGCTGGGGCCGCCCGTGCCCACGTGGTCGGTGAAGCGTTTGTCGACCTTGAGCACATCCACCGGCGTGCGCAGCAGGTACGCCAGGCTCGAGTACCCGGTGCCGAAATCATCGAGCGCCACGCGGCCACCGCCTTCGCGCACGCGCTGCAACCACGCCAACGTGGAGGGGCTGTCGGCCATCCACACGGATTCGGTGACTTCGATCGTCAGGTGCGGCAGCGCTGCACGGTGTTCCTCCAGCCAGTCGCGCAGCGTGCTGTCGCCAAACTGCGCCCCCGAGACATTGACCGCCAGCCGGAAACCCGGCCCCCAGCGCTGCGCGGCCTGCAGGGCCAGCCGCGCGCTCTCGCGCAGCACCCACGCGCCGATGCGGCGGATCTGGCCGCTGGCTTCGGCCACCGCGATGAACTCCACCGGTGACACCAAGCCCCGGGTCGGGTGGCGCCAGCGCAACAACACCTCGGCGCCACGCACACGCTGCTCGGGCAACGAGACCACCGGCTGAAACAGCAGCTCGAAGGCGCTGTCGGCCAGCGCTTGCTCCAGGCCGGTCTTGATTTCGGCCAGGTGGCGCGCCCGGCTTTCCATCTGCGGCGAGTAAAAGCGCATGCGGTCGCGCCCGCCGTTTTTGGCGGCGTACATCGCGGTGTCGGCCATGCGCAGTAGCTCTTCGGAGGTTTCGCCGTCTGAGGGATAGGCCGCCACCCCGATACTGGCGCTTAGCCGCAGCACGTTGCCGTGCAGGGTGTAGGGCTGGCGCAGCGCCTGCAGGATGTTGTCGGCCACCCGTTCGACCACCAGCGGCAAGTCGGCCGCCTCCAGCATCACGACGAATTCGTCACCGCCAAAGCGCGCCACGGTGTCGTTGGCTCGCAGGGCGCGGCGGATGCGCCCCGCCGTCTCCACCAACACTTCGTCGCCCAGCTCGTGGCCGTGGATGTCGTTGACCTCCTTGAAGCCATCAAGGTCGATGAACATGACGTACACCGCGCGCAGTTCGCGCTGGGCACGCAGCAGCGCCTGCTCCAGCCGGTCGCGGTACAGGGCGCGGTTGGGCAGCCCGGTGAGCGCGTCGTAGTTGGCCTGGCGGAAGATGGTCTGCTCGCGCGCCTTGGCCTCGTCGATGTTTTCCAGCAGCACCACCACGACGTCGTCCAGTGGCGCGGGGTGGCGCGCCAGCGACACGTGCTGGCGTGCCCAGCGCAGCGTGCCGTCGCGCGCCAGCAGGCGCTGTTCCTGCGCCGCCGGTTGACGGCTGCCCAGCATGGCGCGCCACTGGTGCTGCAGCGTGTCGCGGTCGTCGGGGTGGATCCACTGCTGCCACGGCGTGCCACGCATGTCTTCCGCGGGACAACCGAGCCGTTGCGCCAGCGCAGGGTTGCTTTCCATCACCGTCCCGTCGGGCGAGCACACCACCATGCCGACGCTGGGGTTGTCCCACGCCGCTTGCAGGCGGCTGTGCGCCACCTGTTCGCGGCGCTCCAGCACCATCAGCTCGGTCACGTCCAGCAGCGACACGGCGATCGGCCGTGCTGCGCCTTCGTCCGCAGGCAGGCGGGCGGCGCGTTCCTGCACGCAGCGCCAGCCCCCGTCCGGGGTGCGCAGCCGGTAGCGCTGGGTCCAGTGGTCACTGCGCTCGTCGTGCCAGCGCGCCTGCACGCGTCCTTGCTCCTCGGGGTGGATCGATTCCAGCAGCCAGGCCAGGGTGCCGGCGTCGGCCGGCGGCTGCGGCGGCGGCAACCATTCGCCCAACCGCCGCGAGGCGTATTCGATGCGGCCGTGCAGCGCGTCCATCAACACCACGGCTTCGTGCAAGGCATCGGTCAGCGCCGCCAGGCGTCGCTGCCATCCAGCAGCCGATGCATGGCCAACTGCACATCGCGTTGCCAGGCGGCATCGACCAGGTTGGGCATCGTCAGCGCGACGGTGGCCCCGGCCGGCCAACGCATCAGCCCGTCCATCGACCCGACCACGTGCAGCGGGTGGCCATCGCGGTCGAGCAACACGGTGGGGGGTGCGTGGCGCTGCAGCAGGTGTTGCAGCAGCCGCTCACGCAGGTCGGCTTCCAGGTGATCCACGGGGCGCAACTGGGGCGGCGCCGGGTGCACCGGGGTCGCCTTGGCGGCGGGACGCCGCGCGCGCATGGCCAGCGGCGGGGCGTGCGCGTCGGGGCGTTTGCGCCACAGGTGCTCCTGGGTCGAGACGGCTGTGAACAGCGTGCGTGTGCGCGCACTCAGCGCCTCGGAGCGGCCCAGCATCAGCAGCCCGTCGGGCAGCAGGGCGTGGTGCAGGCGGCGCAGCACCTCGTCCTTGGCGCTGCCCTTGAGGTAGATGAGCACGTTGCGACACGCCACCAGATCCATGCGCAAAAACGGCAAGTCCTGCAGCACGTCGTGGCGTGTGAAGATGCAGCGTCGGCGCAGCTCTTGCTGCAAGCGCAAGGTGTGGCCGATGCGGCTGAAGTAGCGTTCGCGCCACGCGGCGGGCAGGGCGCTGGCGCTGTCTTCGTCGAACAGCCCGCTGCGCGCCTGCTCCAGCGCCGCCGCGTTGACGTCGGTGCCCAGCACCATCCAGTCCAGCGATACGCCCAGCTCACCCAGCAACTCGTCGGTGAGCATGGCCAGCGTGTAGACCTCTTCGCCACTGGAGCAGCCCACCGACCAAAGGCGCAGCGTTGCGGCGCCGGCCGCGGCGCGGGCGCGGATGTGGTCACGCCACGCCACCCGCAGCGCCGCAAAGGCGCTGGGGTTGCGCAACCACTCGGTGACGCCGATCGTGACCGACTGCTGCAGGGCCTGCAGCAGCTCCGGGGTGCGTTCGGCTTCGGCGGCCAGTTGCACCAGGCTGGTGGCGCCATGCTGGCGCATCACGCGCTCGAACTGGCGCCGCAGCGTGGCCTCCTGGTACTGGCCCAACTCCAGCCCGGTGCTCGTGGCGACGCGATGCACCAGGGCCGCCATGGCCTGGCGTTCGTCGGTCATGGCGCTGTCGCTGGGCGCTTGGGGCGTGGCGGGTTTGTCCACCGCTTGCAACAACGTGCGCAGCCGCCGACCCAGCGCGACCGCGGTGTCCACGTGGTCGGCCAGGCCGCGTTCGATGATGGTTTGGGGCATCGAGGCAAACGGTGCTTCGGCAGGGGTTTCGGCCCATATGGCCCCCCCGCATCGCGCAGCACCCGTGCACCGACCGCACCGTCTTGCCCCGTGCCGGACAACACGATGGCTAGCGCGCGCGTGCCCAGCGAGCGGGCGGCGCTGGCAAACAGCCGATCCAGCGAGGGCGCTGGGCCTTGCCCCGGCACCGAGGCTTGCAGCCGCAGCCGCCGGCCATCGAGTTCCACATGGTGACCGGACGGAGTGACGTAGATCACGCCACCTCGCAGCTCCACGCCGTCACGCACCGTTTCGACCGGCGTGCTGGTGACCGATTGCAACAACCTCGCCAAGGCGCTGGGCTCGGCGGCGGCGATGTGCTGCGCGACGACGCAGCTCAAATGGGGGTCGCGCGGCATCGCTGCCACCAGTTCACGCAGCGGCTCCAACCCACCGGCCGATGCGCCGAGCAGGGCCACGAAGCGGGGAGCACGGGTGCGGTTCACGGTGGCCGTCCTGTTGCGGCCATTGTAGACCTGTTCCCCGCGCTGCGGCGCACGGAGCGCCTCGCGGCGGTGTCACGCGCGCCGAGGTAGCACGGTGGACGGGTCGTCCATCGCCAGCACGGCTGCGGCACGCACGACATCGCCGACGATGATGACGGCCGGGCTGCCCAGGCCCGAGTTTTGCAGCGTCGACACCAAGCGCTCCAATGTGGTGACGGCGTGCCGCCGTTGCGGCAGCGTGGCGTGCTGCGCAATCGCCACCGGTGTTGACCCCGGCATCGCCCGCAGCAGCTCGTGCTGAATGTGCGCCGCTTGCGCCACCCCCATGTAAATGATCATGGTCAGACCCGCTTGGCGCGCGCAGGCGCCGAGCGCCGCCCAGTCCAGCGGCGGCTCACCCGCTTGGCGGTGCCCTGTCAGCAGCATCACACCGTGGGCGAGTTGACGATGCGTGGGGGCGATGCCCAACTCGGTGGCCGCCGCCAAACCCGACGTGATGCCATTGACGCAGCGTACGGGGATCCCAGCGGCACGCAGAACCTCGTACTCCTCGCCACCGCGGCCGAACACGAACGGATCACCTCCTTTGAGTCGAACCACCGTCTCGCCGCGGCGCGCTACCCTGACCATGAACCGGTGGATGAACGACTGGGGTGTGCTCTTGCAGCCACCGCGCTTGCCGACACGCACGACGCGTGCTTTGGGGTTGGCGTAAGCGAGCACGGCGTCGTTGACCAAATCGTCGACCAGCAGCAACGTGGCGGCCGCGATGACACGTGCTGCTTTGAGGGTCAACAAATTGGGATCGCCCGGGCCGGCGCCCACGAGGGTTACGGTGCCCGGGGCGGGTGGGTCGTCGAGGTCGAGGTGGTGCGTTGGCTGGGCCATGGTCAGGATCCGTAGCGGGGTTGAGGGTGTGTCGCCGCCGCGGGCGCACGGACATGCAATTGCTGCAGAATGTGCTCCACCTGAAGGGACAGGGGGTGGGGGAGGGGGCGTTGTCCGTCGAGGATGGCGCGGATGAGATCCGCGTTGGCCTCGGGCGTGAGCTTGAGCGGCAGCGGCGGCACCGCGACAACCGGGCCTTCTTCGCCAACCTGCACGACACGCCGCGTGCCGTGCTCAATGATGTCGATCTGGGGGACACGGCGTGGGTCGGCCACCGGTTCCCCCTCACTGCCCCGCAGCAGCATGGCGTGTGCGCCCGCCGCCATCAGGGTGTCCGCGTAGACGGTGGCGTAGTCGGGGTGGGTGTAGCTGACCACCAGCAAGGCGCGGCCCGCACAGGGGTTGATGAGCTTGACCAGGCTGTGGGCGGGGTTGCGCACGCCCAAGGCACGCCGCAGATCCAACAAGCGCTGCAGCGCAGGGCACAGCACGTGGGTCGGGATGTATACACACTGGCCTGGCCCGGGCGCTTGCATGGCCCGGGCTGGCGTGATACCCAGCGCCTCGAAAACCTGGGCACTGCACACGCGGCCATCGACGGTTTGGCTGCCATGCACCACCACCGGCACCCCCGCGCGTGCCAACAGCAGTGCCAACAGTGGCGTGGCCAGGGGCAGACGGCGCGCGCCGTTGTGGCTGGGCAGCACCACGGTGGTGACGCCGAGGTCGGGCAGCCGCGCCAGACGAGCTTGCACGGCGTCCAGAAAACCCAGCATCTCGTCGCGCGTTTCGCCCTTGATGCGCATGGCGATGGCAAAGGCGCCGAGTTCGACGTCACTGACGCGGCCATCCAACACCCGGCTCAGCAGATCGTTGGCTTGGTCACGGCTGAGCGCGCGAGCGCCTTTTTGGCCGCGGCCGATCTCCTTGAGGTATGCAGCGATGCTCATGGGGTGGTGTGTCCAAGTCGGGCCATGCAAACGAGTTTCATGCGTCAGGCGACCTGCAAACTGGCTCGCACCAGACGGCGCAGCTCCGGCAAGCAAGAGCCGCACTGGGTGCCGCAGCGGCGCTGCGCCTGCAGCTGGGCCAGACGCTCCTCAGCGCTGCCGTGGCACTGCGCCAGGGTGGCGACGATGTCGGATTCGGTGACGTTGAGGCAGGTGCAGACCTGACGGCTGCGCGGGGCCAACGCCGAGGGCGGCTCGGCGCTGGGCACGAGCAAAGCGCGCCCATAGGCCTGCGCGGGCAGCTCGTCGTGCAGCAAGGCGCGCACCCAGCGCTCGGCGCGGGTGTCGCCGGCGAGCAAAAAAGCCTCCAAAAGCAGGTCGGGCTGCCCCTCGGCGCGCGGAACCAGGCGCATCGCGCGGCGTTGCCCACGGCGGCGGTCGGCGTAGCGCAGCACGTCGCTGGCATCCAGGCCCATGATCGCTTCGATGTGTGCCAGCAGCTCGTCGGCCGCGGGCTCGTAGGCCGCGGCACGCAGCTGCACGCCCAGCACGCCGCGCTCGTGGGGTTCGCGGCCAAACGGCACGCAAGTGGCGTAGGCGAACCGCGGCATCAGCGCCCGCAGCGCGGCCAGGGCCCGATGGGCCTGATCGAGCGGCAGCCAGGCAGCGGCCAGCAAGGTCCATGGCAGCTCGGCTTTGAGCACCTTGACAGCGGCGTGCTTGAGTTCGGGCTGTTTGGCGGTGGGGCAAAAGGTCGGCAGCGTCAGCGCATTGACGCCAGCAAGCCGCTCGCCGCTGCTGCTGGCGCCGCTGAGGCACTCCTCGCCCCAATGCATGGCCATGAAGGCTTGGCAGGGGCCGACTTGCTCGCTGCCTTGCGCCGGCAACACGATGGAGCCGCGCCGCGAGGTGAGGTGCACGAGGTCGCCATCTTGCAGCCCCAGCCGTGCCATGTCCTGCGGATGCAGTTGCACCGCTGGTTCGCTGACATGGCCAAACAGCCGCCCCAGCAGGCCGGTGCGGCTCATGCCATGCCAATGGTCGCGCAAGCGTCCGGTGATCAGGCTGAAGGGGTAGCGGGCGTCGCGCGGCTCGGCCACGGGGACGAAGTCCACGTCGGCAAAACGGGCACGGCCGTTGGCGGTGGCAAAGCGGCCGTCCATGTACAGACGTGCTTGCGGGCCGCCACCTTCCGGACAGGGCCACTGCTGTGGCGCGTGCTCCAGCAGCGCATAGCTCAGGCCGGTGATGTCCAGGTCGCGCCCGCGGGTGGATTCGCGGTGCTCGTTCCAGATGGCTTCGGGGCCGTCGTAGGGAAAGAGGGTGTGGCGGCCGTTGAGGCGCTGTGGCCAGCGCGCTTCGAGCCGGCGCGCCACGTCGACGACGATGCGCCAGTCCGGGCGGGCCTGACCGGGGGCGGGAATGGCCGCACGCACGCGGCTGATGCGCCGCTCGCTGTTGGTGACGGTGCCCTCCTTTTCGCCCCAGGTGCTGGCCGGCAGCAGCATGTCGGCGTAGGCGCCGGTGGCCGTGGTGGCGAAGGCTTCTTGCACCACCACGAATTCGCAGCGCTGCATCGCCCGGCGCACGGCGGCCTGGTCGGGCATGGATTGCGCGGGGTTGGTGCAGGCGATCCACAGCGCCTTGATCTCGCCGCGGGCGGCGGCCCCGAACATTTCCACCGCCGTTGTGCCGGGGGTGGCGGGGACCTCGGCCACCCCCCACAGGCGCGCGACTTCGGCGCGGTGTTCGGGGTTGGCCAGGTCGCGGTGTGCCGACAGCAGGTTCGCCATGCCGCCGACCTCGCGTCCGCCCATGGCGTTGGGCTGCCCGGTCAGCGAAAATGGCCCGGCGCCTGGGCGGCCGATGTGCCCCGTGGCCAGGTGCAGGTTGATGAGGGCGGCGTTTTTGGCGGTGCCGCTGTGACTTTGGTTGAGGCCTTGGCAGTACAGCGACAGCGTGGCGTGCGATTGCCCGAACCAGCGCGCCGCCTGGACCAGCGCAGCGGCGTCGATGCCACACAGCTGCGCGGCGCGGGCCGGGGGAAAGTCCAGCACACGCTGGCGCAGCGCGTCGAAGCCCTCGGTGTGCGCGGCGATGTAGCCGGGGTCGATGAGCTGCTCCCAAATCAGCACGTGCAGCATGCCGTGAAAGAGGGCGACGTCGGTGCCGGGCTGGAGCGGCAGGTACAGATCGGCCAGCTCGGCGGTTTCGGTGCGCCGCGGGTCGGCCACGATGAGGCGCAGCCGTGGGTTGGCGCGTTTGGCGTCTTCCAGGCGCCGAAACAGGATCGGGTGGGCCCAGGCAGGGTTGGCGCCCACGATGAAGATCACTTCGGCATGGTCGATGTCCTCGTAGCACGCCGGCGGCGCGTCGGCGCCCAAGGTGAGCTTGTAGCCGGCCACGGCGCTGCTCATGCACAGGCGCGAATTGGTGTCGATGTTGTTGGTGCCGATGAGCCCCTTGGCCAGTTTGTTGAAAACGTAGTAGTCCTCGGTGAGCAACTGGCCGGAGATGTAAAAGCCCACCGCATCCGGGCCGTGGCGGTCGACGATCTCGCCCAGCCGTTGGGCAACCTCGTCCAAGGCGCTGTCCCAGTCTATCGGCTGCGGAGGGTGCCCGCGCTGCGGTCTGCGCATGGGCTGCAGCAACCGGGTCTGTCGCGCCAGCGTTTCGGTGGCGGTCAGGTGCAGGGTGCTGCCCTTGGTGCACAGCCGGCCGAAGTTGGCCGGGTGGTCAGGGTCGCCGCGCACGCCGATGATCTGCGCCCCGCGGGACTCGATGATCACGCCGCAGCCCACGCCGCAGTAAGGGCAGGTGGAGCGCGTCAGCTGCACGGGTGCGGTGGTCATGCCGTTGCCTTGGCCTGGTCCACGGCCACGGTGTCGAGCTCGTGTTGGTCGAGGAAGACCTGACCGGCGTCGACCTTGACCGAAAAGCGCGGCGTGCAGCCCTCGTCGGGCGCCTTGGCGCAGCCGTCGTCCAAGCCAATGGTCCAGTTGTGCAGCGGGCAGGCCACGCTGGTGCCAAACACGATGCCCTGGCTGAGCGGACCGCCCTTGTGGGGACAGCGGTCCAGCAGGGCCAAGACCTGGTCGTCGGCGTTGCGGAAGACGGCCACGGCCTCACCGTGGCGGCGCAGTACGCGGCGCGCGCCCAGCACGGGGATGTCCTCGACGCGGCAGATGGGTTTCCACTGGTTCATGGGGGCTCCTTGACTCAGACGCTCAGCGCTTCGAATTGACGGGTGTCGACGCGGGCTTTGTCGAACTCGAACCAAGGGTCGGGTTCGCCGTCAAGGGCGAACTGCAGCCGCTCCCATAGGGCGCGGCGGCCTTGCGGATCGTCCAGCACCCGCTTTTTGACGTAGTCCAAGCCGACCCGGGCGACGTAGTGGCAAGTGCGCTCCAGGTACCAGCCTTCTTCGCGGTACAGCTGCAAAAACGCCCCGGCGTACTCCAGCACCTCTTGCGCGGTGCGCACTTTCACCAGGAATTGGGCGACTTCGGTTTTGATGCCGCCGTTGCCGGCCACGTAGATTTCCCAGCCGGAGTCGACACCAATCACGCCGACATCTTTGATGCCTGCCTCGGCGCAGTTGCGCGGGCAGCCGCTGACGGCGAGTTTGACCTTGTGCGGGGCGTACATGCGCCACAGCGCACGTTCCAAGTCTTTGCCCATTTGGGTGCTGTCTTGCGTACCGAAGCGGCACCATTCGCTGCCAACGCAGGTTTTGACCGTGCGCAGCGCCTTGGCATATGCGTGGCCCGAAGGCATGCCCAGGTCGCGCCACACTTTGGGCAGGTCTTCTTTTTTCACGCCCAGCAGGTCGATGCGCTGGCCACCGGTCACCTTGACCGTGGGGATCTTGTACTTGTCCACCACATCGGCGATGCGGCGCAGCTCTGCGGCGCTGGTCTCGCCGCCCCACATGCGCGGCACCACCGAATAGGTGCCGTCTTTTTGGATGTTGGCGTGGCTGCGCTCGTTGATGAAGCGCGATTGCGGATCGTCTTGCGCCTCTTTGGGCCAGGTGGAGATCAGGTAGTAGTTGAGGGCAGGGCGGCAGGTGGCGCAGCCGTTGGGCGTGCGCCAATTGAGCTGACGCATCACCGCAGCGATGGTCAGCAGCTTGCTGCCGTCCGGCAGCAGTGTGCGAATGGCTTGGCGCACGTCGTCGTGGCTGAGGTCGGTGCAGCCGCACAGGGCCTTTTTCTTCGGCGTGGCCGAGTAGTCTCCCCCGGCGGCGAACATCAGCAGCTGCTCCACCAAGCCGGTGCATGAGCCGCACGAGGCACTGGCCTTGGTGTGTTTGCGCACTTCTTCCAGCGTGAACAAGCCTTTTTCTTTGATGGCTTTGCAGATGGTACCTTTGGTCACCCCATTGCAGCCGCACACCTCGTCGTCATCGGCCATGGCGGCGGCTTTGTTGTGGCCCTCGTGGCCGGTGTCGCCGATGTTGGTTTCGCCAAACATCAGCCGGTCGCGGATGTCGCGGATCGGGCGTCCTTCGCGCAACAGCTTGAAGTACCAGGCCCCATCGACCGTGTCGCCGTACAGGCACGCGCCCACGAGCTTGTCGTCTTTGATCACCAGTTTTTTGTACACCCCGGCGTAGGGGTCGCTCAGCACAATGTCCTCGGTGCCTTCGCCGCCCATGAAGTCACCCGCCGAAAACAGGTCGATGCCGGTGACCTTGAGCTTGGTGGAAACTTGCGAGCCCAGGTAGCGGCCGATGCCAAGTTCGGCCAGGTGCGTGGCCAGCACCCTGGCTTGCTCGAACAACGGGGCCACCAAACCGTAAGTCACGCCGCGGTGTTCGGTGCATTCGCCGACGGCGTAAATGCGCGGGTCGGTGACGGTTTGCATCGTGTCGGTCACGACGACGCCACGTTGGCAATACAACCCCATGCTGCGTGCCAGCTCGATGTTGGGGCGTATGCCAGCCGCCATGACCACAAGGTCGGCCGGTATTTCCGTGCCGTCTTTGAACTGCACGGCCATGACGCGACCGTCCATGCCACCGATCAACGCCTGGGTTTGCGCACCGATCAGGAACTTCAGTCCCCGCTCCTGCAGCGACTTTTGCAGCATCTTGCCGGCCACCTCGTCGAGCTGGCGCTCCATCAGCCACGGCGCGATGTGCACCACGGTGACCTGCATGCCACGCAACATCAAGCCGTTGGCCGCCTCCAACCCCAGCAAACCCCCACCAATGACGACGGCGTGCTTGTACTTGGCCGCCGCCTCGATCATGGTGTTGGTGTCGGCAATGTCACGGTAGGTGATCACGCCGTCCAGCTCGCGGCCCGGCACCGGCAAGATGAAGGGGTTGGAACCGGTGGCCAGCAGCAAGCGATCGTAAGTGGCTTCGGTGCCATCGGCCGCGCGCACGATGCGGTGGCTTCGGTCGACCTCCACCACTTTCTTGCCCAGGTGCAAGATGATGCCGTGGTCTTCGTACCACGACACGGGGTTGAGGATGATCTCCTCCAACGTCTGCTCGCCGGCCAGCACGGGCGACAGGGCGATGCGGTTGTAGTTCGGGTACGGCTCGGCGCCAAAGACCGTGATGTCGTACAGATCGGGAGCGATTCTGAGCAGCTCCTCCAGGGTGCGGATACCGGCCATGCCGTTGCCGATCAGCACAAGCCGCTTGCGGGAGGGGCAGTGCGCGCGCATGTCCATGGGGCGATGCTCCTTTAGGCCACTTTTTCCACGTGACGTTGGCGGGTGTAGAGAAAATCGATGACGGCTTTGCGGCAGCGCACATACGTGTTGTCCACCGCCAGGCGTAGCCGATCGCGCGGCCGGGGCAGCGGCACCTCAAGCACCTCACCGATGGTGGCCGCTGGGCCATTGGTCATCATGACGATGCGGTCGGCCAACAACACGGCTTCGTCCACGTCGTGCGTGACCATCACCACCGTGCTGTGCGTGCGTGCCACGATGTCGAGCAACTCGTCTTGCAGCTTGGCGCGGGTCAGCGCGTCCAATGCGCCAAACGGCTCGTCCATCAGCAGCACTTTGGGCTCCATCGCCAGGGCGCGGGCAATGCCTACCCGCTGCTTCATGCCACCCGAAATTTCCCCCGGGCGCTTGTGGGCGGCGTGCGCCAGGCCCACCAGCTCCAGCGCGGCGCTGGTGCGTTCGCGTAGGCGGGCCTTGGGCTCGTTGGCGCCAAAGACGCGCTCCACCGCCAGGTACACGTTGTCAAAGCACGTCAGCCAGGGCAGCAGCGAGTGGTTTTGAAACACCACGGCGCGCTCCGGGCCTGGGCCGGTGATTTCCCGCCCGGCGCACAGCAGCACCCCCGCGCTGGGGCGGGTCAACCCGGCGATCAAGTTGAGCAGTGTGGACTTGCCGCAACCCGAATGCCCGATGAGCGCCACAAATTCGCCTTTGGCAATCGTCAGGTGGATGTCGCGCAGCGCCACGAACGCGCCTTTGGGGGTGCTGAACGTCTGCCCCACACCTTCGATTTGTATGTATTTGTTGTCGTTCATGGTTTGACCTCGTCGTAGGTGAAGGCGGTGGCGATTTTGATCAGCGCCAGCTCCAACAGCAACCCAACTGTACCGATGACAACGATGGCCACGATGATGTGGTTGACGTTCAGGTTGTTCCATTCGTCCCACACCCAAAAGCCAATACCCACGCCACCGGTCAACATTTCAGCTGCCACGATCACCAACCAGGCGGTACCGACGGCCAAGCGCACACCGGTTAGCATGTAGGGCAGTACGGCCGGCATCAAAATGCGGGTGATGATTTTCCATTCGTTTAGGTCGAGCACCCGTGCCACGTTGAGATAGTCCTGGGGCACACGTTGCACGCCGACTGCGGTGTTGATGATCATCGGCCAAATGGAGCAAATAAAAATCGTCCAGATGGCGGCTGGGTTGGCCGCCTTGAAAGCAAGCAACCCCAACGGAAGCCAGGCCAGTGGCGACACCGGGCGCAGCAAGCCGATGATGGGGCTGAACATGCTACCCAGGAATCGAAAACGTCCGATCAAAAAGCCCAGCGGAATGCCAACCAAGGCCGCCAGACCAAACCCCAGCGCGACCCGTTGCAACGACATCAACACGTTCCAGCCGATGCCCTGGTCGTTGGGCCCGTTGCGGTAAAACGGATCAGAAAAGAGCTCGACGGCGGCATCGAAGGTGGCTGCCGGCGTGGGAAAAGATCCACCAGGCTGCGTCAGCAGCGCCCAAACGCCCACCAGCAAGGCGATGCCCGCGCACGACGCGACAATGCGCGCCAGCGTACCGTTCGGGTTCGGACGCCGCGGCGGTGGCGCGCTGTCGGGCGCCGCACGGGGCACGGGCACGCTTGAGTCGGGTGCCGTCGGGTTGGGGGTCGAGCGGCTGTGCTCGGATGAGGCCGTGTCGTACCACGGACCGTGAAAAACGGCGCTGACCATGTGGATTCTCCTGTGGGCTCAGGCTTTGGCACGGATGGCAAAGCTGTCGGCGTACTGGGCAGGGTTTTTGCCATCCCAGACCACACCGTCGATCAATTTGTTGCTGCGCATCGGGTCTTTAGGAACACTGATGCCCAGCGCGCCGGCTACGCTTTTGTACAGCTCGATCTGGTTGATTTGTTTGGCAATGCCCAGGTAGTCGGGGTGATCTTTGATCAAACCCCAGCGTTTGTGCTGGGTCAGGAACCACATGCCGTCGGACAGGTACGGGAAATTGACCTTGCCATCGTTGAAGAATTTCATGTGGTTGGGGTCGTCCCAGGTTTTGCCCAAGCCGTTTTGGTAGCGCCCCAAGATGCGCTGGTTAATCGCGTCGACGCTGGTGTTGATATAGGACTTTTGTGCCACCACTTCGGCCATTTTGAGCTTGTTTTGCAGCCCGGCATCGATCCAGCGGCTGGCTTCCAGCACCGCCATCATCACTGCACGGGTGGTGTTGGGGTATTTTTTGACGAACTCGACGGTCGTGCCTAAAACCTTTTCAGGATGGTCCCGCCAAATGTCCTGGGTGGTGTTGGCGGTGATGCCGATGCCGTCCATGATGGCGCGGTGGTTCCATGGTTCACCCACACAAAAGCCATCCATGTTGCCCACCCGCATGTTGGCCACCATTTGCGGTGGCGGTACGGTGATCAGCTTGGCATCGGTGAGCGGGTTGATGCCAAACGAAGCCAGCCAGTAATGTATCCACATGGCATGGGTGCCGGTGGGGAAGGTGCCGGCAAACGTGTACTCGCGCCTGTTGGCGCGCATGTGTTTGGCCAGCGATGGGCCATCGGTAACGCCTTGGGTGGCCAGGGCCTTGCTCAACGTGATGGCCTGGCCGTTGTGGTTGAGTCCCATCAGGACGGCCATGGCTTTTTTGGGGCCAGCGGTGCCCATGTGCACGCCGTACACCAGGCCGTACAGCACGTGGGCCATGTCCAACTCGCCATTGACGAGTTTGTCGCGCACGCCTGCCCAACTCGCTTCTTTGGTGGGGATGATCGTGACGCCGTACTTTTTGTCGAAACCGAGCACGTTGGCCATCACGACACTGGCGCAGTCGGTCAGGGGGATGAAGCCGATCTTGACTTCGGTTTTTTCTGGCGCGTCGGAGCCTGCGGCCCACACGCCGTGGTGGCCTAGGCATGCAAACAAGGCAGCTCCCGTTTGCCCGAGCCATTGGCGGCGGTTGGGGCCCGCAGCCTGCGGCGCTGCCGCCGGGGCGGCGCCGTTGTTGGTGACGTTGGCATCATCAATGTGGGTCATGGCGTAGGCTCCAGGAAGGGTGTCGCAACAAAAAACGGCGTCGTTGCCCGTGCGCGCCGAAGCGCTGCCGGTGCAAGGACGCCGTTGTCCAAAATGCCCCCTCGTCGGGGCGCAGCGAGGTCGCCGTTGACCTGTGCTTGCTTGGTATCAAGCAAATGACGTGCCAGCCTTGCGGCCTATGCGCGCGCGCGTCATCGCCTCTTGCCTTGCTCCGCGTTGGTGCGCCGCGCTCAACGGTGGTGGCTGCGTGGCGCCGGGGTGCACTGCAGCAGTGCACCGTCGAGCACATCCGGCAGCGCCGCGGCGGTGGCGAGGATGGACTGGGCGACGTCGACCATGCGCTTGCCTTGGTTCATGGCCAGCTGACGCAGCGTGCGGTGCGCCTGCTCTTCGCTGAGGCGTCGGTGAGCCATCAGCAACCCTTTGGCGCGCTCGATCACTTTGCGGTCTTGCAAACTGGCGCGCACGGCGTCGAGTTCGGTGCTGAGGCGCTGCAGGCGTTGTTGTTGCTCATGCAGCAAGCCGGGCAGCGAGCGGTACGGGTAGCGCGCCACGGTGTCGGTGCAGGGCCAGTCGGCATCCGGGGGTTGTGAGGTCAGGCAGCTCAAGTCCTCGTCGGGGTCGTTGTCCAGGCCTGATGGCGGCAGGGCCTCGAGCTGGCGCAGCGCCGCCTCGGCCTGGGCACGCTTGTCGCGGCACAGGCGCTGCAGCGCTTCGCACAGCGCTTGCTCGACGTTGCGCAGTTGGTCGATGCGCCGACTGCACACGTCGAACCATACGGGACCGAGTTCGTTGGGGGCTGTTTGGCCAGGTGTGGACGTGCACAGGATGCGACGCAGACGTTCGTGTTCAGCGCTGTCCAGGGCGTTCAGCGGCCACGCGCCGCAGCGGTGCAAGTCGTCTGCAGCGTGCGTTTCGACCAAATCGAAACAACATTGCTGCGCGTCCATCAGGTGCAGCAACCGCCGCTGCAAGGCGGCGTCGAGGCGCTGAGCTGCCAGCATAGCCGTGCCCATCGCGCGCTCTTGCCCCAGGTATTCCTTGCCTTGCATCAGGTTGAACAGCGCAACCAGCCAGCGGGTGATGTCGGGATCGGCGGCGGTGTCGGCCGCCTCGAACACCCAGTCCAACAACACCGCCACCAGTTGGGTGTAGGCGCTGGTGCTGTGGGCGCTGTCCCACTGCCGCTGATCGATGCGCCGCCGCAACGCCGCCAGCGCCCCCAGACCTTGCAGCGCACGCGCGGCCTGGCTGTACAGGCGCGCGCCTTGCAGGGCGCGCAGCCGCTGGCCACGCAGCGCCTCGACGTGCGTGTACAGGTGTTGGATGGCGCGGTCGCTAACCTGACGTTGCCGCTGCAATTCGGTCTGGCCGCGTCGTCCGCCGGAGCCGAGGTACAGGTTGCTGAGGCCCCGCTCGCGTTGCAGAGCATGGATGACCTGAGCGATGACATCGACCCATTGGCTGGTGCGTTCGAGCTGTTCCAGTTCGGCCATTTCACACTGCCGCGCCGCGATCAACAACTGCAACGCATCGGGGGTGGTCATGGTGGTCGGTCTCCTGGTGATGCGGCATAGGTGTACGCAACATCCATGCCAGCCGCATCGCGGGGTTGTGGCGCGTCATCGGAGGACGCGACTACACTCGGGCCCCATGTTGATTTTGGGCATCGAATCCTCCTGTGATGAAACCGGCGTGGCGCTGGTGGACGCGGCGGCGCAAGGCGTGCCGCGGCTGCGCGGGGCGGCGTTGCACAGCCAAGTGGCCATGCACGAACAGTACGGTGGCGTGGTGCCGGAGCTGGCCAGCCGTGACCACATCCGCCGCATCCTGCCACTGACCGAGCGTGCCCTGGCCGAGGCTGGGGCGGCGTTGCACGACGTGCAGGCCGTGGCCTACACCCGTGGTCCGGGGCTGGCCGGCGCACTGCTGGTGGGCGCGGGCGTGGCGTGCGCGTTGGCGGCGGCCTTGGAGGTGCCAGTGGTCGGGATGCATCACCTGGAAGGGCACTTGCTGTCGCCGTTTCTGAGTGCCGATCCGCCGGAGTTTCCGTTCGTGGCGCTGCTGGTGTCCGGCGGGCACACGCAGTTGATGCGGGTGGATGGCGTGGGGCGCTACACGCTGCTGGGGGAAACCATCGACGACGCCGCCGGCGAGGCGTTTGACAAGTCGGCCAAGCTGCTGGGGCTGGGCTACCCCGGGGGGCCGGCGTTGGCGCGGCTGGCCGAGCAGGGCGACCCCGAGGCGTTTGCCCTGCCTAGGCCGCTGCTGCACAGTGGGGACCTGGATTTTTCGTTCGCCGGCCTCAAAACCGCGGTGTTGACCCAGGTGCGCAAGCTGGGCGACGCGCTGCCGCTGCGGCGGGCCGACCTGGCGGCGGCCACCCAGGCCGCCATTGTGGACGTGCTGGTGCACAAGGCGTTGGCGGCACTGCGCACCACCGGGTTGCGGCGGTTGGTGGTGGCCGGCGGGGTGGGGGCCAACCAGCGGCTGCGTGCGCAGCTGGGGCAAGCGGCCCAGCGCATCGGGGCGCGCGTGCACTACCCGGAGCTGCACTTGTGCACCGACAACGGGGCCATGATCGCGTTGGCCGCGGCGCTGCGCTGGCAAGCCGGGCTGTGGCCGGACGATGGGCGCAGCTACCGCTTTGATGTGCGACCGCGCTGGCCGCTGCAGGAGCTGGGTCACGCGGTGACCTGACAGCGCGCCGTGATGTGTCGGTTCGGGCGGACGCCCGGTGGCGACGATCGACGTCGGCTGGAACTTGATAATTATGAATTATAAACCCGGTTTCCCGCTACAATGCGGCTCCACGTTCTTCTCTACTGGCTGTGTCGATCATGAAGACATTCACTTGCGACGTGTGGGATCGCCGCCGTGCCATGGCGGCCCTCGTGAGCCTGGCGGCCGCGACCGCCACCTCGCCGCTGGGTGCGCAGGGCCGCGGCGGCGCGCCGATCCGTGTCGCCCTCATCGAGGGTCTGTCGGGGCCGTTTGGCAACACCGGTGAGGCGGTGTTTCGCAACCTGGTGTGGGCGTGCGAGCGCGTCAACGCCCGCGGTGGCGTCGACATGGGCGGCGGTGTGCGCCGGCCGTTGCAGATCGTGCGCTACGACAGCAAAAGCCAGCCGCAAGAGGCCCTCTCGGCGTTGCAGTCGGCGCTGGACGACGGCATCAGCCTGGTGGCGCAGGGCAACTCGTCGGCGGTGGCCGCCGCGCTGATCGAGGCGATCAACCGCCACAACGAGCGCGAGCCGCAGCGCCAGGTGGTGTTCCTCAACTACTCCGCCGTCGATCCGGTGCTGACCAACGAGCGCTGCAGCTTTTGGCACTTCCGCTTCGACGCGCACGCGGACATGCGCATGGCCGCGCTGATGAGCGTGCTCAAAGCGGATTCCGAGGTCAAAAGCGTGTACCTGATCGGGCAGGATTACAGCTTTGGGCAGGCGGTGTTGCGCGAGGCGAAGCGCCAACTCGCCGTGCAACGGCCGGACGTGCGCATCGTCGGCGAGGAGCTGCACCCGATGGCGCGCATCAAGGATTTCATCCCCTACGTGACCAAGATCAAAGCCAGCGGAGCGCAGGCCGTTATCACCGGCAACTGGGGCAACGACCTGACCCTGTTGGTGCGTGCCGCGCGCGAGCTGCAGTACGAGGGCAAGTTCTATACCTTTTATGGCAACGCGCTCGGCGCACCCGCCGCCATTGGTGAGGCCGGCGTGGGCAAGGTGCTGGCTGTGGCCGACTGGTTCCCCAACGCCCCCGGCGAAGCGTCGCGCCAGTTGGTGGAGGCGTTCCGGCGCCGCTTCCCAAATCCGGCCGACGACTACATCCACCTGCGCATGCAGTTGATGATCGAGGCGCTGGCGCAAGCCCTGCAGCAGGCCGCGCGCAACGGCGGCACCGGCGGCCCCGATGGCGTGTCGCCGGCATTGGCCGTGGCGCGGGCGCTGGAGCGGGCCGACGTGACGCTGGCGGGGCAGCGGCTGCGCATGCGGGCCGACGACCACCAGGCCCAACAACCGCTGATGGTCGCGGTGATGGAGCGCCAAGGCGCGCCCGGCGTGCCGTTCGACGTCGAGGGCTCGGGCTACGGCTTTCGCGTCATCCAGCGGCTGGAAGCCACGGCGGCCGAGCAACCGCACACCTGCCGCATGGCGCGGCCGTGAAGCACGGCCCGCGCTCGGGCCCGCTCAGCGGCTATAATCGGCGGCTGCCCTGCGAGCAGGGCTCACGCTGGTGGCGGCCCGTGATGCGCTGCTGCCTGACGCAAGTCCCTAAGGAGTTTTTTTGATGATTTCGTCCGAAGCCAAAGCCAAGGTGATCGCCGAGCACGCGCGTGGCGAGCGCGACACCGGCAGCCCCGAGGTGCAGGTGGCGCTGTTGACCGCCCGCATCAACGAGCTCACCCCCCACTTCAAAACCCACGCCAAGGACCACCACGGTCGCCGTGGCCTGCTTAAGCTGGTCAGCCGCCGTCGCAAGCTGCTGGACTACCTCAAGGCCAAGGACGCCGACCGCTACGTCGCGCTGATCAACAAGCTCGGCCTGCGCAAGTAACGTCTGACCGGTCTGCACGGGTGTGTGCCCGCGTCACCACCGCCGGCGCCCCGGGCCGCAGCAGGCCCTGGGCGCCGTTTGCCATGTGCAGCCGGCGTCATCGTTTTTTGTCGTCGCCGCCCAGAGCGAAGCTGTGTCATTCCAACGCCCGCCACGCGTCGGGCGCGCGCTGGAATGGCATCGTGTTCTGAGCTGGCGGCCCTACCCACCAACCGGAGTTTGAGCATGAGTCTCTTTCAAAAACACACCAAAACCTTCCAGTGGGGCCGCCACACGGTCACGATGGAAACCGGTGAAGTCGCCCGCCAGGCCACCGGCGCCGTGCTGCTGGACATGGACGGTACCGTGGTGCTGGCCACCGTCGTGGCCCGGCCCGAGGCCAAGCCCGGTCAGGACTTTTTCCCGCTGACCGTCGATTACGTCGAGAAGGCCTACGCCGCCGGCAAGATCCCGGGCAGCTTTTTCAAGCGTGAGGGGCGCCCCAGCGAGTACGAGACGCTGACCAGCCGCCTGATCGACCGCCCGATTCGCCCGCTGTTTCCGGACGGCTTTTTCAACGAGGTGCAAATCGTCGTCCATACGCTGTCGCTCAACCCCGACGTGGACGCCGACATCCCGGCGATGATCGCCTCCAGCGCGGCGCTGGCCATCAGCGGCATCCCGTTCAACGGCCCGATTGGCGCGGCGCGCGTGGGCTACATCAACGGCGAATACGTGCTCAACCCCAGCCCCAGCGAGCGCACCAACTCGCGCCTGGACCTGGTGGTGGCGGGCACTGAAGCGGCGGTGCTGATGGTCGAGTCCGAGGCCGACCAGCTCACCGAAGAGGTGATGCTGGGCGCGGTGGTGTTCGGCCACGAGCAGGGCAAGGTGGCCATCGACGCCATCCACGACCTGGTGCGTGTGGCCGGCAAGCCCGCCTGGGATTGGCAGCCGCCGCCGCGCGACGAGGCGCTGATCGCCAAGGTCACCGAGCTGGGCGAGGCGCGCCTGCGCGCCGCCTACCAGATCCGCAACAAACAGGCACGCACGCAGGCCTGCCGCGAGGCCTACGCGGCGGTCAAGGCGGGCCTGACCGAGCAGGGCATCGCGTTCGACGAGGTCAAGGTCGATGGGCTGCTGTTCGAGATCGAGGCGCGCATCGTGCGCCAGCAGATCCTCAATGGCGAGCCGCGCATCGACGGGCGCGACACACGCACTGTGCGTCCGATCGAGATCCGCACGGGCGTGCTGCCGCGCACGCACGGCTCGGCGCTGTTCACGCGCGGCGAAACGCAGGCGCTGGTCATCGCGACGCTGGGCACCGAGCGCGACGCGCAAATCATCGATGCGCTGTCGGGCGAGTACCAAGACCGCTTCATGCTGCACTACAACATGCCGCCGTTTGCCACCGGCGAGACGGGGCGGGTCGGCGCGCCGAAGCGGCGCGAGATCGGCCACGGCCGCCTGGCCAAGCGCGCGCTGGTGGCCTGCCTGCCGAGCAAAGATGAATTTCCGTACACCATCCGCGTGGTGTCGGAAGTTACCGAATCCAACGGCTCGTCGTCGATGGCCACCGTCTGCGGTGGCTGCCTGGCGCTGATGGACGCCGGGGTGCCGATGAAAGCGCACGTGGCCGGCATCGCGATGGGCCTGATCAAGGAAGGCAACAAGTTTGCCGTGCTGACCGACATCCTCGGCGACGAGGACCACCTGGGCGACATGGACTTCAAGGTCGCCGGTACCACGCAGGGCGTCACGGCGCTGCAAATGGACATCAAGATCCAGGGGATCACCAAAGAAATCATGCAGGTGGCGCTGGCGCAGGCCAAGGAGGCGCGACTGCACATCCTGGACAAGATGCAGCAGGCCATTGCCGGTGCGCGCGAGGACATCTCGGTGTACGCGCCGCGCCTGTACACGATGAAGATCAACCCGGAGCGCATCCGCGACGTCATCGGCAAGGGCGGCGCCACCATCCGTGCCATCACCGAAGAGACCGGCACCACCATCGACATCGCCGAAGACGGCACCATCACGATCGCGTCTACCGACCCCGACCGTGCCGCCCAGGCGCGCAAGCGCATCGAAGAGCTGACCGCCGACGTCGAGGTAGGGCAGGTGTACGAGGGGCCGGTGACCAAGATCCTGGACTTCGGGGCGCTGGTCAACATCCTGCCGGGCAAAGATGGCTTGCTGCACATCAGCCAGATCGCCAACCAGCGCGTCGAAAAGGTCACCGACTTCCTCAAGGAAGGACAAATCGTCAAGGTCAAGGTGATCGAGACCGACGACAAAGGGCGCATCAAGCTGTCGATGCGCGCGCTGCTGGAGCCGGGGGCGCAGCCCGAGGCTCCAAACGGGCAGTAAGCACCCGAACGGCATCTGCCGACACAGGGGGGCACACGATGGCCATGATGAACGCAATCGAGATCAGCGCCTACGGCGGCCCCGAGGTGTTGCGCCTGGTGCAGCGGCCGCGCCCCCAGCCCGGTGAGGGCGAGGTGCTGATCCGCGTCAGTGCCAGCGGCATCAACCGCCCGGATGTGCTGCAGCGCCGCGGCCACTACGCGCCGCCGCCGGGGGCGTCGGACCTGCCCGGGCTGGAGGTGGCCGGCGTCATCGAAAGCGGTGACGTGGAGGCGATGGAAGCCGCCGGGCTTCGCATCGGCCAGCGCGTGTGCGCGTTGCTGGCCGGTGGCGGCTACGCCGAATACTGCGTGGCCCCGGTGGGCCAGGTGTTGCCCGTGCCGCACGGCTGGAGCGACGTCGAGGCCGCCGGTTTGCCGGAGACGTTTTTCACCGTCTGGAGCAACGTGTTCGACCGCGGGCGGCTGCAAGCGGGCGAAACGCTGCTCGTACACGGCGGCGCCAGCGGCATCGGCGTGACGGCGATTCAAATGGCGCGTGCGATGGGCGCGCAGGTCATCGTCACCGTCGGCAGCCGTGACAAGGCCTCGGCCTGCCTGCGACTGGGGGCGGCGCACGCCATCCTGTACCGCGAGCAGGACTTTGTCGCCGAGGTCAAGCGTCATACCCAGGGGCGTGGCGCCGACGTGATTCTGGACATGGTGGCTGGCCCGTACGTGGCGCGCGACATCGAATGCCTGGCCGACGACGGCCGGCTGGTCATCATCGCCGTGCAGGGCGGCACCGACGCGCGCTTCGATGCGGGGCAGGTGCTGCGGCGGCGGCTGACCATCACTGGCTCGACGCTGCGGCCGCGTCCGGTGGCGTTCAAGGCCGCCATCGCGCGCGAGCTGCGCCGCCACGTGTGGCCGCTGATCGAGCGCGGCGCCATCCGTCCGGTGGTGCACCGGGTGCTGCCCGCCGCGCAGGCGGCCGAAGCGCATGCGCTGATGGAGGCCGACACCCACGTGGGCAAAATCATTCTCGACTGGACCCAGGCGCGCTGAGCGCCACACCCAAGGAGACCGATCCGTGACCCGCAAGCTGATCGCCGGCAACTGGAAGATGAACGGCTCGCTGGCCGACAACGAAGCCCTGCTGCGCGCGGTGCTGGCCGGGCTGCCCGCAACACCGACGGCCGACGTGGCCGTGTGCGTGCCGGCGCCGTACCTGGCGCAGGTGCAGGCGTTGTGCCAAGGCACGGCGCTGGCGTGGGGCGCGCAGGACGTGTCGGCGCACGAGCGCGGCGCCTACACCGGCGAAGTCAGTGCCGCGATGCTGCGTGACTTTGGTTGCCGTTACGTCATCGTTGGCCACTCGGAGCGGCGGCAGTACCACGGTGAGACCGACGAGGCGGTGGCGGCCAAGGCGCAGCGCGCGCTGGCCGCCGGCATCACGCCGATTGTCTGCGTGGGGGAAACCGAAGCCCAGCGCAACGCCGGGCAGACCGAGGCGGTGGTCAAGCGGCAGCTGGCCGCCGTGATCCACACCGTGGGGCACTGCGTCAGCGAAATCGTCGTGGCGTACGAGCCGGTGTGGGCCATCGGCACCGGCCGCACCGCGACCCCGGAGCAGGCCCAGGCCGTGCACGCGGTGCTGCGCGCCCAACTGCGCGCGGCCACGCCATCCGAGCGCCGTGTGCGTATCCTCTACGGCGGCAGCATGAACGCGGCCAACGCCGCGGCGCTGCTGGCACAGCCCGACATCGACGGCGGGCTCATCGGGGGCGCGTCGCTGAAGGCTGAGGACTTTTTGCGTATCGTCGCTGCGGCCGCCTAAAGCGTGGCCGGCGCCGGACCGGTGGGCGTGCTTCAGCCCGCCGTGGGTTGGTTCCATCAGGAGCTTTGAAGATGAATGTTTTGCATACCTTGCTTGTCATCGTGCAGGTGCTGGCGGCGCTGGCCATGATCGGTTTGGTGCTGATGCAGCACGGCAAAGGCGCCGACGCCGGTGCGGCCTTCGGGGGCGGCGCGTCGGCCAGCCTGTTCGGCGCCAGCGGCGGCGCCAACTTCCTGTCGCGCAGCACGGCGGTGCTGGCCACCGTCTTTCTGGCTTCGACGCTGGCGTTGGCGTTTATTGGCTACCAGCGCCCCAGCGCGCCAGCGGCGTCGGGCAGCGTGCTGGAAAGTGTGCCTGCCGCTCCCTCCACACCGGCGGCCGAGGGCGCGGCCGGCGGCGCCAACCAAATCCCCGGCAAGTGACGCCAGCCACGCCCCGGGCTGGTGCAGCCGAGGCTGACAGGCGCACGAAGCCGGGGCGTTTTGCAGGTACAATGCGCAAGTTGTCGTCGAGAACGCAGTGACCAGGCCGGTGAGGTGCAGCCAGATCCGGCGCTCGACGATGCTCCCCCTGCCGACGTGGTGGAATTGGTAGACACGCTATCTTGAGGGGGTAGTGGCGAAAGCTGTGCGAGTTCGAGTCTCGCCGTCGGCACCAAAGCGATCATCACCACAGGCGCCTCCAGGGCGCCTTTTTCCGGAGACACGACCGTGAGTCTCGAGCAGTACCTGCCCGTTCTCCTGTTTCTCCTCGTGGGCTTGGCGGTCGGGGTACTCCCCCAGGTATTTGGCTACCTGTTGGGGCCGAACCGTCCCGATCCGGAAAAAAACTCCCCCTACGAATGCGGCTTCGAGGCCTTCGAGGACGCGCGCATGAAGTTCGATGTGCGCTACTACCTCGTGGCCATCCTGTTCATTCTGTTCGACCTGGAAATCGCCTTCCTGATCCCCTGGGCGGTGGCGTTTGCCGACATCGGCGCCACCGGCTTTTGGGCCGGGGTCATGTTCCTCATGATTCTGGTGGTTGGCTTTGTCTACGAATGGAAAAAGGGCGCGTTGGACTGGGAATGACCGACCACGCCGCCGCGCGCTGCCGTTGGTAAGCGCCCGCACACTGACCAGGAGCAGCCCATGATCGAAGGTGTGTTCAAGCAAGGCTTCGTCACCACCAGCTACGACGCGGTGATGAACTGGGCCAAAACCGGCTCGCTGTGGCCGATGACATTCGGCCTGGCCTGCTGCGCCGTGGAAATGATGCACGCGGCCACCGCGCGCTACGACATCGCGCGCTTTGGCGCCGAGGTGTTTCGCGCCAGCCCGCGCCAGTCCGACCTGATGATCGTGGCCGGCACGCTGTGCAACAAGATGGCGCCGGCGCTGCGCAAGGTGTACGACCAGATGGCCGAGCCGCGCTGGGTGTTGAGCATGGGCTCGTGCGCCAACGGCGGTGGCTACTACCACTACAGCTACAGCGTCGTGCGTGGCTGTGACCGCATCGTGCCGGTGGATGTGTACGTGCCGGGTTGCCCGCCGACGGCCGAAGCGCTGCTGTACGGCATCATCCAGCTGCAGCACAAGATCCGTCGTACCCACACCATCGCGCGGGTGTGAGCGCCGCGCACCCACTGAGGAGGGAAATCCGATGACCACGAGCTTCGACGCCGCACGCTGGTCGGCGCTGGCGCAGCAAACCGAGCGGCCGGCGCCCGAGGCTGTGCGCGACGCCGTCGCGGCGGCCTTGCAGGGCGTGGCCGAGCGCGTCGAGCTGCAGCGCGGCGAGGTCACCGTCGTCGTGCCCGCGGCACGCTACCACGACGCCATGCAGACGCTGCGCGACGCGCCAGGTTGCCGCTTCGAGCAGCTCATCGATCTGTGCGGCGTGGACTACTCCGCCTATGGCAACGGCGCGTGGGAGGGGCCACGCTTTGCCGTCGTCGTGCACCTGTTGTCGGTGACGTTGAACCAGCGCGTGCGCGTGCGCACCTTTTGTCCGGATGACGACTTCCCGGTCGTGGACTCGGTCATCGACGTGTGGCCGTCGGCCAACTGGTTCGAGCGCGAGGCGTTCGACCTGTTCGGCATCGTCTTCGAAGGCCACCCGGACCTGCGCCGCATCCTGACGGACTACGGCTTCATCGGCCACCCGTTCCGCAAAGACTTCCCGCTGTCGGGGCACGTCGAAATGCGCTACGACCCCGAGCGCCGGCGCGTGGTGTACGAGCCGGTGACGATCGAGCCGCGCGAAATCACCCCACGCATCATCCGCGAAGACGCCTACGGAGGCCTGCACTGACGCGCCCGCCGCGCCGCAGTCGGATCGCACATGGCAGAGATCAAAAACTACACCCTCAACTTCGGTCCGCAGCACCCCGCCGCGCACGGTGTGTTGCGCCTGGTGCTGGAGCTCGACGGCGAGGTGGTGCAGCGCGCCGACCCGCACATCGGGCTGTTGCACCGCGCCACCGAAAAGCTCGCCGAGCACAAGACCTACATCCAGGCGCTGCCCTACATGGACCGCCTGGACTACGTGTCGATGATGTGCAACGAGCACGCGTACTGCCTGGCGATCGAAAAGCTGTTGGGCATCGAAGTGCCGATCCGCGCCCAGTACATCCGCGTGATGTTCGCCGAAATCACCCGGCTGCTCAACCACCTGATGTGGTTGGGCTCGCACGGCAACGACTGCGGCAGCTCCACGATTTTGCTGTACTGCTTCCGCGAGCGCGAAGACCTTTTTGACATGTACGAAGCGGTGTCGGGCGCGCGCATGCACGCGGCGTACTTCCGCCCCGGCGGGGTGTACCGCGACTTGCCCGACACGATGCCGCAGCACAAGCCCAGCCGCGTGCGCAGCGCGCGCGCCACCGAGGCGCTCAACCGCAACCGCCAGGGTTCGCTGCTGGACTTCATCGACGACTTCACGCAACGCTTTCCGAAGTACCTGGACGAGTACCACACGCTGCTGACCGACAACCGCATCTGGAAGCAGCGCACGGTGGGCATAGGCGTCGTGCCGCCGGAAAAGGCGCTGGCCATGGGCATGACCGGGCCAATGCTGCGCGGCTCGGGTATCCCGTGGGACCTGCGCAAAAAGCAGCCCTACGAGGTGTACGACCGCCTCGAGTTCGACATTCCGGTGGGCACCAACGGCGACACCTACGACCGCTACCTGGTGCGCATGGAGGAAATGCGCCAGTCCAACCGCATCATCAAGCAGTGCGTTGACTGGTTGCGTGCCAACCCCGGTCCGGTGATCACCGACAACACCAAGGTGGCGCCGCCGCCGCGCGAGCGCATGAAGGCCGACATGGAGGCCTTGATCCACCACTTCAAGCTGTTCACCGAAGGCATGCACGTGCCGCCGGGTGAGGCGTACGCAACGGTGGAGCACCCCAAGGGCGAGTTCGGCATTTACATCGTCAGCGACGGCGCCAACAAGCCGTACCGCCTCAAGATTCGCGCGCCCGGCTTTGTGCACCTGTCGTGCCTGGACGAAATGGCACGCGGGCACATGCTGGCCGATGCGGTGGCCATCATCGGCACGCTGGACATCGTGTTTGGAGAGATCGACCGATGAGCACCGACACCCGCACCGTGGAGCCGATGGTGCTGTCCGAGGCCACGCTGGCGCGCTTCGCGCGCGAGGTGGCCAAATACCCGCCGGACCAAAAGCAGTCGGCCGTGATGGCGTGCCTGGCCATCGTCCAGCAAGAGCAGGGCTGGGTCAGCCCCGCCGCGGAGCTGGCGGTGGCGCAGTACCTGGGCATGGCGCCAATGGCCGTGCACGAGGTCACGACCTTTTACAACATGTACAACCAGCAGCCGGTGGGGCGCTTCAAGCTCAACGTCTGCACCAACCTGCCGTGCGCGCTGCGCGATGGCGCCAAGACGTTGCGCTACCTGGCGGACAAGCTGGGTGTCGAGCCCGGCGGCACCACGGCCGATGGCTGCTTCACGCTGCAGCAGTCCGAGTGCCTGGGGGCGTGCGCCGACGCGCCGGTGATGCTCGTCAACGACCGCCATATGTGCAGCTTCATGACGCCCGAGCGCCTCGATCAGCTCATCGACGGCCTGCGCGCGGCCGCTGCGGAGGACAAGGCATGAACGTCGAGCGACTGCTGCAGCAGTTTCAGGCCACGGGGGTGCAGACGTGCTTCCACGGCCGCCACATTCAGCCCCAAATTTACGCCGGGCTGGACGGCACCAACTGGCGCCTGAAGGATTACGAAGCGCGCGGCGGCTACCAGGCGCTGCGCAAAATCCTGGGCAAGGACGGCGGGCCCGGCATGACGCCGGACGAAGTGATTGCCGAGGTCAAGACCAGCGCGCTGCGCGGTCGCGGCGGTGCCGGCTTCCCCACCGGCCTCAAATGGAGCTTCATGCCGCGCCAGTTCCCGGGCCAAAAGTACCTGGTGTGCAATTCCGACGAGGGCGAGCCCGGCACCTGCAAGGACCGTGACATCCTGATGCACAACCCGCACATCGTCATCGAGGGCATGGCGATCGCGGCGTACGCCATCGGGGCCAGCGTCGGCTACAACTACATTCACGGCGAGATCTTCCAGGTCTACGAGCGCTTCCAGGAGGCGCTGGAAGAAGCCCGCGCCGCCGGCTACCTGGGCGACAACATCCTGGGCAGCACGTTCAGCTTCCAACTGCACGCCCACCACGGTTGGGGCGCCTACATCTGCGGCGAGGAAACCGCGTTGCTGGAGTCGCTGGAGGGCAAAAAAGGCCAACCCCGCTTCAAGCCGCCGTTTCCGGCCAGCTACGGCCTGTACGGCAAGCCCACCACGATCAACAACACCGAGACGTTTGCCGCGGTGCCGTGGATCATCCGCCATGGGGGGCAGGCCTACCTGGAGGTCGGCAAGCCCAACAACGGCGGCACGAAAATCTTTTCCGTCAGCGGCGACGTCGAGCGCCCCGGCAACTATGAAATCCCGATGGGCACCCCGTTTGCCAAGCTGTTGGAGCTGGCCGGCGGCGTGCGCGGCGGGCGCAAGCTCAAGGCGGTGATTCCGGGCGGGTCGTCGGCGCCGGTGCTGCCGGCCGACATCATGATGGACTTGACGATGGACTACGACGCCATCGCCAAGGCGGGTTCGATGCTGGGCTCGGGGGCCGTCATCGTGATGGACGAGACGCGCTGCATGGTCAAGTCGCTGCAGCGGCTGAGCTACTTTTACATGCACGAATCCTGCGGCCAGTGCACCCCGTGCCGCGAGGGCACCGGTTGGCTGTGGCGGGTGGTGGACCGCATCGAGCGCGGTTTGGGCCGTCCGCAGGATTTGGAACTGCTGGACAACGTGGCCGAAAACATCATGGGCCGCACCATCTGCGCGCTGGGCGACGCGGCGGCGATGCCGGTGCGCGGCATGATCAAGCACTTCCGCCACGAATTCGAATACCACGTCGAACACAAGACCTGCATGGTCCCGGCGTATGTCTGAGGGAAGCCCCACCATGGTGGAAATCGAACTCGACGGCAAAAAGGTGGAGGTGCCGCCCGGCAGCATGGTCATGCATGCGGCCGAAAAGGCGGGCGTGTACATCCCGCACTTTTGCTACCACAAGAAGCTGTCCATCGCGGCCAACTGCCGCATGTGCCTGGTGGACGTCGAAAAGGCGCCCAAGCCCATGCCGGCGTGCGCCACCCCGGTGACGATGGGCATGGTGGTGCGCACCAAGAGCGACAAGGCCATCAAGGCGCAAAAGGCCGTGATGGAGTTTTTGCTCATCAACCACCCGCTGGACTGCCCGATCTGCGACCAGGGCGGCGAGTGCCAACTGCAGGATCTGGCGGTGGGTTACGGCGGCACCCAGTCGCGCTACGAGGAAGAAAAGCGCGTCGTTTTCCACAAAAACGTCGGCCCGCTCATCTCGATGGAGGAGATGAGCCGCTGCATCCACTGCACGCGCTGCGTGCGCTTCGGTCAGGAGATCGCGGGGGTGATGGAGCTCGGCATGAGCCACCGCGGCGAGCACTCCGAGATCGAAACCTTCGTCGGGGCCACGGTCGACTCGGAGCTGTCGGGCAACATGATCGATCTGTGCCCGGTGGGCGCGCTGACCAGCAAACCGTTCCGCTACGCCGCGCGCACCTGGGAGCTGGCGCGGCGCAAGAGCATCAGCCCGCACGACGCTACCGGCGCCAACCTGGTGGTGCAGGTCAAGGGCGACCGCGTGCTGCGCGTGGTGCCGCTGGAAAACGAAGAGGTCAACGAGTGCTGGATCGCCGACCGAGACCGCTTCAGCTACGAAGCGCTCAACAGCCCTGATCGCCTGACGCAGCCCATGGTCAAGCAAGGCGGCCAGTGGCACACGGTGGACTGGAAGACGGCGCTGGAGTTTGTCGCCAACGGCCTGCGGGGTGTCCGCGAGCAGCACGGCGCCGCCGCCATCGGGCTGCTGGCCAGCCCCCACGCCACGGTGGAGGAGCTGGCGCTGGCGCGCGCGTTGATGGAGGGGTTGGGCAGCCCCAACATCGACCATCGGCTGCGCGCGCACGCGTTCGACAACGTGGCCCCGGCCGGCAAGGCGCGCTGGCTGGGCCTGCCGATTGCGCAGCTGTCGACGCTGGAGCGCGCGCTGGTCGTCGGCTCCAACCTGCGCAAAGACCACCCGCTGTTCGCGCAGCGCATCCGCCAGGCGGTGCGCCATGGCGCGCAGGTGTCGGCGCTGGTGGAGGCGCAACCCGACTGGGCCATGCCGCTGCACGCGGTGTTGACCGCGCCCGCCACCGACTGGGCGGCGGCGCTGGCGCGCGTGGCGGTGGCGGTGGCCCAGGCGAGCGGGGTCGCCGCGCCGGCGGGCACCGAGGGTGTCCAAGCCGACGACGCGGCGCAGCGCATCGCCGCCAGCTTGATGGGCGGGCAGCGCAAGGCGGTGCTGCTGGGCAACGCGGCGGCGCACCACGAACGGGCCGCCACGCTGCTGGCGTTGGCCCAGTGGATCGCGCAGCACACCGGCGCGGCGTGGGGCTACCTGACCGAAGCGGCCAACACCGTGGGCGCACAGCTCGTCGGCGCCGTGCCGGGCGCTGGCGGCTTGGATGCCGCCCACATGCTGGACGGTGGCACGCTGAAGGCGGCGCTGCTGCTGGGGGTGGAGCTGGGCGCCGACACCGCCAGCGCCGGCCAAGCGCTGGCGCAAGCCGATCTGGTGGTGACGCTGAGCCCGTTCAAGACCAACCTCGACGTCAGTGACGTGCTGCTGCCGGTGGCGCCGTTCACCGAAACGTCGGGGTCGTTCGTCAACGCCGAGGGTCGGTTGCAGAGCTTCGCCGCTGTGGTCAAGCCGCTGGGCGAAACGCGGCCGGCCTGGAAGGTGCTGCGCGTGCTGGGCAACATGCTGCAACTGCCGGGCTTTGAGCAGACGTCGTCGCAGGAGGTGCTCGCTGCGGCGCTGCCCGGCGTGGCCGACGGTGCGTTTGTGCCCGCCGAGCGGCTGGACAACACCACCACCGCGGCGCTGAACCTGGCGCCGGCGCGTCGCGCGCCGTGCGTGGCGTCGATCTACCAGCTCGACGCCCTGGTGCGCCGTGCTCCGGCGCTGCAAGCCACCGCCGACGCCCGCGCCGCGCGCGCGGCGGCCGCTACAGGAGTGTGCGCATGATCGACGCGATTTACCAAGGTGGCCTAGGCCTGAGCAACGCCGCGTGGTGGACGCAGGCGGGCTGGCCGGTGGTGTGGATCCTGCTGAAAATCGTGGTGCTGCTGGTGCCGCTGATGCTGCTGGTGGCCTACCTGACGTGGTGGGAGCGGCGGCTGCTGGGTTGGATGCAGGTGCGGCTGGGGCCCAACCGCGTCGGGCCGTTTGGCCTGTTGCAGCCAATCGCCGACGCGCTCAAGCTGCTGACCAAAGAGCTGATCCGGCCCACCGCCGCCAACGGCGGGCTGTTCCGGTTGGGGCCGGTGCTGGCCATCATGCCGGCGCTGGCGGCCTGGGTGGCGGTGCCGTTCGGTCCGGACGTCGTGCTGGCCAACATCAACGCGGGCTTGTTGGTGATTTTGGCCATCACCTCGATCGAGGTGTACGGCGTCATCATCGCCGGCTGGGCGTCCAACTCCAAATACGCGTTCCTCGGCGCGTTGCGCGCGTCGGCGCAAATGGTCAGCTACGAAATCGCCATCGGTTTTTGTTTCCTGGTGGTGGTGATGACCGCGGGCAGCCTGAACCTGGCCGATATCGTCGCGTCGCAGTCGCGCGGGGTGGCGGCCGACATGGGGCTCAACTTCCTGTCGTGGAACTGGCTGCCGCTGTTGCCGATTTTTATGGTGTACCTGATTTCGGCCGTGGCCGAAACCAACCGCCACCCGTTCGACGTCGTCGAAGGTGAAGCCGAGATCGTGGCCGGTCATATGGTCGAGTACTCCGGCATGGGCTTTGCAATCTTCTTCCTGGCCGAATACGCCAGCATGTGGCTGGTGTCGATCCTGGCGGTGCTGATGTTCCTGGGCGGCTGGCTGCCCCCGATCGACAGCGAGCTGTTCAACGCCATCCCCGGCTGGGTGTGGCTCGGGCTCAAGACCGCCATCGTGGTTTCGATGTTCATCTGGATCCGCGCCACGTTCCCGCGGTTCCGCTACGACCAGATCATGCGCCTGGGCTGGAAGGTGTTCATCCCGGTGACGCTGATTTGGCTGCTGGTGGTCGGCGCCGTGATGCAGACCGCCTGGAACCCGTGGAAGTGAAGGAGGGCTGTCGCATGTCCCCCACCGCCGTTGCCCCGTTTTCGCTGAAAGATTTTTTCAAGAGCTTTTTGCTGCTGGAGCTGTTCAAGGGCATGGCCCTGACCGGGCGCTATGCGTTGCGGCCCAAGGTGACGCTGCAGTACCCGGAAGAAAAGACGCCGCTGTCGCCGCGCTTCCGTGGGTTGCATGCCCAGCGCCGTTACCCCAACGGCGAGGAGCGCTGCATCGCGTGCAAGCTGTGCGAAGCGGTGTGCCCGGCGATGGCCATCACGATCGAGTCGGCGCAGCGTGACGACGGCACCCGCCGCACGACGCGCTACGACATCGACCTGACCAAGTGCATCTTTTGCGGCTTTTGCGAAGAAGCGTGCCCGGTTGACGCCATCGTCGAGACGCACATCTTCGAGTACCACGGCGAAAAGCGCGGCGACCTGTACTTCACCAAAGAGATGCTGCTGGCCGTGGGTGACCGCTACGAAAAAGAGATCGCGGCGGCCAAGGCGGCCGACGCCAAGTACCGCTAATACGACAAGGGGCCTGCGGGCGAACAGACCATGGATTTCGTCGCTGGATTTTTCTACCTGTTTTCAGCGGTGCTGCTGCTGGCGGCGCTGCGCGTCGTCACAGCGCGCAACCCCGTGCACGCGGTGCTGTACCTGATGCTGGCGTTTTCGCAAGCCGCGGCGCTGTGGCTGCTGCTGAAGGCGGAGTTCCTCGGCATCGCGCTGGTGCTGGTGTACCTGGGCGCGGTGATGGTGTTGTTCCTGTTCGTCGTGATGATGCTCGACATCAACGTCGACGCGATGCGCGCGGGCTTTTGGAAACACCTGCCCCTGGCGCTGCTGCTGGGCGCGGTGGTCAGCGCCGAGCTGATCGCGGTGGTGTGGGCGGGCTTTCCCACCGCCACGGCCGACCCCGCGGTGGCCAGCCGCGCGATGCACGCGCCGGACCACAACAACACGCTGGAGCTGGGTCGGCTGTTGTACCGTGACTACCTGTACCCGATCCAGGTCGCCGCGGTGATCCTGTTGGTGGCCATGATCGCGGCCATCGCGCTGACGCTGCGCGGCCGCAAAGACACCAAGACCGTCGATCCGTCGCTGCAGGTGCGCGTCAAGGCGACGCAGCGGCTGCGCGTGCTGTCGGTGCCGCCGGCGCGCGTGGCGAGCGCACCCGCCGCCGGCCAGGAGGAGGGGGCATGAACACATTGGGCAGCCTGGGTATCGGGCACTTTCTGTCGGTGGGCGCGATCCTGTTCGCGCTGTCGGTGGTGGGGATTTTTCTCAACCGCAAAAACCTCATCGTGCTGTTGATGGCCATCGAGCTGATGCTGCTGGCGGTCAACCTCAATTTCGTCGCGTTTGCCCACTACCTGGGTGACTTGCACGGGCAGGTGTTCGTGTTTTTCATCCTGACCGTGGCGGCGGCCGAGTCGGCGATCGGCTTGGCGATCCTGGTGCTGTTGTTCCGCAACAAGTCGTCGATCGACGTCGAAACGCTCAACACCCTCAAGGGTTGAGCCCACCACCCGAGCCTCTGTACAGACCATGACGACACTTTCCGCAAGCATGCTGCTGGCCGTGCCGCTGGCCCCGCTCGCCGGGGCGGCCGCGGCCGGCATCTTCGGGACCCGCCTGGGGGGCAACTGGATCGGGCGGCGCTGGGCGCACAGCCTCACCATCCTGGGGGTGCTGGTCGCGTTCATCCTGTCGGCCATCACGCTCAAGCGTGTGGCGCTGGACGGCGCGTATTTCGACCAGACGATCTACGAATGGATGGTCATCGGCGGCCTCAAGATGGAAATCGGCTTCCTGGTCGATGGCCTGACCGCGATGATGATGTGCGTGGTGACCTTCGTGTCGCTGATGGTGCACATCTACACCATCGGCTACATGGAAGACGACCCGGGCTACAACCGCTTCTTCGCCTACATCTCGCTGTTCACGTTCTCGATGCTCATGCTGGTCATGAGCAACAACCTGCTGCAGCTCTTTTTCGGCTGGGAGGCGGTGGGCCTGGTGTCGTACCTGCTGATCGGGTTCTGGTTCAACAAGCCCACGGCCATCTTTGCCAACATGAAGGCGTTTTTGGTCAACCGCGTGGGTGACTTCGGCTTCATCTTGGGCATTGGCCTGCTGGCGGCGTACACCGGCACGCTGAACTACAACGAAATCTTCGACAAGGCGCCGCAGCTGGCCGGTATCGAGTTTCCGTGGTACGTGCTGGGGCAGGACGTGATGCTGGTGACCGTCATCGGCATCTGCCTGTTCATCGGCGCGATGGGCAAAAGCGCCCAGTTCCCGCTGCACGTCTGGCTGCCCGACTCGATGGAAGGCCCCACGCCGATCTCGGCGCTGATCCACGCGGCGACGATGGTGACGGCGGGCATTTTTATGGTCGCGCGCATGTCGCCCATTTACGAGCTGTCCGATGCGGCGCTGAACTTCATCCTGGTCATCGGGGCGATCACGGCGTTTTTCATGGGGCTGCTGGGCATCATCCAAAACGACATCAAGCGCGTGGTGGCCTACTCGACGCTGTCGCAGCTGGGCTACATGACGGTGGCGCTGGGGGCGTCGGCGTACTCGGTGGCGGTGTTTCACCTGATGACGCACGCGTTTTTCAAGGCGCTGCTGTTCCTGGCGGCCGGCTCGGTCATCATCGGCATGCACCACAACCAGGACATCCGCTACATGGGTGGGCTGCGCAAGTACATGCCGATCACGTGGATCACCTTCCTGCTGGGCACGCTGGCGCTGATCGGCACGCCGCTGTTTTCGGGCTTTTATTCCAAGGACGCGATCATCGAGGTGGTGCACGCCAGCAACCTGCCGGCCTCGGGCCTGGCCTACGCCGCGGTGCTGGCGGGTGTGTTCGTGACGTCGTTTTACTCGTTCCGGGTGTACTTCCTGGTCTTCCACGGGCCTGAGCGCTACGACCAAAACCCCGACGCGCACCACGGCCATGACGACCACCACGACGACCACGGCGACGGCAAGCCGCACGAGTCGCCGTGGGTCGTGACCGCGCCGCTGCTGTTGCTGGCGGTGCCGTCGGTGGTCATCGGCTACTTGACCATCGAGCCGATGCTGTTCGGCGAGTTCCTCGCCGCGTCGATCGAGGTCCATGCCGACAGGCACCCGGCGATGGCGGCGTTTGCCGAAGCGTTCCACGGCCCGCTGGCGATGGCGCTGCACGCCTTCAGCACGCCGCCGCTGTACCTGGCGCTGGCCGGCGCCGTCAGCGCCTGGTACCTGTACCTGGTGCGCCCGGACTTGCCAGGCCGCATCGCGCAGGCGCTGCGTCCCATCGTTGTGGTGCTGGAAAACAAGTACTACATGGACTGGATCAACGAGCACATCATCGCCCGCGCGGCGCGCGCGCTGGGCGTGGGACTGTGGAAGGGCGGCGACCGCGGGGTCATCGAGACCGGCGTCGTCAACGCCAGCTGGAAGCTCGTGGGCGCGCTGGCCAGCGTGGTGCGGCGGCTGCAAACGGGCTTTTTGTACCACTACGCCTTCGTGATGATCCTGGGCGTGTTGGCGTTCATGATGTACTTCGTCTGGCTCGCCCGATAAGGAGAACGACAGCATGGGTTTGTTGAGTCTGGCGATTTGGACGCCGATCCTGTTTGGCGCGGTGCTGCTGGCGCTGGGGCGTGACGAGCATGCCGGCGCCGTGCGCTGGACCGCGCTCATCGGGGCGCTGCTCGGGCTGGCCGTGACGGTGCCGCTGATCACCGGCTTTGACACGAGCACGGCGGCGATGCAATTCGTCGAAAAGGCGCCGTGGATCGAGCGCTTCAACGTGCACTACCACCTGGGCGTGGACGGCATTTCGCTGTGGCTGATCCCGCTGACCGCCTTCATCACGGTGATCGTTGTCATCGCCGGCTGGGAGGTCATCACCGAGCGCGTCAACCAGTACATGGGGGCGTTTTTGATCCTGTCGGGGTTGATGATCGGCGTGTTCGCGGCGCTGGACGCGATGCTGTTTTACATCTTCTTCGAAGCCACGCTGATCCCGATGTACATCATCATCGGTATCTGGGGTGGCCCGAACAAGATTTACGCGGCGTTCAAGTTCTTCCTGTACACGCTGCTGGGCTCGCTGCTGATGCTGGTGGCGCTGCTGTACCTGTACAACGTGTCGGGTGGCAGCTTTGACCTGGCCACCTGGTGGAAGCTGCCGCTGGGCGCGGACGTGCAGTCGGCGCTGTTCTTCGCCTTCCTGGCGGCGTTTGCCGTCAAGGTGCCGATGTGGCCGGTGCACACCTGGTTGCCGGACGTGCACGTCGAGGCGCCCACAGGTGGCTCAGCGGTGCTGGCGGCCATCATGCTCAAGCTGGGCGCGTACGGGTTTTTGCGCTTTTCGCTGCCGATCACGCCGGACGCCGCGCATCAGTGGGCGCCGCTGATCATCGGCCTGTCGCTGGTGGCGGTGATTTACGTCGGCCTGGTGGCGATGGTGCAGCAGGATATGAAAAAGCTCGTGGCCTACTCGTCGGTGGCGCACATGGGCTTCGTCACGCTGGGGTTGTTCCTGTTCAACGACCTGGGCGTCAGTGGTGCGCTGGTGCAGATGATCGCGCACGGGTTTGTGTCGGCGGCGATGTTCCTGTGCATTGGCGTGCTGTACGACCGTGTGCATTCGCGCGAAATCAAGGACTACGGCGGTGTGGTCAACACGATGCCGGCGTTTGCCGCCTTTGCCGCGCTGTTCGTGATGGCCAACGCGGGGCTGCCGGGCACGGCCGGCTTTGTCGGTGAGTGGATGGTGATCCTGGCCGCCGTGCGTGAAAACTTCTGGATCGCGATGCTGGCTGCAACGTCGCTGATCCTGGGCGCCGCGTACTCGCTGTGGATGTTCAAGCGCGTGTACCTGGGCGCACCGGTGCATGAGCACGTCAAGGCGCTCAAGGACATCAACGCGCGCGAATACCTGATCCTGGCGCTGCTGGCGGTGATGGTGCTGTACCTGGGCATCCACCCCAAGCCTTTCACCGACGCAATGGACCCGGCGGTGCAGCAACTGCTCAAGCATGTGGCCGTGTCCAAGCTGGGCTGACCGTTGCCTAACCTTTTGCAAGAAAGCGACCTCACGATGATCGATGCCGTCAGTTGGGCCACCGCCACGCCGGAGCTGCTGTTGCTCGGCATGGCGTGCGTGATCGCCCTGTACGACCTGTTCGTCGACACGCCGCTGCGCGATGCCACCTACCGCTTGACCCAGTTGACGCTGGCGGTGGTGGCGGTGTTGGAAGGCTACCTGGCCAGCAGTGGCCAGACGCTGGTGGGCTTTGGTGGCATGATCGTCAGTGACCCGCTGGCCGCGTGGCTCAAATGCTTTGCCACCGTGGCGCTGATGGTGACGCTGGTGTACGCGCGGCCGTACGCCGGCGCGCGCGACATGCTGCGTGGCGGCGAGCTGTTCACGTTGTCGATGTTTGCGCTGCTGGGCATGTTCATCATGATCAGTGGCCACCACTACCTGGTGCTGTACCTGGGTCTGGAGCTGTTGACGCTGTCCAGCTACGCGCTGGTGGCGTTGCGCCGCGACGAGGTGCGCGCCACCGAGGCGGCGATGAAGTACTTTGTGTTGGGGGCGCTGGCCAGCGGTTTCCTGCTGTACGGGTTGTCGCTCGTGTACGGTGCCACCGGCAGCCTGCACGTACCCGCGGTGGCGCAGGCGGTGGCCGGCGGCGTGCGCGAGCCGCTGGTGTTGACGCTGGGCATTGTGTTCGTCGTTGCCGGGCTGGCGTTCAAGCTGGGCGTGGTCCCGTTCCACATGTGGGTGCCGGACATCTACCACGGTGCGCCCACGGCGGTGACCTTGCTGATCGCCGGCGCGCCCAAGCTGGCGGCGTTCGCCATCGTCGTGCGGTTGCTGGCCGAGAGCCTGCCGCTGGCCGCGGCGCAGTGGCAGCCCATGCTGGCCACGCTGGCGGTGGCGTCGTTGCTGGTGGGCAACCTGGCCGCGATCGCGCAGCGCAACGTCAAGCGCATGCTGGCGTTTTCGACGATTGCGCAGATGGGCTTCATGCTGTTGGCGCTGGTGGGCGGTGTGGCCGATGGCGGCCGTGGCGGCATGGCCGACGCCTGGGGCGCGGCGATGTTTTACATCGTTACCTACATGCTGACGACGCTGGCGACCTTCGGCGTGCTGTTGCTGCTCACCCGCGCCGGCTTCGAGTCCGAGGACATCGAGGACTTCGCCGGGCTCAACCAGCGTAGCCCCCTGTACGCGGGCGTGTTGGCGGCGTGCCTGTTTTCGCTGGCCGGTGTGCCGCCGCTGGTGGGCTTTTACGCCAAACTGGCCGTGCTGCAGGCGCTGCTGGCTTCGGGTGCCGAAGCGGCCGTGGGCTTGGCGGTGTTTGCCGTGCTGGCCTCGCTGGTGGGGGCGTTCTACTACCTGCGCCTCATCAAGGTGATGTACTTTGATGCGCCGGTGCAGACCGCGCCCATCGAAGCGCCACTGGCCACCCGCGCGGTGCTCACCGTCAACGGCGCGCTGGTGCTGGTGCTGGGGGTGTTGCCGGGCGGCCTCATGACCCTGTGTGTCCAGGCGCTGCGCGCGGTCTTGTAAGCCCCGCTAGACTAAGGGCATGGGGCTACAAACCGCCGTCTGGACCGTGATTGGGTTGGCCATCGTGGGGGCCAACCTGCCGTTTGTCAACCAACGCTGGTTGGCGTTGCTGCCGGCCCGCGGCGGCGTCAAGCCGTTGTGGGGGCGCTTGCTGGAGCTGGTGCTGCTGTATTTCGCCGTGGGTGGCGTGTCGCTGGCGCTGGAAGCGCAGGTGGGCCAGATCTACCCGCAGCGTTGGGAGTTTTACGCCGTGACCGCGGCCATGTTTGCCACGCTGGCCTTTCCCGGCTTCGTGTGGCGCTACCTGGTGCGCCACTGACGTGCCGTGGAGCCACCCGCGTGCACCCGCAACCCGACGACCTGACTGAGACGCCGCTGCTGCAACGTACGTTGTGGCAGGGCAGTTTTCTGTCGTTGCACCAGGATGACGTGCGCCTGCCGGACGGTGGGCAAGCCCGGCGCGTCTATGTGCGCCACCCGGGCGCGGTGATGGTCGTGCCTATGCTGGATGCGACGCGGCTGGTGGTGGAGCGGCAGTTCCGTTACCCCGTGGGGCGGGTGTTCATCGAGCTGCCCGCCGGCAAGCGGGACCCCGGTGAGACGGGCTGGGCGTGCGCCGCGCGCGAGCTGCGCGAGGAAACCGGTTACGAGGCCGACGAGTGGGCGCGCGCCGGCGTGCTGCACCCGTGCATTGGCTACTCCAACGAGGTGATCGAAATCTGGTTTGCCCGTGGTTTGCGGGCCGGAGCGCGCACGCTCGATGAGGGCGAATTTTTGGACGTGTTGACGGTGTCGGGCGACGAGCTGCTGGCTGCGGTGGCGCGCGGCGAACTGACCGATGGCAAAACACTGGTCGGCCTGCTGTGGTGGCAACAGGTTGTGGCGGGCCGCTGGGCGCTGTCCTGGCGGCCGACGTCGGCCTGGATGCAGGAGACGCGTCCATGAAGGTGCTGGACTTGGTCTGCGAGCACGGGCACATTTTCGAAGGCTGGTTTGGCTCGGAAGACGATTACACGCACCAACGCGAAACCGGCCTGTTGGCGTGCCCGGTGTGTGGCAGCCGCGCCGTGCACAAGGGGGTGAGCGCCCCGTACGTCCAAACCCGCCGGGCCGCTGAGCGTGCGCCCGCGCCGTCGGCCGAGGCGCCCGCTGAGCCCGTCGCACCGATGAGTCGCCAGGCGCAGGCCGAGCTGCTGCGGCGCCTGCGGGCCTGGGTGCGCAGCGCGGAGGACGTGGGCGAGCGCTTCGTCGACGAAGCGCGGGCGATGCACGCCGGCCAGGCGCCCGAGCGCCGCATCCGCGGCCGCGCCACGCTGGCCCAGGCCGCCGAGCTGTGGGAGGAGGGCATCGCGGCGCTGCCGCTGCCCGACACCCCCTTGCTGGACGACGGCGCGCTGCATTGAGGCTCAGGGGTACAACCCGCGTAGGTCGCGCGCGCGCAGGATGCGCTCGCAGGCCACGATGAAGGTGGCCGTGCGCAAGGTGACGCCCTTGTCGTCGGCCACGTGCCACACGGCGTCCAGCGCGTTGTTCATCACCGCCACCAGGCGCTGGTTGATCTCCTCCTCGGTCCAGAAAAAGCTGGAAAAATCCTGCACCCACTCAAAGTAGCTCACCGTGACGCCACCGGCGTTGGCGATGACGTCGGGCACGATCAGCACGCCGCGCTCGTTCAGGATGTCGTCTGCCGTGGGGGTGGTGGGGCCGTTGGCGCCTTCGATGATCAGGCGCGCCTGGATGCGGTGGGCGTTGGCTTCGGTGATTTGCTGCTCCAACGCGGCGGGGATCAGGATGTCGCACGGGGTGTCCCAGAACTGCTCGCGCGGCAGCGCCTGCGCCCCCTCGAAGCCCGCCACCGACCCGGTGGCTTTGGCATGGCGCAGCAGCGCGGGCACGTCCAGACCCGCCTCGGCGTAAACGCAGCCGGCGTGGTCTTGTACGGCGACGACGCGCGCGCCCGCTTCGGCAAACAGTTTGGCGGCGATGCCGCCCACGTTGCCAAAACCTTGCACAGCCACGCGCGCGCCGGCGATGTCGAGCCCCATGCGCCGCGCCGCTTGCACACCCACCGTGTACACGCCGCGCCCGGTGGCTTCGTGGCGGCCCAGCGAGCCACCGAGGCTGATGGGTTTGCCGGTGACCACGCCGGTGGCGGTTTCGCCGACGTTCATCGAGTAGGTGTCCATCATCCAGGCCATGACGCGCTCGTTGGTGTTGACGTCCGGGGCCGGGATGTCTTTGGTGGGACCGATGATGATGCCGATTTCGCTCGTGTAGCGGCGTGTCAGCCGCTCCAGTTCGGGCAGCGACAGCTTGCGCGGGTCAACCCGGATGCCTCCTTTGGCACCTCCGAAAGGCACGTTGACAGCGGCGTTTTTGATCGACATCCACGCCGCCAGCGCCATCACTTCGGACAGGGTCACATCCTGGTGGTAGCGCACGCCGCCCTTGCCCGGGCCGCGCGAGGTGTTGTGCTGCACGCGGTAGCCTTCGAAGTGCGCCACCGTGCCGTCGTCCATCTGGATGGGGACATCGACGACCAGGATGCGTTTGGGGCGCTTGAGGGTTTCGACCCAGCGCGCCAGGTTGCCCAGGTAAGGTGTGACGCGGTCGACCTGTTGCAGAAAAATCTCCCACGGACCCAGGTGGTGCGGGTCGAGGTAGGAGGGCAGGGCGTGGCTGGTGGCCACGCGGATTGGGTTGTCGCTCATGGCAGACGTCTACAGGGTTGAACACGGCGCGCAGCATAGCCGCGCGGTGGGGCGCTGTCCAGCGCCGTTGGGGGATGGCGTTATGCACGGCATGCATGGGTGTGCCCTGCGGTGGGCAGGGCACAATGGGGGCCCCAGGAGCAAGCGATGAGCAGGCCCAGTTTCGACCCGCGCCAAGTGCCCGTGGTGGCGGTGGACACGCATTTGCCGCGTGTGGCGGTGGAGCGCCTCACGCCCGCGTGGTTGCGGCAGGTGTTTCAGGCCCCCCCTGCGTGGACCCCGGAGCTGCGTGCCGAGCCACGCTGGGTGGACGGACCGGCGCGCCCGGCGGCCGTGCTGGTGCCGCTGGTGTGGCGCGCGGGCCCGCAGGTGCTGCTGACCCAGCGCCCGTTGCACCTGCCCACCCACGGGGGGCAGGTGGCGTTTCCGGGTGGCAAGCTCGACCCGGCCGACGGCGGCGACCCGGTGCGCTGCGCGCTGCGCGAAGCGGCCGAGGAGGTGGGCATGCCGCCGGCGTGGGTTGAGCCGCTGGGGGCGCTGCCGACGTATAGCACCGGTTCGGGCTTTGATATCACGCCGGTCGTCGCACTGGTGCGTCCCGAGGGGGCTTGGCGGCCCGACCCGCGCGAGGTGGACGACGTGTTCGAGGTGCCGCTGGCGCATCTGATGGACCCGCGCCACCACCGGCACCATGAGCTCGTGCTGGGCGATGTGCGCCGGCGCTGGCTGTCGATGCCGTACGACGACGGTGGCACCGAGCGCTTCATTTGGGGGGCCACCGCCGGCATGCTGCGCAACCTGTACCGGTTTTTGCTGGCGGCCAGCACCGCTATCATGCAGCCATGACGTTGTTTGCCCTGCTGTTGGCGTTGCTGATCGACCAGGCCTGGCGGCCCGCGGCGCCGCTGTCGGCCTCGGCCCCGTTGGCGGGCTGGGCGGAGACGGTGCGCCGCCAGCTCGACGCGGGGCACAGCGCCCAGGGGTGGTTGGTGTGGGCGGTGGCGGTGGTGGTGCCGGCGCTGTTGGTGGCGCTGGTGCATGGGTTGCTGTGGCAGCTGCACGGGCTGTTGGCGCTGGCCTGGAGCGTGGCGGTGTTGGTCAGCTCGCTGGGGTTTCGGCATTTCAGCCACCCGTTCACCGAGATACGCTTTGCCCTGGAAAGCGGTGACGAGGCACGCGCCCGCACGCTGTACGCCCAGTGGCGTGGCGTGCCGGCGGTGGATTGGCCGCGCGAGGAGCTGCTGCGCCGGGTGATTGCCCATGGCGTGCTGGATGCGCACCGGCACGTGCTGGGGGTGGCGGTGGCCTACGTGGTGTTGGCGGCGTTGGGCCTGGGGCCGGCGGGGGCCGTGCTGTACCGGCAGGCCGAGCGCCTGGGCCGCGCGTGGGCAGGCGAGGCATCCTGCGCACCGATGGAGCCGGTCAGTCCGGCGGTGGCGTCGGCGGCGCGGCAGGGCTGGTGCTGGGTGGACGCGTTGCCGGCGCGGGCCACCGCATTGGCGTTTGCCGTCGTCGGCCACTTCGAGGATGTGCTGGAGCGCTGGCGCGCACACGCCACGCCCTGGAACACGCCCAGCGATGCGCTGCTGCTGGCCGCCACCGAAGGTGCGATCCACGTGCGCTTGCTACCGGGCGAGCTGGCCGAGCTCGACACCCAGGCGTGGCCCGCACCGCAGTTGAGCCATCTGGCGGCCCTGGTGGGGTTGGTGTGGCGCAGCGTGGTGCTGTGGATGCTGCTGTTGGGCCTGACGGTGCTGGTGCGGCTGTTCTGAGCGCGGGGCTGGCGCGTCAGCCGTGCGCCCGGGCGCGGCTCAGCTCGTCGTACAACGCCTGGTACAGCTGCCAGCGGCGTGGGGACAACGGGCCCTGCGGCGCCAGCGCTGCGCGCACGGCGCAGCCCGGTTCCTGGCGGTGGGTGCAATTGGCAAAGCGGCACCCCCCGACCAGCGCGGCGATGTCCGGCATCAGGCTGGCCAGGCGGCGCGGCTCGATGTGGTGCAGCCCAAACGCGTGGAACCCGGGCGAGTCGACGATGGCGCCGCTGCGCGCCTCGTCCAGCCAGTACCACGTGGTGTGGGTGGTGGTGTGGCGCCCGGTGCCGAGCGCGCGCGAAATGGCCTGGGTTTGCGCCTGCGCAGATGGCACCAGCCGGTTGACCAGCGTGCTCTTGCCCACGCCTGAAGCGCCGATGATCAGCGTGGCGCGTCCGCGCAGATGGGACACCAGCGTATCGAGGCCGTCGTCGGGCAGCGCGCCGCCCACGCACAGCGGCAGCACCGTTTCGCCCATCGCGCGGTACGGCTCCAGACGCTGCCAGGCGTCGTCGAAGGCGGGTTGCACGTCGCGTTTGTTCAGCACGATCAGCGGTGCGACGTCGGCGTCGCGAGCGGCGATCAATGCGCGCGTGAGGTGTTCGTCGGAAAACACCGGCTCGGCCGCCAGCATGATCAACACCTGGTCCATGTTGGCCGCCAACGTCTTGGTGCGCAGCTCGTCTTGGCGCCGCAGCAGGCTGCGGCGCGGGTGGATGGCGGTGATGACGCCCTCATCCCCGGAGGGCAGCCAGTCCACCATGTCGCCGACCACGGCATCGGTGCGTTTGCCGCGCGGGTGGCAGCGCACGCGCCGGCCATCGTCCGTTTCCACCAGCAGGTGCCGTCCGTAGCTGGCGACCACGCGCCCGCGGGCGCTGGTGACGTGGATGGGGCTGTGGGGGCGTGCACTCATGCGGCGTTGGGCAGCCGTTGCAGGCGCTGCAGCAACGGTGGGTGGGTGTAAAAAAAGCGCACGTACCACGGGTCGGGCGTGACCGTGGCGGCGTTGTCACGGTGCAACCGCAGCAGCGCGTCACGCAGCGCCCGGGCGTCGGCGTGCCGGGTGGCGTAGGCGTCGGCGGCGAACTCGTCGCGGCGTGACCAGGCGGCCATCAACGGCGCGGCCCAAAAGCCCGCCTGCGGCAGCACCAGCAAAAACAGCAGCAGCGCGCGGGCAGCGTTGCCCCCGGCCAGGTCGGGCGTGACGCCCAGCCCGAAGTAGAACCACGGCTGCTGCCCAAGCCACGCCAGCAGTGCCAACGCCGCGGCGCTGCCGGCCCCGAGCAGGGCCAGCCGCCGTGGGATGTGGCGCAGTTGGGCGTGGCCCAGTTCGTGCGCCAGCACCGCCTCGATCTGCGCGGGAGCCAGTTGCTGCAGCAGCGTGTCGAACAGCACGACGCGCTTGGATCGCCCCAGGCCGGTGAAATAGGCGTTGGCATGGGCGCTGCGGCGGCTGCCGTCCATCACATACACCCCTTGCGCCTGCAGCCCGCAGCGTTGCAGCAGCGCGGTCAGGCGCTGGTGCAGCTCACCGTCGGGCGGCAGGGGCTCGAAGCGGTTGAACCACGGCGCGATCCAGCGCGGCCACACCACCATCAGCAGCAGGTTGAAGCCCATCCACAGGCCCCACGCCCACACCCACCACCACGGGCCGGCATGCTCCATCAGCGCCAGCAGGCCCAGCACCAGCGGCAACCCCAGCAGCGCCGCCACCACGGCGGCTTTGAGGCCGTCGGCCAGCCACAGCGCCAGCGTCGTGCGGTTGAAGCCGAAGCGCGCTTCCAGCCGGAACGTGCGCCACCATGCCAGCGGCAGCTCCAACAGCGCCCCGATCAGCGTGAACGCGGCCACCAGCGCCACCTGTTGCAGCAGCCCCGGCCCGAGCCAGGCCAGCAAGGCCTTGTCCAGCGCTTCCAGCCCCCCCAGCAGTGTCCAGCCGACCACGATGGCGGTTTGCGCGGTGGCTTCCCACAGCGCAAGCCGGCTGCGCGCCAACGTGTAGTCCGCCGCGCGGCGGTGCGTGGTGAGGTCGAGGTGATCCGCCAGCGGGGGCGGCACGTGCGCGCGGTGGCGGGCCACGTGGCGCATCTGGCGCGTCAGCAACCAGGCGCGCACCAACCACTGCGCCAGCAGCAGCGCGGCAAAGGCTGCGCTGCACAGCAACGCTGCAGGTATACCATTGTCCATGGGCAAGAAGTCTAGTGCAAGCCCGGGGCGGGGGCGCCATCGGCGACAATCGCCCCATGGACAACCCGCAACACCTGCCTGAAACCTTGGACACCGAAGCGCTGGCGTTGCCGCGCAGCGACCAAAACCTGGTGTGGATCGATTGTGAGATGACCGGGCTGGACCCGGAGCGCGACCGTCTGCTGGAGGTGGCCGTGGTGGTCACCGGTCCCAACCTGACGCCGCGCATCGAGGGGCCGGTGCTGGTGATACACCAAGACGACGCCGTGCTGGACGCCATGGACAGCTGGAACAAGGGCACCCACGGCAAAAGCGGTCTGATCGACAAAGTGCGCGCCAGCACCACGACCGAGGCCGAGGCCGAGGCGTTGCTGCTGGATTTCATCGCCCGCTACGTGCCCAAGGGCAGCTCGCCGATGTGCGGCAACAGCATCGGGCAGGACCGCCGTTTTCTGGTCAAGTACATGCCGCGGCTGGAGGCGTTTTTCCACTACCGCAACCTGGACGTCAGTACGCTCAAAGAGCTGGCCAAGCGTTGGCGGCCCGAGGTGTACAAGGCGTTCCAGAAGCAGCAGCGCCACACGGCGCTGGCCGACGTGCACGAGTCGATCGACGAGCTGCAGCACTACCGCGATCACTTTTTGCGTTTGCCGGGGTGAAGCGCCGCGCTGCGGCCGGGGTTTCAGGGTAAGCTTGCGCGTTTTTTGACAAACGCGTGACGTGTCATGACACCCATTTTGACCCCCGTGACCCGCTCCGGGCGGGAGCATTTGGAACAATCGCTGCGCTTGGCGGCGGCGGTGGCGGCGCTGGTGGCCGCCGGGCTCGTGGCTGCCCTGATGGTGCGCGGCACACCTGGCCTCAGCCCCCAGGCGCTGTGGTTTTTGGTCATTGCCGCCGCCGTGGGCGGCTACATGGCCATGAACATCGGGGCCAACGATGTGGCCAACAACATGGGGGCGCCCGTCGGGGCTGGCGCCATCAGCCTGGGCGGTGCGGTCATGCTGGCGGCGTTGTTCGAGGCGCTGGGCGCCATCATCGCCGGCGCTGAGGTGGTGGGCACCATCAAGGGCGGCATCATCGATATGAAGGCCTTTGCCCAGGCCGAACGCTTCACCTGGCTGATGCTGGCAGCGCTGCTGGCTGGCGCCCTGTGGCTGAACCTGGCCACGGTTCTGGGCGCGCCGGTGTCGACCACGCACTCGATCATCGGCGCGGTGGCCGGCGCCGGCATTGCGGCGGGGGGCTGGGGCATCGTCAACTGGGGCACGATCGGCTCCATCGTGGCCAGCTGGGTGGTGTCCCCGCTGTTTGGCGGGGCGGTGGCGGCCGGGGTGCTGTACGTCAGCAAGCGCCTTATCACGTACCAGGCTGACATGGGTGCGGCGGCCGCGCGGCGTGTGCCGCTGCTGATCGCCGCGATGGCATGGACCAGCGCGACGTACCTGCTGCTCAAGGGCCTCAACAACGTGATGAAGATCTCGTTTGGGCAGGCGCTGTTGGCGGGCCTGGCGGTGGCGGTGGTGGTGTTTGCCGCGCTGCGCGGCCCGGTGGCGCGGCTGGCGGCGCAACTGCCCAGCAGCAAAGACGGGGTCAACCAACTGTTCACCTGGCCGCTGGTGTTTGCCGCGGCGCTATTGAGCTTTGCGCATGGCGCCAACGACGTGGCCAACGCCATTGGTCCGCTGGCGGCCATTTACGAGGCCGTGCTCAGCGGGGTGGTGGTGGCCAAGGCGGCCACGCCGATGTGGATCATGGTGCTGGGGGCGCTGGGCCTGTCGATCGGGTTGGCGCTGTACGGCGGCAAGTTGATCATCACGGTGGGCAAAGAAATCACCGAGCTCGACCGCATGCGTGCGTACGCCATCGCGATGGCGGCCACGATCACCGTCATCATCGCCTCGCAGCTGGGCATGCCCGTGTCGACGACGCACGTATCGATCGGTGCGGTGTTCGGCGTCGGGTTTTTGCGCGAGCTGCTCAAGGTCAACTACGCCAAGATGGAAGCGGTGGTGCGCGCCGCCCACCAGGGCGAAGACCGCGAGATCGTCGAAGCCTACCTGCAGCGCTTCGAAGCGGCGCCGGTGCACGAGAAAAAGCGCATGCTGGCCGAGATGAAAAAGCGCGCCAAGGAGATGGAGCGTCGGGGCGAGCTGGCGCCGGGCTGGTTCAGCAAGAAAGAGCGCAAGGCGTTCAAAAAAGCTTACAAGCAAGAAGTCGTCAAGCGCTCGGTGGTGATGCGCATCATCGCGGCCTGGATCGTCACGGTGCCGGCCACGGCCGTGCTGGCGGCGGTGTGTTTCCGCGTGGTGGAGTGGCTGCTGACTGCCTGAAGCGGTTTCGTGGCATAATGCGCGCAGCCGACCACGTTGGTGTGGTCGGCTTTTTCGTTGCATCTGCTGCTGGCGTGCCTGGTTGAGTTGGGTTTGCGTGGGGTGGTCGATGTGATGTTGCCCACCCTCCCAACGGAGTCATCAGGATGACCAGCCTAGCCCTCCAGGCGGCCGCCGTGCGCGCGTCTGCCGACACTTCCTTTGCCACGTTTGACCAACTCGGGCTGCACCCGGCGCTGTTGCGCGCCGTGGCCGACCTGGGTTTTGCCACCCCAACCGCCGTGCAGCAGGCTGCCATCCCTGCGGCGTTGCCCGACGCGACCGGCGCTGCAGCCGACCTGATGGTGTCGAGCCAGACCGGCAGCGGTAAGACCGCCGCCTACCTGCTGCCGCTGCTGCACGCGTTGCTGCAGGCTAGCGTCGACGCCGCCCCGCGCAGCGCACCTCGCCGCGGTGCCCGTTGGCAGCCGGCCCGCCCGCGGGTGCTGGTGCTGTGCCCGACGCGTGAACTGGCGCAACAGGTCAGCGCCGACGCCATCGACCTGCTGCGCCACGCCCGTGCCTTGCGCGTGGCCACGGTGGTGGGCGGCTTGCCGTACCAGCAGCAGTTGCAGCGCCTGCAGGGCGCCGACGTGCTGGTGGCCACGCCCGGCCGCTTGCTCGACCTGCAGCGCGGTGGACACGTGGAGCTCGACGCCGTGCAGCACCTGGTGCTGGACGAGGCCGACCGCATGCTCGACCTGGGCTTTGCCGACGACCTGGCGGCGATCCACGCGCTGACGCAGTCGCGCGGCCAGACGCTGATGTTTTCGGCCACGTTCGCGCCGCGCGTGCAGCAACTGGCTGCGGGCATCATGCGCGAGCCGCGCCAGCTGACGTTGGCCACGCCACAGCAACGCCATCAGCACATCGAGCAGCGCCTGCACTGGTGCGACGATGCCGGCCACAAGCGCCGTTTGCTGCAGCACTGGCTGCGCGACGGCGAGCTGCAGCAGGCCATCGTGTTTGCCAGCACCCAGGTGGAATGCGACGCCTTGGCCGACGAGCTGCAACAAGCGGGCTTTGCTGCCGTTGCCCTGCACGGCGCGATGCCGCAAGGGGTGCGCCAACGCCGCCTGCAAGCGCTGCGTGAGGGGCGTGTGCAGATCCTGGTGGCCACCGACGTGGCCGCGCGTGGCATCGACGTGCCCACCATCACGCACGTCTTCAACTACGGCTTGCCGATGAAGGCCGAGGACTACGTGCACCGTATCGGCCGCACCGGTCGCGCCGGGCGCAGCGGCATCGCGGTCACGATGGCCGAACCGCGCGATCGGCGCCGCATCGCGGCCATCGAGGCGCTGCGCCGCGAACCGATCCCCGAGCACACCATCGCTGGCCTGGAGCCGCGCCTGCGCCCGCAGGCGCACCGTGGCACAGGCGCCGGCCGTGGCCGTGGCCGCCCCGGCGCTGGTGGTTGGCGCAGCGAGGGCGCCCGGCGGGCTACATCAACAGGTGCTCGCCGGCGTTATTGACGCCCAGGATCACGTAGTTGACGCGGCGGATGTCCATCAGCTGCGTGCCGCCGGCGTAGCTGATCGAGCTTTGCAGGTCTTCGCGCATCTCGCGCAGCGTGTCGGCCAGCTTGCCCTTGATCGGCTCCAGGATGCGCTTGCCTTCGACGTGGCGGTACTCGCCCTTGTTGAAGTCGCTGGCCGAGCCGTAGTACTCTTTGTACAGCCGCCCGTCGACCTCGACGGTTTGGCCGGGGGACTCCTCGTGGCCGGCCAGCAGCGAGCCGATCATCACCATCGTAGCGCCAAAGCGAATGCTTTTGGCGATGTCGCCGTGCTCGCGGATGCCACCGTCGGCAATGATCGGCTTGGTGGCCACGCGCGCGCACCACTTCAGCGCGCTCAATTGCCAGCCGCCGGTGCCAAAGCCGGTCTTCAGCCGCGTGATGCAGACCTTGCCCGGCCCGATGCCGACCTTGGTGGCGTCGGCGCCCCAGTTTTCCAGGTCGATGACCGCCTCGGGCGTGCCAACGTTGCCGGCGATGACAAAGCTGCCCGGCAGCTTCTCTTTCAGGTGCGCGATCATGCGCTGCACGCTGTCGGCATGGCCGTGAGCGATGTCGATCGTGATGTACTGCGGCGCCAGCCCTTCGGCCACGAGCCGGGCCACGGTGTCGTAGTCGCCTGCCTTGACGCCCAGCGAGATCGAGGCGTACAGCCCCTGCGCGTGCATGCGCCGCACGAACGCCACGTTGTCGACGTCGAAGCGGTGCATCACGTAAAAGTACCCGTTGGCGGCTAGCCACTCGGCGATCGGCTCGCTGATGACGGTTTTCATGTTGGCCGGCACCACCGGCAGCACGAAGCGGCGCGGCCCGAACTGCACGCTGGTGTCGCACTGGGAGCGGCTTTCCACGCGGCACTTGCGCGGCAGCAACAGGATGTTGTCGTAATCGAAGATTTCCATGACAGGCACAAAAAAACCGGGCGCTGCCCAACGCAGGCCCGGTGTCTGATTCTAGTCCAGCGGTGCTAGGATGGGGGCTGTCCGTGGCTGCCGTCGATCGCTTACCCATGAACCCGTCCACCCTCATCGGCATGATCGCCAGCGTCGTGTTGCTGGCGGTGCTGATTCTGTTCGCCGCCGACGATCCGTGGCTGTTCATCGACCTGCCCAGCATCGGCATCGTGCTCGTGGGCACGATGGCGGCCACGTTCCTGTCGTACCCGATGAAGGAAGTGTTGCGCGTGTTCGGGCTGATCCGCATCGTCATGCGCAACGAGCGGCTGTACACGCAAAAGGACATCGAGGAGCTGGTGGACATCTCGCGCCTGTGGATGCGCGACGACCCGGTGGCGGTGGAGCGGGCGCTGCCGCGGGTGACCAACCCCTTTTTGCGCACCGGCGTGCAGTTGGTCATCGACCGCATCCCCGAGGAGGATATTCTGGACCTGCTGCAGTGGCGCATTTCGCGCATGAAGGCCAAGGAGGCGGCCGAAGCGCAGTTGTTTCGCGTCATGGCCAGCTACGCCCCCGCGTTTGGCATGATCGGTACCCTGGTCGGGCTGATCAACCTGATGGACGTGGTGGCCAGCGGCGACCTGGTGGTGATCGGGCGCCACCTGGCCGTGGCGCTGATGACGACGTTTTATGGCATTTTGCTTGCCAACCTGGTGTTCAAGCCCGTGGCGGTCAAGCTGGAGCGGCGCACCGAGCAGCGCATCGTGCTGATGAACATGGTGCTGCAGGGCATCTCGATGATGTGCGCCAAGCGCAGCCCCTCGCTGATGCGCGAAACGCTCAACTCGTTCGTCGCCCACGTGGACGATGAAATCTACGACTCGAGCGGTGCCCGGGGTGGCGGTGGGGCTGCGGGGAGCCAACGTGCGGCGCCACGGCGGGCACGCCCCGTGGCGCCGGGCGGCCCGGCGGCTAGCCCCAAAGGCGCGGCCGGTGGTGCCATACCCCCCCCACCGCCGCAGGGGTGATGAACGATGGCGCTGGCATCCAACCCCAACAACGGCGCGCTGCCCGGCCGCAACGGTGCTGCTGCGGCCACGCCCGGCGGCGCGCCGGTGCGCACCAGCCCGCTGCAGCGTGGCCGCTACCAGCGCTGGCACGCCGAGCCCGACCCGCCACAGGAGGAGGAAACGTGGCTGATCACCTACCTGGACGTGATGACGCTGCTGCTGGTCATGCTGGTGGTGATGCTGGCGTTTTCCGAGCCGATTTCGCGCAAGCCCCCGCTGGGCCGCCCGCAGGCGCAGGGGCAGGCCGCGCCCGCCGTGGGTCAGCCGTTGCCTGGTGGTGGGGGCAGCATCGTGCCGCCGGTGGGCCTGCCAGCTCCTTCGCCGGGGCCGGGTGAGCAGCCGGTCGAGCGCCGCGCCGAGCAGGCCGCGCCGGTGCCGGGGGCGGCCTCGGCACCCTCGGTCTCGCCGGAGCCCCTGGCGCTGCCCGCGGACGAGGAGGTGCAGCTGCTGCGCCGCGAGGACGGGTTGATCTTTCGCATCCCGTCGGAGGTGCTGTTTGCCGTCAGCGAGGCCGAGCTGACGCCGGCCGGGCGCGCCGTCATCGACCGCCTGCTGCCGACGATCAACCGTCTGCCGGACTACACCATCGTCGTCGAGGGACACACCGACAACGTGCCGATCCAGACGGTTCGCTTCCCCTCCAACTGGGAGCTGTCGGCCGCGCGCGCCGGCAGCGTCGTGCGTCACTTGGAGGCGCGCGGCATCAACCCGACGCGGCTGCGTGCCACCGGCTACGCCGACACGCGTCCCATCGCGCCGAACGACACACCCGCCAACCGGGCGCAGAACCGGCGCGTCGAAATCACGCTGGAGCCGCCGTTGCGGCCCGCGGCGCCGGCGCGTTGAACCACCGCGCCCCCCGGCAGTTGGGCCGGGCGGTGCTGTGCTGTGCTGTGCCTACAATGCCGCCCATGCATGACGCTTCGGCTTGGGCGAGCGAGGACCGTCCACCCACCCCCGCACTCGATGCCAGCCACCCGTTGTTGGCAGGTCTCAACCCGCAGCAGCTGCGCGCCGTGACGCTGCCGCCGGTGCACGCGCTGGTGCTGGCCGGCGCTGGCTCCGGCAAGACGCGCGTGTTGACGCACCGCATCGCCTGGTTGCTGGCCACCGGGCAAGTCAGCCCCGGCGGGGTGCTGGCGGTGACGTTCACCAACAAAGCCGCGCGCGAAATGTTGGCGCGCCTGGGGGCGTTGCTGCCGCTGAACCCGCGTGGCCTGTGGATCGGCACGTTCCACGGGCTGTGCCACCGGCTGCTGCGGGCGCACGCCCAGCGCGCTGGCCTGCCGCCCACGTTCCAAATCCTGGACGTACAAGACCAGCTCAGCGCCATCAAACGCCTGCTCAAAGGCCTGGGCATCGACGAGGAGCGCGTCGCGCCCAAGGCGTTGCAGGGGTTGATCAACAACGCCAAGGAAGAGGGCCAGCGACCGCAACATCTGGCGGCACGCGACCCCGACACGCGCCTCAAGATCGAGCTGTACCAGCGCTATGAGGAGCAGTGCCAGCGCGAGGGTGTGGTGGACTTTGGCGAGCTGATGTTGCGCAGCTACGAGCTGCTGCGCGACCACGCCGAGCTGCGCCAGCACTACCAGCGGCGCTTTCGCCACATCCTGGTGGATGAGTTCCAGGACACCAACCGCTTGCAGTACGCATGGCTCAAGCTGCTGGCGGGGCAAACGGACGACGCGGGCCGCTTCGTGCCGGGCGACAACGCCGTGATGGCCGTCGGCGACGACGACCAAAGCATTTACGCTTTCCGCGGCGCGCGCGTGGGCAACATGGCCGACTTCGTGCGCGAGTTCGGCATCGATGTCCCGATCCGCCTGGAGCTGAACTACCGCAGCGTCGGCCACATCCTGCACGCGGCCAACCACCTGATCGACCACAACCGCCAGCGCCTGGGCAAAAACCTGCGCACCGAACGCGGCGACGGCGAACCGCTGCGCGTGGTCGAGCTGCCCAGCGACTTCGATGAAGCGCAGTGGGTGGTGGATGAAATCCGCCAGTTGCGGCGCGACGGTGTGCCTGCGCGCGAAATCGCCGTGCTGTACCGCAGTAACGCGCAAAGCCGTGCGCTGGAGGGTGCCTTGTTCCAGGCCGGGGTGCCGTACCGTGTCTGGGGCGGGCTGCGCTTTTTCGAGCGCGCCGAAATCAAGCACGCGCTGGCCTACCTGCGCTTGTTGGACAACCCGCGCGACGACACGAGTTTTTTGCGCGTGGTCAATGTGCCGCCGCGCGGTATCGGGGCGCGCACGGTGGAACAGCTGCAGCAGGCTGCGCGTGAAGCCGGCTGCGCGCTGGCCGACGCCGTCACGCTGGTCGGTGGGCGCGGCGGCGCCGCGCTGGGGGCCTTCGTGGCGCGGCTGGAGGTGATGCGCGAGCGCTGCGCCGACATGCCGCTGGGCGACATCGTGCGCACCGTGCTGCACGACAGCGGCTTGCTGGAGCACTACCGTGCCGAGCGCGAGGGCGCCGAGCGGGTGGAAAACCTGCAAGAGCTGGTGGCCGCGGCGCACAGCTTTGTGCAACAGGAGGGGTTTGGGCACGGCACGCAGGACGCCGCCGCCGATGCGGCCGGCGAGACCCTCAGCCCGCTGGCAGCGTTCCTTACCCATGCCGCGCTGGAGGCGGGCGACCACCAGGCCAACGCCGGGCAGGACGCGGTGCAGCTGATGACGGTGCACGCCGCCAAGGGGCTGGAGTTCGACGCCGTCTTCATCACCGGGCTGGAAGAGGGCTTGTTCCCGCACGAAAACAGCCTGGCCACCCACGATGGGCTGGAGGAAGAACGCCGCCTGATGTACGTGGCGATCACGCGCGCGCGCCAGCGCCTGTACCTGACGTGGGCGCAAACCCGCATGCTGCACGGCAGCACGCGCTACCACATCCCGAGCCGCTTTCTGGATGAATTGCCGCCCGCGAGCCTGCACTGGCTCAGCCCGCCGCGCGCCCGCGGCGCGGGCTCAGGGTGGGGCGGAGCGCAGCCGGCGTGGGGGCGCAGCGCCCTGGGGGAGGAGACGCGCCCCGCTGGCATGGCCGGGTTGCCCGCGGCCGCGCCACGCCGCGATGCGTCCGTGGTCAGCGCCAGCGGCGCCCCGATCCGGGTCGGCATGACGGTGTTTCACACCAAGTTCGGCGAAGGCGATGTGCTGGCCATCGAAGGCCAGGGCAGCGACGCGCGGGCGCACGTCCAGTTCCGCCGCCACGGCCCCAAGTGGCTGGCACTGGCGGTGGCCAAGCTCACGCCGGTGGAGTGACGCACCCGACGGCCACCACGGGCGCGCCTCATGCGGGCGGTGTGCCGTCGTCGTTGACGAAGCTGTCGCGGAACGTGTAGTACAGCGAGGTGAAAAACGCCGCGCTCAGCAGCGCCGCCACCGGGAACAGCAGGGCCTGGATCACGGCCACGCCGCCCAGCAGGCTGCTCACCAGCACCAGCAGCAGCGCCACAGCAAAGAAAATTGCGGTCCAACCCAGCATGAACACGGTCAGCGCCCCCTTGTTGGTCCAGCACGCCACCAGGCTGAAAAACAGCGCCTTGATGGGGTGCACCCCATGCCAGTGCACCAGCGCCGGGGCATGCCAAAACAGCAGGCCCAGCGGCAGGTACAGCACCGCCTGCCAGGCCAGGTTGCGCAGCAGCACCGGGTCGTCCAACGCGGTGGCGCCGTCGGCGCTGGCCATACTGCCACTGCCGCCGGCCAGCACCGACGACAGTGCGATGACCGCCAGCGAGCCCAGCGCGTACAACGCCCCCAGCAGCAGCATGGCGCGGGCGCGCTCGCGTCCGGCGGCAAACGCGCTGGCCAGCACCGTGGGCATCGGGAAGTGGCCGCGGTCGGCCTGCTGGGTGGCGGCCATGATGCCTAGCGTGGCCGCCGGCAGCAGCGCCAACGCCAGCGGCGCGCCCAGCAGTGGCACCAACGCCAGCACACTGACCAGCAGGATGAACATAAAAAACAGCCCGCCCATGGCCAGCGGCTGGCGCATGAAGGTGCGCAGCCCCAGACGTACCCACTGCCAACCGACGCGCGCCGGCACCCGCTGCAGTTTCATGCCGCGACCTCCTGCCGGCGCGCGCGCAGCACGCGCTCAAAATGCGTCGGATCGTGCGGCTTGAGCACACTGGCCTGCCGCGGCAGGTACCAGTCCCACAGCCGCGAAATCCAAAACCGCAGCGCTGCTGCCCGGCGCAGCGCCGGCAACAGCGCGGTCTCGTCCGCCTGCAGCGGCCGCACCGACTCGTACGCTTGCAGCAGGGCCGCCACGCGCTCAGGGTCGTCGTGGCCGCTGGCCAGGTCGATGCACCAGTCGTTGAGCGCCACCCCCAGGTCGAACAGCCAGGTGTCGCAGCCGGCGAAGTAAAAGTCGAACACGCCGCTGAGGCGACCGTCTTCGAACATCACGTTGTCGCGGAACAGGTCGGCATGCACCGGACCGGCCGGCAGGCGACGGTAGGCGTCGGTGCCAGCCAGCGCGTTTTGATACGCCAGCTCGTCGCGCAGCAGCTCGGCCTGTTCGGGTTGCAGATAAGGCAGCACCACCGGCACGGTTTCGTTCCACCACGCCAGGCCACGCAGGTTAGGCTGCTGGCGCGGGTAGTCGCGCGCGGCCAGGTGCATGCGCGCCAGCATCGCGCCCACCTGCGCGCAGTGCTGCGGGCCGGGGTCCAGCACGCTGGCGCCGCGCAGCCGGTTGACCACCGCCGCCGGTTTGCCGCGCACCGTGTGCAGGATGGCGCCGTCGCCGTCGGCTTGCGGGTCGGGCACCGGGATGCCCTTGGCCGCCAGGTGCTGCATCAGGTACAGGTAAAACGGCAGCTGCGCGTGCGTCAGGCGCTCGAACAGCGTCAGCACCCACTCGTGCCGGGTGCCGTCGCGCAGCGTGCTGACGAAGTAGTTGGTGTTTTCGATGCCGCCGGCGCAGCCCGCCATGGCGACGAGCTGGCCCAGCCCCAGCCGCTGCATCAGCGCCGCGGCCTCGTCGCGGCTGACTTCGGTGAACACCGCCATGGCGTCAAAAGGCCAGCACGCGCCACTGCCGCTGGCCGGCGCCGGAGCGGCGGTCGTCCTGCCCGGGATCGATCGGGCGCACCTCGTAGCCCGGCAGCGCGGAGCGGGTCTGGACCTCGATGCTGCGCGTGCGCCCACCGACGCGCAGCTCCTCGATGTGGCTCAGGCCGTCGTGGTGCACGATGCGCTCGACCTTGGGCTCAGGCGCGGCGGGGCGGGGCGTGTGGCCCTCGGGCGCGCTTTGGGCATGGGCCGCATGGGCCACCAGCGCCGCTGCGCCGATGGCAGCGAGGCGCACCAACAAAAAGGGGCGGGCAGGGCTGGACATGACCCCCCGATTGTAGGCAAAGCCAAGCGCGCGCCCGGTTACCATTGCGCGATGACCCACGCCGACAATGCCCCGCTGCTGGTGCTGGTGGACGGCTCCAGTTACCTGTACCGCGCGTTTCACGCCATGCCCGATTTGCGTGCGGCGCCGGGCGACCCCAACAGCGCACCCACCGGTGCCATCCGCGGCATGCTCAACATGCTGCAGGCGTTGCACAAAAGCTATCCCACCGAACACCTGGCGGTGGTGTTCGACGCCCCCGGGCCGACGTTTCGCGAGCAGCTTTACCCCGAGTACAAGGCCCATCGAGCCCCGATGCCCGACGCGCTGCGGGCGCAGATCGAACCGATCCTGGAGCTGGTGGCGCTGCAGGGCTGGCCGGTGCTGCGCGTGCCCGGCATCGAGGCCGACGACGTCATCGGTACGCTGGCGCGCACGGCGGCCGAGCAGGGCTGGCGCGTCATCATCTCCAGCGGCGACAAAGACCTGGCCCAGTTGGTGGACGAGCGCATCACCATCGTCGATACGATGAGCGGCAAGGTGCGCGACGTGGCCGGCGTGCAGGCCGAGTTCGGCGTGCACCCGCAGCAGATGCTGGACTACCAAACGCTGGTCGGTGACGCGGTCGACAACGTGCCCGGCGTCGACAAGGTTGGCCCCAAAACCGCAGCGAAGTGGCTGCAGGCCTACGGGTCGTTGCAGGGCATCGTGCAGCACGCTGACGCCATCCCAGGGGCGGCCGGGGCCAACCTGCGCCGGGCGCTGCCGTGGCTGCCGACCGCGCGCGAGCTGCTGCGCATCCGCACCGACTGCGATTTGGGCGACCACGTGCCCGGCTTGCCGAGCCTGGAGGCGCTGCGCCGCCGCCCGGTGGACCTGGAGGCGCTGCGTGCGTTTTACGAGCGCTACGGTTTTCGCAGCCTGGCGCGCGCGCTGCAGCCCGGTGCCGCCAGCGGGGACGTGCCGCCGCGCGGTGACACCGGGGCGGCGCAAGGGGAACTGCTGCCGGCGCCGTCGGACGCGCCGCTGCGCTGCACGACGATCACCGACCGCGCCACGCTGCAGGCGTGGCTGCAGCGGCTGCGCGCCGCGGCGCTGGTGGCGCTGGACACCGAGACCACGTCATTGGACGAGCAGCGTGCGCGGCTGGTGGGGATTTCGCTGGCGGTGGCGCCGGGCGAGGCCGCCTACATCCCACTGGCGCACGAAGGCCCCGAGGCACCCGTCCAACTGCCGCTGGAGGAGGTGTTGGCGACGCTGCGCCCCTGGCTGGAGGACGCGGCCGCGCCCAAGCTCGGCCAGCACGTCAAGTACGACCTGCACGTGCTGGCCAACCATGGCGTGCAGGTGCGTGGCTACGTGCATGACACGCTGCTGCAGAGCTACGTGCTGGAGGTGCACAAGCCGCACAACCTCGACAGCCTGGCCGAACGCCACCTGGGGCGCAAGGGCTTGAGCTACGAGGACGTGTGCGGCAAGGGCGCGCACCAGATCCCTTTTGCCCAGGTGCCGCTGGCGCGCGCCGCGCAGTACGCCTGCGAAGACGCCGAGATGTGCCTGGCCGTGCACCAGGTGCTGTGGCCGCGGCTGCAGGCGCAGCCGGCCCTGCAGCGCATTTACGAGCTGGAAATCGACGTCACCCACGTGCTGCAACGCATGGAGCGCCACGGGGTGTTGATCGACGCCGACGAGCTGCGCCGTCAAAGCCAGGCGCTGGGCGAGCGCATCGCCCAGCTCGAAGCCGAGGCCCACCGCCTTGCCGGGCAGCCGTTCAACCTTGGCTCGCCCAAGCAGATTGGCGACATTTTTTTTGGCAAGCTGGGGCTGCCGGTGGTCAAAAAAACCGCCACCGGCGCGCCCAGCACCGACGAGGAGGTGCTGGAAAAGCTGGCGGAAGACTACCCCTTGCCGGCCATCGTGTTGCAGCACCGCAGCCTGTCCAAGCTGAAAAGCACCTACACCGACAAGCTGCCCTCGATGGTCAACCCCGCCACCGGGCGCGTACACACCCACTACGCGCAGGCGGTGGCGGTGACCGGACGGCTGGCCAGCAACGACCCCAACCTGCAAAACATCCCCATCCGCACGCCTGAGGGACGGCGCATCCGCGCCGCGTTCGTCGCGCCGCCAGGGTGGTGGATCGCCAGCGCCGACTACTCGCAGATCGAGCTGCGCATCATGGCGCACCTGAGCGAGGATGAGGCGCTGCTGCGTGCCTTCGCGCAAGGGCTCGACGTGCACCGTGCCACCGCGGCCGAAGTGTTCGGCGTGGCGCCCGAGCTCGTCACGCCCGAGCAGCGCCGCTACGCCAAGACGATCAACTTCGGCCTCATCTACGGCATGAGCGCCTACGGGCTGGCCAAAGCGCTGGGCATCGACCCCACGGCGGCCAAGAACTACATCGAGCGCTACTTCGAGCGCTTTGCCGGCGTGCGCGCTTACATGGAACGCACGCGCCAGCAGGCCAAAGCGCAAGGGTACGTGGAAACGGTGTTCGGGCGGCGCCTGTACCTGCCCGAAATCAACTCGCCCAACGGCCCGCGACGCAGCGCGGCGGAGCGCGCCGCCATCAACGCGCCGATGCAGGGTACGGCCGCCGACCTCATCAAGATGAGCATGGTGGTGGTGCAGCGCGCGCTGGATGCGGCCGGCGTGCGCACGCGCATGATCCTGCAGGTGCACGACGAGCTGGTGTTCGAATGCCCGGTCGACGAGGTGGATTGGGTGCGCACCGAGGTGCCGCGCCTGATGGCCGCCGTGGCCACGCTGCGCGTGCCACTGGTGGTCGAGGTGGGGGTCGGCCCCAACTGGGAGCAGGCGCACTGAGCGCGGCGCCGCCGGGGGGGCGCCCGCCGCTCAACGTTCGGTGGCCAGCCCCAGGGCGAGGGCCTGGGCGGCGTCCAGCCGCGGCGGCGCGCGGCAGTCGGCCTCCACGACGCGCCGGTGCAACGCCACCGCGGTGGGGTCGGGCAACATGGCCCCGAGGTAGCGGGCCAGGGTCAGTTGCTGGGCGCGGCTCGGTTCCCCGCCACACGGACCGCGGGCGAAATCCGGGTCTGGCGGCAGGGGGGGTAAGCACCACCGTGGCGCCGGTTTCGACGCGCCGCGGCTGCCCACCCGCCAGCACCAGCCAGCAAGGCGTCGTGCAGACGGTGGCGGCGGGCACGGCGGTGCCCCAGCCGCGGTTGCGCAGCATGGCCCCGGCGGTGACGGCGTCGTTGAGCGCACCGTCCAGTCTGTGCAGCCAGGCGCGCCGTTGGTGGCAAGCGCGGGCGGCATCGCTGTCCAGCGCTTGCCGCAGACGCTGCAGCGCGCCCGCGTGCAGGGCGCCTTGCCAGCGCAGCGAGCACACCGCGCCGTCGCGCGTCAGCGTCACACGCCCGCCGTCGTAGGGCAGCTCCAACGCCGTGGGGGGCGGTACCGGTGCCGACGGCATGGGCCTGGGGGGGCGCCCCGCAACCGACCAGGCCAGCGGCCAGCGCGGCCACGGCCAGCGCCCGCCGTTGCGCGTCCCCCACCACCGACGACGGGGCGGCGGTTGCCCCGCCATGTCGCCGTCCCACGGTCGCTGTACCGCTCACAGCCGGAACCGCGCCACGCGCTGCCGCAGTTGCTGCGCTTGGTCACGCAGCGCGGCCGCCGCGGCCGACGCCTGCTCCACCAGCGCCGCGTTTTGCTGCGTGACGCCGTCCATCGTTGCCACGGCCTGGTTGATCTGGGCCAGGCCCTCGGCCTGCTCGGCGGAGGAGGTGGCGATCTGGCGCATCAGCTCGGTCACGCGCTCGATGCTTTGCACGATTTCGCCCATCGTGGCGCCGGCGGCGTCCACCTGCTGCGTGCCGCTGCCGACTTTGTTGACCGATTCTTCGATCAGGGCTTTGATCTCGCGCGCCGCTTCGGCGCTGCGCTGGGCCAGCTGCCGGACCTCGCCAGCGACGACGGCAAAGCCGCGGCCGGCCTCGCCGGCGCGGGCCGCCTCCACCGCAGCGTTGAGCGCCAGGATATTGGTCTGGAAGGCGATCCCATCGATCACGCTGATGATGTTGGCGATGCGCTGCGACGACGTGTGGATGTCGTTCATCGTTTGCACCACTTGCGCCACGACGCTGCCGCCGCGCTCGGCCACCTGCGAGGCCCTCTCGGCCATGTCGTCCGCCGCGCGCGCGTGGTCGGCGTTGAGACGCACGGCACTGTTGAGCTCCTCGGTGGCCGAGGCCGTCTCCTGCAGCGAGCTGGCCTGCTGCTCGGTGCGTTGCGACAGGTCCAGTACCCCACTGGCGACCTGGTTGGCCGCGCTGGCGATGCTGTCGGACGCCTGAACCACGCTGCCGATGAGGTCGCGCAGGTTGATGCGCATGCGCTCCATTTGCTGCAACAGATGCGCGATTTCGTCGCCACCGTCGTCGCGCAGCGGCTGCGACAGGTCGCCGCCCGCGATGGCCGTGGCGCTGGCGTCGGCACGCGCAAAGCCGTGCGACATGCGCCGCTGTGTGGACCACATCAGCAGCGTCAGCGGCAGCGCGCCCAGCACCAGCGCCACCAACACGACGCCCAGCGCGAGCTGGTAGCGGCGCTCGGCCGCGTGCGCCTCGTCCTCGGCACGCTGCAGTTGGTATTGCCGCAGTTCGCGCATGGCGTTTTCGAACGCCAACCCTTCGGTGCGGCCGGCGACCAAAAAGGCCTGCATCACTTCGACCGAAAAGTTCTCCGCGCGAATCGCCTGCAGCACATCGTCGCGCTTGGCCTGCCATGCCTGCCGTGCCGCCAGCACCGCTTCGTACAAACGTTGCTCCTCGGGGTCCATGCGCGGCTTTTGTGCTTCGATCGCCTGAAGGGCCTGGTCCTTGCTTTCGCGCTGCTTGGCGATGGCATCCAGGTGCATCTGCGTGGGGTGGTCGTGCAGCGCGCGGGTTGGGCTGTCCGGCGCGTGCTGGAAGGCCAGCAGGACGTGCAAGCGGTTGTCGTAGTAGTTGCGCAGCAGCGTGACCAGTGCTTCGCTGATCGCCATGCGGTGGGCATGCACCTCGCGCAGGCTGGTCTTGGCCGTGTACAGCCCCCACAGCCCGGCACTGACCACGAGGGCGAGCACGACCAGATAGCCGACGATGACGGCAAAGACCCGCTGGGTCAGGCGCAGACGGTTCAGCAAAGCGTTCATGGATGGGTGAGTCAGGGGGAGGCCGAGCCGGGGGCCGCAAAACCCGCTTTGCACCCGGGTTATCCCCCGTGCGCCGATGCGTGGCGGCCAGACCAGACAATAGCACTGTCAGGATATCGAAGGCCCAGGCGCCGATTCTGACCTGCGTCAAACCCTCGCGCCGCACGTATCGTTTTGGAGGCCATGCCATGCCCGTCACCGACACCCCTGCCGACCACGAACGCGATCTGCGTGCCCTGCTCGACGCCCGTCCCGGCGCGGGTGTGCCACGGCGGGCCGTCCTGCGCGGTGCGCTGGGCGTGGGGTATGCCGCGGCCGCAGCCCCCATCGTCGCGTCGGCTGCCATCAAGACGCCGGCCGACGGGCTGGTGGCCGGTGAGGTGCAGGTGCCGGTGGGTGGCGAGAGCATTCCCGTCTACCGCGCCGCACCCGCCGGGCGCACGGGCCTGCCCGTCGTGCTGGTGCTGTCCGAGATTTTTGGCGTCCACGAGTACATTGCCGACACGGCCCGGCGCTTTGCGCGGGCGGGCTACCTGGCGCTGGCGCCGGAGCTGTTCGTGCGCCAGGGCGACCCCCAGAGCTATGGCGAGATGGCGCGGCTGATCGCCGAGGTCGTCTCCCAGGTGCCCGATGCGCAGGTGGCGCGCGATCTGGATGCCTGTCTGGTGTGGGCGGGCGCCCATGGCGGAGATCTGTCGAAGGCTGCCGTCACCGGGTTTTGCTGGGGCGGGCGCCAGACGTGGCTGTATGCCGCGCACAGCCCGCGCCTGAAGGCCGCCGTGGCCTGGTACGGCCGCCTGGAGGGCGAGCGCACGCCCCTGCAGCCCCAGCATCCGCTCGATCGGGCGGGGGAGCTGAAAGCGCCCGTGCTCGGGCTCTACGGCGGGGCCGACACGGGTATCCCGCTGGCGTCGGTCGAGCGCATGCAGGCCGCCCTGGCGCAGGGCAGTCCGGCGGCGCGGGCCTCCACCTTCGTGGTCTATCCCGATGCGCCGCACGCCTTCCACGCCGACTACCGCCCCAGCTACCGCGAGGGGCCAGCCCAAGACGGCTGGCAGCGCTGCCTGGCATGGCTGCAGCGCCACGGTGTCGGCGCGACGTGAGCGTGCAGGCTCAGACCGACCGCGCGCACGGCAGGCCGGGTGTGGCGCACCATTCGCTCCAGCTGCCGGCCATCAGCGCGGGCGCGGGCAGACCGGCCAGCGCCATCGCCACCACGTGGGGCACGGCGCTGACGCCGCTGCCGCAGTGCACGACGACGCCGTGAGGATCGCGCCCAGCCAACAGCGCTTGCCACTCGGCGCGCAGTTGCGCGGCGCCTTTGTAGCGCCCATCGGGGGCGAAGTTGTCGGTGTAGGGGCGGTTGAGGGCACCGGGGATGTGCCCGGCCACGGGATCCAGCGATTCCACCTCGCCACGGTAGCGTGCGGCGGCGCGCGCATCCACCAAGGTCAGCGTCGGGTCGCCCAGCCGCGCGGCGACGTCGGCCACGCTGCACAGCCGCACCAACGGCTCGCGCAGCGTCCACGGGCCCGTGCTGTCCGCTGGGGTGGCCATGGGGTCGCCACTGGCCACCTCGCCCCCCGCGGCCAGCCACGCCGCCCAACCGCCATCGAGCAGTTGCACGCGCGCGTGGCCGCACCAGCGCAGCATCCACCACAGCCGGCCGCACACCATCCCGCCTTGTCGATCGTACACCACCACCGTGTCGTCGTCGCGCACGCCCCAGGCGCGCAGCCGCTGGGCCAACGCTTCGCGCGACGGCAGCGGGTGGCGACCGCCGCTGGCGCATCGCTCGCCGGGGCGCGCGCTCAGGTCGCGGTCCAAGTGCAGGTAGCGCGCGCCGGGGATGTGCTGCTGCGCATACTGGCGCGCGCCTGCGTCCGGGTCGGCCAGGTCGAAGCTGCAGTCAAACACCTTCGGGGGCTGCGGCCCGCCCAGCGCGCGGCGCAGCGTGGCGGCGTCGATCAGGGGGTGGGGCAGGGCAGGCACAGTCATGCATGTTCCTCGGCGGGCAGGCGTGGCACGGCGCGCTCGCGCAGCAACGTGGCCGCCACGCCGCTGGCCACGATCAACAACATGCCAAGCCAGCCTTGCCAGGGCAGCCGGTCGTCGAACAGCAGCAGGCCGTACAGCGCCGCGAACGCGATGCCGAAGTATTGCAGATTGGCCACCACCAGCGTCGCACCGCTGGCGTAGGCGCGTGTCATGCACAGCTGCCCCAGCATGGCCAGCACGCCGATGGGCAGCAGCCACAGGGCCTGCGGCCACACCCAGGCGCTGGCACCCAGCACCGCCGTGCCGGCCAACCCCAGCACCGCCGCCGCCACCGAAAACCAAAACACCGTACGCGTTTCCGGCTCGCCCGCGCGCGCCAGCGCCGCCACCTGCAGGTACGCCAGCGCCGACGTCAGCCCCGACAGCAAGCCGCTCAAGCCGCCCAGCGCCGCTGCACCCTCGAACGACGGGCGCAGCACCAGCGCCACGCCAGCAAAGCCGACCAGCACCGTGGCCAGCAGCGGGCCTTGTTGCCGCAGCGGTTGGGCCGGGCGTTGCAGCAGCAAGCTGCCTCCGACCAGAAACGCCGCCACCCACACGCTGCTCATGTAGTTCAGCGTCATGGCGGTGGGCAGAGGCAGCGTGGCGATGGCGTAAAACCACGCCAGCAACGACACCGTGCCGACGATGCTGCGCCACAAGTGCATCGCGGGTACGCGGGTGGCCAGCGCGACACCCTGTTGGCGCGCCAGTACCGCCAGCAGAACGACGCCGATCAGGCCACGGTAGCCGACGATTTCAAAGCTGTGAAAGTACGGCGCGGCTTTTTTGATGCACACGCCCATCGTGGCAAACAAAGCCGCGCCCAGCACCATCCACAGGGCCTGGGCAGGGTGGCGTTGCGCCGGCCCGCCAGGGGCCGGCGCCGTGCGCCGCGCCGGAATGCGCGAGGGCCGGCCCAGGCGTCAACCCCCGATCGCGCCTTGCAGCGGCCAGCCCATCTTGGCGCGGTACCACTCGTGGAAGTGCTGCATGCCGTCTTCCATCGGGCTCTGGTACGGCCCCACCTCGCTGGTGCCGCGCTGCAGCAGCGCTTTGCGGCCCGCATCCATGCGCTCGGCGATTTCATCGTCTTCGACGGCTGTTTCCATGTACGCGGCGCGCTGCGCTTCGATGAACTCCGGCTCGAACGCAGCGATTTCTTCCGGGTAGTAAAACTCCACCAGGTTCAGCGTTTTGTCCACCGCGATCGGGTGCAGGGTCGAAACCGTCAGCACGTGCGGGTACCACTCGACCATGATGTGCGGGTAGTAGGTCAGCCACACCGCGCCGTGCTCGGGCAGCTTGCCGTCGCGGTGGCGCAGCAGCACCTCGTGCCAGCGCTGATAGACGGGGCTGCCGGCCTTGGCGGCCAGGTTTTGCACCCCCACCGTCTGCACCGAGTATTCGGTGCCGAATTGCCAGCGCAGGTCGTCGCAGGTGACGAAGTTGCCCAGGCCCGGGTGGAACGGCACGACGTGGTAGTCCTCCAGGTACACCTCGATGAAGGTTTTCCAGTTGTAGTTGCACTCGTGCAGCTCGACATGGCCCAGCACCATGCCGTCGAAGTTGAACGCCTCGCCCACCACCATGCCGGCCAGGTCGGCGGCGATGTCACGCCCGTTGTCTTCGAACAGCAGACCGTTCCATTCGCGCAGTTTCCAACGCTGCAGGTTCAGGCACGGGTCTTGGGCAAAGTGCGGTGCCCCCACCAGCGTGCCGACCTCGGCCATGCCGCGCTGGCCGCCGCTGTAGGTCCAGCGGTGCAACGGGCACACGATATGGCCGCCGGCGTGTGCCTTGCCGTCGCTCAGCAGGTTGCCGCGCCCTTTCAGCATGACCGCCTGGCGGTGGCGGCACACGTTGCTGACCAGTTCGACGCCGTGCTCGGTGCGCACCAGCACCCGACCTTCGCCCTCTTGGGGCAGGGCGAAGTAGTCACCCACGTTGGGCACGGCGTTGGCGTGCCCAACGTAGCGGGGGCCGGACTGAAAGATGGTCTCCAGCTCGCGCTTGAACAGCGCCTCGTCAAAGTACACGGACACCGGCAACTGGCTCTTGGCCTGCTGCATGGAAAGGCTCAAATCGGACATGATGGACCTGACCTCGACGATCCCGCCGCAGCGGGGCTGGGCGCGCCGCCGTGGCGGCACGCGGGGACGATCAAACAACGGTGACGCAGCACCTCCTGGGTTGCAAAGCATTGCCCCCGCTGGCCCGGGGGTAAGGTACCCAAGGCCGCGGGGGCGGTCCGAATTGTACCCGCGGGGTTGCGCGCTGGCAAGGTTCACTACAATGCTAAGTTTGCGCTGCGTCAACCCGCGTGTTCGGCGGGGTGGTCGCAACGCACCCAAGGGACACGACCACACTGCACGCCATGCCGCGCCCAACCCCGACCACGTCAGCGGCCCCCGCCGAGGGCGAGCCGATGCCCGCCACCTACGAAGCCGCCGTGCAGGAGCTCGAAGCCCTGCTGGCGCGGCTGGAGTCGGGTCAGTTACCGCTGGATGAGCTGCTGACCGCGTACCAGCGCGCCAGTGCGTTGCTGGACTTTTGCCGCCAGCGGCTGGAGGCCGTGGAGCAACAAATCCGCGTCATCGACAACGGCCAGGAAAAGCCCTGGAACGGGGGCGGCGCATGACGCAGGCTGAGCTTGCGCTGGACACGTCGGCCTGGATGGGGCGTGCGCAGCAGCGTCTGGAGGCGTTTTTGCACGCCCACCTGCCCGACCGCGACGTGCCGGCCGGTCTGGGCGAGGTGATGCGTTACGCGGTGCTGGACGGTGGCAAGCGGCTGCGCCCGCTGTTGGCGCTGGCGGCGTGGGAGGCGGCTGGTGGCCAGCCCTGGCCCGACGACGACGTGCCGCTGTGGTGGGTGGCCGGCGCGGTCGAGTTGATCCACGCGTATTCGCTGGTGCACGATGACCTGCCGTGCATGGACAACGACGTGCTGCGCCGCGGCAAGCCCACCGTGCATGTGCGCTTCGGGCAGGCACCGGCGTTGCTGGCCGGTGACGCGCTGCAGGCCCTGGCCTTCGAATGGTTGGTGGCGCCGGCCTGGGCCCAACGCGCCCCGCGGCAGGCGGTGGCGCTGGCGCGCGAGCTGGCGTTGGCCGCCGGCTGCCATGGCATGGCGGGGGGGCAGGCGATCGACCTGGCGGCGGTGGGGCAGCGGCTGAACCAAGCGGCGTTGGAAGAGATGCACCGGCGCAAAACCGGCGCGCTGCTGCTGGCCAGTGTGCGCATGGGCGCGCTGGCGGCCGGCGCCGACGCGGTCACGCTGCAGGCGCTGGACGTGTATGGCCGTGCGCTGGGCCTGGCGTTTCAGGTGATGGACGACGTTCTGGACAGCACTGCTGACACCGCCACGCTGGGCAAAACCGCCGGCAAAGACGCCGCCGCCGGCAAGCCGACCTTCGTCTCGCTGCTGGGCGTGGCCGGGGCGCGCGGCTACGCCGACGGCTTGCTTGGGCAGGCATTGCAGGCACTGCAAGCGTTGCGCGCCGACACCACGCGGCTGGCCGACCTGGCGCGCTGGGTGGTGCAGCGGCACCACTGAACCCTGGCCCACCATCGGTAGGAGATGGTCACGATGACGGGATTGCTGACTTCCATTGACAGCCCGGCCGACCTGCGCCGCCTGCCACGCGCGCAGCTGCGTGCGCTGGCCGACGAGCTGCGCGAGTTCCTCGTGCAAAGCGTGGCGCGCACCGGGGGGCACTTCAGCTCCAACCTGGGCACGGTGGAGCTCACGATCGCGGTGCACTACGTGTTTGACACCCCGCACGACCGCCTGGTATGGGACGTGGGGCACCAAACCTACGCGCACAAGGTGCTGACCGGCCGGCGTGAGCGCATGGCCACGCTGCGCCAGCTCGGGGGGCTGAGCGGCTTTCCGGTGCGCAGCGAAAGCGAATACGATGCCTTTGGCACGGCGCATTCCTCCACCAGCATTTCGGCGGCGCTGGGCATGGCGGTGGCCGCGCACGCCAAGGGTGAGCGGCGCCGCTGCATCGCCATCATCGGCGATGGTGCGATGACGGCGGGCATGGCCTTCGAAGCGCTCAACAACGCCGGTGTGACCAAGCTGCCGCTGCTGGTCATCCTCAACGACAACGACATGTCGATCAGCCCGCCGGTGGGGGCGCTCAACCGCTATCTGGCCCAGCTGATGAGCGGTCGCTTCTATGCCGCAGCCAAGCAGGTCGGCAAGCAGGTGCTCAGCGTCGCGCCGCCGCTGCTGGAGCTGGCGCGCCGCTTCGAGGAGCACGCCAAGGGCATGGTCGTGCCGGCGACCTTGTTCGAAAAATTCGGCTTCAACTACATCGGGCCGATCGACGGGCACGACCTGGAGGCGCTGATCCCGACGCTGGACAACATCCGCCGCCTGCTGGACGACGGCGCCGGCCCGCAGTTCCTGCACGTGGTCACGAAAAAGGGGCAGGGCTACAAACTCGCCGAGGCCGACCCCGTCACCTACCACGGGCCCGGCAGGTTCGATCCGAAGGTGGGCATCGTGCCGCCGGCGCAGCCGCCCAAGCCGACCTTTTCGCAGGTGTTCGGGCGCTGGCTGTGCGACATGGCCGCGCGCGACAAGCGGCTGGTGGGCATCACCCCGGCGATGCGCGAGGGCTCGGGCATGGTGGAATTTCACGAGCGCTTCCCCGACCGTTACCACGACGTGGGCATTGCCGAGCAGCACGCGGTCACGTTCGCCGCCGGGCTGGCGTGCGAAGGGCTCAAGCCGGTGGTGGCGATCTACTCCACCTTCTTGCAGCGCGCCTACGACCAGGCGATTCACGATGTGGCGCTGCAAAACCTGCCGGTCATCTTCGCGCTGGACCGAGCCGGCATCGTCGGTGCCGACGGGCCCACGCACTGCGGTGCGTACGACATCGCCTACCTGCGCTGTGTGCCCAACGTCGCCATCGCCTGCCCAGCGGATGAGGCCGAGTGCTACCAGCTGCTGACCACCGCTTACCAGCAAAACCACCCGGTGGCGGTGCGCTACCCGCGCGGTGCCGGTGTTGGGGTGGCGCTGCCGCCGGAGCCGATTGCGCTGCCGTACGGGCAAGGTGAAGTGCGCCGGCAAGGGCGTGGGGTGGCCATCCTGGCCTTTGGCACGCTGCTGTACCCGGCGCTGCAGGCGGCCGAAGCGCTGGACGCCACGGTGGCCAACATGCGCTGGGCCAAGCCGTTGGACCGTGCGCTGGTGCTGCAACTGGCCGCCGACCATGACGCGCTGGTGACGTTGGAAGAAGGCAGCATCGCCGGCGGCGCGGGCTCGGCGGTGCTGGAGCTGCTGGCCGCCGAGGGGCTGGTCAAACCGGTGCTGCAGCTGGGGCTGCCGGACCGCTTCATCGAGCACGGTGACCCGGCGGTGCTGCTGGCGCGGCTGGGGCTGGACGCCGCGGGCATCGAGCGCAGCGTGCGCGAGCGCTTCGGTGCCTGGGTGGCCCAGCGCCCTGCGCTGCAAGTGGTGCGGTCAGTCGCGACCTGATGCCGGTCGCGCGCCGCGCCGCTGTTGAACGAGGTTGCGGGTGGCGTGAAAACATTTCAAAGCGCCTCCGCCAACGTGTCGCCCTAGGGTAAATCCGCCCCAAGGTTGATGTTGCGTTGCACTACACTAGCGCGGCGTCGTTCTTGTCATGGCTGGCAGGGTGCTTTGACGCCCGCCGGCCGTCAACCTGAGGAGATTGTCTTTATGGATCGTCGTTCCGTCATCAAACATGCCGGTATCGCCGGTGTTTTGGCCGCCGGTGCCGCCCCGGCCGTGCATGCGCAGCCCACAGTGCGCTGGCGCCTGACCTCCAGCTTCCCCAAGTCGCTGGACACCATCCACGGCGCGGCCGACGTGTTCGCCAAGAAGATCGGCGAGATGTCCGGTGGCAAGTTCCAGGTGACGGTGCATGCTCCGGGTGAACTGGTGCCCGCCTTGGGCGTGGTGGACGCGGTGCAGCAAGGCACGGTGGAGGCGGGTCACACGTGCGCGTATTACTACTTTGGCAAAGATGACACTTTCGCCATCGGCACAGCCATTCCGTTCGGCCTGAACAGCCGCCAGCTCACGGCGTGGTACTACGAAGGCAACGGCCTGAAGCTGTTCCGTGAGTTCTACGATCAGTACAGCATCGTCAACTTCCCGGGCGGCAACACCGGCGCCCAGATGGGCGGCTGGTTCCGCAAGGAGATCAAGGGCCCGCAGGACTTCAAGGGCCTGAAGTTCCGCATGGGCGGCTTCGCCGGCAAGGTGCTCAGCCGTCTGGGCGCGGTGCCGCAGAACATCCCGGGTGGTGAAATCTACCAGGCGCTGGAGAAGGGCACGATCGACGCCTGCGAATGGATCGGACCGTACGACGACGAGAAGCTCGGCTTCAACAAGGTCGCCAAGAACTATTACTACCCGGGCTTCTGGGAAGGTGGCGCCCAGGTCGACTTCTACATCAACAAGAAGGCCTACAACGACCTGTCGGCCGAATACAAGGCCATGGTCGAGTCGGCGGCGGCCTATGCCCACGCCGAAATGCAGGCCCGCTACGACGCCCGCAACCCGGCAGCGCTCAAGCGTCTGGTCGCGGCTGGCACCAAAGTGGCGCCGTTCCCGAAGACGGTGATGGACGAGGCCTTCAAGCAGGCCATGGCGCTGTACGACGAGCTGAGCAACTCCAACCCCAACTGGAAGAAGATCTACAGCGACTACGCGGCTTTCCGTCGCGACCAGAACCTGTGGTTCCGCCTGTCGGAAGCGGCGTTCGACCGCTACATGCAGGGCACCAAGCTGTAATCGACGAGGGCGGTCATCCCCAGCCCCGCGCAAGCGGGGTTTTTTGTGGGTGACCGTTGGGTGTGGTGCCGGGCGGCACCGGCACGCCCTGCGGGCCGTGCCGGTTGGTTGGTATACTGCCCGGCTTTCTCGTTCGGGACCCTGAACCAGGGGATAGGAATGCAAGCGCTGCTCACCTTCTCTCGGCTGATCGATGCCATCAGCGACCGCATCGGCAAGCTCGGCATGTGGCTGATCCTGGCGACCACGCTGATCAGCGCCGGTAATGCTGTTATGCGCAAAGCGTTCGACATGAGTTCGAACGCCTTCCTCGAGATCCAGTGGTACCTGTTCGCAGCCGTGTTCCTGCTCGGCGGCGGCTATGCCTTCCTGCGCAACGCCCACGTGCGCATCGACTTCGTGTCCAGCAAGTTCTCCGACCGCACCCGCAACTGGGTCGACATCGTCGGCATCCTCGTCTTCGTCCTGCCGCTGTGCTACATGATGGTGGTGCTGGGCTGGCCGCTGTTCGAGCGCGCCTGGCAGTCCGGTGAGATGTCGTCCAACGCCGGGGGGCTGATTCGCTGGCCGGTCTATCTGCTCATTCCGGTGGGCTTCGTCATCCTGTTTCTGCAGAGCGTGAGCGAGTTGATCAAGCGCATCGCCTTCCTCACTGGGCACGGCCCCGACGTGCTGGCGCATACGGGCCCGAGCGAGGCGCAGCAGCTCGCCAAGGACATCGCCGAAGCCGAGAAGCGCCATGAAGAAGAGGTCGCCGCGGCGGCCCGCCAACACTGAGCGACGAGACGACCATGGTCGAATTCCTCACCAACAACTTCGTCCCGGTGATGTTCGCCGGGCTGCTGGTCTTTCTGCTGAGCGGCTTCCCCGTGGCCTTCGGGCTGGCGGCGACAGGGCTGTTCTTCGGCTTCATCGGCATGGAGATCGGCCTGTTTGCGGACACGCTGTTTCAGGCGCTGCCGCTGCGCGTGTTCGGCATCATGCAAAACGACACGCTGCTGGCCATCCCGTTCTTCACGCTCATGGGCATCATCCTGGAGCGCAGCGGCATGGCCGAGGATCTGCTGGAGACCGTCGGCCAGGTGTTTGGCCCGGTGCGCGGCGGGCTGGCGGTGGCCGTGGTGCTGGTCGGTGCCCTGCTGGCAGCCACCACCGGCGTCGTGGCCGCGGCCGTCATCTCGATGGGCTTGATCTCCCTGCCCATCATGCTGCGTTACGGCTACAACCGCACCATCGCCACCGGCACCATCACCGCCTCGGGCACGCTGGCGCAGGCCATTCCGCCGTCGCTGGTGCTGATCGTGTTGGCCGACCAACTGGGCCGCTCGGTCGGGGACATGTATGCCGGCGGTCTGGTCCCCGGCCTGATGCTGGTGGGCCTGTATCTGCTGTTCATCGCGGCGGTGGCGATCTTCCGGCCGTCGTGGGTCCCCCCGCTGCCTCCCGAGGCGCGTATCTACAACGAGCCCAATGGCGCCAGCGGGCACCGCTCGCTTCTCGTGCTGATGGCGGTGGCGGCGGTGGCCGGCTTCGCCTGGGCGCACAACCACGAGGCGCTGATCAACCCGCTGACTGGCCGTGAAGGGGCTGCGCCGGGGGATGAGGTCGTGATCTTCTCGATCGCCATCGCGTCCTTCGTGGCCCTCGGGCTGGCGATTCTCAACCGCGTGGTGCGGCTGGGTCTGCTGTCGCGTCTGGCCGAGCGCGTCACCTTTGTGCTCATTCCGCCGCTGATCCTGATCTTCCTGGTGCTCGGGACCATCTTCCTGGGCATCGCCACGCCGACGGAAGGCGGTGCGATGGGCGCGGTGGGGGCGCTGATCATGGCGGCCTCGCGCGGGCGCTTGTCGCTGTCGCTGCTGAAGCAGGCGATGGAGAACGCCACCAAGCTGACCATCTTCGTGATGTTCATCCTGATCGGCTCCACGGTGTTCAGCTTCACGTTCAACGCGGCTGACGGCCACGTCTGGGTCGAGCATCTATTCGACAAGCTGCCGGGTGGCGCGCTCGGGTTCCTGATCGTCGTGAACCTGCTGGTGTTCATCCTCGGCATGTTCATCGACTTCTTCGAGATCGCCTTCATCGTGATCCCGCTGCTGGCGCCGGTGGCCGACAAGATGGGCATCGACCTGATCTGGTTCGGTGTGATCATCGCGATGAACCTGCAGACCTCCTTCCTGACGCCGCCGTTTGGCTTTGCGCTGTTCTATCTGCGCAGCGTCGCGCCGCGCGAGGACTACACGGATCGCGTGACCAAGCAGCGCATTCCCGCGGTAACCACGGCCCAGATCTACAAGGGTTCGATCGCCTTCATCACGCTGCAGCTCATTATGGTGGCCGTCATCATGGCTTTCCCCGGGCTGGTCGTCGACCACCTGGGCCCCAAGACGAAGGTGGACGATGCCGCCGTGATGGAAAAACTCGACCAGTTGGGTGACAATGGCGCCTCGCCGTGGGGCGACGAAGCACAGGCCAACCCCGACGAGGCGCAGGACGAATCCGCCCCGAACGAGCAGGTCGAGGAACTCGACCCCATCAAGGCGCTCGAGGAAGCCGCCAAGAAGGCCCAGCAGTGACCCCGCCGGGGCGGCCCGATGCCAGTGCCGCCCCGCGCATGCCACCCCCATGCACGTCGACGTCAAGATCCTCGACCCCCGGCTGCACGGACAGCCGCCCGCCTACGCCACACCGGGCAGCGCCGGGCTGGACCTGCGCGCCTGCTTGGATGTCCCGCTGACGCTGGCGCCCAACGCCTGGCAACTGGTGCCCACGGGGCTGGCCATCCATTTGGCCGACCCCGGCTACGCGGCGCTGATCCTGCCGCGCTCCGGTCTGGGCCACAAACACGGTCTGGTGCTGGGCAATCTGGTCGGGCTGATCGACAGTGACTACCAGGGGCAGCTCATGGTCAGCGCCTGGAACCGCAGTCCCGTGCCCTTCACCATCGAGCCGCTGGAGCGCATCGCGCAACTCGTGATCGTGCCAGTGGTGCAGGCGCAGTTTCGTGTCGTCGAGGCGTTTGCCGAGGCGACGGCGCGCGGCGAGGGCGGCTACGGCTCGACCGGCCGCGCGTGAGCGGCGTCAGTCGCCGACCCGGATCTGAAAAAACCCCGTGCCGGTGCTGCCACGGCCCACCTCGTCGACGGTGGGCTCGCGCACATCGTGCAGCGTCAGCTGCAGCCGCAGCGCCATGCCGGCCAGCGGGTGGTTGCCGTCCAGCACCACGTGCTCGGGGTAAATCTCGCTGACGAAGTACAGCCGATCGCGCGGCGCGTCGGCGCTGCAGCCCGGCGGCAGCCCCTCAAACGCCATGCCGACCTCCAGTTCCGCAGGGAAGGCGCTGCGTGGCTCCAAAAAAATCAGCTGGTCGTCGAAATCGCCAAACGCGTCTTTCGGCTCCAGGTGCAGGTCCAGGCGCGCGCCGGGCTCCTTGCCCTGCAAGGCCTGTTCGATGGCGGCCAGCAGGTCACGCCCACCGACGAAAAATTCGACCGGTTCGTCCGACGCGTCCAGCACGTCGCCCAGGGTGTCGGTGAGCTTCCAGCTCAGGCTCACCACGCAAGGAGGGGTCACTTTCATTGGACAATTGTCCCATGAAGTCTTCCAACCGCCGCACGACCGCCGGTCACACGCCGGGCGCCGGGGCGCACGCCGCCTTGGACACGCCCACGCCCCTGCTTGGGGGTCTGACACCGCGCCAGTTCATGCGCCGCCACTGGCAGCGCAAGCCCTTGCTGGTGCGCCAGGCGATCCCGGGGTTTGCGCCGCTGCTGTCGCGTGAAGCGTTGGTAGCGCTGGCCGCGCGCGACGACGTCGAGTCGCGCGTGATCGAGCAGCACCCCCAAGCCGCCGATCCGGCCGGCGCGTGGACCCTGCGCCACGGGCCGTTCGACCCAAACGCGCGGCGCGGGGCCGCCGCGCTGCCACCGCGCCGACGCCCCGGCTGGACGCTGCTGGTGCAGGGGGTGGACCTGCACGACGACGCCGTGCACGCGCTGATGCAGCGCTTTCGCTTCGTGCCCGATGTGCGGCTGGACGATGTGATGATTTCGTGGGCCAGCGACGGCGGCGGCGTGGGGCCGCACTACGACAGCTACGACGTCTTTTTGTTGCAGGCCCAGGGTCGGCGCCGTTGGCGCATCGGGCGGCAGCGCGACCTGTCGCTGCGCCCGGACCTGCTGTGCAAAATCCTGCAACGCTTCGAGCCGCAGCACGAGTGGGTGCTGGAGCCTGGCGACATGCTGTACCTGCCGCCGCGCTGGGCGCACGATGGCGTGGCCGAAGGCGGCGAGTGCATGACGTACTCGATCGGCTTTCGCGTGCCGCAACGCGGGGGGCTGGCGGCCGAGCTGGTGCAACGCCTGGCCGATGAATGGGACGACGACGTGCTGTACCGCGATGCCGGCCAGCCCGCCACCGCGCAGCCAGCGCGCGTGCCAACGGCGTTGTTGGCCTTTGCCCTGGAGGGCGTGCACCGCCTGCTGGCGGATCAGCGCGCGCTGGCGTGCGCGCTGGGCGAGGTGATGACCGAGCCCAAGCCACGTGTGTGGTTCGACCCACCGGCGCAGGCGTGGCGCCCAAGCGCGGTGGTGCTGGACCGGCGCACGCGCATGGCCTACGATGACGAGCACGTGTTCATCAACGGCGAGTCCTACCGTGCGCGGGGGCGCGACGCTGCGTTGTTGCAGCGTCTGGCCGACGAGCGCGCGCTGCCGGCGGCGGCGGTGCGCCGGGCCAGCGCGTCGGTGCAGCACGCGTTGCAACAGTGGCACGAGGCGGGCTGGCTGCACGTCACCGACGACGCTGACTGAAAATGCTAACCAACGTAGCATTCGTTACGATTGCTTACAATGGTAAACCCTAGGTTGGGCGATAATCTGGGTTGTCAGCCCTTTGGCTCCTGAACGAGCGAAAGGGCACGGGATCATCCCAGGGCCGAGCCGGCGGTGCCTGGGAACGCGATGCATCCGGTAACCCTAACCCGAACGATACGAAGATGAACAAGACCACCCTGCTGGCCGCTTTGCTGGCCGCCGCTGCTCTGACCGCTTGTGGCAAGAAGGAAGAGCCCGCGCCCGCCGCTGCGCCGGCCCCCGCTCCGGCCGCTGCGCCGGCTGACCAGGCCGTGCAACCCGCCCAACAGCCCGCCACGCCTGCGGCCGACCAAGCGCAGCAACCCGCGCAGCAGCCCGCTGGCGAGGAAAAGCCGGCCGAGCAGAAGCAGTGATGTCGGCGCGCGTCGGCAAGCATGCCGGCGCCTGAGCGATCGGGCACGCCGGGCCGTAACCCGGCTGCCACCGAGCCGCCTCCCACGGAGGCGGTTTCGTTTTTTCGGGATGCCGTTACGGGGGCTGGCGGCATGCTGCAGCAGCCGTTGCACCAGCGGGTGTTGGCGCATGCGCCGGCTCAGGATGGCGTGGATGTCTTCCCGCACGCCCTCGCATGCCCCCAGCGGCAGCAGTCCCGGCAGCGGCCCGTCGCTGTCCAAGCCCAGGCGGCTGGCGGGGAAGACCCCCAGCCCGCGCGCGGCAAACACGGCCATCAGGGCGCTGTCCTCGAACTCTCCGGCGACCCGGGGGCACAGGCCGTGCTCGTCCAACCAGCGGTCCAGCAGTGGGCGCAAGGGCGAATGCGCGGTCGGCAGCAGCACGGGCAGCCCCTGCAGCGTGTGGGGAAAGCCGCGCCGGGCGTCGGGCGTGACCAGCGTCGCCGGACCGTACCAGTCCACGGGTGAGCTGGCCGGGCGCTCGCTGTCCACGGCAAAGGTGGGCAACGGCGTCGCTGGCTGGCCGGTCAGCACCAGGTCCAGGCGGTGCAGCGCCAGTTCCGCGAGCAAGGCCGCAGGCTCGCCTTCGTGGCAGACGAGGTGCAGATCGGGCGCATCCAGCAGCGGCTGCAACAGCGCGTGCGCCGCCAGTTTGGACAGGCCGTCCGACAGCCCCACGGCCAGGCGCAGCGCCGGGCGGCTGGCTGCCTCGCGCACGGCCTGGGGCAGGCTGCTGCCGATGCGAAAAATCTCGTCCGCCCGCGCAAAGGCGGCCCGGCCGGCGTTGGTCAGGGCCACGGTGCGGCCGGCCGGGCGCAGGAGCTGGTGGCCCAGCGCCCGTTCCAACTCGCGCACCTGGACGCTGACCGTCTGCACCGCCATGTCCAGGCGCTCGGCCGCACGGGCAAAGCCGCCTTCGCGCGCGACCATCCAAAAGTAGTACAGGTGGCGGTAGTTGAGCATCTGACGTTTCGGTTTTTTCGAACCTATTATCCGTGTCATCGGTATTTTTTTTCGGACCGTGCCGTTCGTATAATCGCGGCTTCCGACACTTATCCGAGCACCGCATGGACGCTTTGCTTGCTTTGGGGGCCGCCGATTTCATGGGCAAACCCGCCTGGATCTGGGCGGTGTTCATCGGCATCGTCATCGCCTTGCTGGTCTTTGACCTGGGCGTGCTGCACCGCGAGCAGCGCGAGATTGGCGTGCGCGAAAGCCTGCTGCTGTCGGTGGGTTACATCACGGCGGGCCTGCTGTTCGGCACCTGGGTGTGGTGGTACCTGGGTGCCGACAGCGGCATGGCGTACTACACCGGTTTTCTGATCGAGAAGTCGCTGTCCATGGACAACGTCTTCGTGATCGCGCTGATCTTTGGCTTTCTGGGCATTCCGCGCCTGTACCAGCACCGGGTGCTGTTCTGGGGCATTTTGGGCGTGATCGTTCTGCGTGCGCTGATGATCGGTCTGGGCGCGGCGCTGGTCCAGAAGTTCGCGTGGATCCTGTACGTGTTCGGCGGCTTTTTGGTCATCACGGGTGTGAAGATGTGGTTAGCGGCGGATGAGGAGCCCGACATCGCCCACAACCCGTTGCTGAAATTTCTGCGCCGGCGCATGCGCGTGACGGATGGTCTGCGCGGCAATGCCTTCGTGGTGCGCGAGCCGCACCCCGCGACCGGGCAGCCCGTGCTGTGGGCGACGCCCCTGCTGCTCGCGCTGGTGCTGGTGGAGACGGCCGACCTGATCTTCGCCGTCGACTCGGTGCCGGCCATCTTTGCCATCACCACCGACCCGTTCATCGTCTACACCAGCAACATCTTTGCGATTCTGGGCCTGCGGGCGCTGTACTTTGCGCTGGCGGCGATGATCCACCGCTTCTACTACCTCAAGTACGCGCTGGCGCTGGTGCTGGTGTTCATCGGGGCGAAGATTTTCCTGGTCGGCATCGTGGGCAAGATCCCGGCGGTGGTTTCGCTGTCGGTGACCTTGGGCTTGATCGCGGGGGGCGTGTTGTACTCCCTGTGGAAGACGCGCCAGGACGAAGCTGCCCGCGGCGGCCCGCACCGTGTCATGTGATGGACCGGCTTGAGTTCAGCTCAGGCGCTTGACCAGCACCTGGCTGCGCCGGTCCCAGTTGTATTTGCGCTTGCGCGCCTCGGGCAGCCAGTCAGGCGACACCGGTTGAAAGCCGCGCTTGAGGAACCAGTGCATCGTGCGCGTGGTGAGCACGAAGATGCTTTGCAACCCCATCAAGCGCGCGCGCTGCTCGATGCGCTTGAGCAAACGCTCGCCGTCACCCTGGCCCTGGGCCTGCGGCGCCACGGTCAACGCCGCCATCTCGCCGGTCTTGGCTTCGGGGTAAGGGTACAGCGCCGCGCAGCCGAAGATGACGCCGTCGTGCTCGATGATGGTGTAGTTGGCGATGTCGCGCTCGATTTCGGTGCGGCTGCGTTTGACCAGCGTGCCGTCGCGTTCGAACGGCTCGATCAACTGCAGGATGCCCCCGACGTCGTCGGGCGTGGCCTCGCGCAGGTTTTCGAGTTTTTCGTCCACCACCATCGTGCCGATGCCGTCGTGCACGTACACCTCCAGCAGCAACGACCCGTCCACTGCGAACGGGATGATGTGGCTGCGTTCCACCCCGCCCAGGCAGGCGCGCACGCAGTGCTGCAGGTAAAAGGCCGGCTCGGTGGGCTGGGTCGGTGTGGGGGCCTGCGCCAAAATGGCCTGCGCGTCGGCCAGCGACAGTTCGGTGTCGATGGGGTTGTCCTCGCCCGGCGGATCGAACGGCCGCACGCGGATGCCGGGGATCTCGGTGACGAAGATCAGCTTGTCGGCCTGCAGCGCCACGGCCACGCTCGTGGCCACCTCTTCCATCGTCAGGTTGAACGCTTCGCCGGTCAGCGAAAAGCCAAACGGCGACAGCAGCACCAGCGCGCCCATGTCCAGCGCGCCCTTGATGCCGGCCACGTCCACCTTGCGCACCAGGCCCGAGTGCTGAAAATCCACGCCATCGACAATGCCGATAGGCCGGGCGGTGATGAAGTTGCCCGAAATCACGCGCACCTTTGCGCCGGCCATCGGGGTGTTGGGCAGCCCCATGCTGAAGGCCGCCTCGATTTCGAAGCGCAGTTGGCCGGCGGCCTCCTGCGCGCAGTCCAGCGCCACCGGGTCGGTGATGCGGATACCGCTATGAAAGCGCGCGGCGTGTCCTTTGGCGCGCAGTTGCTCGTCCACCTGCGGGCGAAAGCCGTGCACCAGCACCACGCGCACGCCCATGCTTTGGATCAGCGCCAAGTCCTGCACCAGATTGGGCAGCTTGCCCGCCGCGATGGCCTCCCCGGGCACGCCCACCACAAACGTTTGGTGGCGAAATTTGTGGATGTACGGCGCCACCGCACGAAACCAAGGCACGAAGGTGAAGTTGAAAACGGTGGACATGGCGCAGGTTGGGGATAATCGCGCACCCATGCGCGACGAAGCGATAGTGTGCCATCAGCCGGCGGGCGCGCCGGTGCTGACCTTTCCCGACCACCTGCCGGTGTCGGCGCGGCGCGCCGACATCGAGGCCGCGCTGCGCGAGCACCAGGTCATCGTGGTGTGCGGCGAGACGGGGTCGGGCAAAACGACGCAACTGCCCAAGATCGCCTTGGGGCTGGGGCGTGGCGGTGGTCTGGCGTGGCAGCCGGGCTCGGGGCGCCGGCCGCTGATTGGCCACACGCAGCCGCGGCGCATCGCGGCCATGTCGGTGGCGGCGCGCATCGCCGAGGAGACGCAAACTGAGCTGGGACGGCTGGTCGGCTACCAGATCCGGTTCCACGACCGGCTGCAGCCCGGCACGGCGATCAAGCTGATGACCGACGGCATTGTGCTGGCCGAAACGCAGCGCGATCCGCTGCTGCGCGCTTACGACACGCTGATCATCGACGAAGCGCACGAGCGCAGCCTCAACATCGATTTTTTGCTGGGCTACCTCAAGCAGTTGCTGCCGCGGCGGCCAGACCTGAAAGTCATCGTCACCTCGGCCACCATCGACGCCGAGCGCTTTGCGCAGCACTTTGCCGGGCCGCGCGGGCCGGCGCCGGTCATCCACGTCAGCGGGCGCACCTACCCGGTGGAAATCCGCTGGCGGCCGTTTGAGGAGTCGCGCGACCACGGACTCAACGACGCCATCGCCGAGGCGGTGGATGAGCTGTGGCGCGGCGGTGCGCACGATGGCGACATCCTCGTGTTTTTGCCGGGCGAGCGTGAAATCCGCGACGCCGCCGACCACCTGCGCCGCCACCTCAGCCACCAGCCGGCGCTGCGCGGCACCGAGGTGCTGCCCCTGTACGCGCGCCTGAGCGCCGCGGAGCAAAACCGCATCTTTCACCCCAGCGGTGCGCGCCGCGTGGTGCTGGCCACCAACGTGGCCGAAACGTCGCTGACCGTGCCCGGCATCCGCTACGTCATCGACTCGGGCCTGGCGCGCGTCAAGCGCTACAGCCTGCGCAGCAAGGTCGAGCAGTTGCAGATTGAACCCATCAGCCAGGCCGCGGCCAACCAGCGCGCGGGGCGCTGCGGTCGCGTGGCCGAGGGCATCTGCATCCGCCTGTACGACGAACAGGACTTCGCGCGCAGCCCGCGCTACACCGACCCGGAAATCCTGCGCTCGTCGCTGGCGGGGGTGATCCTGCGCATGAAGGCGCTGGGGTTGGGCGACATTGAGGCGTTTCCGTTTTTGGAAGCGCCGTCGCGGCGCGCGGTGGCCGACGGGCTGCAAACGCTGACCGAGCTCGGCGCGCTGGACGAGCAGGGCATGCTGACGGCGCTGGGGCGCGAGCTGGCACGGTTGCCGCTGGATCCGCGCATCGGCCGCATGCTGGTGGAGGGGCAGCGCCGCGGTGCGCTGGCCGAGGTGCTGGTGGTGGCCAGCGCGCTGTCCCTGCAGGACGTGCGTGAGCGGCCGCTGGAACACGCCGCCAAGGCCGACGCCGCGCACGCGCGCTTCGACGACGAGCGCAGCGAGTTTGTCGGCCTGCTCAAGCTGTGGACGTGGCTGGATCAAGCGCGCGGTGGTCACCCGGGGCCGGACGGGACGCCGACGCACAAACTGTCGCACCGCCAGTACGAGGCGCTGCTGCGCGAGCATTTCATCAACGTCAAGCGTGTGCGCGAATGGCGCGACGTGCACCAGCAGCTGCACCAGATCGCCGCCGAGCACGGGTGGCGCCCCAACGGCACACCCGCCAGCTACGAACAGTTGCACTGCAGCCTGTTGGCCGGCTTGATCGGGCACGTCGGCCTCAAGCACGACACCGAAGACCACTGGCAGGGCGCGCGCGGCATCAAATTCTGGCCGCACCCTGGTGTGCGCCTGCGCAAAAAGCCGGCGCGCTGGATCGTGTGCGCCGAACTGGTCGAGACCACGCGCCTGTACGGACGGGGCATTGCGGCCATCGAGCCGCCGTGGATCGAGCAGGTGGCGCCGCACCTGATCCGGCGCGAGCTGGGCGAGCCGCACTGGGACCCCCGCAGCGCCGAGGTGATCGCGCACGAGCGCGGCACGCTGTGGGGCCTGGCGGTGTACAGCGGGCGGCGCGTGGCCTACGAGCGCATCGACCCAGCCGGCGCGCGCGAGGTGTTCATTCGCGAAGCGCTGGTGGCGGGACTGACCGAGGACACGTGGGAGACGCGGCTGCCCTTTTGGCAACACAACCGCCGCGTGCTGCGCGAGGTGCAGCAACTGGAGCACAAGGCGCGCCGCCAGGACGTGCTGGTGGACGAGGCGCTGATTTACGCCTTCTACGACCGCCAGTTGCCGGCCGACGTCTGCAGCGGCCGGGCGTTGGAGCGTTGGTGGCGCAGCGCCAGCCGCCAGCAGCCCGAGCTGCTCAAGCTCAGCCGCGACGAGTTGATGCGCCACGAGGCTGCCGGCATCACCACCGACGCCTACCCCGCGCTGGTGCGCCTGGGCGGGGTGGACTGCCGGGCGCACTACCTGCACGAGCCTGGGCACGTCCGCGATGGCGTCACGGTGGACGTGCCGCTGTTCGCGCTCAACCAGGTCGATCCCCAGCGGCTGGAGTGGCTGGTGCCCGGCATGCTCAAGGACAAGGTGGCGGCGCTGCTCAAGAGCCTGCCGCAAAAGCCCCGCGCCCGCCTGGTGCCGCTGCCGGCCACCGCCGAAGCGATCACGCAGCGCTTAAGCGCGCCCGAGCGCTTTGGCCAGGGCAGCCTGCTGCAAGCGGTGCTGGACGAGGTGCGCGCGCGCACGGGGCTGCCCGTGCAGGTCAGCGACTTCAAGCTGGAGACGCTGCCGGCGCACCTGAGCATGAACGTGCGCGTGCTCGACGAGCACGGGCGCCAACTGGCCATGGGGCGCGACGTGGCCGCCCTCAAAGCCCAGTGGGGCGAGCAGGCGCGCGGGGCGTTTGCCGCGTTGGCCACGCTCAAGCGTGCCGCGCAGGCAGCTCCCGCGGCACCGGCCGCTGCCGCGCCACCACCGTCTGCGTCGCCGGCCACCGCCCCGGGCGGTGCGGCGGTGGAGCTGCCGCCCACGCCGCCGGCGGCCGGGGTGTGGGACACCGAAGCGCGCCACACCCGCTGGGTGTTTGGGTCCTGGCCCGAGCTGGTGGAAATCCGTCACGGACGCCAGACCCTGATCGGCTACCCTGCGCTGCAAGACGCCGGGGACGCCGTGCGCGTGGCGGTGTTTGACGAGCCCGAGGTGGCCGCGCGCGAGCACCGCATCGGGCTGCGTCGCCTGGTCGCGTTGCAGGTGCGCGACACGCTCAAGCTGCTGCAGCGCCAGCTGCCCGAGCAGGCCACGCTGGGCGTGCTGTACATGCCGCTGGGCACCGCCGACGAGCTGCGCGAGCAGATCCTGGCGCTGGCTGTTGAGCGCGCGTTTTTGCAGTCGCCCCCCCATGACGAGGCCTCGTTCGAGGCTTGCGTGCAGCAAGGGCGCACGCGCCTGGCGCTGGTGGCACACGAGGTGGCACGCCTGACGCTGCAGATTCTGACCGAGTGGAGCGCTGCGCAGCGCAAGCTGAAAGAAGCGCGCGGCCTGCCAGGCGTCACCGTGGCGGACGTGCAGCAGCAACTGCAGCGCCTGGTGGGGCCACGCTTCGTGCTGGACACGCCGTGGGCGCAGCTCGTGCACCTGCCGCGCTACCTCAAGGCCGTGCAGATGCGCCTGGACAAATGCCGTCAAGACCCGGCGCGCGACCAGCAACGGCTGGCCGAGTTGCAGCCGCTGCAGCAGCGCGTGTGGCGCCTGCTGGCCGAGCGCCGCGGGGCGCCGGACGAGCGCCTGACGGCGTTGCGCTGGATGCTGGAAGAGCTGCGCGTGAGCCTGTTCGCCCAAGAGCTGCGCACCCCGTACCCGGTCAGCGTCAAACGCCTGGACAAGGCACTGGCGGCGCTGCAGGGGTCATAGCCGCGCCAGCCGCTGCAGGGCCTCGTCCAGCGTGGCGTCGCGCTTGGCAAAGCACAGCCGCACCAGCTGTTGGTTGCGCCCGTCGCCATAAAACGCCGACAGGGGGATCGCCGCCACGCCCACCTCGCGTGTGAGCCACTGGCAGAACTCAGCCACGGGCAGGTGGCGTTCCGGCACCGCCAGCGCCCCGTAATCCACGCACTGGAAGTAGGTGCCCTCGCACGGCAGCAGGCGCAGCCGCGTGCCGGCCAGCCCCGCGCGGAAGCGGTCGCGCTTGGCCTGGTAAAAGGCTGCCAGCCCCAGGTATGGGGCCGGGTCGGCCATGTACGCCGCCAACGCGTGCTGCATCGGCGTGTTGACCGTGAACACGTTGAATTGGTGCACCTTGCGGAACTCGGCCATCAGCGGCGCTGGCGCCAGGCAGTAGCCCACTTTCCAGCCGGTGACGTGGTAGGTTTTGCCAAAACTGCTGACGATGAGGCTGCGCGCCGCCAGCCCGGGGTGGGTGGCCAGGCTGGCGTGCGGCTGGCCGTCGTAGACCATGTGCTCGTACACCTCGTCGCCGATCAGCAGCACGTCGGTGTCGGCCACCACGTTCCACAAGCGCTGCAGGTCGTCGGCGCGCCACACGGTGCCGCTGGGGTTGTGCGGGGTGTTGACGATGATGGCGCGCGTGCGCGCCGTCAGCGCCGCGGCCAGCCGGTCGAAGTCCGGCCGCAAGCTGCCGTCGGTCAGCGGCACCCGCACGACGGTGCCACCGGCCAGCTCGATGCCGGGCACGTAGCTGTCGTAGCATGGCTCCAGCACGATGATCTCGTCACCCGGCTGCACCAGCGCCAGCAGCGCTGTCAGGATGGCTTGCGTGGCGCCTGCGGTGACGGTGATTTCGTTGATCGGGTCGTACGCGCGCCCGTACAGCGTGGCGACCTTGCGTGCGATGGCCTCGCGCAGCGCCGGCACACCCGCCATCGGCGGGTACTGGTGGTGGCCGGCGGCCATCGCCGCGCCCACCGCCTGCGCCAGCGCCGGGTCCGGGTCGAAGTCCGGGAACCCCTGCCCCAGGTTGACCGCGCCCACCTGCTGCGCCAACGCGGACATCACGGTGAAGATGGTCGTGCCAACCTGTGGCAGGCGGCTGGGGGGCACCGGGGTGCGCACGGTGGGGTCAGAGCTGGTCGTCATGGCCTTGGCCCTCCAGGGCTTTGTAGATCAGGTCGCGCGACAGCCGCTCGCTGAGCAGCTCGGCAAACCGCAGCACGAACTGGCGCAGGTAGACCCCGCGCTTGAACGCCACCCGCGCCACGTTGGTGCCGAACAGGTGGCCGGCCGGGCGCACGGCCAGCTCCGGCGTGCGCTCGTCACCGGCCACGGCCATTTCCGCCACGATGCCGACGCCCATGCCGAGCTTGACGTAGGTCTTGATGACGTCGGAGTCGATCGCTTCCAGCACGATGTGCGGGGTGAGGCCCCGCTGGGCAAAGGCCTGGTCGATGCGGGTGCGTCCGGTGAAGGTAGGGTGGTAGGTGATCAGCGGCACCTGCGCCAGATCCTCCAGCCCGATGCGCTCGAGTTGCAGCAGCGGGTGGCCGGGCGGCAGCACCAGCGCGTGCTGCCATTCGTAGCAGGGCAGGGTGACGAGGTCTGGGTACTGCGTCAGCGATTCGGTGGCGATGCCGATGTCGGCCACTTCCTCCAGCACCCAGCGCGCCACCTGATCGGGCGCGCCTTGGTGCAGGCTGATGCCCACTTTGGGGTAGATCTGGCGCAGCCGCGCCACCGGCGCCGGCAGCACGTAGCGCGCCTGCGTGTGCGTGGTGGCGATCGACAGCGTGCCGCTGTCTTGCGCCGCGTACTGCTCGCCGATGCGCTTGAGGTTGGCCACCTCGCGCATGATGATTTCGATGCTGCGCAGCACGTGCTGCCCGGGCTCGGTCAGCCGCTTGATGCGTTTGCCGTGGCGGGCAAAGATATCGACGCCGAGCTCGTCTTCCAGCTCCAAGATGGCCTTGGACACGCCCGGCTGTGAGGTGTGCAGCGCCTTGGCCGCCTCGGTCAGGTTGAGGTTGCGGCGCACGGCCTCCAGCACAAAACGAAATTGATGTAGGTTCATGGTGCAATGGGTGATCGGGTGGGGCCGAGGTTCAGCGTCGCAGCACCATCCAGCCCAGCGCCGCCAGCGACAGGGTCAGGTACAGCACCGGGGTGGCCCCGGCCGCCAGCCACGGTGCCCAGCCCAGCAGGTTGCCCATGTGGCTGAAAATACCGTTGACCAGCACGAAGCTGATGCCAATCATGATGCCGCCAAACACGTAGCCGGCCAGGCCCTGCTGGCGGAAGTGCAGGTAGGCAAACGGCAGCGCCAGCACCACCATCACCACGCAGCCTAGCGGGTACAGCAGCTTGCGCCAGAACTCGATGGCGTAGCGTTGGGCGTTTTGGTCGTTGCGTTCCAAGTGGCGCATGTACTGCCACAGGTCCAGCGTGCGCATGCGCTGCGGCTTGAGTAGCGCGACGTTGAGCATGTCGGCGCTCAGGCTGGTGTGCCAGTCGAGCGTCGGCAGCGTCGCTGTGTGCAGTGTGCCGTCGGCCTCCCAGTGGTCGCGCCGAACCTCGGCCAGCCGCCACACGCCCGCCCCCCGGTCGATGGTGCCGCGCGCGGCCTCGGTGATGGCCTGCAAGCGGCCATCGGCGCCCAGCGTCAGCACACGCACGCCGCGCAGCTCGCCGTCGGGTGTCAGGGCGCGCACGTTGACCACGTGCACCTCGGTGCCGTCGGTACGCTCGCGCAGCCATGCCCCGGTGCTGCCAATGCTGAGGTTGCCCCGGTACTGGGCTTTCAGCAGCTGCGCCTGTCGCGCCGCCGGCGGTGCCACGTAGTCGCCAATGGCAAACGTCAGCGCCGCGCAGCCCACGCCCAACACCAGCACCAGCCGCAGCACCAGCCCTGGCCCGAGGCCGCTGGCGCGCAGAATGGTGAACTCGGAGTCGCGCGCCAGCCGCGTCAGCGCGTACACGGTGCCGATCAGCACACCAATGGGCATCAGTTCGTACAGCCGCGCAGGCAACCACAGCAACACCACGAGCAGGGCCTGCGGCACGCCGTACACCGCCCCTGGCTGCGTCAGCGACGGCGCGCCGAGCGAGCCCAGCTCATCGACGAAGTCGAAAAAGGCAAACAACGCCAAAAAGCCCGCCAGCACGAACGTGATGGCCCCCAGGGCTTCGCCATGCAGCAGCCGGCGTACGGTTTTCATGCGGGCGCCTCCGCACGGGCGCGCCGCCAGCGCGGGCGCGGCAGCTCACGCCACGCCAGCCATGCCAGCGTCAGCAGGGCCACACCCCCGTGCAGGGCCGCCACAAAGCCCCAGGGCGACACGCGGCCACGGGTGGCCCAGTCCTGCCCGACCCCGAGCATGTTGTAGTACACGACAAACGCCAGCAGCATGAACAGCAGGTTGCCGCTGCGCCCCAGGCGTGGCTGCGCGCTGGTAGCGGCCAGCGCCAGCAACACCAGGTTGACCGCGCACACCACCAACCCCACCCGCCAGGCCAGCTCGGCCTGCAGCGCCGCATCGGTGCTGGCCCACAGCATCCAGGTCGGCATCGCGCTACGGCGGCGCAGCTCCACGGCCGCTACAGGCGCATCGGCCACGCGTACTGTGTAGCGCTCAAAGGCTGCCCCTTCCCACACCCGCGCGTCGGCGCTGCGCCGCCAGCGCTGGCCATCGTGCAGCGTCAGGTGGGTGCCGCGTTCATCGGCATGCAGCTCGCCGGCGCGCGCGGTAACGATGCTGTAGGCGCCGTCGGGTTCATGGTCGAAGATAAAGATGTGTCGCCCGCTGTGGCCGGCCTCGGCGTCGCGGTCGACGAACAGCACCCGCCGGCCGTTGGCCGATTCCTGAAACTGCCCCGGGGCGATGCGCTGCAGGTCGTTGCGCTGCTCGTAGCGTTGACGCAGCTCGTCGGTTTGCTGCCGTGCCCATGGCCCCACCAGCAACGCCAGCACCGCCACGGCCAGCCAGACCGGCCAGGCAAAGCGCAGCACCGGCGGCACAAAACGTGTCAGCCCCAGCCCGGCGGTGTGCCAAACCACCATTTCACTGTCGCGGTACAGCCGCGCCAGCGTGCCGACCACGGCCGCCATCAGCGCCACCGTCAGCACGATCGGCAGCTGTCCGGTGACTGCCAGCGTCAAAAACAGCAACAACGCCTGCGGGTCGACCTCGCCGCGGCTGGCTTGACCAAGGGTGCGCACCAGCAACATGGTCAACACCACGGTCAGCATCACCACCAGCGCCGCGCCAAAGGAGCGTGCCAACTCGCGGCGCAGCGACGATTCGAATAACATCACCAACTCTCGATCCGAGGTACGACAGGTTGGAATTATGGACTTTGAATTGCGACCCCTGAGCCGAACCGAAGCCGCCGTGGCCGACGCCGACGCGCTGATCGTGCTGTGGCGTGACGCCGACGACCAAGACGCCCCGTCCGCCGAGGACGCGCTGGGGGTGTGGGTGCAGCAGGCCGTGCGTGATGGCGACCTAGCGCGCGACGCGGGGCAATGGCTGGCGGGCCACCGGGTGCACGGTGTGCGCGCGCGCCGTGTCGTGGCGGTGCGTTGCGGCGATGGCGCGGCGCGCAAGGTGCGCCAGGCGGTGGCGGCGGCGTGGGGGGCGCTGAAGGGCGCGGCACCGCGCACGGTGCTGATCCAGCTGGGGGCGGCGGACGCGGCGGCGCTGGCGGCGGCGGTGTTGGGCATCGCCGAAGCGAGCTACCGCTACACGACCACCCTGACCAAGCCGCAGCCGCGCGCGTTGCAGCGCGTCATCGTCGGCGTGGCCGATGCGCCTTCGTTGCACGAGGCGTTCGAGTGGGCCGTGGCCACCGTGCACGGGCAGGAACTGGCCAAAGAATGGGCCAACCGCCCGGCCAACCACGCGCGGCCGGTGGACCTGGCACGTGCGGCGCAGGCGCTGGCGGGGCCCGACGTCGAGGTCGAGGTGCTGGGGCCCAAGGAAGTCGAAAAGCTCGGCATGGGGGCCCTGCTGGCGGTGGCGCGTGGCAGCCACGAGCCGCTGCGCTTCATCGTGCTGCGCTACCAGGGCGCACCCAAGCGCGAAGCGCCGGTGGTGCTGGTCGGCAAAGGCATCACGTTCGACACCGGCGGCATTTCGCTCAAGCCCGCCGCCGACATGGATGAAATGAAGTTCGACATGAGCGGCGCGGCCAGCGTGCTGGGGGTGTTCGCGGCGCTGCCGCGGTTGCGCCCGGCGCTCAACGTGGTGGGGCTGATTCCGGCGTGCGAAAACATGCCCGGTGGCGGGGCGACCAAGCCCGGCGACGTCGTGCGCAGCATGAGCGGGCAGACCATCGAAGTCCTCAACACCGACGCCGAGGGGCGCCTGATCCTGTGCGACGCGCTGACCTACGCGCAGCGCTTCAAGCCGCGCGCGATCGTGGACGTGGCCACATTAACCGGGGCGTGCGTCATCGCACTGGGTGCGGTGCGCAGCGGCTTGTACGCCAACGACGACGCGTTGGCGCAGGCGTTGCTACAGGCCGGTGAGGCGGCGCTTGATCCCTGCTGGCGCATGCCGCTGGACGACGACTATGCCGAGGCGCTCAAAAGCAACTTTGCCGACGTGGCCAACGTTGGCGGGCGTCCGGCCGGTTCGGTGACGGCGGCCAAGTTTTTGCAGCGCTTCGTCGGCGACACGCCATGGGCGCACCTGGACATCGCCGGCACGGCGTGGAAGGGCGGCAAGGACAAGGGCGCCACCGGCCGCCCGGTGCCGCTGTTGCTGCGCTACCTGGCCGAGCTGGGGCGCCAGGGCGGCGCGACGCGCCGCGGGCGCCGCAAGGGGGCGGCGGCGTGACCCAGGTGGCGTTCCACCTGAACGTGCCCGCCGCGCCGCAGGGCTGGCGGGCTTATCTGTGCCGGCTGTTGGCCAAGGCGCACGCGTCGCGCGCGCGGGTGTGGGTGGCGGTGGCCGACGACGAGCTGACGGCGCTGGACGAAGCGTTGTGGACGCTGCCGGCCGACGACTTCGTGCCGCACGTGCGCTATGACGCTCCCGCTCTGTTGGTGCAGCGCTCGCCGATCGTGCTGGCACCGCCGACGGTGCCGCCGCAAGGGCAGCGCGGGGTGGTGGTGAACGCGCAGCCTCAGTGGTTGAACTGGCTGGACCAAGCCGTGCAGCCCGCGCGGGTCATCGAAATCGTCAGCACCGACGACGAGGCCAAAGCGGCCGCACGGCAGCGCTGGCGCCGCTACCAGCAGTTGGGTTGGGAACCCCAAGCCCATGACCGGGCCGCCCGCGCCGGTGCGCCCGCCCAGGCGTGATGGACAACCGGCGCGCCCCACCTGCGTTGGTGCCCACGTTGACCGACGTGGTGGCGCCCGTCGTGTTGCCGCAACGCACAGCGCCCGCACCGAACCCCACCCTGCCGCTTGACCCGACGCCGCCCGCAGCCGCAGGGGCGGCCGTGCCGGCGCCGGATGTGGACGAAGCGCTGATCGACGCGCTGGTGGACCGCACGGTGGCGCGCCTGATGCCGCTGCTGCAGCAACGGCTGCACACCGCGTGGGTGCAGTGGTTGCAGCAACTGCAGCATCAGGCACCGCCGCTGCCACCGACGCTGACGAACGACCTGGCCGACATCGTGCGTGACGAGGTGCTGCGCCACCTAGCAGGCCGTTGAAAAACGTCGCGAGGATGGCCAGATGCAAGGCGCACGGGGCACAGCGACCCCATAATCATCCGGGACATGACAGCCACGACGTCGCGATCCTTGCGGCTCGGCACCAGGTCTACCTCCAGGCTCGCGAACGCAACCCCGCGCGCTGGTCACGCGGCACACGCGACTGGTCGCACATCCGGGCCGTTACCCTCAACCCTGAACGCGACTCTGTGGTCACAACGGCTGTGAGCCGAGGAGACATTCAGCCGATTGCTGCGTGACAGAGGCGACAAGTAGCTTGACGCGCGCCGACACTTCACGCTACAATTTGTCAAACCCATCAACCCGGAGAAATCAATGCTCAAGAAGCTCGCAATCATGGCCTCGATGCTCGCAGTCGCAGGCACCGCCTTCGCAGTCGACATGGACAATGTCGCCCAGAAGTTTGACCTCAAGGACGGTTCCACCGTGTACGTGTTCAAGGACGGCAAGATGGCCATGGAGGATCGGCTCGGCCGGACCGTGGGCATGAAGGCCGGACAGGTCATGGAAACCAAGGACGGCCAGAAGATCATCATGGTCGGCAACGAACTCGCCCGCCTCGAGATGATCAAGGTGGAAAAGCGCGGCAACTAACATCGGCAGTTTCGCCGGAGGGCAATTGCCCTCCCCGACGCGCCGTCGCGCGAACGTCACCGCAGCTCAGCCCAGTGCCAGCGCCGCTCCGACACCGACGAGCGCCAT
>NZ_VJNA01000039.1 GCF_007556585.1 Tepidimonas aquatica | reverse complement strand
GCGTTCTTGTGCAGTCGAACCATCATGACTTTTGCCTCCGTAGTTCCTCGATCAGCTCACGCATCGTCTCGCGACCTATGAATAATGCACGACGTCGCGGATCAATGCAATCGTCCGGGACCTGACAGTTACTGAAGTCGTGGGTGAGATGCTATGGAGCCACCCCTGTCAGGATGCTGTTCGTCCGATCACATTTTTGTTATCTTCATGTCAGGTGCACCCAAAATCGTCACACTAGCGGCTATTCGATATGGCCGAGCACCCTCATGAAGATACTGATCGTTGAAGATGAGCCCAAAACGGGCGACTACCTGCGTCAAGGCTTGAGCGAAGCGGGTTTCGTGGTCGATCTGGCGCAAGACGGCGCCGATGGTCTGCACCTGGCCTTGCAGGGCGAGTACGACCTGGTCATCCTGGATGTGATGCTGCCCGGCCTCGACGGCTGGCAGGTACTGCAGTCCTTGCGCCATCGCGGCCTGCAGATGCCGGTGCTGTTCCTGACCGCACGCGATCAGGTGGAAGACCGGGTCAAAGGCCTTGAACTCGGTGCGGACGACTATCTGGTCAAGCCTTTCTCCTTTGCCGAATTGCTGGCCCGCGTGCGCACGATCCTGCGCCGGGGGCGCAGTGGCAACGAGAGCACCGTGCTGCGCGTGGCCGATCTCGAACTGGACCTGCTGCGCCGACGCGTTTCACGCGGCGGGCGACGAATCAGCCTGACGGCCAAAGAGTTCGGCTTGCTGGAACTGCTGATGCGCCGTCATGGCGAGGTCCTGCCCCGCTCGCTGATCGCCTCGCAGGTCTGGGACATAAATTTCGACAGCGATACCAATGTGATCGAGGTGGCCATCCGGCGCTTGCGCGCGAAGATTGATGAGGGTCATGAGGTCAAGCTGATCCACACCGTACGTGGCATGGGTTACGTATTGGAAGCACCGGAGGAGCGCTGAATGTTTCGCTCCCTGTCACTGACGACCCGGCTCACCCTCTTCTTTACGTTGGCGGCTGGGGCTGTGGTGTTTGGATTGGCCTTGTTGGTCATCGCTACATCCGAGCGGCATTTCATCGAGCTGGATCACATGGCGCTGCAGGACAAGCAGCACCTGATCGAGGATATTTTGGCGCGATCCAATTCGACCGAGGACGCCAAGTGGCTGCTGCGTGAGGCATTGAGCCACCATCACGGGCTGTACGTCAGCGTCCACGATTCGAAAGGTGAAACGCTCTTCCAGTCCGAAGGATTTCGCCTCCCGCGCGAACTGTCACCGGCGGATGAAGGCAACGGCAACGACGCGCTGATCCATTGGGCCGACGCAGGGCAGGCGTTTCGCGGGATGCGTGTCCGGGTTATTCCAGCCTATGACGCAACGACGCGGCTGGACATCCTCGTTGCCATGGACACGGCGCATCACACACGGTTCATGCTGGAGTTGCGGCGCACCCTGATGACCTATGCCGTCGTGACGATCGTCATCTGTGGCTTGCTGAGCTGGTTTGCCGCGTACAAGGGGCTGGCGCCATTGCGTGCCATGAAATCCAGAGCCACCACGCTCACGAGCCAGCGGCTGCACCAGCGCATGCCCGTCGAGGCGGTACCCATCGAAATGGCCGATCTGGCTCACGAACTCAACAAGATGCTGGACCGGCTGGAAGACGCGTTCACGCGACTGTCGGAGTTCTCGTCGAATCTGGCGCATGAGCTGCGCACCCCCCTGAGCAACCTGCTGACCCAGACCCAGGTCGCGTTGGCTACCCGGCGGGATGCCGATACCTACCGGGAGATCCTGGCTTCCAATGCCGAGGAACTGCAGCGTCTGGGCCGCATGGTGTCCGATATGCTGTTCCTGGCCAAGGCCGAACGCGGGATGATGCTGCCGAACCGGGAACGTTTCTCGGCAGCCGAGGAAACGCACGCCCTGATCGAGTTCTATGAGGCGGTCGCCGAGGAGAAGGGCGTCAGACTGGCTCAGCGTGGTGAGGGCGAGATCGTCGGTGATCGCTTGATGTTCCGCCGTGCCCTGAGCAATCTGCTTTCGAACGCGCTGCGCCACACCCCGCCACATGGCGAGGTCACGATCGAGATCAGCCAGTCTTCCCAAGCCACCCGGGTGAGCGTCGAGAACACCGGCGAGGACATCGACCCGAGGGTACTGCCGCACCTGTTCGATCGGTTTTACCGTGCTGACCCATCGCGGTCACATCCGGAAACCGACGGCGCAGGGCTGGGATTGGCGATTACCCGCGCCATTATGCAAACCCATGGAGGATCGATCAGCGTGACGTCCGCGCAGGGCAGGACCCGGTTCTGCCTGGAGTTCCCAGGCGGAACCTGATGAGGTGAAGCAGTTGGGGCGAGCCAGCCCAAGTGCCTTTGGGGCACTTCTCGAAACCTCCCTAACCGTTGTCGCCAGTGAGCCGGCATGATGTCGCCCATGATCACCCCGCGCATCAAGCCCTCGTCTTTCTGGCGTCACCAGCCTGGCGCTGACCTGTTCGTGCAGGACCAGCGCCAAGCCAAGCTCGGCGGCTTCATCGCCAACCTGGCAGCAATGGACGAACTGATCGACTTCGCGGCCATTGCCGCCCGGGTCGACACCGCCTGCCCTCGCGCTGACCGTAGCAAAGGCGGGCGCCCGCCGTACCCCCCGAGGTGATGGTGCGGCTGCTGTTCATCCAGTCGCTGTACAACCTCAGCGACGAGGACTGCGAGTACCAGGTGCTGGACCGCATGAGCTTCCAGCAATGGCCCCGATCGCTGTTGAACCGACCGGGCTGACACCCGAGCAAGCGCCATGGGCAACTGCTCTGCGTGACGCAGGTGTAAGTCACGGTGGCGCAAGGCCGCTTGCGTGCGCTTGCGCCAAGAAGTTGGCGCAGGTTTCGAGAGAAGAGAGGGCAGATCGGAGTCGAACCTGCCCCATTCAGCCGCCCCCGGCAGTGGGGCGCGGCGCAGGCGGAACGGCCCGGAACCCCGCGCGGTGTCGGGGAACCCGGAAACGAAAACGCCCAACCGAGAACGGTTGGGCGCTGAATGGTGGTGGCCAAGGGCGGAATCGAACCACCGACACACGGATTTTCAGTCCGTTGCTCTACCAACTGAGCTACTTGGCCGGAAGAAGCCGCATTGTAACACGGCCGGCCGCCGCTCTCGGGGCGGGCGACGCTCAGGCCATGCGTTTGGCGCGCGACAGGTCCACCCCGAGCTGCTTGAGCTTGCGGTACAGGTGGGTGCGCTCCAGGCCGCTTTTTTCGGCCACGCGTGTCATCGAGCCCTGTTCCTTGGCCAGGTGGAACTCGAAGTAGGCTTTTTCGAACGCGTCGCGCGCTTCGCGCAGCGGGGCGTCCAGCTCCAACGTCACAGTGCCTTTGCCCGGCAGCGCCAGCTCGATGGTGCCATGGGCCACGGTGGCCGCGTCGTCGCTGGCCGCGGCGCCGTTGACCGCGCCGTTGGGTTTGGACTCGGGCTGGGCCAGCGGCACCACACGCAACGGGGTGCGCGTCAGCGCTTTGTCGACCGCCTGCAGCAGCTTTTGCAGCGTGATGGGTTTTTCCAGAAACGCCGTGGCCCCGATACGGGTCGCTTCCACCGCAGTGTCGATGGTGGCGTGTCCGCTCATCATGATGACGGGCATGGTCAGCAGCCCCGTGGCGGCCCATTCTTTCAGCAGGGTGACGCCGTCGGTGTCGGGCATCCAAATGTCCAGCAGCACCAGGTCCGGTCGGTAGCGTTGACGGTGTTGGCGTGCCTGCGCGGCGTTTTCCGCCAACTCGACGCTATGGCCTTCGTCGTTGAGGATTTCGAACAACAGCTCGCGGATGCCGAGCTCGTCGTCCACGACCAGTATGTTTGCCATCGTCTCCTGTCACCCTTGGGCCGGGGCCCCCTGTTGCAAATTTACAACCCTGAATGATAGCGACACTTGCGCGCCGACGATACGGCCGTCCTGCAATCGGTTGGCCAGCTCGACGCGGCCGCCGTGCTCGTCCATGATTTTTTTGACCACCGCCAGCCCCAACCCGGTGCCCTTGGCCTTGGTGGTGACGTAGGGCTCGAAGGCACGTTGCAAAATGGCCTCGGCAAAGCCGGGGCCCTCGTCCAGCACCTGCAGCCGCACCCACTGGCCGGTTTGCGACGGCCGCGTGCGCAGCGTCACCGTGCCCCCCACGCCGGCGCCCGCCATCGCGTCCTGGGCGTTAAGCACGAGGTTGTGCACCACCTGCCGCACCTGCTGGGCATCGGCCAGCACCGGTGGGCAGCGCTCGTCCAGCTCCAGGTGCACCGGCACCGGGCTGGCTTCGTACAGGGTGACGATCTCGCGCAGCAGGGCATTGAGGTCCAGCGGCGCCAGTTGCGCGGCGGGCAGGCGTGCGTAATCGCGAAACTCGTTGACCAGGCGCTTCATCGCTTCGACCTGATCCACGATCGTGCGCACGGCCTTGTCAAGCATGGCTGCGTCCGTCCCCTCGAGTTTGGGGCCGAGCTTGTGCGCCAGCCGCTCCGCCGACAACTGAATCGGGGTGAGCGGGTTTTTGATTTCGTGCGCCAGGCGCCGCGCCACCTCACCCCAGGCCTGGGCGCGCTGCGCCGAAATGAGGTCACTGACGTCATCCAGCACCAGCAGCCACTCGCCCCCTGGCAGCAGCGCGCCGCGCGCCACCAGGGTGCGTGGGGGGGCACCGGGGGCCGCGCCGGGCGGCGTGAATTCGTACGGCTGCTGCCAGTGCGCACCGTGCGGTTCGGGCTCGCGCTCGGGGCCAAAGCGCGCAAACTGCTCCTGCACCCACGCCCCCAGCGCCTGCAACCCCGGCACGTCGCTCAGCTTGTGCCCGAGATGCTCCTGCAGCGGCACCCCCAGAATCCTCTGGGCGCCCGGGTTGATGCGGCGCAGCCGGCCATCGGGCGCCAGCACGATGACGCCGGCGGTCAGGTTGTCCAGCAGCGTTTGCAGGCTGGCCCGTGCGGCGTCCACCTGCTGCATCGAGACCTGCACCGCCTGGCGCGCATCGGCCAGCTCGTGGGTCATGTGCGCAAAGGTGCGCGTCAGCTCCGCCAGCTCGTCGCGCGCGGGCAACGCCACCTTGGGGCTGAGGTCGCCGCGGGCCACATCGCGCATCCCCTCGGCCAGCAGGATCAGGGGCCGGGCCAGTTGGTGGCCCAACAGCACCGCCAGCAGCACCGCCCCAAACACCGACAGAAACAGCGCCAACGTCAGCGTGCCGATGTACATCGCGCGCAGGCCTTCGCGCGCCAGGCGGCGCTCCTGGTACTCGCGGTTGGCCAGCTGCACCGCCAGCGCGTTGGCCACCAGCGCCGTGGGCAGCGTCGCGGTGACTTGCACGTAGCGCGCCTCGGCCCCAAACGCCAGCGCGTCCGATGGCACCAGCGCCAGCGCACGCACGCGTGGGAGCTGCTCCGCTGGCAGGGCGGTCAGTTGCGCGGGGTCACCCAGCGCTTCCAGTTCATCCAAGCCCTCGATCCACGCCACCACGCGCTCCTGGCGTGCGCGACGCAGCAGCGATGGCGCTGGACGCTCGGGCGCCAGGCGAAAGCGCGACTCGCCGACGCTGGCCAGCGCCCGCCCTTGCGCACTCCACAGCACCAGGTCGCTGGCACCGAGCTGCTCGCGCCAGGTTTCAAGCTGCACCGCCGCCGCCCCATCCCCACTGCCGGCCAGCGACTGCGCGATGGTGCGTGCCTTGGCCGCCCAATCGGTACTGACCGTGTCGACCGCCGTGCGGCCCAACGCCAACCCGGCCTGCAAGGCGGTTTCCACGCGGGTGTCGAACCATGCCTCGATGGCGCGGTTGACGAACTGGTACGACACCAGGTAGATGAGCCCACCGGGGGCCACCCCCACCAGTGCAAAGATGGCGGCGAGTTTGAGCAACAGGCGGCTGCCAAAGCGCCCACGCCGCAGACGCGCCAGCAGGCGCGCCGCCAGCCACACCAGCACGGCCAGCAGCACCGCGGCCACCCCAAGGTTGAGCGCCAGCAAACGCCCGTACGCCGGCGTGGCGTAGCTGCGGTGGTCGGTGGCCAGCGCGAGCAGGTAAAACAACACCAGGCCCACGCCGAGCATGAACAGCACGCCCAGCGCCACGAACCAGCGCAGCCGCTGCGCACGTTGCGCGTCGCGCGCCGCGGCGGTCACAGGCGATCCTCCGTCGCGAGCGCGACGGCCGCTGGCAGCGCGGTACGCCAGCCCAGCGGCTCGTGCTGGTCGGCTCCGGGCCACCACTGCAGCGGCCGCGGCAAGCGCCCGCTGTCGAGCTCAAAGGCCAACAGGATCTGGTCGTCGGCGTGCAGCGGCTGGGGCAACGGCACGCGCCAGCGCTGGCTGCTGCGCACCAAGGCCAGGGCATCGTCCAGCGTGTCCAGGCTGCGCTGCAAGGCAGGGTTGGTGGCGTCCGCTTCGTGCACGCTGACGCGCCAGCGCTGCGTCAACGGCTGGTAGGCCAGCCGCACCCAACGTTGTGCGCGCAGCAGCTGCCGGTCGGTCCAGTACCAGAGCGGGCGGCGCACCTCCAGCTGCCACACGAAGGTCAGCGCCACGCCGCGCAGGAGCGCGTCGTGCACCGCAGCGGGCAGCTGCAGCGGCACGCGGGCATCGACCACCAGCGCATCGTCGACCAGCGCCACGCGCCACTGCGGCTGCGCCGCCTGCGCCTGGGCCAACCGCTGCAGCGGCGCCAGCAGCAGCGCCCCGGCGGCGGCGCGCAGCAGGCGGCGGCGCGCCCGACCCTCGCGGTCAAGCGCGCTGCAGCAACGCGTAGAAAAAACCGTCCATGCCACGGCGCGCATTGTCGCCCATGGCGTGGGCGGCCAACAGCGTCTCGGCCGCCGGCGTGGCGTCGGCAACACGCCCGCCGGGCAGCAAATGGCCGGGTGCAGGCAACCGGCGCGCCTGCGGTTGCCCGGCCACAAAGGCATCGACCACCTGCTGCCCCTCGGCCCGGAACACCGAGCAGGTGGCGTACAGCAAATGCCCCCCCGGGGCCAGCAGCGGCCACAGCGCATGCAGCAGCCGCGTCTGCTGCTGCACCAGCCGCGCCACGTCGCTGGGGCGGCGCAGCCAGCGCACGTCCGGGTGGCGCCGCACGATGCCGGACGCCGTGCACGGCGCATCGAGCACGATGGCGTCGAACGCTCGACCATCCCACCAGGCGCGCACGTCGGCGGCGTCGGCATGCAGCACGCGTACGGTGCTGCCCGCAGCCGGCAGCCCCAGGCGCTGCAAGGTTTCATCGATGCGGCGCACGCGCTGCCCGTCGGCATCCAGCGCCCACAGCTCCAGGTCAGCCAGCTCCAGCAGGTGCGCCGTTTTGCCACCGGGTGCAGCGCAGGCATCCAACACACGGGCGCCGGGGCGCAGCCCAGCCCCCAGCAGCAGCGGCGCGGCCAGTTGGGCCGCGCCATCTTGCACCGACACCCACCCGGCCGCCCACCCGGGCAACTGCTGCACCGGCACCGCGTCGTGCAGCACCAGGCCGTCGTCGCCGATCGGCTGCGCCGCCAGCCCCTGCAGCACCAACTGCGCCAGGTACTGCGCCCGCGTGGTGCGGCGGCGGTTGACGCGCAGCACCATCGGGGCGGCCTCGTTGTCGGCCTGCAACACGTCGGCCCACAGCAGCGGGTGGTCCGCCTGCAGGCGCTGCACCCACCAGCCGGGGTGGTTCCAGCGGCCCTGCGGGGTGGCGCGGGCACGCTGCAGCAACGCCGCCTGCTCACGCAAAAAGCGGCGCAGGCACGCATTGACAAAACCACGCAGCGCCGGCGCGCGCAGCGCAGGCAGCGCCTGCACGGCCTGGTCCACCACCGTGTAGGGCGCGTAGGCGTCGCCTTGCACCAGCAGCGCCAGCGCCACCTCCAGCAACGCGGCCACGCGCGGCGGGGGGGCGTGCTCGGCCAGCAGCCGCAGCAGCGCCTGTGTGGTGCCCCCATGGCGCAAGGTGTCGAACACGAGGGCCTGTACCCCGGGGCGCAGCGCGTCGGGCACGGTCGGCAAAGCCTCGGCCAGCGAACGCCCGGCACGCACCGCGGCCACGCAACGCGCGGCCTGGGTCAATTGGTCACGGAGGGCGGGGGCTTGCATCGGGTGGATTGTGCCGCGGCACGCGCACAAAACAACACCCCCGGCGGGGCGCCGGGGGTGTGGTCGCTCGGCTGCAGTACGGGGGCCGGCGGCGGGCCAAGCCCCCACCGGCCACAGCGCATCAGACCACCTCGTCGTCGCCGTGCGCCAGCGACATCGAGTCGGCCTCGGCGATGGCGCGGCGCTCCTCCTCGTCCATGCGCTCCTTGGCGCGACGCGCATCGTGGAACGCCATGCCGGTGCCGGCCGGGATGAGGCGGCCGACGATGACGTTTTCCTTCAGGCCGCGCAGCTCGTCGCGCTTGCCCATGATGGCCGCCTCGGTCAGCACGCGCGTCGTTTCCTGGAACGACGCCGCCGAGATGAACGAGTCGGTCGACAGCGACGCCTTGGTGATACCCAGCAGCAGGTTTTTGAACGTGGCTGGCGTCTTGCCCTCGGCGCGCAACGCATCGTTGGTGTTGAGGATTTCCGAGCGCTCGACCTGCTCGCCCGCGATGTAGTGGCTGTCGCCCGGGTTGTCGACCTCGACGCGGCGCAGCATCTGGCGCACGATCACCTCGATGTGCTTGTCGTTGATCTTCACACCCTGCAGGCGGTACACGTCCTGCACCTCGTCAACGATGTAGCGTGCCAGCTCCTCGATGCCCAGCAGCCGCAAGATGTCCTGCGGGTCGGCCGGGCCGTCGACGATCAGTTCGCCCTTGTTGACCACCTGGCCTTCGTGCACCAGGATGCTCTTTTCCTTCGGCACGAGTTCTTCCCAGACCTTGCCATCGGGGTCGGTGATTTGCAGGCGCACCTTGCCCTTGGTCTCCTTGCCGAACGACACCGTGCCGGTGATCTCGGCGAGGATCCCCTTGTCCTTCGGCGAACGCGCCTCGAACAGCTCGGCCACGCGCGGCAGACCGCCGGTGATGTCGCGCGTCTTTTGCCCTTCCACCGGGATGCGCGCCAGCACCTCGCCAGGGTGGATGCTCTGGCCGTCGCGCACCTGGATCAGCGCCCCCACCGGGAACGTCACCGTCACCGCGTGGTCGGTGCCCGGGATCTTGACCTCCTTGCCCTCGGCGTCGATCAGCTTGACCTGCGGGCGCACGACCTTGGTCGAGCCGCGCCGTTTGGGGTCGATGACCACCAGCGTGGACAGGCCCGTGACCTCGTCCACCTGCTTGGCCACCGTCAGGCCCTCTTCGACGTTTTCGAACTTCACCACCCCGGCGAACTCGGTGATGATGGGGCGCGTCAGCGGGTCCCAGTTGGCCAGGATGGTGCCGGCGGTGACGCGCTGATCCGCCTTGACCGCCAGGATCGCACCGTACGGCACCTTGTGGCGCTCGCGCTCGCGGCCGTTGTCGTCGTGGATGATGATTTCGCCCGAGCGCGCGATCACCACCAGCTCGCCCTTGGCGTTGGTGACGTAGCGCATCGTGCTGTTGAAGCCCACCACGCCGTTGGACTTGGCCTCGACGCTGGAAGCCACCGCCGCCCGCGACGCCGCGCCACCGATGTGGAAGGTACGCATCGTCAGCTGCGTGCCCGGCTCACCGATGGACTGCGCGGCGATGACGCCGATCGCTTCGCCGACGTTGACCAGCCCGCCGCGGCCCAGGTCGCGCCCGTAGCAGCGCGCGCACACGCCGTAGCGCGTCTCGCAGGTCAGCACCGTGCGCACCCGCACCTCGTCGATGCCGGCTTGCTCGATCAGGTCCACCGCGTCCTCGTCCAGCATCTGGCCGGCGTGCACCAGCACGCGCTGGGTTTCGGGGTCGACAATGTCTTCGGCCGTGGTGCGGCCCAGGATGCGCTCGCGCAAACTCTCGATGACCTCGCCACCCTCGACGATGGCGCGCATCAGCGTACCGTTGGCGGTGCCACAGTCTTCTTCGGTGACGACCAGGTCCTGCGTCACGTCCACCAGGCGGCGCGTCAGGTAGCCGGAGTTGGCGGTCTTCAGCGCCGTATCCGCCAGGCCCTTGCGCGCGCCGTGGGTCGAGATGAAGTACTGCAGCACGTTCAAGCCTTCGCGGAAGTTCGCGGTGATCGGCGTCTCGATGATCGAGCCGTCGGGCTTGGCCATCAGGCCGCGCATGCCCGCGAGCTGACGGATCTGCGCCGCCGAGCCGCGCGCACCGGAGTCGGCCATCATGTAGATCGAGTTGAACGACTCTTGCTCGACCTCGCGGCCGTGGCGGTCGATGACCTTCTCCTTCTTGAGGTGCTCCATCATCACCTTGGAGATTTCGTCACCGGCCTTGCCCCAGATGTCCACCACCTTGTTGTAGCGCTCGCCGGCCGTCACCAGACCGGATGCGTACTGCTGGGCGATCTCCTTGACCTCGGCCTCGGCGCGCTCGATGATGGCTTGCTTTTCCGCCGGCACCAGCATGTCGTCGATGCAAATCGAAATGCCCGCTTGCGTAGCCAGCCGGAAGCCGTTTTGCATCAACTGGTCGGCAAACACCACGGTGGCCTTCAAGCCGCACTTGCGGAACGAGGCGTTGATCAGCTTGGAGATTTCTTTTTTCTTCAGCGGCTTGTCGATCAGCTCGAACGGCAGCCCCTTGGGCAGGATGCGCGACAGCAGCGCGCGGCCCACAGTGGTGTCGCGCAGCTTGGTCACCGGCTCCAGCTCGCCCGTTTCCTTGTTCTTCAGCCACTCGGTCAGGCGCACGCTAACGCGGCTGGTCAGCTCCACGACGCCGGCGGCCAGCGCCCGCTCAACTTCGTCGACGTCGGCAAACACCATGCCTTCGCCCTTGCCGTTGATGCGCTCGCGCGTGGCGTAGTACAGGCCCAGCACCACGTCCTGCGACGGCACGATGGACGGCTCGCCGTTGGCCGGGAACAGCACGTTGTTGGACGACAGCATCAACACGCGCGCTTCCATCTGCGCCTCAAGCGACAGTGGCACGTGCACGGCCATTTGGTCGCCGTCGAAGTCGGCGTTGAACGCTGCGCACACCAGCGGGTGCAACTGGATCGCCTTGCCTTCGATCAGCACCGGCTCAAACGCCTGGATGCCCAGACGGTGCAGCGTGGGCGCGCGGTTCAGCAGCACCGGGTGCTCTTTGATGACGTCTTCCAGGATGTCCCACACAATGGGGGTGCCGGCTTCGACCTCCTTCTTGGCGGCCTTGATCGTCGTGGCAATGCCCATTTGCTCCAGCCGCGCAAAGATGAACGGCTTGAACAGCTCCAGCGCCATCAGCTTGGGCAGGCCGCACTGGTGCAACTTCAGCGTCGGGCCCACCACGATGACCGAGCGGCCCGAGTAGTCGACGCGCTTGCCCAGCAGGTTCTGACGGAAGCGGCCGCTCTTGCCCTTGATCATGTCGGCCAGCGACTTCAGCGCGCGCTTGTTGGCGCCGGTCATGGCCTTGCCGCGGCGACCGTTGTCCAGCAGGCTGTCCACGGCTTCTTGCAGCATGCGCTTTTCGTTGCGCGCGATGATCTCGGGCGCCTTCAGTTCCAGCAGGCGCTTCAAGCGGTTGTTGCGGTTGATGACGCGGCGGTACAGGTCGTTGAGGTCCGACGTCGCGAAGCGGCCACCGTCCAGCGGCACCAGCGGACGCAGGTCCGGCGGCAGCACCGGCAGCACCTCCAGGATCATCCACTCGGGCTTGATGCCGGACTTCTTGAACGCCTCCAGCACCTTCAAGCGCTTGGCGTTTTTCTTGACCTTCATCTCCGAGCCGGTCAGGTCGTTGCGCAGCTTTTCGATCTCCAGGTCCAGATCGATGTTTTGCAGCAACTCCTTGATGCCCTCGGCGCCCATCTTGGCGACGAACTCGTCACCGTACTCGCGGCACTTGGCGTCGTAGTCGTCCTCGGACATGATCGAGCCTTTTTTCAGCGGCGTCATGCCCGGGTCGATGACCACGTAGGCCTCGAAGTACAGCACGCGTTCGATGTCGCGCAGCGTCATGTCCAGCACCAGCCCTAGGCGGCTGGGCAGGCTCTTGAGGAACCAGATGTGCGCGCACGGCGCGGCCAGCTCGATGTGGCCCATGCGCTCGCGGCGCACCTTGGTCTGGGTCACTTCGACGCCGCACTTTTCGCAGATCACCCCGCGGTGCTTCAAGCGCTTGTACTTGCCACACAAGCACTCGTAGTCCTTGATCGGCCCGAAGATCTTGGCGCAAAACAGGCCATCGCGCTCGGGCTTGAAGGTGCGGTAGTTGATCGTCTCGGGCTTTTTGACCTCACCGAACGACCACGACCGGATCTTTTCCGGCGAGGCCAGACCGATCTTGATGGCGTCGAAGTGCTCGTCGGGCGTGAACTGCTTGAACAGGTCGAGCAAGGATTTCATGGCTGCGTCCTCGATTTAACGGCACTCTTAGTTGCGTTCCAGCTCGATGTCGATACCGAGCGAGCGGATTTCCTTGACCAGCACGTTGAACGACTCCGGCATGCCGGCGTCGATCGAGTGCTCGCCCTTGACGATGCTTTCGTACACCTTGGTGCGGCCCTGCACGTCGTCGGACTTGACGGTGAGCATCTCCTGCAGCACGTACGACGCGCCGTAGGCTTCCAGCGCCCACACTTCCATCTCGCCGAAGCGCTGGCCACCGAACTGCGCCTTGCCACCCAGCGGCTGCTGCGTAACCAGCGAGTACGGGCCGGTGGAGCGCGCGTGCATCTTGTCGTCCACCAAGTGGTGCAGCTTCAGGTAGTGCATGTAGCCCACCGTGGTCTTGCGCTCCAGCGGGTCGCCGGTGCGGCCGTCGTACAGCTGCGCCTGCGTGCGCGACTCGGTCAGGCCCTTGGCCTTGGCCACGTCGTCGGGGTAGGCCAGGCGCAGCATGGCGCGGATCTGCTCCTCGCTGGCGCCGTCGAACACCGGCGACGCAAACGGCACGCCCTGGGTCAGCTCGCGCGCCATCGCGATGATCTCGTCGTCGCTCAGGTCGTCCAGGTTTTCCTTGCGACCGGTGGAGTTGTAGATCGTGTCGAGGAACTTGCGCACCTCGGCCACATCGGCTTGGCGCTGCAGCATCTCGGCGATGCGCTCGCCCAGCCCCTTGGCGGCCCAGCCCAGGTGCACCTCCAGCACTTGCCCGATGTTCATGCGCGACGGCACGCCCAGCGGGTTGAGCACGATGTCGATCGGCGTGCCGTCGGCCATGTAAGGCATGTCCTCCACCGGCACGATCTTGGACACCACGCCCTTGTTGCCGTGGCGGCCGGCCATCTTGTCGCCGGGCTGCAGGCGGCGCTTGACAGCCAGGTACACCTTGACCATCTTGAGCACGCCCGGCGGCAGCTCGTCGCCCTGGGTGAGCTTTTTGCGCTTTTCTTCGAACGCCTGGTCGAACTTGTGGCGCGTGGCCTCCAGCGCGTTTTTGATCGACTCCATCTGCGCCGCCACGTCGTCGTCGGCCACGCGGATGTCGAACCAGTGGTACTTGTCGACCTCCGCCAGGTAGTCCTTGGTCAGCACCGTGCCTTTGGCCAGCTTCTTCGGGCCACCGTTGGCGGTTTTGCCGATCAGCAGCTTTTCCAGACGATCGTAGGCGTCGGCCTCGACGATGCGCAGCTGGTCGTTGAGGTCCAGCCGGTAGCGCTTGAGCTCGTCGTCGATGATCTGCTGCGCCCGCTTGTCGCGCTGGATGCCTTCGCGGGTGAAGACCTGCACGTCGATCACCGTGCCTTGGCTGCCCTGCTCCACGCGCAGCGAGGTGTCTTTGACGTCGGAAGCCTTCTCGCCAAAGATGGCGCGCAGCAGCTTTTCTTCCGGCGTCAGCGTGGTCTCGCCCTTGGGCGTGACCTTGCCCACCAGCACGTCGCCGGGCTGCACCTCGGCCCCGACGTAGATGATGCCGGACTCGTCGAGCCGGTTGAGCTGCTGCTCCGACAGGTTGGGGATGTCGCGCGTGATTTCTTCCGGCCCCAGCTTGGTGTCGCGCGCCATCACCACCAGCTCCTCGATATGGATGCTGGTGTAGCGCTCCTCCGCCACCACCCTCTCCGAGATCAGGATCGAGTCCTCGAAGTTGTAGCCGTTCCATGGCATGAAGGCGATCAGCATATTTTGGCCGATCGCGATCTCACCCAGGTCGGTGGAGGCGCCGTCGGCGATCACCGCGCCCTTGTGGATGCGGTCACCCTTCTTGACGATGGGGCGCTGGTGGATGTTGGTGTTTTGGTTGGAGCGCTGGTACTTGATCAGGTTGTAGATGTCGACGCCCACCTCACCGGCCACCGCCTCGTCGTCGTTGACGCGGATGACGATGCGGTTGGCGTCCACGTAATCGACCACGCCGCCGCGCTTGGCGGTCACGACGGTGCCGGAGTCGATCGCGGCGACGCGCTCGATGCCGGTGCCCACCAGCGGCTTTTCCGGACGCAACACCGGCACCGCCTGGCGCGACATGTTGGCGCCCATCAGTGCGCGGTTGGCGTCGTTGTGCTCCAGGAACGGCACCAGCGAAGCCGCCACCGACACGATCTGCGCCGGCGACACGTCCATGTACTGCACGCGGTCGGGCGTGGTCAGCACCGATTCGCCCTTTTCGCGCGCCGACACCAGCTCACCCACCAGGCGGCCCTCGGCGTCCAGCTCGGCGTTGGCCTGGGCGATGACGTACTTGCCTTCTTCGATGGCCGACAGGTAGTCGATCTGGTTGGTCACCTTGCCATCGACCACGCGGCGGTACGGCGTCTCGATGAAGCCATACTCGTTGAGCCGCGCGTACAGCGCCAGCGAGTTAATCAGGCCGATGTTGGGACCTTCCGGCGTTTCGATCGGGCACACGCGGCCATAGTGCGTCGGGTGCACGTCGCGCACCTCGAAGCCGGCACGCTCGCGTGTCAACCCGCCCGGGCCCAGCGCCGACACACGGCGCTTGTGCGTGATTTCGGCCAGGGGGTTGGTCTGGTCCATGAACTGGCTGAGCTGGCTGGCCCCGAAAAACTCCTTCAGCGCCGCCGAAATCGGCTTGGAGTTGATGAGGTCGTGCGGCATCAACGGCTCTTGCTCGGCCTGCCCCAAGCGCTCCTTGACCGCCTTTTCGATGCGCGCCAAGCCGGTGCGGAACTGGTTTTCCGCCAGCTCGCCGACGCAGCGCACACGGCGGTTGCCCAGGTGGTCGATGTCGTCCACCTCGCCCTTGCCGTTGCGCAGGTCCACCAGGATCTTGACCACCGCGAGGATGTCGTCGTTGGTCAGCACCATCGGGCCTTCGGACGTGTCGCGGCCGACGCGGGCGTTGAACTTCATGCGCCCGACGCGTGACAGGTCGTAGGTCTCGGGGTTGTAAAACAGCCGGTGGAACAGCGCCTGCACCGCGTCTTCGGTGGGCGGCTCGCCGGGGCGCATCATGCGGTAGATCGCCACGCGCGCGGCGAACTCGTCGGCGGTTTCGTCGATGCGCAGCGTCTGGCTGATGTAGGGGCCCTGGTCCAGCTCGTTGGTGTAGATGCAGGGCAGCTCCTGGATACCGGCGGCGCGCAATTTTTTGAGCAACGTCTCGGTCAACTCGTCGTTGGCGCGCGCAATGATTTCGCCCGTGTCCGGATCGACGATGTTTTTCGCCACCACCCGGCCGATCAGGTAGTCCTCCGGCACGCTGATGTGCGTGGTGCCGGCTTGCTCCAGCTCGCGCACATGGCGGGCGGTGATGCGCTTGTCCTTGGCCACCACCACCTTACCGTTGGGGTCGGTGATGTCAAAGCGCGCCACCTCGCCCTTGAGCCGCTCCGGCACGAACGCCATCAGCGCGCCGCTGTCCATCAGGCGGAAGTGGTCGTTGACGTAGAAGTGCGCCAGGATCGCTTCCGGCGTCAGCCCAATGGCCTTGAGCAGGATCGTCACCGGCATCTTGCGGCGGCGGTCGACGCGGAAGTACAGCAGGTCCTTGGGGTCGAACTCGAAGTCCAGCCACGAGCCACGGTACGGGATGATGCGCGCTGAAAACAGCAGCTTACCGCTGGAGTGCGTCTTGCCCTTGTCGTGCTCGAAAAACACCCCCGGCGAGCGGTGCAACTGGCTGACGATGACCCGCTCGGTGCCGTTGACGATGAAGGAGCCCTTGTCGGTCATCAACGGGACTTCGCCCATGTAGACCTCTTGCTCCTTGACCTCCTTGACCACCTTGGACTGCGGGGTGGAGGCCTCGCGGTCGTAGATGATGAGCTGCACACGCGCGCGCACCGGCGCCGCGTAGGTCAGGCCGCGGATTTGGCACTCGCGCACGTCGAACACCGGCTTGCCCAGCGTGTACTCGACGAACTTCATCTCCACGAAGCCGTTGTGCGACACGATCGGGAAGGCCGACTCGAACGCGGCCTGCAGACCGACGGGCTTGCGCTCGCGCGGGGGCACGTCGGCCTGCAAAAACGCCGTGTAGGCGTCCTTTTGCATCTGCAGCAGGTAGGGGATTTCCAACACGCTGTCGCGGCTGCCAAAGCTCTTGCGGATGCGCTTGCGTTCGGTGTAGGAATACTGGGCCATGAAAACTCCGGACAAGACGTCTGGGCGACTGGGCGGCGGCGCGCGCACGGCGCGGCCGCAGGGTTTCTTGGCGACCGGCCCCCACCGGTCTGTCGGCTGACGGCCCGCGCGTTGCACGCGGGCCCGAACCAAGCGGTCTTGCTGCAGTCGGGATCAGAAGACACGGCCAAGCGGTTGCAGGGGTGCGGGCCAACCGCTTGGCCGTGCGCTCTGACAAGCGCCAAAGGGCTGGGGGCCCCAGCGGGGACGCCCCAGCCCTGCGGGCACGGCCGGCTTACTTGAGCTCGGCCTTGGCGCCGGCTTCTTCCAGCTTCTTCTTGGCCGCTTCGGCGTCGGCCTTGGGCATGCCTTCCTTGACGGTCTTGGGTGCGCCGTCGACCAGGTCCTTGGCTTCCTTGAGGCCCAGACCGGTGATTTCGCGCACGGCCTTGATCACGGCCACCTTGTTGGAGCCGGCATCCTTCAGGATGACGTCGAACTCGGTCTTTTCCTCAGCGGCCGGGGCAGCAGCGCCGGCGGCGGCGGCCGGGGCAGCCATCGCGGCGGCGGACACGCCAAACTTCTCTTCGATGGCCTTGACCAGGTCGTTGAGCTCCATCACCGTCATGGTGTCCAGAGCGGCCAGAAATTCGTCTTTGTTGAAAGCCATGGTACTGATTCCTGAAAATCGGGTGGATAGGAAGGAAACGATGCGTTACGCGGGCTGGGCTTCGGCGGCAGCGCCTTCGCCCTTCTTTTCGGCCAGCGCGGCCACCACGCGCGCCAGGCGCGACACGGGCGACTGCAACAGACCGAGCAGCTGCGACAGCAGCACTTCCTTGGAGGGAATGCTCGCCAGCGCCTTGACGCCGTTGACATCCAGCGCCTTGCCGGCGTAGACGCCGCCGCGCAGGACCATCTTGTCGTTGGTCTTGGCGAACTCAGCCACCACCTTGGCGGCGGCCACGGCATCTTCCGAGAAGGCGTAGATCAGCGGACCGGTCATTTGGTCGGCCGCGACCGCAAACGGCGTGCCGGCCGTGGCCCGGCGCGCCAGCGTGTTTTTCAACACGTTGACCGTCACACCGGCCTTGCGGGCCTCGACACGCAGCTTGGTCAGGTCGGCCACCGTGATGCCACGGTATTCCGCCATCACCAGCGTCTGCGCCTTGGCGGCGAGCGCCGCCACCTCGTCGATGACGGCTTGCTTCTCACTGCGGTTCAGACTCAAGGTTGACTCCTTCAAAACACGCCCACCCACGTCGGTGGGCATGCACCCCATTGCAGCGATCAACCGTTTTCAGGAAACCGCACACCGGCTTCATACGGACCGGCACCCGATTCCATCCGCGGCGGGATCGCCATCTGCGCTGGCCGCCCCGCGTAGGGGGCATTTAGGCGGGCGTAGCGCCCGCACCAGCGGTCTTGGATGGCTCCGCAGCCCTTGCAGGGGCTGCGGACCCACCACCGGCACCACCGCAGCTGGCCACGGCGGCGCCGAATCCTTGCACCATCAACCCGCGACGATGGTCTGCGGATCGACACGCACCCCCACGCCCATCGTCGACGACACCGCGACCTTGCGCAGGTACTGCCCCTTGGACGAAGCGGGCTTGGCCTTGTTGAGCGCTTCGATCAGCGCCGCCAGGTTGCCCTGCAGCTTGTCGGTGTCGAACGAACGGCGGCCAATCGTCGTGTGCACGATGCCAGCCTTGTCAACACGGAACTGCACCTGCCCGGCTTTGGCGTTTTTGACCGCGGTGGCCACGTCGGGCGTTACCGTGCCGACCTTGGGGTTGGGCATCAGGCCACGCGGACCCAGAATCTGGCCGAGCTGGCCGACCACGCGCATCGCGTCCGGCGCCGCGATGACGACGTCGAAATCGATGTTGCCGGCCTTGACCTGCGCGGCCAAGTCCTCAAAGCCCACGATGTCAGCGCCGGCGGCCTTGGCCTCTTCGGCCTTGGCGCCTTGGGCGAACACCGCCACGCGCTTGGTCTTGCCGGTGCCGTTGGGCAGCACCACGGCGCCACGCACGACCTGGTCGGATTTGCGCGGATCGACGCCAAGCTGCACGGCCACGTCGATCGACTCATCGAACTTGGCGGTGGCGCACTCCTTGACGATACCCAACGCTTCGGGCAGCGGGTACAGCTTGGTCGGATCGACCTTGCCCTGCAGGGCTTTTTGCTTCTTGGTCAGCTTGGCCATCTCACAGCCCCTCCACGATCACGCCCATCGAACGCGCCGAACCGGCGATCGTGCGCACGGCGGCGTCCAGATCGGCGGCGGTCATGTCCTTCATCTTGGTTTTGGCGATTTCCTCGAGCTGCGCGCGCGTGATCTTGCCGACCTTTTGCGCGTGCGGCTTGGACGAACCCTTGTCCAGCTTGATCGCCTTCTTGATCAGCGTGGTCGCCGGCGGCGTCTTGATGATGAAGGTGAAGCTCTTGTCGGCGTAGGCGGTAATGACCACCGGCAACGGCAGACCCGGCTCCATGCCCTGGGTCTGGGCGTTGAACGCCTTGCAGAACTCCATGATGTTGAGCCCGCGCTGACCCAGCGCCGGACCGATCGGGGGGGAGGGGTTGGCTTTACCCGCTGGCACTTGCAGCTTGATGAAGCCGACGATTTTCTTGGCCATGTGTGTAGACTCCCGCGAGTTCCATCGGTGGCGCCCCCGCTCGCACCGGGGCGCGCACCTCCTCGCACCAGGGCTCGCCTTCGCACGCGGATCGTGCCGACCCACGCCGCCGCCGCCCGAACCGTTGACGACAGCGAAACGCCACCCGACCCAAGCCAGATGGCGAAGAACCTTTGATTATAGCGATTTTTTCGCGGCGCGCACTCAGGTCTTTTCGACCTGGTTGAACTCCAGCTCCACCGGCGTGGCCCGCCCGAAGATGGTCACCGACACACGCAGCTTGTTCTTGTCGTAGTTGACCTCTTCGACGGTGCCGTTGAAGTCGGCAAACGGCCCTTCCTTGACGCGCACCAGCTCGCCCACCTCGAACTCGATCTTGTGCTTCGGGCGGTCGGCGCCTTCTTGCATCTGACCGATGATCTTTTGCACCTCCTCCTCGGAGATGGGGCTGGGACGGTTGCGCGCGCCGCCGACGAACCCGGTGACCTTGCTGGTGTTTTTGACCAGGTGCCAGGTGTCGTCGTCCATCACCATTTCCACCAGCACGTAGCCGGGGAAAAATTTACGCTCGGTGGTGCGCTTGACGCCGTTTTTGATCTCGACCACCTCTTCGGTCGGCACCAGGATGCGGCCAAACTTGTGCTGCATGCCGGCGCGCTGCACACGCTCGCGGATGTTGCGCTCGGCGGCCTTTTCCATGCCGCTGTAGGCGTGCACGACGTACCAGCGCATGCCCTCGGCGGGCGCGGCGCTCATGCCCTGCTGCGGCGCATTGGTTTCGCTCATATTCATCTCCAACCCAGGATGAGGCCGTACAGCACCCACTCCAGCAGTTTGTCGGTCAGCCACAGAAACAGCGCCATGACGATGACGAACGCAAACACGTAGGCGGTGACCTGGGTCGCTTCCTTGCGCGTCGGCCACACGACCTTGCGCGCCTCCTTGACCGCGTCACGGGCAAAGGCGATCAGGCGCTGCCCCGGGGTGGCCGTCAGGCCCACCCCCACACCGGCGGCCAGCGCCACCAGCAGCGCCGCCCACTGCGCCCACGCCCCTTGCGCGCGCAGCAGGTAGTAAGCCACAAAGCCCAGCACCGCCAGCAGCAGCGCCGCGGCAAGCTTGGCCTTGTCAGCCGCCGGGCTGACCGTTTCGATTTCCGTCGAGGCCATGGTCCTCTTATCCCGATTCGATCGCACCAGAAAATCAAGCCCGCAACGGTCCGGTCGGGACGCGGCGGGCTTGGCTAGACGGACCGGCTGGTACGCTTACCGGCTGGCAGGGGCAGAGGGAATCGAACCCCCAACCTTCGGTTTTGGAGACCGACGCTCTGCCAATTGAGCTATGCCCCTGTAGCAGCCTGCCGATTGTAGCGGCAGGCCACGTCAAACGTCGATCACTCGATGATCTTGGACACCACGCCGGCGCCCACCGTGCGGCCGCCTTCGCGGATGGCAAAGCGCAGGCCTTCTTCCATCGCGATGGGGGCAATGAGCTTGACGGTGATGGTGACGTTGTCGCCCGG
>NZ_VJNA01000038.1 GCF_007556585.1 Tepidimonas aquatica | reverse complement strand
TCATTGCGGCCGTGCGCCTCATCGGCCGGTGGCTCGCCCAGCGGCGGCCAACCGAGACCAGTGGCGCCAACCCTGCCCAGCTGCGGCTAAGGGCGGCGTGAAAATGAATTTTTCAGGGACGACTACTTACTGGCAGGCAGTGTGCTGCAGCAGCAGCTGCGTGAGGTCGTAGCGGGGCGTGGGGCGTGATCCAGGGGACGACAGCCGTGATGACGCGACTGCACAAGTTGGCACGCACCACGCCAGCGATCCGTGCCGAAATCCACGCCAGCAACGAGTCTTGCACCGTGCTGGCCAAGCGCTACGGCATCAGTCCGATGACAGTGTTGAAGTGGAAGCGGCGCACCGACTTCGAGGGCCGCCCGCACACGGCGCATCGGCTGCCAACGACGCTGACACGCGCTCAGGAAGCGATAGCCGTGCGCTTGCGCAAGACGCTGCTGTTGTCGCTGGATGACTTGCTCTCTGTCATGCGCGAGTTCGTCAACCCGGACGTGTCGCGATCGGGGCTGGATCGGTGTCTTCGCCGCCACGGGGTGGGCAACCTCAGGCAGCTGCTGCCTGCAGCGCCCAAAAGCGCGCACAAGCCCTTCAAGGCCTACGAGCCGGGTTTTGTGCACATCGATGTCAAGTACCTGCCGCAGATGGCCGATGGGACCCAGCACCGCTACCTCTTTGTGGCCATCGAGCGCGCCACGCGCTGGGTGTTTGTGCAGCTGCACAACAAGCGCAAAAGCGCCGGTGCCGCCAAGCGCTTCCTGGCTGACCTCATCAAGGCCAGCCCGATCAAGATCCACACGATCCTGACCGACAACGGCAAGGCGTTCACCGACCGCTTCATCACCACCGGCGAGCGCACGCCCACCGGGCAGCACGCCTTCGATGCGCTGTGCGCGGCACTTCACATCGAGCACCGGCTCACCCCACCCAGACGACCGCAGACCAATGGCATGGACGAGCGCTTCAACGGCCGCATCGAAGAGGTGCTGCGCAGCCACCACTTTGTGAGCGGCCAGGACTTGGAGCAAACCCTGTTGCGTTACGTCGCCCTGTACAACCATCATCTGCCCCAGGCTGCTCTCAAAGGTCAAACACCGCTGCAGGCCATGAAGGACTGGCACCGACAAAGGCCTGCCCTGTTCCACAAGAAACCTTATGATCGTCCGGGATATGACAGCCATGCCTATGCGAGCCGATCAATTCGTGCGCCGCAGCTGCCGTTCATGCGCGTCTGCGCGTCGTTGATTGAATCACTCACGCACGCCCGGCCCGCGCCGGTAAATTGCACGTGCTGCTTCCACCCTGCCCGCACAGGCAGGACAACAAGCGAGAGGAGACGCCATGATTCCACCTGCCTTTGCCTACCACGCACCGCGTACCCTGCCTGACGCGATCAGGCTGCTGAGCGAACTGGGCGACGACGCCAAGCTGCTTGCTGGCGGTCACAGTCTGCTACCCATGATGAAGTTGCGCTTCGCCCAGCCTGCCGCGCTCATCGACATCAACCGCATCCCGGAATTGCGCGGGATACGGGAAGAAGCCGGCATGATCCGCATCGGGGCGATGACCACCGAGAACGAGCTGATCGCCTCTGAGCTGCTCAAGGAAAAAGTGCCGCTGCTGCCCGAAGCGGCGCAACTGATCGCAGACCCCCAGGTCCGCAATCGCGGCACCATCGGCGGCGACATTGCCCACGGCGACCCTGGCAACGATCACCCCGCCATCTCCATGGCGCTGGAAGCCGTTTTCGTACTGCAGGGCCCGCAAGGCGAACGCAAGGTCAAGGCGACCGAATTCTTCCATGACACCTACATGACGGCGCTGGCGGAAAACGAGATCCTGACCGCCATTCTCGTTCCCCCCATGGCCGCGGGCACCGGATACGCCTACACCAAGCTCAAGCGCAAGACCGGCGACTGGGCCACGGCAGGCGCTGCCGTGATCCTGAACATGAGCGCTGGCAAAGTGACACAAGCGCGCATCGCGCTGACCAATGTCGCCCCCACTGCCTTGCGCGCCAGCGCCGCCGAGCAGGCGTTGATCGGCCGCCCGATCGATGCGGCCAGCCTCAACGACGTGGCTACGGCAGTGCGGGCCATTTGCGATCCAGCCGAGGATCTGCGCGGGGACGCCGAATACAAGACCGCCATGGCCGCCGAGATGGTCAAGCGCGCCATCCAGAAAGCAGCTGCACGCTGCCATTGAATCAACAGAGGAGACAGTCGCCATGAGCAAACACATCGTCTCGATGACAGTCAATGGCCGCAAGGTCGAAGAAGCCGTGGAAGCGCGCACCTTGCTGGTGCATTTCCTGCGCGAAAAACTCAATCTGACCGGCACCCATATTGGTTGTGACACCAGTCATTGTGGTGCGTGCACGGTCGACGTCGACGGCAAGTCGATCAAGAGCTGCACCCATCTGGCGGTGCAATGCGACGGCAGTGACATCAAAACCGTGGAAGGGCTGGCCCAAGGTGCGACCTTGCATGCGGTGCAGCAGGCCTTCTATCAGGAACATGGCCTGCAGTGTGGCTTTTGCACCCCGGGCATGCTGATGCGCGCCTATCGCTTGCTGCAAGACAACCCCAATCCGACCGAAGACGAGGTACGTGCCGGCATGGCCGGCAACCTGTGCCGCTGCACCGGCTATCAAAACATCGTCAAGGCCGTCTTGACTGCAGCCCGCATGCTGCAACAACCCCAACAAATGGCCGCCTGAGCGCCACCCAGAGGAGACTCCGATGAATGCACCACTGAGTGATCGCGAAAAAGCCCTGATGGGCATGGGCGAACCGCGCTTGCGCAAGGAAGATGCCCGATTCATTCAAGGCAAGGGCAATTATGTGGACGACATCAAGCTGCCGGGCATGGTTCACATGGACATCGTGCGCTCACCGCTGGCCCATGCCCGCATCAAGCGCATCAACAAGGAGGCCGCCCTTCAAGTGCCCGGGGTGCTGGCCGTGCTCACGGCCGAGGACCTCAAGCCACTGAAGCTGCACTGGATGCCGACGCTGGCAGGCGATGTGGCCGCCGTGCTGGCTGATGGAAAGGTGCACTTCCAGATGCAGGAAGTGGCGGTCGTGATCGCCGAAGACCGCTACGCCGCAGCCGATGGCGTCGAAGCTGTGGAAGTGGAGTACGAGGAATTGCCGGCTGTCGTGGATCCGTTCGAGGCGCTCAAACCCGATGCGCCCGTGGTGCGCGAGGACCTGGCCGGCAAAACCGAAGGAGCGCATGGCAAGCGCTACCATCACAACCACATCTTTACCTGGGAAGCAGGCGACAAGGCTGCCACCGACGCAGTTTTTGCCCAAGCGCCGGTGACCGTCAAACAGGAGATGCATTACCCGCGGGTACACCCCTGCCCGCTGGAAACCTGCGGTTCGGTTGCATCATTCGATTCAGTCCGTGGCGAGCTGACCGTGTGGATCACGCACCAGGCACCCCATGTCGTGCGCACGGTGGTATCGATGCTGTCCGGGCTGCCCGAATCCAAGGTTCGCATCATCTCGCCCGACATTGGAGGCGGCTTTGGCAACAAGGTGGGGATCTATCCCGGCTATGTCTGCTCGATCGTGGCCTCGATCGTGCTGGGGCGACCCGTCAAATGGGTAGAAGACCGCATCGAGCACCTGTCTTCCACCGCCTTTGCACGCGACTATCACATGACGGGTGAGCTGGCCGCCACCGCCGACGGCAAGATCCTGGCGCTGCGTGCCAATGTGGTGGCCGACCACGGCGCCTTCGACGCCTGCGCCGACCCGAGCAAATTCCCAGCCGGCCTGTTTCACATCTGCACGGGCAGCTACGACATACCTACTGCTTACTGCCGGGTCGATGGGGTCTATACCAACAAGGCCCCCGGCGGCGTTGCCTATCGCTGCTCGTTCCGCGTCACCGAAGCCGTGTATCTGATCGAGCGCATGGTGGATGTCCTGGCGCAGAAGCTCAACATCGACAAAGCCGAGATTCGAGCCAAAAATTTCATTCGTAAGGAACAGTTTCCCTACCGCAGTGCATTCGGATTCGAATACGACTCGGGTGACTATCACACCGCTCTCCAAAAAGTACTCGAAGCCGTCGATTACAAAGGCTTGCGCGAAGAGCAGGCACGCAAGCGTGCCGATCCGAACTGCCCGACCCTGATGGGCATCGGCCTGGTCACCTTCACCGAAGTGGTCGGTGCCGGCCCTACGAAGGTGTGCGACATCCTGGGTGTCGGCATGTTCGACTCCTGCGAAATCCGCGTCCATCCGACCGGCAGCGCGATTGCCCGTATGGGAACGATCACGCAAGGCCAGGGCCATCAGACCACCTATGCGCAAATCATCGCCACCGAACTGGGGATACCCAGCGACTTGATCCAGGTGGAAGAGGGCGACACCGCCACCGCCCCGTACGGCTTGGGCACGTACGGCTCGCGCTCGACACCGGTGGCCGGAGCCGCCATTGCCATGGCGGCGCGCAAGATCCACGCCAAGGCCAGAAAGATCGCCGCACACCTGCTGGAGGTCAGCGAAGCCGATCTCGAATGGGAGATCGACCGCTTCAAGGTCAAAGGCCGCGATGACAAGTTCAAAACCATGAAAGACATTGCCTGGGCGGCCTACCACCAGCCGCCTGCAGGTCTGGAGCCGGGGCTGGAAGCCGTGCACTATTACGACCCGCCGAATTTCACTTATCCCTTCGGCGTCTATCTGTGCGTGGTGGACATCGACAAAGGCACGGGTGAGACCAAGATCCGCCGCTTCTATGCGCTGGACGACTGCGGCACCCGCATCAACCCGATGATCATCGAAGGTCAGATCCACGGTGGACTGACGGAGGGCTTTGCCGTGGCCATGGGGCAGCTGCTGTCCTTCGACAAGCAGGGCAACATCCAGGGCAACTCCTTCATGGACTACTTCATCCCGACGGCGGTGGAAACCCCGAAATGGGAAACCGACTACACCGTAACCCCTTCGCCCCATCACCCCATCGGCGCCAAAGGCGTGGCTGAATCGCCCCACGTGGGCAGCATCCCAACCTTCACCAACGCCATCGTCGATGCCTTTGCCCATCTCGGCGTAACGCACATCAACATGCCCCATACGGCTTGGCGGGTGTGGCAAGAGCTCAAAAAGAACGGGGTAGCCACCAGCTGACCCCCACCGGCCGCGCAGGCGTCTCGCGCCTGCGCGACTTCGACTTCTACATCCTACAACATCCGAGTACATATTCATGGAAGTCGTCATCGACAAGCAATATCCCGTGGCCGCCGGCCTTGATGCCGCCTGGGCCGTGTTATCCAACATCAACGAGCTGGCCACCTGCATGCCCGGTGCATCGATCACCGAGCAGCTGGACGAGCGCCACTACAAAGGCCAGGTCCGCGTTAAGGTGGGTCCGGCCGTGGCCGCTTTTGCCGGCAGCATCGAAGTGCTGCATCTTGATGCCGCTCGCCGCAGCCTCAAGATGGTGGGCAAAGGGGCAGACAAGGCGGGTTCTTCTGCCTCCATGGAATTGGAAGCCGTGCTTTTGCCCGCCGAAGGCGGCCGCTGCACACTGCAAGGCCAGGCTCGGGTGATCGTCAGCGGCAAATTTGCGCAGTTCGGCGGCCGCATGATGACCTCGGTCTCCGACATGATCCTGTCCCAGTTCGCCGAAACCTTTTCGCAAAAAGCACAGGCCCTGCAGGGCACGGCTTCAGTCGCCGACACGTCTGGCGCGCAGGCCAGCCCCGCCACCACAGCTGCGCCCGCTGCCGCCAAAGAACTGAACGCGCTCGGCCTGCTTTGGGCCATGGTCAGAAACTTCTTTGCCGGCTTGTTCGGCAAGAAAAAGGCCTGATACAGCCAAGCCGATGAATTCCTCTGCACATCCGACAACCCAACAGCTGCGCGAACAGCTGGCCCAGGCCGGTTATCTCGCAGACGAAGACCTGGCCAGCTTGGTTTGGATGGGCTTGCAACTGGAACGCCCGCTGCTGCTCGAAGGCGAAGCAGGGGTTGGCAAAACAGCGCTGGCTGCCGCCTGCGCCCGCGCGCTGGGACGGCAGCTGCTGCGCCTGCAGTGCTACGAGGGGCTGGATCTGAATCAAGCCGTCTATGAGTGGAACTACAGCCGCCAGTTGCTTGAAATCCGACTGACCGAAGCCGGTCAGGGTGACAAATCGAAACTGCGCGAACATCTGTTCAGTGAGGAGTACCTGCTGCAGCGCCCCTTGCTGCAAGCCATCCGATCGCCGCATGCCTGCGTGCTGCTGATTGATGAGATCGATCGAGCCGATGAGGCCTTTGAAGCCTTTTTGCTGGAAGTGCTGTCCGAATTCCAGATTACCGTGCCTGAAATCGGAACGCTGCAGGCACGCAGCAAGCCGCTGGTGGTACTGACCAGCAATGGCACGCGCGACCTCTCCGATGCGCTGCGCCGTCGCTGCCTCTTCCATTACCTGGACTTCCCCACCCTGGCGCGCGAAATGGCCATCGTACGCAAACTGGTTCCCGAAGCCAGCCAGCGGCTGGTGGAAGAAGCCGTGGCATTCGTGCAGCGCTTGCGCAAACAAGATCTGGACAAAACCCCGGGCGTGGCCGAGACCCTGGACTGGGTACGGGTGTTGTTCAAACTGGGCCTGCAAGAACTCCCGCCCGACCCGCAGCAGCTCGTGCCCACGCTGGCTGCATTGCTCAAAACCCGTCAAGATTCCTGGCACATGACAGCCGAACGGATCATGAACCTGGTCGGAAAACCCCCGCTGGCGCACGACGCCGACGTCATGAGTGGCCGATGAAAGCCCACGATCCACGCCTACAGCTGACCGCGTTCGCCCATTACCTGCGCGAGCATGGGTATGCACTGGGTTACGCCGAAGTGGAACTAATGACGCGCATAGCCGCTGCCCTGCCGCTGGACCAATGGCCCCGCCTGCAAGGGCTCTGGCGTGCGATAGCCTGCGGCAACCAGCGGCAATGGCAGCAGTACCCCGAACTGCACCAAGCCTTTTGGTTTGCCCACCGGCTGCGCGGCAGCGTCCGCAGCACCGGCTTGCCGCGCAAAGGCCGCTCCCTGCCCGAGGTGGTGCAGCAGCTCCATGCACAACTGCAACAAACTCACTCAGAGCCGCGCGCCAGTATCTCAGAACCGCCCATGCTGGGCTTGTATGACGACCAAAACAGCCCGCTTGGTGAATCGGGTACCGACCGCCAACGGGCGCAAGGAGGAGCCAGCCGGCTAGCAGTGATGCATCAGCAGGACGTCAGCGCATGGTGGCCAGATCAGATCGATCGTCTCGAGCCGCTGCTCGAACAGATGCAGCGCAGGCTGCGCAAGCAGTTGCAGCGTCGCCTCCAGCAGGAAGCTGCTCGCGGCCTGCTCCAGCTGCGCCGCAGCCTGCGCGCCGCGCTGTCATGCGGCGGTGAACTGGCGCAGCTGCGCTATGCACAGCGCCTGCGCCGCCCTCCACGGGTGACCGTAGCCGTGGATGTGAGCCGCTCGATGGAAACCCATACCCACTTCTTTCTACGCCTGGCTCGAGCCTTTGCCGATGTCATGGATGCGCGGACTTTCGTTTTCCATACCCATGTCTCAGAGGTCACTGCCCTGATGAAACGGCGCAGCCCACGCCTGCACGCACGTATCCAGGCCATGCCCCTGGGCTTGGGCGGCGGCACCCGCATCGCCTCCAGTCTGCACGCTTTGCTGCACGAACACCTAGGGCAGGCCCTCAGACGCGGCGATCTGCTGCTGGTGCTCAGTGACGGCTACGACACGGACGAACCGCACAGGCTGGCCGAAGTTCTGAGCCAGGCCCGCGGCCGCGGTGCACGAATCGGCTGGTTGCACCCTACCGCGACCGTGCCGCAGTCAGCAGCCATTGAGCAGGCGGCGCCCCAGATAACGCGGTTTTTACCGATACACAACTTGTCCAGCCTGACGCGCCTGCCCGAACTGCTGGACTGAAAAACGATTCAACCTAAATCCGGCAGTTGACAGCGCTCTGTTTGCGTAAATGCTTGTGAATCAACACGTTTATATGCTCCATCGGTTCGCCTTGTGGGTGAGTCGCTGCGCACCCCATCGCACCGCCTTGGGCCGCGCGGGCGGCGTTGCACGTCCTCGCCGGGGAGCCCGCCCCGCCTGCGGTTTGCGCCTTGCCCCCACTGCTCACGACGGCGCGCTCGGGCACACCCAACTGCTGGATTGAGGTTCAACGGGATCATGGGCTGCATCTTGAAACAGGGGGGAGGACTCTACTCGCGACTGCGTCTTGGCGCCGTGCTGCTGGCCGCCGGCGAAGGCCGGCGCATGGGCGGGGTAGCCAAGCCGCTGATCCGCCTGCAGGGCGTGCCGCTGATCAGACGCCACTTGATCGCGCTCAGCGGCGCAGGAGTGGATGAGGTGGTCGTCGTCACGGGTCATGCCCATGCCGCTGTGCAAAACCAAGTACAGGAGTTCCCTGTTACCGTGATTCACAACCCGGCCTACCGGCAGGGTCAACAAACCTCGGTACGTGCCGGCCTGGCGGCGCTCAATCCAGCCCTGGATGCGGTGCTGGTGGTGCTGGTTGACCAGCCGCTGATCGGCGCGCAGGATCTGACGGAACTCATTGCCGCATATAAAAAAGGGGGACGTCGCGACAGTCCCCAGGTCCTTTTACCCATCGTCAACGGCCAGCGTGGCAACCCCATCGTGCTCAACCAGCTGGCGTTGGCCTCGATTTTGAACAGCGAAGCCAACCTGGCCTGCCGCCATTTCGTGGAAAGCCATCCTGAACTGGTCCAGCTGTACAAAACGGATAACACGCGGTTTATAACCGACCTGGACACCCTTGATGACGTGCAAGCCCTGACCCGCCGCATGGGCTGGTCCATCGAGTTACCCGAACCACTTGCGCCATGAACCATCTAGCCGCCCAAGCCAACAACTGTCTGCAGCGGCTGTGGCCTGTTCCCCTGGCCGTGCACCGTTTCGAGCGCGCCCAGCAAGTCAACCCTTTGCTGGCGCGGGTATTTGCCGCCATGCGCGCCACGGATGCGGGCAACGCCACCGGGCCTTTTTACGCGAGCTCCGACGATTTGCTACAGCGAGTTGAGCTACCGGAATTCCAGGAACTGGTGCATTTCATCGTGCGCGCTTTGCAAACGACGGCCCAGCAAGCCAATGCCGGCCTGTGGCCTGCCGGTCGGCATCAGCTGCAACTCGAGATCGTGGGCATGTGGTTCCAAATCCAGAACGCAGCGGCGTTTCATGACATCCATACCCACGGCAACTGCTCCTGGTCAGGCGTTTATTACGTGCAGATCGACCCCCTTGCGACGCGGGCCCGGCATCCGGCGTTGGGGCGCCTCAATGGGGCCACACGCTTTTACAGCCCGCTGTTCCCCCTGCTTGGCGGAGCCCACATCGACCTGGGCAATGCGTTTTTGCAGCAGGCCACCTGGGATGTCACGCCGCAGGAAGGCGAGCTGATCCTGTTCCCCTCGTTTCTGCCGCACAAGGCGCTGCCCTATACCGGTGAGCGTGACCGCATCATCGTCTCATTCAACGCCCAGATTCATGCGCCCGAGGGTGACCGGCTGCAGGCCTACGCCCCTCTTTGATTGCCTCATCTCGATGGGAGTTCATCATGGAAAGCCTTGATCTGCGCGTCCTCGAGGACGCACTGCAATGGGCACGTGCGGGCCACCGCGTCGAGCTGGCCACCGTCGTGCAGACCTGGGGCAGCGCCCCACGCCCACCGGGAGCCTTGCTGGCCATCCGCGAAGATGGCCAGCTCAGTGGTTCGGTCTCGGGCGGCTGCGTCGAAGACGACCTGATTGCACGCGCCAAGGCAGGCTGGAACGCACCTTCGACGGCCCCCGCGAGCCCCAGGCTGGTGGTGTATGGCGTCGATCAGGAAGAAGCCGCGCGGTTTGGCCTGCCCTGTGGTGGCACCCTGCGCTTGGTGCTCGAACCTGTGTCAGATACCGGATGGATCGAACACGTGTTGCAACGCACGGCTGCGCATCGCCTGGTCGCGCGTACCCTCGATCTGCGCAGCGGCCGCGTGAGCTGTCGCGATGCCGTGCGCGGTGAAAGCCTGGTTTTCGATGGCACCACGCTGACGACCGTATTTGGCCCCAAGTGGCGCTTGCTGCTCATTGGCGCAGGCCAGCTGTCCCAGGCCGTGGCACAGATCGCGACCATGATGGATTTCGAGGTCCTGATCTGCGATCCACGAGAAGAATACGTCTGTGTCGGCGATCTCCCTGGCGTGCAGCGCTTGGCGGGCATGCCCGATGACGTGGTGCGCGAGTTGATCCCAGATGCCCATACAGCGATCGTCGCGCTCACCCACGACCCCAAGCTCGACGATATGGCGCTGCTGGAAGCGCTCAAGTCTGCGGCATTTTATGTCGGGGCCCTGGGCTCGCGGCGCAACCAGGCTGCACGCAAGGAGCGACTCGCCGAGCACTTCGGCCTCAGCGCCGATGAACTGTCGCGCCTGCATGGCCCGGTCGGTCTGGCAATAGGTGCGCGCACGCCGGCCGAAATCGCGGTCTCGATCCTGGCTGAGATCGTGCAGGTCAAAAACGCCGCTGTTCTGCGCGCACACGCCGAGCCGGCGCAGTCCAGTTGCCTGACCTCTTCCTGAGCCTGTGCGGCGGTATTTCGCCGTTCAGGCCGCCGCCTGCATCAAGCGTTGCGGCTCGCGCAGGTGATACACGCGGCCCTGCTTGCCCAGGGGCTTGGGCACCGCTTCCTTGACCAGGCGGCTGACTTCGTGGCTGACGGTCTCCAATTTCAAGTCCAGCATCGCGCCCATGTCCTCGCGCGAAAACAGCGTGACGGCGCGCCCGTCCGATGGGTGGGGCATTTTCAGGATGAAGTTGGAGACGCGCTGGCACGCGGTGCCGAAGTTGAGCTCGGCCAGCCAGTCGTCGGCATCCTTGAGGGCCTGCTGCCATTTCTGCATCAGCCGCTTGTGCAGCCGCGGACTATTCGAACCCCAGGGTATGGATCACCTCCAGCGGAATGCGGCACACCGTCACTTCGGTCAGCGCCACCGCGTCGCAGTCGTAAGTCCCCGCGCCCAGTGTGCGCATTCCACTGATGGCGGACAGTGATTCCATTGCCATCGCGGACAGCGTTCCAAACGATAGCGGACACGCTGCGCGGGTGTCCTGAGTGACGCTCAAATCGTAGCCGAAGTGTCCGCCATCAGCGTGGAATGGCACTCGGTGCGACCGGCTCAGGCGGCCTTGGCGAGCTTGCGCATTGACTCGCCCTTGAGGGCTATCTTGTGCGAGCCGTGCACGATGCGGTCCAGGATGGCGTCGGCCAGCGTCGGCTCGTCCAGCCAGGCGTGCCACGCCGTCACCGGCAACTGGCTGGTGATGAGCGTCGAGCGCGTGCCCACCCGGTCGTCCAAGAGTTCGAGCAAATCGTTGCGCTCGTGCGCGGCAATCGGCGCGATGCCGAAGTCGTCTAGGATGAGCAGGTCCAGCCGGGCCAGTTGCGCCAGGCGCTTGCCAAAGCTGCCGTCGCCATGGGCCACGTGAAGTTCTTCCAGGAGTCGGGGAGCCCTGGTGTAGAGGACGGAGAACCCCAGGCGTGCCGCCTGCTGCCCCAGCGCACACGCCAGTCCACCTCGCGCTGCACCAGCAGCGCCAGGCGCTGTTCAAAGGGCAGTTCGCTGGCTGCGATGTGGGTGGCCGCGTCACTCAGAGCGGCCACCATGCCGTCCAGGCGCAGGGCGCGCAGTTGGTTGAGGGTCTGTCCGTTGAGCATCGGGTGTTCCTTCGGTCTTGGCACTGTCTCAGTGGTAGTAGCCCGGCCCGCGCACGTTCGCGAGCGAATCGACTGCGCCCGCGCACAGGCCGCCTCCAGCCGCTCGGCCCCGTACTGCCGCCCCAGACGCATCAGTCCCAGACAGGCGCGGTAGCCCTGTTCGGGGTGGGCGCGGTGCTCCATCTGCCAGCGCACCACGGCGGCGGTGGCCGAGCCGATGCGCTCGCCCCAGGCGATGAGCTTGGCTGGCGTCCACTGCAGGTGTGCCCGGTGCGAGGCCGGCATGTGCTCAGCAGCCGTGGTGTGCGCGCCTTTGCGCCCATTGAGCGCGTGGGCGGCCACCCGCTTGTGGCCGTGCAGGACTTCCACGGTGGTGGCGGTGATGCGCAACTCCACCACCTCGCCCACCAGGGCGTGGGGCACCGAGTAGTAGTGGCCGTCGAGCTCGACAAAGGCGCTGGCACGGTTGCCCGGGTGAACCGCCCCGGGAATTGAGGAGGCTCCTTCGTTTGAGAAGATGGAGCCATCATGAGAAAGTCCCCGAAGTTTTCCCCGGAGGTCGTCGAGCGTGCGGTGCGCATGGTGTTCGAGGCCAAGGACCAGTACCCGTCGCAGTGGGCAGCCATCGAGTCCATCGCAGGCAAGATCGGCTGCACTGCCGAGACGCTGCGTCGCTGGGTGCGCCAGGCCGAGCGTGACCAGGGCCTGCGCGAAGGCCCGACGACGGCCGAGCAGCAGCGCGTCAAGGAGCTCGAGCGCGAGGTGCGCGAGCTGCGCCGGGCCAACGAGATCCTGAAGCTGGCCAGCGCGTTTTTCGCCCTTGCCGGATCGACCGCCGCCTCAAGTCGTGAGCGAGTTCGTCGAGCAGCACCGCGAGCGCTTCGGGGTCGAGCCGATCTGCAAGGCGTTGCAGGTCGCCCCGGCGGCGGTACGCAAGCGGCTGGCCCGACGGCGTGACCCCGCGCTGCGATCGGCGCGCGAGCGACGCGACGCCGAGCTCGTGCGCGAGATCGAGCGCGTCTGGCGCGCCAACCTACAGGTCTACGGCGCGGACAAGGTCTGGAAGCAGCTGCAGCGCGAGGGCATCACGGTGGCGCGCTGCACCGTCGAGCGGCTAATGCGAGCCAACGGCTGGTGCGGCGTCGTGCGCGGCAAGGTCGTGCGCACGACCTTGCCGGATGCGAAGGCGCCGTGCCCGCTGGACCGGGTCAACCGCCAGTTCAAGGCCGAGCGGCCGAACCAGCTGTGGGTGAGCGACTTCACCTACGTGCCGACGTGGCAGGGCTTCTTGTACGTGGCCTTCGTCGTCGACGTCTACGCGCGGTTCATCGTCGGCTGGCGCGTCAGCGGTTCGATGCACACCGACTTGCGTAGCTCGACGCGCTGGAGCAGGCGCTGTACGCACGTCGGCCCGAGCGCGACGACGCTCTCGTGCATCACTCGGACCGCGGCTCGCAATACGTGTCCATCCGGTACACCGAGCGGCTTGCCGAAGCCGGCATCGAGCCGTCGGTCGGCTCGCGCGGCGACAGCTACGACAACGCGCTGGCCGAGACGATCAACGGCCTGTACAAAACCGAGCTGATTCACCGGCATGGGCCGTGGAAGACGCGCGAGGCCGTCGAGCTGGCCACCCTCGAGTGGGTCGCGTGGTTCAACCACCACCGGTTGCTCAAGCCCATCGGCTACATCCCGCCGGCCGAGGCCGAGGCAAACTACTGGCGGCAACTCGCCAGTCAGGCCATGCCGGCCTGACTCACAGCAACCGGCCTCCTCGAAAGCCGGGGCGGTTCACCCGCGACCGAAGCTTTCGGGATGTCCAGCTTTGCATCGCGCGAATAGCACACGAAAACCTGCTTGTCAAGCTAGTACATCTCCTATGGCGTCATCATTGACAAACGATGATGATTTGCTCTGACAAGAAGTTGTCATACATTCATCGACGCCGACTGCCAGTGCTGCCAGTTAGGTGTTGGGCAAAAGAGCCCGAACCGGTTTGAACCGGTTCGGGCTCTTTTTGTTCATTTCGCTCTCATGGGTCTCGGACAGGCTACTACCTGCATCCGCTTGCGGAGCCCTGAGCGTGTCTTGTGCGACGGTGTGAATGTGACTGACTTCATGTCGGCCACCTCGAGGTGGCAGGTTCTCAATCCGTACTACCACCACAAGGAGACATGGCTATGAGTGAGATGAATCGTCGAGATATCGTGAAGACCGGAGGGTCAATGCTGATTCTGGGCGCTGCTGGGGGCTTGCCCTCAATCGCATCAGCGCAAGCAACTGTGAAACTGGGTCTGCTGCATTCCCTGTCGGGAACGATTGCGATTGCCGAGGCGTCCTTGGTCGATGCCGAGAAGATGGCTATCGACGAAATCAACGCTTCCGGCGGCGTGTTGGGCCGCAAGATTGAGGTTGTGGTGGAGGACGGGGCCAGCGATAACGCCGTGTTTGCCGAGAAGGCTCGCAAACTGCTCGAGCGTGACAAAGTAGCCGCCATCATTGGTTGCTATACCTCTGCCTCGCGCAAGGCCGTCCTGCCTGCCCTCGGTCGAGCAAACGGGCTGCTCTACTACCCGACCTACTACGAGGGCCTAGAGCAAGACAAGCACGTCATCTACACGTCTCAAGAGGCTACGCAGTCCGTGATTGCAGCCGTCGAGTGGATGGCCAGAGAAAAGGGCAAGAGCTTTTTCCTGGTGGGGTCTGACTACATCTATCCACGCACTTGCAACAAGATTGCGAAGCCGACCATCGCCAAGGCTGGCGGCAAGGTCCTTGGGGAAGAATACGCCCCCCTGGGCCACACCGAGTTCTCGTCCATCATCAACAAAATCAAGGCGGCAAAGCCGGACTGCATCTACAGCACCGTGGTTGGTGGGTCCAACGTCGCCTTCTACAAGCAACTGCGGGCTGCAGGACTCGACGGCTACAAGCAAACGCTGCTTTCGACCGTGGTGTCCGAGAACGAAGTGGAAGGCATCGGCAAAGACAATGCCGCAGGCTACTACGCCTGCATGGGGTATTTCCAAAGCATTCAATCACCAGCGAATGAAAAGTTCGTGAAGGCCTTCAAGGCCAAATATGGCCAGGACCGTGTCATCGGTGACCCGATGCAAGTGGCCTACAACAGCGTGTACCTCTGGAAGATGGCCGTAGAGAAAGCCAAGTCTTTCGATGTTGACAAAGTCATTGCCGCTTCCGGCGGTCTTGAACTTGAGGCCCCCGAAGGCACGGTGCGTGTCCACGCAACGAACCACCATGTGTGGAAGAAAGTGCGAGTGGGTCGCGCACGCGCCGACGGCCAGTTCGACATCGTGTGGGAATCGCCGTCCCTGATTGAGCCCAACCCGTTCCCCAAGATTTGAAGTCTCGGAACAGGAGGCCGACCGGTCCCCGAGGGGCCGGTCGATTTCAACAAATCAGGAGTCGGTCAATGGGATTTGACATTGCTGTGATGCAGGCCTTCAACGGCGTGAGCCTCTTTAGCATCCTGCTGCTGATGGCCATCGGTCTTGCCATCGTGTTCGGCCTGATGGGCGTCATCAACATGGCCCATGGCGAACTGATGGCTCTGGGGGCCTACATGACCTACCTCGCAGCTCGCGGCTTCGAGCACTGGGCTCCCGAGTGGATGGGCGTCTACTTGTTTGTTGCCATTCCGTTCGCATTCTGCGTGACGTTCGCTTTTGGCTATCTTCTTGAACGCGGATTCATCCGCTTCTTCTACAACCGTCCACTGGATACGTTGCTGGCTACGTGGGGGCTGAGCCTCATCCTGCAGCAAACTTACCGCTCCATCTTCGGTGCGCAGGAGGTCAGCGTTCCGTTGCCAGTTTGGCTCGCGGGTGCATGGGTGCCGACCGAGGGTATCCAACTGCCCATCAACCGAATGTTCATTGTCGGCCTTACCGTGGCCGTGGCCGTTGGCGTGTACATGCTGCTCTATCGCACTCGCTGGGGCATGAAAGTGCGTGCTGTAACCCAGAACAGGGCAATAGCAGGTGCGGTTGGCATTGACACGAACCGTGTCGACGCACTCACCTTCGCACTTGGGTCTGGCCTTGCAGGCATAGCAGGCTGCGTATTCACCATGATTGGTTCGACCAACCCGGGCACCGGTCAACTCTACATCGTCGACTCCTTCATCGTGGTCGTTTTTGGTGGTGTACAGAGTCTCGTTGGAACAGCACTGTCAGCACTGTCCATTGCACAGGGTCAGACATGGCTGGAGTTCCTCATGAGCGGCTCTATGGCCAAGGCCACCATTCTGTTGCTGGTGATTCTGGTTCTGTACTTCCGTCCAAACGGCCTGTTTGCCGTGCGTTCCAGGAGCTGAGCATGTCCTCCCAAAAACATCGAATTGACTTCGCCAGCGCCATTGCACTGGTTGCCTTGCTAGCCATAGCGCTGCCACTGCTGCTTGACCCGTTTCGTCTGAATCTCATTGGCAAGTACCTGGCACTGGCCTTCGTGGCCATCGGCATCGTGCTTACCTGGGGCTATGGCGGAATACTTAGTCTGGGTCAGGGCGTGTTCTTTGGCGTGGGCGGCTACCTGATGGCCATGTTCCTGAAGTTGGAAGCCTCCGCTCCAGAACTGCCTGATTTCATGGTCTGGAGCAGTGTGGAGACGCTGCCCCTTTGGTGGACGCCATTTCGCTCATTAGGCTGGACGCTACTGGGCATCTTGGTGCTGCCAGCAGTCATCGCCTACCTGTTCTCCTACGCCATCTTCCGTCGTCGGGTCAGCGGGGTGTACTTCGCAATCGTGACGCTGTCCCTGGCGCTCACCCTCACCGTGGTTGTGGTGGGACAGCAAGGGTACACTGGTGGTGCCAACGGCATTACCGGCTTTCGCACCTTGTTGGGCAAGGACATCTTGAGCGATGAGTCGTTGCGCACCCTTTACTTCGTTGAAGTTGCTGTCCTTTCAGTCGCCATGTTCCTCTCATTGGCCCTGGTTCGGACGCGATTCGGCAAAGTTCTGATTGCCATCCGAGACCGGGAGGACCGGGTGCGCTTTAGTGGCTATGACACCGCGCACATGAAGGCTTTTGTGTTCGCCTGCGGTGCTGTGCTGGCCTCCGTGGGCGGGGCGTTCTTTACCTTGCAGGTTGGACTCATCTCACCCAGCGTAATCGGCGTGGTTGCCTCGGTTGAGATGGTCATCTACGCCGCTGTTGGTGGTCGTTTGTCGATTCCCGGTGCCGTGGTCGGTGCGCTGCTCATCGGCTTTCTCAAGTCGTATCTGTCGGAGACTTTTCCCGAAGTCTGGTTGTACTTCCTTGGCACCGTATTCATTCTGGTGGTGTGGGCCATGCCCAACGGCCTGGCCGGCTTGAAAGACCAGTGGATGTCGGTCCGTCGTAGCCCTAGGAGTGCGGGATGAACACCCAGTTTGCCCTACCTGTTCCTCCCAACATGTTGTCTTCTATGACCTCCACAAGAATCCGAGACAAAGTGCTACAGGTCGAGAACCTGACCGTGTCATTCGACGGCTTCAAGGCTGTCAACGACCTCAGCCTGAGCGTCGAACGCAACGAGTTGCGCGTCATTATTGGCCCCAACGGCGCTGGCAAGACAACGCTGCTGGACATTATTTGCGGCAAGACAAGGCCCACCTCAGGCAGTGTGCTGTTTGAAGGTCGAGACCTTACTCGCATGGACGAGCACCAAATCGTGCGCGCTGGCGTCGGACGCAAGTTCCAGACGCCCTCGGTTTATGAAGACCTGACCGTCTTCGAGAATCTGGAGATTTCGCTGCCACGCATGCACGGACTGTTCCAGTCCCTGATGTTTAGGCGCAGCGCGGCCATAGTGCAACGCATTCAGGCCATGGCCGAGGAAATCTTCCTGACCGAGCGACTCGGTCACCGTGCTGGCCAGCTCAGCCATGGACAGAAGCAGTGGTTGGAAATTGGCATGCTGCTGATGCAGGAACCCACACTGCTCTTGCTTGATGAGCCAGTGGCGGGGATGAGTCCCAAAGAGCGCGAACAGACAGGAGACCTGCTGAGCAGGATAGCCAAAGGCCGTTCCGTCGTGGTCATTGAGCACGACATGGACTTTGTCAAACGTATCGCTCACCGGGTCACGGTCCTGCATCAAGGCAAATTGCTCAGCGAGGGAAGCGCCGAACAGGTGCAGGCTGACCCACGCGTCATCGATGTCTATCTCGGTCACTGAGGAAGCACTTTATGTTGGACGTTTCACAGTTGAACACGTACTACGGTGAATCTCACGTGATTCGCGATATTTCATTCCAGGTGAATCCGCGCGAGTCGGTGGCCATCATGGGGCGTAACGGAATGGGCAAGACAACCTTGCTCAAGTCTCTGATTGGCTTGTTGCCGACTCGCTCTGGAGACATTCAACTTGACGGTCACCCACTCACCGGGCTGCCAAGTCATCGCCGCGTACAACATGGTTTGGCCTTTGTTCCTCAGGGTCGGATGGTATTTCCGTTCCTGACGGTGGAACAGAACATCCTCTCCGGCGCTGAGCACTCGGGGCATCGCAAGGTACCCGATTACATCCACCACTTCTTCCCTGTCCTCAAAGAGATGAAGCATCGCAAGGCGGGCAACCTCTCGGGTGGGCAACAGCAAATGCTGGCCATTGCACGGGCCCTGATTTCCGAACCTAAGGTGTTGATTCTTGATGAACCCACCGAGGGAATTCAGCCTTCCATCATCAAAGAACTGGCCCAGACCCTCAATGTGCTCCGCCAGGAACGCGGCTTTGCCATCGTGTTTTCGGAGCAAGTTCTCAGTTTTGCCCTCGACTTGGCTGACCGATTCCTGGTCATCGAGCGTGGGCGCATCGTGCACGAAGAACCTCGTGCCATCCTGAATCAGGAAAAGGTCAAGGCCTTCCTGACTGTTTGACGTAACCCCCCCAAGGAGACCCTCATGCGACATGGTGACATTTCCAGCAGCAATGACTGCGTCGGCGTAGCCGTCGTTAACTACAAGATGCCCAGACTTCATACCAAGGCGGAGGTACTGGCGAACGCCCGCAAGATTGGCGACATGATTGTGGGTATGAAGAAGGGGCTGCCCGGTATGGACCTCGTGATATTTCCCGAGTACTCCACACACGGAATCATGTACGACTCCAAGGAGATGTACGAGACCGCCTCCACCATCCCAGGCGAAGAGACCGAAATCTTCGCTGACGCCTGTCGCCGCGCCAATGTCTGGGGCGTCTTCTCGCTCACCGGCGAGCGTCATGAGGAACACCCCAACAAGGCCCCGTACAACACGCTCATCCTGATGAACAACAAAGGTGAGATTGTTCAGAAGTACCGGAAAATCATGCCTTGGGTGCCCATCGAGGGTTGGTACCCGGGCGACTGCACCTACGTGAGCGAAGGTCCCAAGGGGATGAAGGTCAGTCTCATCATCTGCGATGACGGCAACTACCCCGAAATCTGGCGTGATTGCGCCATGCGCGGAGCAGAGCTCATTGTTCGATGCCAAGGCTACATGTACCCGGCCAAGGAGCAACAAATCATGGTGGCCAAGACGATGGCTTTCATGAACAACTGCTATGTGGCGGTAGCCAACGCGACGGGCTTTGACGGCGTCTACTCCTATTTCGGTCACTCGGCCTTGATTGGCTTTGACGGCCGCACATTGGGCGAGTGCGGGGAAGAGGAAATGGGTATCCAGTACGCTGAGTTGTCCAAGAGCCTCATCCGGGACTTTCGCAAGAACGGTCAATCGCAGAACCACCTGTTCAAGCTTGTACACCGCGGATACACGGGCCTCATCAACTCTGGCGATGGCGACAAAGGCGTTGCCGCCTGTCCTTACAACTTCTACGTCAACTGGGTAAACGACCCGGAAGCGACGCGAGAGATGGTCGAGTCGTTCACGCGTACGACGGTTGGAACTGCCGAATGCCCGATGGACGGCATCCCGAACGAAGAGACCAAGCACCGCTGAGCTTGCTTCTTTAAACGCGTCTTGCTTCGCACCCAAGGACCCCTTTTCATGCAGTCACCTCTGAACGACTATCTCATCAAGACTGAGCCTTTCTATCAGCCCTCAGGGCTGGAAATCGAGTGCTATGAGAGGGCGTATCGGCATCGGATGCCGCTGATGCTTAAGGGGCCCACGGGTTGCGGCAAGACGCGGTTTGTCGAATACATGGCCTGGAAGCTCCAGCGACCGCTGGTGACCGTGGCCTGCAACGAGGACATGACCGCCTCGGACCTGGTTGGCCGCTACTTGTTGGACGCGCACGGGACCGCGTGGCACGATGGGCCACTGACCCTAGCCGTGCGCTATGGGGGCATTTGTTATCTGGACGAAGTGGTTGAGGCGCGCCAGGACACCACTGTCGTCATACATCCGCTCACCGACGCGCGTCGAATCCTGCCATTGGACAAGAAGGGGGAGGTCATCCATGCCCACCCGGACTTCCAACTGGTGGTATCGTATAACCCCGGCTACCAGAGCAGTGCAAAGGACATGAAGGCGTCTACGCGTCAGCGCTTCGCAGCCATAGAGTTTGACTACCCCGATGCCGACACGGAAGTTGCCATTGTGGCGAGAGAAGCTGGTATCGACGTGGAGCTGGCGAGGCAGTTGGTGACCATCGCGCAGTGCACCAGGGCACTCAAACAGCGAGGTCTGGACGAGGGCGCTTCCACACGCGTTCTCATTTACGCAGGTACGTTGGTGCGCGATGGGCTCACACCCACGCAGAGCTGCGAGATGACGCTGGTGCAAGCTCTGACAGACGACCCGGATATGGCTCAAACCCTGCGAAACTTTGTTCAGGCGCAGTTCGGATGAAGGTGGACCATCTCCAAGGCCTGGGCAACCAGGACGTTGACCTGATAGATGGGCTTCTGCCTTCGCTCTCATGGCTGGGCTCTGGTCTCCTGGGGAGTCCAATCGACGTCCCCCCGGTTTTGAGTAGCGCCGCGATCTGGAGTCCAATCCCCAACGACAAGGAGATTGGACGTGAAGAAGCGTTTTACCGAAGAGCAGATCATCGGCTTCCTGCGTGAGGCGGAGGCCGG
>NZ_VJNA01000037.1 GCF_007556585.1 Tepidimonas aquatica | reverse complement strand
TTTTGCGCCTCATTGCGGCCGTGCGCCTCATCGGCCGGTGGCTCGCCCAGCGGCGGCCAACCGAGACCAGTGGCGCCAACCCTGCCCAGCTGCGGCTAAGGGCGGCGTGAAAATGAATTTTTCAGGGGCGACCAAGTACAACACGGCGCTGGCCTTGGTTGGTTGGCTGGCGGTGCTGCTGGCGGCGCTGGCGCATCGGGTGCCGGCTTGGTCGGGCCGCTGGCGCATCGTCCGGCAGCATGCGCGAGGGCTACCGTGGTTCCTGGTCGGCCTGGCCCCCATCGGGCTGCACGCAGCGTGGCTGCTCGATGCGTGGCCCGAGGTCCAGGCCACGCTGGGCGCCAAAATGCAGGGCGACGGTGGCCACCGGACACAGGGTGTTGTGGCGCTGGCGGTGGCCTGGCTGGCCAACCTTACCCTGCCGGCGGCGTTGTTGGGGATGGCTGTTTGGTCAGGGGCGGGTGATCGCGCCGAGCCCGTCGACCCGCGTGGAGGTGACCACCACGTGCGCCGATGGGGACGATGGGCGCTGCTGTACGTCGCAGTCGTTGCGGGCAGCATGTCGGTGCTGGTGTTGGCTGGCGCGTTGCATCAGATCAAGGAACGCTGGGTGCTGCCACTCACCCCACCGCTGTTGGCGTTGGTGGCCATGGCTGCCACGCACGGCCATGTGGATTGGGCACGTCTGCAGCGCTGGAGCCTGGCACTGATCGCCACCGCGTTGGCCTTGCTGCTGGCACGCCCTTGGGTGTTGGCCTGGCTGGACCGTCCCGCCACCATCCGCTGGCCGGCGCGCGAGGCGGCGGCCCGCCTGGGCGCTGTGCTGCCGCCGCACGCCACGGTCGCGGCCGATCCGATCCAACTGGCGGGCGCGATGGCGGCCTACGGCCCGCGGGGGTGGACGGTCGTCTACCAGCACAGTGCCCCGGCGGTGCTGCGCCACATCCAGGCGTGCACGGTGTGGAGCGTGGCCGCGCATCACCCGCCTGCTGCACCGCCGCTGCCATATGCCTGGACTCCCATGACCCCCGCGACGACCGTCACCGTACCGATGCTGCCCGCGGGTCGCACGCCGACCACGGTAACCCTGCATGTGCAGCCTTGGCAGCGCACTGACGCGGTCTGCCACGCCCTGGACACCGTGTACGATCGCACCCCATGACGCACCCACGTCCAGGCGGCTGGTTCATCACCTTCGAAGGCATCGACGGCGCCGGCAAGTCCACCCACTTGCCGGCCCTGGCGCAGGCATTGCAGGCGCAGGGCAGGGTGGTGCTGCAAACGCGTGAGCCGGGCGGCACGCCGCTGGCCGAGCGCTTGCGCGAGCTGCTGCTGCACGAACCGATGGACCCGTTGTGCGAGGCGCTGCTGATGTTCGCCGCGCGCCGCGACCACTGGCAACGTGCCATCGAGCCGGCGCTGGCCGCGGGCCAGGTGGTGCTGTGCGACCGCTTCACCGACGCCACCTTCGCCTACCAAGGGCATGGGCGTGGGTTCGACCTGGGCGTGTTGGACACGTTGGAGCGCTGGGTACAAACGGACGCCCAAGGGCGGCTGCGCCAACCGGACCTGACGCTGTGGTTCGATGTGCCGCCAGCGGTTGCTGCGCAGCGGCTGGCGGCGGTGCGCACGCCGGATCGGTTCGAGGCCGAGCCGCTGGCGTTTTTCGAGCGCGTTCGCGCCGGCTACGCGGCGCGTGCCAGCGCCGCGCCCGAGCGTATCGTGCGCATCGACGCCACACGGCCACTGCCACAGGTGTGGGCGGAGGTCGAGTCGGTCTGCCGCGCCCGGGGGGTGTTGGCATGACCGCGCTGGCCCCTTGGCTGCAGCGGCAACTGGCCGCGGTGTTGACCCTGCGCGGGCACGCCGTGCTGCTCGATGGTCCGGCGGGCCTGGGCCAGTACGAACTGGCGTTGGCGCTGGCCCGACGCTGGCTGTGCGAGCAACCGCGCGGCCCCCAGGCTTGCGGCAGCTGCGCAGGCTGCCACGCGGTCGACGCACGCACGCACGCCGACCTGTTCGTGCTGTTGCCCGACGCGTTGGCGCTGGAGCTTGGCTGGCCACTGGACCCCGGCACCGCCGAGCGTATCGAGCGCAAAGAAATCAAGCCCAGCCGCCAAATCCGCGTCGAAGCCACGCGCGCCGCCATCCGGTTTGCCACCACGACCAGCGCCCGCGGGCAGGGCAAGGTGGTGCTGATCCACCCCGCCGAGCGGCTCAACGCCGAATCGGCCAACGCCCTGCTGAAAACCTTGGAAGAGCCTCCGGCCGGCGTGCGCTTCGTGCTGGCCAGCGAGGCCAGCCACGCGCTGCTGCCGACGATCCGCAGCCGCTGCCAGCGCCATGCCATGGCGTGGCCCAGCGCCGAAGAGGGCTTGGCCTGGCTGTCCGCTGCCGGCGCCGCGCAGGGGCTGCAGCTGACCACCGACGACTGGCAGGCCTGCTGGCACGCGGCTGCAGGGCGCCCCGCCCATGCCCTGCAATGGGCCCAGTTGGGGCTGCGGGCACCCCTGTGGCGCACGCTGCCCAAACGGCTGGCCGCTGGCGACCTTGCCCCCGTGGCCGAGTGGCCGCTGCCGCGCCAACTCGAAGTCCTGATGCTGGTGTGCCACGATGCACTGGCATGTGCACTGGGGGCGCCGGTGCGGCACTTCGACGCGGCCGACGTACCGACCCAGGCGTCGCCGCGCAAGCTCGCCGCGCTGTGGCGGGCGCTGCAGCAGGCACAACGACACATCGAGCACCCCTGGCAGCCGGGGCTGTGGACGCAAGCCTGGGCCGAGCGTGTGCGCACCGCGTTCAGCCCGGCAGGCCAGCCGACGCTACACTCGCGGCCATGAACACGGACATCGCGGGCGGCGATGCGGCCTCGCATCCACGCCCCACGGTCATCCAGCTCACGATCAAAGAAAAGGCAGCGCTGTACGCGGCCTACATCCCGCTATTCGCCGAGGGGGGTATTTTTGTGCCGTCGGCGCGCAGCTACACGTTGGGGCAAGATGTGTACGTGCTGCTGACCCTGCCGGACGATACCCAGCGCTACCCCATCGCCGGCAAGGTGGCCTGGATCACGCCGGCCGGCGCCGCCGGCGGACGCACCCAGGGCGTGGGCATCCGCTTTCCGGATGATGAGCGCGCCCGCGCGCTGCGCGCCCGCATCGAAGAACTGCTGGGGCCACTGCTGGCGGCCGACCGCCCCACCCAAACCGTTTGACGCACCAACCTTGGGCTGCCACCGTGCAGGCCCGACACCTACCCGCACCATGTTCACCGACTCGCACTGCCATTTGGACTTTCCGGAGCTGCAAGCCGACCTGCCGGCCATTTTGGACGCCATGCGCGCCGCCAAGGTGACCCGTGCGCTGTGCATTGGCACGACGCTAGAGCGCTTTGACGAGGTGCACCGCCTGGCCCTGGCGCACGCCGAAGGTACCCCACGGCTGTGGGCCACCGTCGGCGTGCATCCCGACCACGAGCACGACGCCGAACCCACGCTGGAAGGTCTGCTGCAACGGGCCGCCCGCGCGCGCGTGGTCGGCATAGGCGAAACCGGCTTGGACTATTACCGGCTCGACGGCCGCAGCATCGCCGACATGGAATGGCAACGCCAGCGCTTCCGGGTGCATATCCAAGCGGCGCGGCAGGCCAACCTGCCGTTGGTGATCCACACCCGCGCCGCCGCCGACGACACCCTGGCCATCCTGCGCGAAGAGGGCGGCCTGGGCAGCGCCGGCAACGCTGGTTTGCCGCCGGCGCGAGGGGTGTTCCACTGCTTCACCGAAACGCTGGACGTGGCCCGCGCGGCGCTGGACCTTGGGTTTGACATTTCATTTTCCGGCATCGTGACGTTCAAAAACGCCGCAGCGTTGCGTGACGTGGCTCGCTACGTGCCGCTGCAACGCACGCTGATCGAAACCGACAGCCCTTACCTGGCGCCGGTGCCGCACCGCGGCAAGACCAACACCCCCGCGTACGTGCCGTACGTGGCCGCGCAGCTGGCCGAGCTGCACGGCGTGGCGGTGGAGGAGGTGGCGCGCATCACCAGCGACAACTTCACGCTCCTGTTCGATCGCGTCAGTGCCGAAACGACATGAGGTTTCGAAGGCAACTCATTGTTTTGGGATGCCTGGCCGTGCTTGCGGGTGGAGCTGCCATGGCCTATGCCCAACGCGCCTACGACCGCTACATCACGGCCATCATCCGCGACGACGTCAGCACGGTGATCGACCTGCAACTGCGTGGCCTGGACGTCAACACCCCGGACCCCGACCTCAACCCACCGTTGGTGCTGGCGCTGCAGCGCGACGCGTTGGCCGTGGCGCGGCACCTCGTGACGCAGCACGACCTCAACCTCGAAGCAACCAACCCAGCAGGTGAAAACGCATTGATGATCGCGGCCTTGCGCGGTCATCTTGACATCGTGCAACAACTGCTGGCGCGCGGCGCACAGGTCAACCGGCCAGGCTGGGCGCCGTTGCATTACGCCGCCAGCGGCAAAACCGACCAAGCTTTGCCGATCACGCGGTTGCTGCTGGAACACCACGCCTACATCGACGCCGAATCGCCCAACGGCAGCACGCCTTTGATGATGGCCGCGCTGTACGGCACCAGCGACGTGGTGGATCTGCTGCTGGCCGAAGGCGCCGACGTGACGCTGCGCAACCAACAAGGCCTAACGGCGCTGGACTTTGCGCAGCGCAGCGGGCGCGACCACGTGGTGCAACGCATCGCGGCGGCGTTGCGGGCCACCATACGACCACGTGGCGAATGGTAACCCTCATGGGCACTTACAGCCTTATGTAGATACCCATCGCTTCCCTTTGTTTCTATGCGTCTCAGCCGCGCACGACAGTATGGTAGCGGTTGCCTCGGGCACGACTGCAAAGACCCATTCGTGCGGCGCCGCAAAGTTCTACAATGTGTATTATGTTAAATAACGTGGCACTCCACCACGACCCCAGGTAAACCCTAGCCCCCGCAGCGCCTTCAGCCGCCGTCGGCGCGCCTACAATCGCTTCACTTCCACCCTTTTTTCGTCTCATCATGCAACGACGCTTTCTTTTGGGTTCGCTGGCGGCCGTCGCGCTGCTGGCTGCGGGTGCCGCCCACGCCCAGAACAACGTGCTGCGTGTGGCCATCGACGCCACCTACGAGCCGTTCACCTACAAAACGCCCGATGGCAAGCCCACCGGCTTTGACGTTGACATCGCCGAGGCCATCTGCGCCAAGCTCAACCGCAAGTGCGTCTACGTCGAACAGGTGTGGGACAGTATGATCCCCGGCCTGCAGGCGCGCAAGTACGATGTCATCATCAGCTCGATGTCGATCACCGATGAACGGCTCAAGGTCGTCGACTTCAGCGACAAGTACTACAAGACCCCCAGCGGCATCGTCGTCAAGGAAGGCACGCCGTACAGCGGCCCGGCCTCGCTCAAGGGTAAAAAAATCGGTGTGCTTAAAGGCAGCACGCAAGAAAAATACGCGATGGGCGAGCTCAAGCCCGCCGGTGTGCAGGTCATCCCGTACGAGGCGCAAGATCAAGTCTACCTCGACATCAAGGCCGGCCGACTGGACGGCACGGTGGCCGACAAGGTGGAGGTCACCGGCGGCTTCCTCAGCAAGCCCGAGGGCAAGGGCTACGGCTTCGTCGGTCCCGACCTGTACGACGTCAAGTACTTTGGCTACGGGGTCGGTGTCGCGATGCGCAAAGGCCAAGACAAGCTGAAAGCCGACATCAACGCGGCGATCAAGGCCATCCGCGCCGATGGCACCTACGACAAGATCGCGAAGAAATACTTCGACTTCGACCCGTACGGGAACTGATTCCCTGCCCGGTCTGTACGCCGCCCGACCCTGATGGAGCGGGCGGCGTGTTGTTATTGCGCTGATCATGTTGGATTATTTGCCCGGCATCTTGCACGGCGCGCTGCTGACCGTGGGCGTCTCGTTGGGTGCGCTGGCGGTGGCGGTGCTGCTCGGTTTGCTAGGGGCAACGGCCAAGTTGTCCGGCCGCACGCCGTTGGTGGTGCTGGCCACGCTGTACACCACCGTGATACGGGGCATCCCGGAGCTGGTGCTGATGCTGCTGGTGTTTTACGGCGGCACCATCGGCCTCAATGCCCTGCTGGAAGCCTGGGGCGTGGCCGAGCCGGTCGACATCAACCCGTTTGCGGCGGGCGTGGTGACGATCGGTTTTATCTACGGCGCGTACATGACCGAAACCTTTCGCGGCGCCATCCTCGCCGTGCCGCGTGGGCAAATGGAAGCGGCGTGGGCGTTTGGCATGGGGCGGCTGGCAACGTTCGTGCGCATCACACTGCCCCAGATGGTGCGCCACGCCCTGCCCGGCTTCACCAACAACTGGCTCGTGCTGATCAAAAGCACCGCGCTGGTCAGCCTGATTGGTCTGAAAGATATGACCTTTTTGGCCAAGCAGGCCTCGGCCGCCACGCGCGAGCCGTTTTTCTTCTTTCTGTTCGTGGGCGGGCTGTTTTTGCTGTACACGTCGGCGTCGCTGTGGGCGCTACGCTGGCTGCAGCAACGCTTCTCAGCCGGCGTGCGCCAGGCCGACGGCTGGCACGGCTGACGTGGGGGGAGCGACGATGAACTGGTCGGTGATTTTCGAGCCCGCGCAGCTGCAGCTCTACGCCGAGGGCTTGCTGACGACGCTCAAGCTGCTGTTGGCCTCGCTGGCGGTGGGCGGTGTGCTGGCCGTCGGGTTGGCGCTGGCCCTCAACAGCCGCTGGCGCTGGCTGCGCGCCATCGTCGGCAGCTACACCTACGTCATCCGTGGCACGCCTCTGCTGATCCAGGTGTACCTGATCTACTACGGGCTGGCCCAGCTCGACTGGATCCAGGCACGCTGGGACGAGGTGTGGCCGTGGACGTGGTTCAAAGAGGCGTTTTTCTGCGCGCTGCTGGCCTTCGCCCTCAACACCGCAGGCTACACCGCCGAAATCATCGCCGGCGCCATGCGCCAAACCCCTTACGGCGAAATCGAAGCGGCGCGTGCCATGGGCATGTCGCCGCAGCAGGTGCTGTGGCGCATCATCATGCCCGGGACGCTGCGGCGCAGCCTGCCCGCCTACAGCAACGAGGTCGTGATGATGCTGCACTCGACCAGCCTGGCCAGCACGGTGCCGGCGATGCTGGACCTGACCGCGGCGGCCAGCCGCGTGTACTCGGACTTTTATTTGCCGTTCGAGGCGTATCTGTTCGCGGCGGCCATCTACCTCACGATCACGTTCGCGCTGGTGGGCCTGTTCCGCCTGGCCGAGCGGCGCTTTCTGGCCCACCTGGCGCCGCGGCGTGCCTAACCCCGGCGGGAGCCTGACGCGCCATGCACATCCAGCACCACCCCCTGCCCTGCACCAGCCTGGGCACCCAACGCACGCTGACCAGCCTGCATTTCGGCCGCCGCGGCGCGCGCCCCAAGGTGTACATCCAAGCCAGCCTGCACGCCGACGAGCTGCCCGGTATGCTGGTGGCGCATCATCTGCGCGGGCTGCTGACGGCGCTCGAGAACCAGGGCCGCCTGCTTGGCGAAGTGGTGCTGGTGCCGGTGGCCAACCCTATCGGGCTGGCGCAGCGCATCGACCACCGGCCGCTGGGGCGTTTCGAGCTGGCCACCTCGGAAAATTTCAACCGCCACTACCCGGACCTGGCCGAGGAGGCCTGGCAGCGCGTAGGTGCCGCCCTTGGCCCCAACCCTGACGCCAACATCAGGCGCGTGCGCGAGGCGGTGCTGGCCTGGCTGGACGAGCAACGGCCCTGCACCGAATTGCAAGGCCTGCGCCTACTACTGCTGCGGCTGGCCGCCGATGCCGACGTGGTGCTGGACCTGCACTGCGACTTCGAAGCCGTGTTGCACCTGTACAGCGAAACCGCCTGCTGGCCCGCGCTGGAGCCGCTGGCCGCCTGGCTGGGGACGCAAACCGTGTTGGTGGCCGACTACGGCGCGGGCGGTCAACCGTTCGACGAGCAACTGTCGGGGCTGTGGTCACAGCTGCGCGCGCGGCTGGCCGCCGCGGGCCGCCACGACGTGCCGTTACCCCAGGCGTGCGCCAGCACCACGGTGGAGCTGCGCGGCGAGGCCGACGTCGACCACACCTTGGCGGCGCAGGACGCGCAGGCCATCGTGTGCTACCTGCACCACCTGGGCGCGGCGCAGGGCGACGTTGCGCAGCCACCCCCTGCCCTGCGCTGCGCCGTCACGCCGTTGGCCGGCACCGAGTTGCTGCGTGCCCCCCACCCCGGCGTGATCGTTTTTGTGGTCCCGGTGGGCAGCCGCTTGGCGCCCGGTGCGCACGTGGCGGACATCGTCGATCCTTTGAGCGGCCAGGTCACGGCCCTGACCACCCAGCACGGTGGCGTGCTGTACGCCCGTACGCGTGAACGCTACGCTTGCGCCGGGCTGGAAGTGGCCAAGGTGGCCGGTGTCCAACCGATCCGCAGCGGCTCGCTGCTGTCGGCCTGAGCCCCTACCCTCCGTACCCAGCAACGCCATGAACACCACAACCCCCATCAAGCTCCAGGTGGAGGACATCCACAAGCGCTACGGCACTCACGAGGTGCTCAAGGGCGTGTCGCTGACCGCGCGTGCCGGCGACGTCATCAGCATCATCGGCAGCTCCGGCTCGGGCAAGAGCACCTTTTTGCGCTGCATCAACCTGCTGGAAAAACCACACGCGGGCCGCATCGTCGTGGCGGGCGAGGAACTGCGGCTGCAGGCCGGCCCCGGTGGCGAGCTGCACGCCGCCGACCCGCGCCAATTGCAACGGCTGCGCACGCGGCTGGCGATGGTGTTTCAAAACTTCAACCTATGGGCGCACATGACGGTGTTGCAAAACGTCATCGAGGTGCCTGTGCATGTGTTGAAGGTGCCACGTGACGAAGCGGTGGCCACGGCGCGGCGCTACCTGGAGCGCGTTGGGCTGCGCGGTGTCGAGGACCGTTACCCCGCACACCTGAGCGGCGGCCAGCAACAGCGCGTGGCCATCGCGCGTGCGCTGGCGGTCGAGCCCGAGGTGATGCTGTTCGACGAGCCCACCAGCGCGCTGGACCCCGAGCTGGTCACCGAAGTGCTGCGCGTGATGCAGCAGCTGGCCGAAGAACACCGCACGATGGTCGTGGTCACCCACGAGATGGGTTTTGCGCGCGAAGTGTCCAACCACGTGATCTTCCTGCACCAAGGGCGCATCGAAGAGCAAGGCAACCCGCGCGAGGTGCTCTTGCAGCCACGCAGCGAGCGGCTGCGGCAGTTTCTCAGTGGCAACCTCAAATAACTTTTACAACGCTCTGATGAAAAACGGCTTTTTGAATTGCACCCCAAGCCGCACGCCTACATGAACCGATCCAGCAACCGCCGGCTGTGGTGGTCGAGCGTATGCGGGTCGCGGATCAAATACTGCACGCCGTAGGCGTCCTGCACCAGCAGGACGCCGGGGGCGATGCGACGAATATCTTCCTCGCCTTTGAGCACGAAGCGCGTGCGACCACGGTCGGTGTCCACCGTCCAGGTGCTGGGGGTGGCAAAGGAGCTGACCTCCACCAGACGCGTAATGCGCGGCAAAAAAGCATGGCGCTGCAGGTGTTGCAGCAACAGCGCCCGGTCGTCGGCGGACAGACCGTCCAAGGTGGCCAGGTAGGCCACCTCGTGCCCGTGCGTGCCGACCAACGCGACCTCACCATGCGGCGCCTGGATGGGGAACGCCCGCACCGGGGTCACCGGGCCACACCATTGCCCATCGTCGCCGTGCCAATGCAGCCGCCCCATCGCATCTTCGCGCAGGCGGGCCTGGGGCGGGTTGTCCACGGGGGCTGCCACGGTCATCGTCACGCCTCCTTCCAGCGTTCGCGTTCGGCCTCGGCTTGGCGCTGCTGTGCCTCGTACAGCCGCCAGTACGCGCCACGACGCGCCAGCAACTCATCGTGGGTACCCTCTTCCACTTTGCGGCCTTTGTCCATCACCACCAGGCGGTCCGCGCGCCGCAGGGTGGACAGGCGGTGCGCAATGGCGATCGTGGTGCGGCCCTGCACCAAGTTGTCCAGCGCCTTTTGGATTTCTTTTTCGGTTTCGGTGTCCACGCTGGCCGTGGCCTCGTCCAGGATCAGCACCTTCGGATCGATCAGCAGCGCGCGCGCGATGCTGATGCGCTGGCGCTCCCCGCCCGACAGCCCTTGCCCGCGCTCGCCCACCAGCGTGTCGTATCCCTGCGGCAGGCGCAGGATGAACTCATGCGCGTGCGCCGCGCGCGCGGCGGCCACGATTTGCTCACGTGTGGCGTCGGGCCGGCCGTAAGCGATGTTGTCGGCGATCGTACCGTAAAACAAAAAGGGCTCTTGCAGCACCAGGCCGATGTGGCGGCGCCAGTCGGCCACGCGCACATCACGCACATCCACGCCGTCGATCAGGATGCGCCCCTCGGCCACGTCGTAAAAGCGGCAGATCAGGTTGATCAACGTGCTCTTGCCGGAGCCGCTGTGGCCCACCAGGCCCACCATTTCGCCGGGGCGAATGTCCAGGTCCAGCCCCTGAATGACGGTGCGGTTGCCGTAGCGAAACGTCACCCCTTGCAGCTGCAGGTGACCCCGCACGGTGGGCAGCGGAACGGGTTGGGCCGGCTCCGGCACGCTGCTTTTGTGGTCCAGGATATCGAAAATCCGCTTGGCGCCGGCGGCGGCCTTTTGCGTCACCGACGCGATGCGGCTCATCGAGTCGAGCCGGGTGTAAAAGCGCCCGATGTAGGCCAAAAACGCCGACAGCACCCCCACGGTGACTTGCCCGCGCGCCACCAGCCAGATGCCAAACCCCCACACGACGAGCAGCCCCACCTCGGTCAACAGCGTCACCGTGGGCGAAAACAACGACCACAGCCGGTTGAGGCGGTCGTTGACGGCCAGGTTGTGCCGGTTGGCTTCCCGAAAACGCTCGGCTTCGCGCGCTTCTTGCGCAAACGCCTTGACGACGCGGATGCCCGGGATGGTGTCGGCCAGCACACTGGTGACTTCGGCCCAGACGCGGTCGATTTTTTCGAAACCGGTGCGCAGCCGGTCGCGCACGACGTGGATCAGCCAGGCGATCAGCGGCAGTGGCAGCAGCGTGGCCAGCGCCAGCGGCGGGCTGATCGAAAACAAAATCACCGCCGTCATCAGGATCATCAGCACGTCGGTGGCGAAGTCCAGCAAATGCAGCGACAAAAAGATGTTGATGCGGTCGGTTTCGGAGCCGATGCGCGCCATCAGGTCGCCGGTGCGACGGTTGCCAAAATACTCTAACGACAAGCCCAGCAAGTGTTCGTAGGTGGTGGTGCGCAAGTCGGCCCCAATGCGCTCCGACACCAGCGCCAAGATGTAGGTCTTGGCCCAACCCAGCCCCCACGCCAGCAGCGCCGCGCCCAGCAGCCCGCCCAGCAGCGCCGCCACCAGCCACCAATCCACCGGCTGACCGTTCTGAAACGGGATCAACACGTCGTCCATCAGCGGAATCGTCAGGTACGGTGGCACCAGCGTGGCGGCGGTGGAGGCCAGCATCAGCGCAAACCCCAACGCCAATTGCCAACGGTACGGATGGGCAAACCGCCACAGCCGCAGCAGCGTGCGCGTCGTCGGCGGGGTTTGCACCACCTGCGTGCACACGCTGCATGACTCTTCGTCGGGCTCCATGGGGCTGGCGCACACGGGACACTGCAGCGTTTGCGGGGCTGCGCCGTCCGCAGCGGCTGCGCCCCCTTCATGCCGAGCCTGGCGCCACGCTTGCAAACGCTCAATCAACCGACGCGCCGCCAACTGCCGCCCCAGTGTGCAATGCCACACCGCCAAGCGCTCGCTGGGCTGGCCCTCGGCGTCCAGGCGCACCAACTGCAACGTCACCACGCCGTGGTGATCATGCTCGTGCAGCGTCAGCGTGCCGTCCATCACCCAGCGCTGCACGGGGGCATGCGTGCCTTGCGCCCAGTACAACACCCCGCGCGCCACCCACAGCAGCCCGTCGGCAAACGCCAAGTCGGCGTCCAGGTCGGTTTGCAGCCATGCCTCGGGCACGGCGTCGGGGCCGGCGCTGGCGACGGTCGCGCGCCAGGCGGGCGGCACCGCATGGGTAGACGCAGCGGCGACGGGAGGGGGATACGACATGTTGCAAACGACGGGAACTTGTAACACGGCCAAACGGGTCCGCACGCGCGACAATAGGGGCTGAATCGAGCGGCAGGGCCACGCATTCTACGGTCCGCCTCAGGAAAGCGATCCATGTCCACGACCATCGAGATTTTGCGTCTGCGCCACCTGCGTGGCCCCAACCTCTGGACCTACCGTGCTGCGCTCGAAGCGGTGCTGGACATTGGGGCGCTGGAAGACCGTCCCTCCAACACCATCGAGGGCTTGTACGAGCGGCTGACCGCTTGGCTGCCAGGGCTGATCGAGCACCACTGCGGCGTGGGCGAGCGCGGCGGTTTTTTGCAGCGGTTGCGTGAGGGCACCTGGGCCGGCCACATCATGGAGCACATCGCCATCGAGCTGCTCAACCTGGCTGGCCTGCCCACGGGCTTCGGGCAGACACGCTCGACCGACCAGCGCGGCGTGTACAAGCTGGTCATCCGCGCACGGCAGTGGGAGGTCGCACGCCAGGCGGTGCTGGACGCGCGCGACCTGCTGTGCGCCGCCATCGACGGCCGCGCTTACGACGTCGCGGCGGCGGTCAAGCAGCTCAAAGCGCTGGTGGACCGCTGGGCGCTTGGGCCCAGTACTGCGGCCATCGTCGACGCGGCCACCGCGCGACGCATTCCGCACATCCGCCTCATCGAGGGCGGCAACCTCGTGCAGCTTGGCTACGGCGCGCAGCTCAAGCGCATCTGGACCGCCGAGACCGACCGCACCAGCGCCATCGCCGAGGGCATCTCGCGCGACAAGGATCTGACCAAGCGGCTGTTGGCCGAGTGCGGCGTGCCGGTGCCCGAAGGCCGCGTGGTCGGCAGCGTGGACGACGCCTGGGACGCAGCGCAGGACATCGGCTTGCCCGTGGTGGTCAAGCCCACCGACGCCAACCACGCGCGCGGTGTGTCGCTCGACGTGCGCACGCGTGAGGAGCTGGTTGCCGCGTACGAACTGGCCGAGCGTGAGGGCTCCGAGGTGATGGTGGAGCGCTACATCCCTGGCACCGAGCACCGCGTACTGGTGGTGGGTGGGCGCATGGTGGCCGCCTCGCGCGGCGAGTGCGCATGGATCACAGGCGATGGCGTGCACACGGTGCGCCAACTCATCGAGCGCGACATCAACAGCGACCCACGCCGCGGCGAAGAAGAGGAATACCCCCTCGACACCATCCGCCTGCCGGAAAACCGCGACGTGATGTTGGAGTTGCGCCGCCAGGGGCTGGAACCTGACAGCGTACCCGCGGCCGGGCAGCGGGTGCTGGTGCAACGCACCGGGCTGCTGACCGACGATGTCACCGACTTGGTGCACCCGGATATTGCGGAACTCACCGCGCTGGCCGCCCGCGTGGTGGGTCTGGACATCGCCGGCATCGACCTGGTGGTGCAAGACATCAGCCGCCCCATGGCCGAACAGGGCGGCGCTATCGTCGAAGTCAACGCGGGCCCGGGGTTGCTGCCCCACCTCAAACCCGCCAACGGCAAACCGCGGCCGGTGGGTGAAGCCATCGTGGCGCACCTGTTTCCCCCGGGAGTGGCGGGGCGTATCCCGATTGTGGGTGTCAGCGGCACCCGCGCCACGGCGGCGGTGGCGCGCCTGATCGGGTGGTTGCTGCACCGCGCCAACCTGGCCATCGGCGTGGCGTGCGAAGGCCGTCTGTACCTGAACATGCAACCCGTGCCCACGGCCGGCGCCCCATCAGCGTGGGAAGCGGGTCAGCGTGTGCTGATGAACCGCTGCGTGCAGGCGGCGGTCATCGAAAGCTCTCCACGCAGCATCCTGGACGAAGGGTTGGCCTACGACCGCTGCCTGATTGGCGTCGTCACCGATGTGCCCGTACCCCAGGGTCTGCACGACCACTACATCACCACGCAAGAGCAAATGCGCAAGGTGCTTCGCACCCAGGTGGATGTGGTGCTGCCCGAGGGCTGCGCGGTGCTCAACGCCGACTGCGAGGTGTGCGCCGGGCTGGCCGAGCTGTCCGACGGCGCCGTGTTGCTGTACAGCGAACGCCCCGACCACCTGCTGCGCGCCGAGCACGTGGCGCAGGGCGGCCGCTTTGTCACCGTGGAAGATGGGCACGTCGTCGTGGCCCAGGGTGGCAACGTGCAGCCGCTGGTGCCGGTGCAGCACGCGGGCGTGCAAGCGCTGGTGCAGCGCGTGGGCTTGCCGGCGTTGCTGGCGGCCACCGGCGCGGCCCTGGCGCTGGAACTCAGCCCGGAGCTGATTCGCGTGGGCTTGGAAGTCGCCGCGGCCGAAGTGCCCGGCCTCTGATCGCCCCGTTCTGTTTTCGACCCACCGGAACCGTCCCATGAAGGTCAACCGTTTGCGGGCTCTGCGCGGGCCCAATCTGTGGAGCCGTCACACGGCGCTGGAAGCCACCGTGACATGCGAACCGCACGAGTGCGACGTGCGCCGTCTGCCCGGCTTTGATGAGCGGCTGCGTCAGCGCTTTCCGCAACTGGGCGCGTTGCCTCAGCCCAGCGCCGATGGCGTGCTGACGATGGCCCATGCGCTGGAGGTGGCCGCACTGGCGTTGCAAACCGAAGCCGGCTGTGCGGTGAGCTTTTCGCGCACGATCGCGGCGCCCGAGCCTGGCGTGTTCCAGGTGGTGGTGGAGTACGGGGTCGAGGACGTCGGGCGCGCCGCGTTCGACGCCGCGCTGCAGCTGCTGCAGGCCGCTCAGGATGACACCCCGTTCGACCTGCAGGCGGTGCTGGCGCACCTGCGTGAGCTGGACGAAGACCTGCGCCTGGGGCCCTCCACCGGCTCCATCGTGGAAGCCGCCGTGCGCCGCGGCATCCCGTACCGCCGCCTGACCACGGGCAGCCTGGTGCAGCTGGGCTGGGGCAGCCAACAGCGGCGCATCCAGGCCGCCGAATGTGACAGCACCAGCGCCATCGCCGAGTCGATCGCGCAAGACAAGGAATTGACCAAGCGGCTGCTGCACGCGGTCGGCGTTCCGGTGCCGCTGGGCCGCCCGGTGGCCGACGCCGAGGACGCCTGGCGCGCGGCGCAGGAGTTGGGCGGGGCCGTCGTCGTCAAGCCGCGCGACGGCAACCAAGGCAAGGGCGTCACCGTCAACGTGAGCACCCGTGAGCAGGTGCTGGCCGCTTACGAAGTAGCGGCCCGCTACGGCTCCGAGGTGATGATCGAGCGCTACCTGCCGGGCATCGACTTTCGCCTGCTGGTGGTGGGCAACCGGCTGGTGGCCGCGGCGCGGCGTGACCCGCCGTTGGTCATCGGCGACGGTGTGCACACGGTGCGCGAGCTGGTCGAGCGCGTCAACGCCGACCCGCGCCGCGGCGACGGCCACGCCACCCCGCTGACCCGCATTCGGCTCGACGCCATCGCCCTGGAGCGTCTGGTGCAACAGGGCCTCACCCCCGACGACGTGCCGGCGTTGGGGCAGCGCGTCGTGCTGCGCAACAACGCCAACCTGTCCACCGGTGGCACGGCCACCGACGTCACCGACGAAGTTCACCCCGACGTGGCCCAGCGTGCCATCCTGGCGGCCATGACCGTCGGGCTGGACGTGTGCGGAGTGGATGTCGTGTGCCAGACGGTGGCGCGCCCGCTCGAAGAACAGCAGGGTGGCATCGTCGAAGTCAACGCCGCGCCGGGCCTGCGCATGCACCTCAGCCCCTCGTACGGCAAGGGGCGCGACGTGGGCCAGGCCATCATCGACCACATGTTCGCCCCGGGGCAAGACGGACGCATTCCGCTGGTGGCCGTCACCGGCACCAACGGCAAGACCACCACGGTGCGCCTGACCGCGCACCTGATGCAGCGCCACGGCTGGCGCGTGGGCTTCACCGACACCAACGGCGTGTATGTGCAAGGCCGCGCCATCGACACCGGTGACTGCTCGGGCCCCAAAAGCGCACGGCGGCTGCTGGCCCACCCCGACGTGGACGCGGCGGTGCTGGAAACGGCGCGCGGCGGCATCCTGCGCGAAGGCCTGGCGTTTGACCGCTGCCACGTCGGGGTGGTGACCAACATCGGCACGGGCGACCACCTGGGCCTGAACTACATCACCACCGCCGAAGACGTGGGCGTGCTCAAGCGCGTCATCGTGCAAAACGTCGCGCCCAACGGCTGGACCGTGCTCAACGCCGCCGACCCGCACTGCGTGGCCATGGCCCCCCTGTCGCCCGCACCCGTCATTTACTTCGGGCCGGACGCGCACCACCCGGTGGTCGCCACCCACCGCGCGCTGGGTCGGCGGGTGGTGTTTGTGGACCATGACGCCATCGTGGCGGCCGAAGGGGGTTGGCACATGCGGCTGCCCTTGGCCGACATTCCGTTGACCGACGCGGGGCGCATCCCATTCCAAGTCGACAACGCGATGGCGGCGATTGCCGCCGCCTGGGGCGCGGGCGTGTCGTGGTCGGCCGTCGTCGAAGGGCTGCGCACGTTCGAAGCCACCGCGCAGGCGGTGCCCGGGCGCTTCAACCGCTTCAGCTACCGCGGCGCCAGCCTGGTCGCGGACTATGGCCACAACCCCGACGCCATCGCGGCGCTGTGCCGCACCGTGGAGGCCATGCCCGCGGGCAAGCGCGTCGTCGTCATCAGCGCCGCCGGCGACCGGCGCGACCAAGACATCATCGAACAAGGACGGCTGGTCGGCCAGACGTTTGACGAGGTGGTGCTGTTCGAAGACGCCTGTCAACGTGGCCGCGCCGATGGCGAGACGATCGCGCTGCTGCAGCGTGGGTTGCAGGGCGCGCCGCGCACACGCTGGCAAACCGCGGTGCGCGGGGAGTTCGCGGCCATCGACACGGCCCTGCAACGCCTGCAACCGGGCGACCTGTGCCTGATTCTCGTGGACCAGGTGGCCGAGGCGCTGCAACACATCCAGCAGCGCGTGGCCGAAGCCAGCGATACCGTCGCGGCGGCGACGTAAACCGGGCCAGCCCCCCGCCTCAACCCCACAGCAGCAGGGCTTCGCGGCCCTGCACGGTCAGATCCACGCGGCGCCCCACGGGCAGCATCACCTTGGTGGGCACGTGACCAAAGGGCAGCCCGGTCAACACGGGCACCTCAGGCAGCTGCGCGCGCAGCCACGCCACCACCGTCGCCAGCTTGAAGCCACGGTCGTGCGGGGTCAGCGTGTAGCGGTTGAACGCCCCCAGCACGATGGCCCGCTGCGCCCCCAGCACCCCGGCCAGCAGCAGCTGGGTCAGCATGCGCTCGATGCGGTAGGGGTGCTCGCCCACATCTTCCAAAAACAGCACCCCACCCTGCACCGCTGGCAGGTACGGTGTGCCCACCAGGTTGCACAACATGGACAGGTTGCCCCCCCACAGCACCGCATCGTGCACGTGCCAGCCCTGCGCCAGCGCGGGGTGGGCGTGCAGCGTTTCGGCCGGCAGCCGCCAGCCCGTGCCTTCGGCCACACCGTGCGCCACGTCGTCGAAACACGCCTGCGTGATGTCGTCCACAGCATCACCCGCCCAATCTTCCATCACCGCTGGCCCGGCCCACGTGGGCGTGCCGCGCTGCGCCAACACCGCCAGTTGCAACGCCGTGAAGTCGCTCAAGCCCACCCACACCATGCCACGGCGCGCGGCGGCGTCGATAGCTTCGTAGGGCAGCCGGGGCAGCAAGCGCGTCAAACCGTAGCCGCCGCGGGTGGTCATGGCGACATCGGCGCCGCTGGCCGCCGCGCGCGCGATGGCGGCCAGGCGCTCGTCGTCATGGCCGGCAAAGCGCTGGTGGCGCGCCAGCGCAGCAGGGTCCACCTGGACGTCGTAGCCTTGGGCCTGCAAGCGTCGCATGGCACGCCGAAACGCCACGCGGTCCCGCACCGCCCCACTGGGGGAATAAACGTAAAGGAATGGCATGACCCGCATTATCCGCCCCAGGCCCGCACCGCCTGCGGCCCGGCGCGGTGGCCGCGGTCCGGGTACGGGACGTCGGCCCAGTCCGGGGGCAGCGCCAGCAGCGCGTGCGCGGGGACGTCCTGCTCCAGCACCACGCGTTCGGCCAAGGCGGTGCGAAGCGCCCGCGCCAGCCAGTGCGTCCCCGGCGCCCATGCCACGCGCACCGGCCCCTGCGGTGGCAGCAGCGCGTCGAGCCACTGCACGACGATCTGCGCGTGGCGCTGCGGCGTGTGCCAGGCGACTTTTTTGGGCTTGTCACTTTGGCCAAAGCCGATCAGGTCCGGCACCAACACGCGCTCACCGCGCGCCACCGCCGCCCCCATCCACGGCAACCACTGCGGCCACCATGCGTCGGGGCCGTGCACACACAACCACGGCACGGGGGCATCACGGCTCCCCACATCCAGGGCGTGCAAGCGCAAGCCCTGCAAGGCATCCAGGGCCTGCCACGTGCGGCTGTGCTGGGCTTGGCGCAACCCCCAACGCGCCTCGGCCTGCGCCCACACCCCGGCAAAGCGCTCGGGCGGCGTGCGCAGTGCATCGTCGCGCAGCGGTTCGGCCCGCGCACGCTGCTGGGCGCGCCGCTGGGCAAAAAATTGCCGCATCAGCGCTGCTGCTTCGTCGGCGCGCACCCCGGCCGTCACCTGGGTGTGTGGGTTGAGCGCCGGCACCGAAAACAGGTCCACCGCCGACCCCGCCGCCCCGGTGCGCGGCTCCGCCGCCCCGTACACCACCCGCGCCAGCCGCGCGTGCAGCGCCGCCTGCGCGCACATGGCGCACGGCTCCACCGTCACGTACAACACGCACCCCGGCAGCCGGTAGTTGCCCAACGTGCGGGCGGCCTCGCGCAAGGCCAACACCTCGGCGTGCGCCGTCGGGTCATGGCTGCCCACCGGCTGGTTGTGGCCGCGCCCGACGATGCGCCCGTCACACACAACCACCGCACCCACCGGGACCTCCCCCACCGCAGCCGCTTGCCGCGCCAGGGCCAGCGCCTCGGCCATGTAGCGTTCGTCAGCATCTGTCATGATTGACTGCCTGGCGAAGCAGCTTGCGGTGGACAGTCAGGTCATTCCACGTTGGCACACGCTGCAGTTCCGGGTCGACCGAGGGCGACATGCACGCGCGCGCCCCGCAGAAACGTCACCATCCTGCTATGGTAGCGCAGGCATGGCGACCGTGCCGATCGGCTCACACCGTGAGCCTCGACCTGTGTCATGCTCCCAACCGCCTCGGCAGGCAAGTGGGCAGCGCGAAGCAAGACACGCGCGCCCAGCCGGGCCTGCGGTACGTGGCCAATCTGCAACCGCGAGGAGCGTAGCCTGGGCTGCACAACACCCCGCGAGGTCGATAACTATGGGTACCCGCGAACCATCTTTTGCCGCCTTCCGGCGTCACCGCTACCGCGCTCATATGCAGGGCTGGCTCCTGCTGTCCCTCGGTGTAGCCACCGTGGCCTATGTCCCAACATTGCCCAATGAGCCGTTGTGGCTGGCGGTACCGGTTGCGTTTCTGGCTGCGGTTTTTGTCGTCGCCATCGGCGTACCAGCCAGCGGACGGGGGCAGAGGTCATCCCCCTGCCCCACGCACGCCTTGCCGCGCCTGTGCCGCGCGTGGCTTCACCGCCGGCCACGTCGCGGTGCAACACGCCATCGCCGCACGCGCTGCGCAGGCACCGGCAACTGCCGCCATCCCCAAGCCGTCTGCTCCCCAGCCTCGGCGTGGGAACTGGGTCTGGCCGCTCCTGTTGGGCCTGTGGATCGGCAGCGCCTGGGGTGGCGATGAGTAACGCTCTACCCTACGTCATCGGTTCGGCTCGCACCGGGCTCACCGGTCCTTATGCCTTCGCGCCGCAGTGGACGTTCCAGCGTCGGGGCGCACTGCAAAAGACCAGCCGCCGGCGCGCCCGCCATTCAACGCCTACTTTCCCGGCCCTGACGGCGATGCCTGGATCGATTTCGCCGACGGCACGGCCATCGACTGTTGCCCGCGCACGGGCACACGCGGGTTTTTCAGTCACTGGCGGCGCTGGTTCGGCTGGTGGTATGCCGGACTACAAAAGCGTGCGCTGGCCAATGGCCGCTACTTTCCGTCCCCTGCCGTGCTGCGTGTACGCACCTCGCGCGAGGGAACAATACGTGTGGAAATGGGCTTTGCGCCGGGCTTCTTGCCGGGCGACCGGCTCTATGTGCTGGCCACCCGGTTCGACGGGCGAGGTGGCGGCCATACCTGCTGGGCCCGGATGAGCCTTTGCCGACGCAAGCCGGCGTGCGCGCGGTGCTGCGCGTGGCGGCCGAGCGCTGGCGTCGTCCCAAGGAAGCAGGCCGTGATGGCCGGCATGGGGCTGTCCTTCCTGTCGCTGCGCACCGTGCGCCGCGAGCTGGCTGCCGGCCATATGGCGTTGCTGGACATCTGCGGCATGCCCATCGTGGGCAAGTGGTACGTCACCCACCTGAGCCAGAAGAAGCTCTCGCCTGCGGCGCAGGCGTTCAAGAAGTTCCTGATCGAGCCGGCCGAGCCGCTGAACGAGGCTTGGGCCTGAGAACGCAGGCCCGGCCTCAGCCAACCAGGCGGCGCGAGCGCCAGACAAAAAAAGCCCGGTACAGCGCCACGCTGACCACCATTCCCCAGGTCATCCCTGCGAACATGCCGCCCAGCATGGCGGGCAAGCTAGCGTTCGCCCCGCTCAGCGACCAGGGTGCCAGGAACAGGGCGCCGGCCGTCATGCCCACCAGCATCCAGCCCGAGCACATCAGGTTTTGCAACAGCAGCGAGCACAAATAGCGCCCACAGTCCTGGTGCTGGCGCAGCAGACGCAGACTGGGGATGGCCAGCAGCCCGCCGAGCAGCATGCCCACATGCATGCCGGGCAAAAACTCCAGATGCAATAGTAAACCCTCGGTGAAAGTCAGGCTGGACGTCTGGCCACACAAACTGGCCAGCCGGGCTACGCCGGCCTGCCACAGATCCCAGCCCAGCCCCAGCAGCATGCCCCCAAAACCCAGTGTCAGCATGACATGGGGTGGCGACAGACCCGCGCGCTGCGGCCGTACCCAACCGAGCGCCGCGCAGCCCAGCCCGACCAGCACCACGGCGTTGACGATCGCCAGCCCCCCCGCCTGCTCAGCCCCGAAGCCGCTCTGGCCCAGCCCCCAAATACTGGCCGCCACGACTGCCAACAGCAGCGCCGGGGTGATGCGGGACGACCCGATACCACGCACCAGCCATGAGGCTTGCGGCTGCTCTCGATTGAGGATCGTCATGATCCGCCTCCACTTGCTAAATAGGCTGACATTCATCAGCGTGCGCGGGTTTACATCATTGACAAGCCGGCGGCGACCCGCTCACACTGATCGGCACCTTCGCACTCTAGCAAGCCGCCGCCGCACCGGCGCAAGGTCTCAACGAACGGCCATGGCGCTGCACGAGCGACGGCTGCCTTGCACGAATGCCTTTTCATGCCATAGCTATCTGGACGCGAGATGAAAAACTGCCCGCTCTCCCATGACCCCACGGCGGCCAGCAGCAGCAATTCCTGGCTGTATCTGTTGGAGCGCTTCGACGTAGGCGTCATCCATCTGGACAAAAACCTGCGTGTGGTGGGCATGAATGACTTCGCCCGTCGCAGCCTGCCGGTGCAGGACAAGCTGCCTTTCGACCGGTATGTACTGGATTTTCACCCAGATGCAGCCAAAAACAAGGTCAAGTTCCTGCTCGATCAGGCCGAATGTCCCGTCAATAACGCACCGCCCATGGCCATGATGATCAACATCCCGGACCGCATGCTGCTGATCAAGGTGACCAAGATCAGCGACGTGCAAGGCCGGACCACGGGCTACACGCTGGTCTTCTACGACATCACCGCGCTCGTCAGCCACGAAACCGAAGTCAACCACCAGGCGCGCGAAAGCAGCGATCCGCCTACGCAGCAACGCCGCCTCTTGCGCAAGATTCCGACCATCAAACAAAACCGGGTCCTGCTCGTCGATGTGTCCAGTGTGTCTTTCGTGCGCTCCGAGGGGCACTACACCTGGATACACACCTCGCAGACCAGCCAGTTCTGCAACCTCAATATCGGCGATCTGGAAAGCCGGCTCGATCCCCAGCTCTTCGTGCGCGTGCATCGCAGCTATATCGTCAACCTGTCACACGTGGACGAGATCGTGCGCGATGAAGGCCGCATGAAACTGCGCATGATGGGGGCCACCCCGGTCGAGATTCCTGTCTCCCGCAGCAGCGCTCCACGCCTGCTGGAGCAGTTGGGTTTGGCCGGCTCGGCTGCGGTACGCACATAAATCAGTCAACATCAATGTAATCAACAACTCATGGCTATGTGTCGTATCCCGGATGATCATATAATGCCCTCCCGCCACGGCTACTTAGTCGCCCCTGAAATATTCATAACCACGTGATTTTTCTTGTGTTATTGTCTGTTTGCGAGTACAATTTCCCCCAGATTTGATGGTCTGATGCGCCGTTTTCTGGGAGTTTTGCGATGTTTGCCTGCCCTGCCACCGAGGACTTCTTCCGCGCCCGGCTCGATCAGATGATCGACCTGCGCCATCCGCTGGCGGTGTTGTCCTCACGCATGCCGTGGCAGGAGTTGGAAGCAAGGCTGTCGCACCTGTTCATGCGCA
>NZ_VJNA01000036.1 GCF_007556585.1 Tepidimonas aquatica | reverse complement strand
CACCGCCTGCGCGTCGGTGGCCATCTCCGCGCGGCGCACCTGGTCCATCGCCTCGATGGCCATCGAGACGACGTGAAAGCGGTCGTAGCTGATCTGCGCCTCGGGCAGCGCCAGCGCCACGCCCTTGGCGTAGGCTGCGCTCATGTCCATGCACACGTGCCGCACCTGGGCGGGATCGCCGCCATGGGCCTTCAGATCCTCGGCGAACTCCACCACCGTGCGGTGCTCGCGCCCCTCGGTGGCCAACAGCAGCCGCTTGCGATCCAGGTCGTGCACGACGGTGATGTAGTGCTGCCCGCGCCGCAGGCTGGTCTCGTCGATGCCCACCGTGCGCACGCCGGCGAAGTCTTCCAGCGCACGCGCCTGCGCGACGTAGAACTCGATGCGCCGCCACAGCCGCTTGTCCTTGCAGCGCAGCAACTCGGCGGCCTGGCGCACCGGCAGGTCCAGGCACAAGGTCAGCGCCAGCGCTTCGAACGCCGCGGTGAAGCCCGAGCCCGGACGCGCCCAGGGCACGGCCACCTGCGTGGTCTTGCCGCAGGCACCGCAGGCCACGCGCGGCACGTCGCAGTGCAGCCAGGCCTCGAACTGGAAGAAGTCCAGGTGCCGCCAGGATCGGCGCAGCCGGTCGTGCACCGGTTGCGTGGCCGCACCGCATGCCGGGCAGGCGAGCCTGCTGGTGTGGCAGCCGATCTCGAAGTCGATACGCCGCTTGGCCGTGTCGAGCCTGACGTCATCGACGACCCACGGCGGCTGCAAGCCCAGCGCGCTGGTGAACAGAGCTTCTACGGCAATGCCCATGGACTCATCCTCCTGATCAAACACGCCTCGTGGACATGTGCACAGGCCGGCCAGCGGCCTGCACACATGCCCACCGGGCTCGACGACCAGGAGTCATTGTGAGTGTTGTGTTCCACACGAAATGACGAAGGACCGCACCGACGAGGTGGCGGCGCGCATGCAGCATGCCAAGGGCAGCGCGCCGCCGGGCCACTCCGGCATCGGCACCACGCTTACCGCCAACGCGCTGGCCATGGCGGCGCTGCACGCGGCGCTGCAACACCTGCACACCCCGGCCACCTACGCCGCCATGCAGTCAGCCGCCGACGCCCTGGAGCACGGCCTGCGCCAGCGCCTGCAAGCACGCGCGCTGCCGTGGACGCTGACGCGGCTGGGCGCACGCATGGAGCTGCAATTCACGCCAACGACACCGCGCAATGCCGACGACGTGCGCCGCCACCTGCAGCCGGCGTTGGAAGAAAGCTTGCACCTGACCCTGCTGAACCGCGGCGTGGTGCTGACGCCGTTTCACGGCATGATGCTGTGTTCACCGGCCAGTGACACCGCCCATGTGCAGCGGCTGCTGCAAGCGTTCGACGACTGGCTCGACGCGCTGCTGTGACAAGCGTGCGCCCTTACGCCCCAAGCCCAATGGGCGCCGGCGCCACCTCCAGGATGCGCTGGAACAACCGCTCGTAGGCCGGAGCGGGCGCGTGGCCCGTCAGTGGGTCGCGGTTGGCGGCGAAAGCCTCGTCCAGCGCCTGCCAATCTTCCGGCGTCAGCAGGCGCTGCGCCGCGGGCAGAATCTGTTGCTCCTCCAGCCGCATGTGCTCGAGGTAAAAGTTCAGGTAGCGCTCGCAGGCCTGCACAAAGGCCTCGCGGCGCTCCTCGCCCAACCACTCCCACGCCAGCAGCAGGTGTTGCAGCTCGCGCACCTGCTGCTCACCTCGCATGTGATCCTGCTCCAGGCGGGCGATCACGGGCAACAGCTCGGCGTCGCGCTTGGCCACGCACGGAAACAACAGGTCCGACTCCTTCGGGTGGTGTAGCCGCTCCGGGAACTCGTCGATGTAAAACAACATCGCCCGCACCGTGTCGAAAAACCGTTGCCGATCGGACGCCTCAGGGCCACGGCGGATCAACCACAGCAGCGACTGCAACATCGCCGCCAGCGCGGCGTGCTCGTCGCGAATGATGCGCAAGGACGCGGGGGTGGACATGTGGACTCAGCTCCTCGGACACGGCGCGCCCCGACCGACGGTCCGCGGGCACGGCAGACCTTGCAGCTTGCCGGCAAGCCCGCCCAGGTGGTTTGACCCAGGTCAACGGCCGTGTTCGGGCCGCCAGCGTGTCAGCAGCAACGCGTTGCTGACCACGCTGACCGAGCTGGCGGCCATCGCGGCACCGGCCCACACCGGGTCCAGCATCCCCAGCGCCGCCAGCGGAATGCCCGCGGCGTTGTAAACAAACGCCCAAAAGAGGTTTTGCCGGATCTTGCGCACGGTGCGCGTGGCGATGTCCAGCGCGGCCGCCACCAGCCGCGGGTCACCGCGCAACAGCGTGATGCCTGCCGCGTGCATCGCCACGTCGGTGCCGTTGCCCATGGCCAACCCGACGTCGGCAGCGGCCAGCGCCGGGGCGTCATTGATGCCATCACCCACCATCGCCACCGGACCGTGGCGCTGGCGCAACGTGGTCACCAGCGCGGCCTTGTCACCCGGCAAAACCTCGGCATGCACCTCGCCCGCTTCGGGCCGCAGACCCAAACGGCGCGCCATCGCCTCGGCTGCTGGCCGCTGGTCGCCCGACACCATGGCCAACGCCAGCCCACGCGCGCGCAACGCCTGCAGCGCCTCGACCGCCCCGGGCTTAGGCTCGTCGGCAAACGCCAACAGAGCCAGCGGTCGCCAGCGGCCTTCGTTTTGCCAGGCCAGCACAGACACGGTGGCGCCCGCAGCCTGCTGGGTGCGCCGCGCCTCGGCCCATCCGGCGGGCCACGCCGCCTCGCTGGCCAGCGCTGGCTCCAGTTCCGCCAACCAGGCCAAGCTGCCCAACGCCAGCGGCACGCCCTCCACCCAGCCGCGCACCCCACGCCCAGGGACGGTTTGCAGATCCACCGCGGGGGCCAATGGGGTGTCCTGCACCGCCGCCAACACCGCCAGCGCCAATGGGTGGCTGCTGCCCTGCTGCAGCGCCGCCGCCGTGCGCAGCGCCGCCGCTTCGTCCACGCCCGGCGCCGGGTGCAGCGCCACCAGCCGTGGCCGGCCCACAGTCAGCGTGCCGGTTTTGTCAAACGCCACCACCCGCACCTTCGGCGCCAGCTCCAGCGCCTGCGCATCTTTGACCAGGATGCCGTGGCGGGCCGCGGCCCCGGTGCCGGCCATGATCGCGGTAGGGGTGGCCAAGCCCAACGCGCACGGGCACGCGATCACCAGCACCGCCACCGCGTGCAACACCGCCTGCTCCACCGACACCCCGCCCCACGCCCACCAGGCCAGGGCCGTCACGCTTGCGATGGCCACCACCACCGGCACGAACACCGCGGCCACCTGATCGACCAGCCGCTGCACGGGCGGCTTGCCTGCCTGCGCGTCTTGCACCAGCGCGATGATGCGTTGCAGCGTCGACGCCGCCCCCGTAGCGGTCACGCGCACCTCCACAGTCCCTTCGCCGTTGACACTGCCGCCCAGCACACGGTCGCCCACGCCGCGCGCCAGCGGCAGGGGCTCACCCGTCAGCATCGACTCGTCCACCTGGGTCTGCCCGGCTTCGATGACGCCGTCAGCAGGAATGCGCTCGCCCGCGCGCACCAGCACCCGGTCGCCGGGCAGCAGCTCGGCCACGGGGATGTCCTGCATCTCGTCACGCCGCACGCCGTCGGGCAACAGGTGCGCCACGTCAGGGCGCAACGCCTGCAGCGCGCGAATCGCCTGGGTGGTTCGTCGGCGCGCACGAAGCTCCAACCATTTGCCCAGCCGCACCAGCGCGATCACCACCGCCGCGGCTTCGTAGTACAGATGGGGCTCGTGGCCCGAGGGCGCTCGCCACCATAACCAGGTGCTCATGCCCCACGCGGCGCTGGTGCCCAGCGCCACCAACAATTCCATGTTGCCGCTGCCATGGCGCAGCGCCTGCCAGCCGGCACGGTAAAACCGCCACCCCAGCCCGAACTGCACCGGCGTGGCCAGCGCAAACTGCCACCAGGCCGGCAACATCAAGTGCTGGCCCCAGGCCAGCGCCACCATCGGCAACACCAGCGGTGCGGCCAGCAGCAACCCCAGCGCCACCCACCAGCCTTCCTGGCGCAGCTCGCGCTGGGCACGCCGCTCATCCGCATCATCGGCCTCCACCGCGCGGGGCTCGTAGCCGGCGTCGCGCACCGCCCGCTGCAGGCGCGCCAACAGCACCGCGGGATCATCCTCCGCGCGCACCGTCACGCGCGCTTGTTCGGTGGCCAGGTTGACCTGGGCCTGCACCACCCCCGGCACCCGACTCAACGCCCGCTCGACACGCGCCACGCACGACGCGCATGTCATGCCGCCGATGCCCAGGTCGCATTGCTGGAGCGGCGCCGCCGCGTCCAGCGCTGCAGCACCCACCTCCTGATCGTGATCGTCACTCATGGCCCAACCATCGTACTGCAAAGGCGCTTGTCCCTATCATGCCGACAGGACGGCGGCCCTGACAGCGTCGCGGTCCGTCAACCCCTCATTCTGAGTGAAAGGAGTTTTGCCATGCAACACGAGTTCAGCGTCCAAGGCATGTCGTGCCAGCACTGTGTCAAGGCCATCGAGCGTGCCGTGCGCGCGCTCGACGCCCAGGCCCGCGTCGAGGTTGACCTGGCCCAGCAGCGCGTGCGCGTGGCCTCGGAACAACCACGCGCGGCGCTGGCACAAGCCATCCGCGCCGAGGGCTACACCGTCGTGGAATAACGACAACGAACTGTGGATAAAACCGTGGACAACGCCAGCACAAGCACGACGTTGTCCACACCCCAAGCGGCTACCCAGCACGATGTCCCCATTGGCGCACACCGCTGCCGAGCCGCTGGCCACAGACTCCTACGATTGACAACTGTTTGTTTCAAAAAGAAAAATTTATCTTGTCCACAGCATCGCGCCGACCTCTATCCGCTACGACCATTACCAAGACACTGAATATCTGGTTAACGTGGACAACCCCGACACCGACACTGCTGCGCTGGCCGTCGATGCGGCGTGCTGACGCTGCTAAGATGCGCGCCTGTCACGTCGCACCATGAACAGCAGCGCATCGTCCACCGCCATCGACATTCGTCCCACCACGTGGGCGATGCTGAGCGCACGTTTGCGCGGCGGCTACGTCGACGCGGTGCTGCAAGAGCTTCAGCAGCGCTACGGCGACAGCCCTGGCTTTTTCGAAAACGAACCCGTGGTGCTGGACTTCAGTGGTTGGCCAACGGTGGCCGACCCCACGCCGTTGGAGGTGGAGGCGCTGCTGCGCGCGCTGCGCCACGTAGGGCTGCAGCCGCTGGGCTATCGCGATGCAGCAGGCCAATGGCCGGCGTTGCTGCAACAACATGGCTTGCGCGATGCCGGGCCCGCGCCGGTCGAACCCAAGCGCCCGATTCAAGCGGAGGCAACCCCCCTCGCGGTACCTCCTACGGCGTCGGCCATGATCATCGACCGACCCCTGCGGTCTGGGCAACAGGTGTACGCCAAAGGCCGTGACCTGGTCGTGTTGGCAATGGTCAACCCCGGCGCGGAGGTTATCGCCGACGGGCATCTGCATGTCTATGCACCGTTGCGTGGCCGGGCGCTGGCCGGCGCCCGTGGCGACACAACGGCGCGTATTTTTGCGCTGGCGTTGCAGGCCGAATTGGTGTCGATCGCCGGCGTGTACCAGACCGCCGAACACGGCTGGCCCGACGCGGTGCGCGACCGACCCACACAAGTGCGGCTGGTCAGCGACGCGGGCTCCGACAAGCTGTTGTTCGAACCTTTGAACTGAATGTCATCCACGGAAGCGTTTCCCATGGCCAAGATCGTCGTCGTCACCTCCGGCAAAGGCGGCGTGGGCAAAACCACGACCAGCGCCTCGTTTGCCACCGGGCTAGCGCTGAAGGGTCACAAAACCGTCGTCATCGACTTCGACGTGGGTTTGCGCAACCTCGACCTCATCATGGGGTGCGAGCGGCGCGTCGTGTACGACTTTGTCAACGTCATCCAAGGCGAGGCCAACCTCAACCAGGCACTGATCCGCGACAAGCAGGTCGACAGCCTGTACGTGCTGGCCGCCAGCCAAACGCGCGACAAGGAAGCGCTGAAGCAGGACGGCGTGGAGCGCGTGCTCAACGACCTGCTGGCGATGGGGTTTGAGTACATCGTCTGTGACTCACCCGCCGGCATCGAAACCGGCGCGTTGATGGCAATGCACTACGCCGACGAGGCCCTGGTGGTGACCAACCCCGAAGTGTCGTCGGTGCGCGACTCCGACCGCATCTTGGGGATGCTGGCGTCCAAAACGCGCCGTGCCATCGAAGGCCGCGAGCCGGTCAAGGAGCACTTGCTGATCACGCGCTACAACCCCAACCGGGTGCAAGAGGGGCAGATGCTGTCGTTGCAGGATATCCAGGACATCCTGCGCATCCCGCTCATCGGCGTCATCCCCGAGAGCGAAGCGGTGCTCAACGCTTCCAACCAGGGGGTGCCAGCGATCCACCTGCACGGCACCGAGGTGTCGGAAGCCTACAAGGACGTGATCGAGCGCTTCCTCGGCCACGAGCGCCCGCTGCGCTTCGTCGAGGCGGAAAAACCCAGCTTCTTCAAACGCCTGTTTGGCGGGAGGTAAGCGCCGTGTCGCTGCTGTCGTTTTTGCTGGGCGAAAAGAAAAAAACAGCCGCGGTGGCCAAGGAGCGGCTGCAGATCATCCTGGCGCACGAGCGTGCCGGGCGCAGCCCTGCCGCGCCTGACTACCTGCCGGCGTTGCAGCGGGACCTGGTCGCGGTGATCAGCAAATACATCGCCATCCATCCGGACGACATCAAAGTCAACCTTGAGCGCCACGACAACCTGGAGGTGCTGGAGGTCAAGATCGAGCTGCCCGAGGAGCGCGCGTGACCAGCAGCGTGTGGGTCGAGGCGGTGGGCACCGCCGCGGCAACACTGACCACCGTCAGCTTCGTGCCGCAGGCGTGGCTGACGTGGCGTACGCGCGACGTCAGTGGCATTTCGGTCGGTATGTACAGCGCGTTCGCACTGGGTGTGGCGCTGTGGCTGCTGTACGGGGTGCTGATTGGCTCGTGGCCCATCATCGTCGCCAACGTCATCACGTTGACGCTGGCGATGGCCATTTTGGTGATGCGGTTGCGCTATGGCGGCCAGCCACCCCCGTCGGTTTCGGTGGAGCCTAAACGCTAGGGCGCGCGAGGCCCCTGGATGTGGGGCCCGTTGTTCACACGGCAACGTCAGCTACGGATGGGGAATCGTGGCCGCCGCGCGCTGCAAGCGGTCGCGCACCCCGTCCCAAGCGGGGTCGGGTGGCGGGGTTTCGACCCAGATCAGACGGGTGTGGCCGTCGTCCAGTGCGCGCAGGGTCGCAAACAGCTCGCGCGCAGCCGCTTCGGCGTCGTGCGGCATGGGTTGCAGCCGCACGTGGGGGCTGACGCAGCGCAGCGGGCTGCGGTGGTACACCGCGATGCCCTGGGCCTGCGCGCCCAGCAGGTCCAGCGCCGTTTGCAGCGCCTGCGCGTCCATCAGGCGCACCTTGGCCTCGGGGGCGTAGTGCGAGCTCAGCGTACCGGCCGCACGGGGGGCGTGGGCGTCGCGGTCGGCCACCGGCATGCCGCACGCCTGCTGCAAGGCAGCGCGGCCGATCATGCCGGGACGCAGCAGCACCGGGTGGCCGCGGGTGCAGTCCACGATGGTGGACTCGATGCCCACCGGGCACGGGCCGCCATCCAGAATCAACAGTTCGTCGTCGTGCAGGTGCCCTAGTTCGGCCCGCACATGCTCGGCGCGCGTGGGGCTGACGCGACCAAAGCGGTTGGCGCTGGGCGCGGCCAGGCCCAACAGACCTGCCGCGCGGGCGGCGCGCAGCAGCGCCTGCGCCACCGGGTGGCTGGGGCAGCGCAGCCCGATCGACGGCTGACCACCGGCGGCGGCCTCGGCCACACCGGCGCGCCGCGGCAGGATCAACGTCAGTGGGCCGGGCCAAAAGCGCGCCGTCAACGCCTGGGCAAAGGCAGGCACGTCGGTGGCGTAGTGCTGCACGGCCAACGCGCGCGCCGCGGCGTCGTCCCCGGCTACATGCACGATCAGCGGGTGGTCGCTGGGACGGCCCTTGGCCGCGAAGACGCGCGCCACCGCCGCTGCATCGTCGGCGTGGGCGGCCAGGCCGTACACGGTCTCGGTGGGCATGGCCACGAGGGTGCCCGCGGCCAGCCGCTGCACCGCGGTGGCCAGCACCTGCGCATCCAGGCCGCGCGCGTCCAGCGTCAGCGCCATGGGGGCAATCCCAACAAGGTGGCCGCCGTGCGAGCAACGTCACGGGCCTGCGCCAGCGTTGGCGCCGTGATCGTCAGATGGCCCATCTTGCGCCCGGGCCGTGCGTCGAGCTTGCCGTACAGGTGCAGGTGTACACCCGGCAGAGCCAGCACCCCAGCCCAATCGGGCGTGACGGCGACGTCGTCGCGCCACCACAGGTTGCCCAGCAGGTTGAGCATCACCGCGGCGCTGTGCAGCCGCGGCGCCACCAGCGGCAACCCGGCCAGCGCGCGCACCTGCAGCTCGAACTGCGACACGTCGCAGGCGTCGATGCTGTGGTGGCCGCTGTTGTGCGGACGCGGGGCCATTTCGTTGACCACCAGCGCGCCGCTGGGACTGCCGTCATCGACGACAAAAAACTCCACGCACAGCACGCCGACGTAGTGCAGATCGGCCGCGATGGCCTGGGTGGCGTCGAGCGCCTGTTGGGCCAGGGTGGGATCGACCGCACCGTCGCCAACCTCGGTCACCGCCAGGATGCCGTCGCGGTGCACGTTGCGCTGCACCGGCAACGCCACCAACGTGCCGTCCGCGCCGCGCGCCACGATCACCGACAACTCGTCGCGCAGCGGCAGGTGGCGCTCCAGCACGCACGGCACCTGGCCCAGGCGTTGCCAGGCGGCGGCCAGCTCGTCACGGTGCTGCACACGCAGCTGGCCTTTGCCGTCGTAGCCAAGCCGCGCGGTTTTGAGGATGCCGGGCAGCAGCGTGTCGTCGATGCGTTGCAGGTCGGCGGCGCTGCGGATGATGGCGTGCGGGGCCGGCCCGACCCCGGTGCGGGCGGCGCAAGCGGCGAAATGGGCTTTTTCGGCGGCGCGGTCTTGCGCCACCGCCACCGCCTGGGCGTGTGGCGCCACGGGGCGCTGGGCGGCCAAGGTGCCCAGCACGGCGGCGGGAACGTTTTCGAATTCGGTGGTGATGGCCTCGCAGCGCTGCATCAGCTGCGCCAGGCCCTGCTCGTCGTCGTAGGCGGTGGCGATGTGCACATCGGCCACGCGCCCAGCGGGGCTGGCCGGGTCCGGGTCCAGCACGGCCACCGCGTAGCCCATGGCTTGCGCGGCGTGCACGAACATGCGTCCGAGCTGCCCCCCGCCCAACACCCCGAGGGTGGTGGGGCGCGCAGCCGTGGGTTGCGGGCCGGGCAAAAGCGTTGTGGGCTTCATGGTGAGCTGGGGGTTGACGGTCGGCCGCATCAGGCCGTCGTCACGGGTGGCAGGGTCATGGCGCGTGCGGCGGCGGTTTGCTCGGCACGGAAGGCGTGCAGCCGCGCGCGCAGCTCGGGGTCTTCGTTGGCCAGCATCGCCACCGCGAACAGCGCCGCGTTGGCCGCGCCCGCCGCGCCGATGGCAAACGTGGCCACCGGCACGCCCTTGGGCATTTGTACGATCGAGTGCAGCGAATCGACGCCGTTGAGGTGACGGCTCGGTACCGGCACGCCCAGCACCGGCACGGTGGTCTTGGCCGCCAACATGCCAGGCAGGTGCGCCGCACCGCCGGCACCAGCGACGATGGCCTTGAGGCCACGCGCTTCGGCACGGGCTGCGTACTCGAACATGTCGTCGGGCATGCGGTGGGCCGACACCACGCGCGCCTCGTGCGCGACGCCGAACTGTTGGAAAATGGCGACTGCGTGTTGCATGGTGTCCCAGTCGCTGCTGGACCCCATGACGACACCGACCTGGACGTTGCTGCTGGACATGGCGACCCCGGGGAAAAATCCCGTCATTCTAGAGAATCGGACGCTGCCGCGATGATCGACGTCACACTTGCCAACTTCCAGACCGAGGTGCTCGAAGCCTCGCTTGCCACGCCTGTGCTGGTGGACTTTTGGGCACCCTGGTGTGGCCCGTGCAAGGTGCTCGGGCCTATCCTTGAGAAGGTCGAGCAAGCCTACGGCGGCCGCTTCAAGCTCGTCAAGGTCAACACCGAGGAAGAGCAGCAGCTGGCCGGCTACTTCCAGATCCGCAGCATTCCCACCTGCATCCTGTTCGTCGGGGGGCAGCCGGTCGACGGCTTCATGGGCGCGCTGCCCGAAGGGCAAATCAAAGCGTTTTTGGACCGCCACATCCCAAGCGAAGAAGCGCTGCAAGCGCGCGCCGAGGTGGACGAAGCGCTGCAGGCCGCGGCCAGTGGCGACACCGACGCCGCCGTGCAGCGGCTGCGCGAGGCGCTGGCGCGCGACCCGGACAACGACGACGCCCGCTACGACCTGGTGCGGCTGCTGGTGGAGCTGGGCCAGCTCGAGGAGGCCTCGGCGGCGCTGGCGCCGGCGTTGGGCAAGCTGCCGTTGCCGTTGCGCTTCGAGGCGTTGCAGCATTGGATCGCGGCGCTGGAGTTTGCCCGGCACGACCCGCGCGGCCAGTGGCCCCTGGACAAGTTCGATGAGCTGATCGCCGCCAACCGGCGCGACTTCGAAACCCGCTTCGCCAAGGCGCGCGTGCTGATCGCGCGCGGTGAGTGGACCGCGGCGATGGACGAGCTGGCCGAAATCATCATGCGCGACAAAAAGTGGGCCGACGAGGCGCCGCGCAAAACCTACGTTGCGCTGCTGGAGTTGCTGACACCCCCGGCGCGCGACGTCGCCGCAGGCACACGCCCATCCAGCGCTGGGCTTGAAATCCCTAGCCACAGCGCCACCGCTGAGGACCCGCAGGCGGAGCTGGTGTCGCGCTACCGGCGCAAGCTCAGCATGGCCCTCAACTGACGTCCAAGGTCCCCGGCATGATCACCGTTCGCTTTGTTCAGCCCGGGCCACACGGCCCTGTCGTGGATCGCGAAGTCGAGGTCGAACCCGATGGTCGCAGCCTGATGAAAGCCGCCGTCGACGCCGGCATCGACGGCATTGCGGCCGACTGCGGCGGCAACCTGACGTGCGCCACCTGCCATGTGTTCATCCCACCCGAGTGGCAGGCCAAGGTCGGCCCGGCACGGGGCGACGAAGACACGATGCTGGACTACACCGCGGTCGAGCGCCGCCCCAACAGCCGGCTGAGCTGCCAAATCCGCCTGACGCCCGACCTCGACGGCCTGTGGGTGGAGCTGCCCGAGCGGCAGTACTGAACCTGCTTCGTGGGAAGCGGCCGACCGGCGGCCGGTCGCGTTGACATTTCTTTACCTCGGCGTCACACCCGGTTGACAGCTCCCGTGCACGATGGCGATGTGGGGGGTGGCGATGGTCGCCACCCCCCACAGGACGAGCAAGGAGTGTGACGATGACGATGCCGACAACCCATGACCGCCGGTTGCACTGGCGTAAGACGATGCTGGCGCTGGCCCTGAGCGCGGGCCTGGCGCCCGTGTGGGCCCAGGGCATGCCGCCGCGCGGCATGCCGCACGGCCCGGGGCCGATGGCGGCGGCCATGGCCCCCGACGACGCGCGTGCCGAGCGCATGGTCGAGCACATGGCGCGCGAGCTGGACCTGCAGCCGGCGCAGCGCGATCAGCTGCGTGCCTTGGCGCAGGCGGCCAGCCAGGATTTGCGTGCCCTGCGCGACGAAGGCCGCACGCTGCGCGAAGAGCGCCACCGCCTGATGGCGGCGCCGCAGCTTGACGAGGCGGCGCTGGAGGCGTTGCGCCAGCGCGAGCTGGCCCACCACGACAAGTTGACGGCGCGCATGCAGCGCTTCATGATCGACACTGCCAAGGTGCTCACGCCCGAGCAGCGTCAGCGCTGGGCCGAGCGCATGCAGCGCCGCGGCGACGGTCCCCGACCTCACCATCACCGGGATGAGCACGCGCATCCTCCTCGTCGATGACGACCTGCGTCTGAGCGCCATGCTGGCCGACTACCTCGGCCAGGCGGGCTACGCCGTGGAGACCGCGGGCACGCTGACGGCGGCCCGCCAGCGCCTGCGGCAGCCGCCGGCGCCGCAGGCGTTGATCCTGGACCTGATGCTGCCCGACGGCGACGGACTGCAGTGGTGCCGCGAGCTGCGCGCCGACCCAGCCACCGTGGCGCTGCCGTTGCTGATGCTGACCGCGCGTGGCGAGCCGGCCGACCGCATCCTCGGGTTGGAGTTGGGCGCCGACGACTACCTGGCCAAACCGTTCGAAGCGCGCGAACTGCTGGCGCGCTTGCGTGCCCTGTTGCGCCGTGCCCAAGCCGGGTCCGGCGCGCCGGCGCAGGTGCTGCGCGTGGGGGCGCTGGAGCTTGACCTGGGCGCGCACGAGGTGCGGCTGCATGGCCAGCCGCGCGAGCTGACCGCGTACCAGTTCCAACTGCTGGCCGTGTTGGCCCGACACGCCGGGCGGGTGCTGACGCGCGACCAGATCATGGACGCGCTCAAAGGCCACCCGCAAGAGGCGTTCGACCGCTCGATCGACGTGCACATCTCGCGCATCCGCGCCGCCGTCGAAGACGACCCGAAGCGTCCGCGGCGCATCCTCACCGTGCGTGGCACCGGCTACATGCTGGCACGGCCCCGCGCCGACGAAGGCGCGCCATGAGGCGGCTGTACCTGCGCATCTACGCCGTGGTGCTGAGCGTGCTGCTGGCGTTTGCGGCGCTGGCGGTGGGTGTGTTCCAGTACCACGCGCAGGCCCAAAGTGAGCAGGAGCAAGCCGCCTGGCTGGACTTGACTGGTGGCTGGGTCGACCCCGCGTTGGCGCCGTTTGCGGAGGTGGACGCCCCCCTCGGACAACGCCTGTGGTGGGTGGCGGCCTCCTTGGCGGCGTTGCTGGCGCTGGTGGGGCTGGCCTCGTACCCGCTGGTGCGCTCGCTGACCCGTCGCTTGGAATTGCTGCGCACAGGCGTGCAAGCGTTTGGCGACGGCGCCCTGCAGCGGCGCGTGGCGGTGCAGGGCCACGACGAGGTGGCCGCGCTGGCGGCCAGCTTCAACGCCGCCGCCGCGCGCATCGAAGCGCTGGTGCGCGCGCAGCAGCGCTTGCTGGCCAACGCCTCGCACGAGCTGCGCTCGCCGCTGGCGCGGCTGAAGCTGGCGCTGGAGCTGCTCGACGCCACGCAGGACGCCGAGGCGCGGCTACGGCACCGGGCCGAAATCCAACGCAGCCTGGCCGAGCTGGACGCGCTGGTGGACGAGGTGCTGCTGGCGGCCCGGCTGGAAACGACGCCCAACCTGGCGCGCCAGCCGCTGGATTTGCTGGCGCTGGTGGCCGAGGAGGCGGCCTGGTTCGACGCCGAGGTCAGTGGCGCCCCCGTGACCGTACAAGGTGATGAGCGGTTGCTGCGCCGCGCGGTGCGCAACCTGCTGGACAACGCGCGCCGCTACGCGCCGGAGCAGCCGCCCCAGGTGCGCGTGCAGCGCGGCGCCGCGGGTCAAGCCCAGGTGTGGGTGTGCGACCGCGGCCTGGGCGTGCCAGCCGACGCGCGCGAGCGCATCTTCGAGCCCTTCTTTCGCCTGCCCGGTCACACCGAGGCGCGCGGCGGCGTTGGTCTGGGGTTGGCGCTGGTGCGTCAAATCGCCCAACTGCACGGCGGCCACGTGCACTGCGAAGAACACCCCGGTGGCGGCAGTTGCTTCGTGCTATCGCTGCCTGCCGATGACGAGTCGCGGCCTCAACCGATCAGTCGCGCCAGCGCCTCGCGGTAACGCGCGGCGGTCTGCTCGATGACGTACGGCGGCAGCGTCGGCGGCGGGGGCTGCTTGTTCCACAGCTGGCCATCGACCTGCGCCGTCTCCAGCCAGTCGCGCAAATACTGCTTGTCGAAGCTGGGCGGGTTGGCGCCTTCGCGGTACGACTCAGCGGGCCAATAGCGCGACGAATCCGGCGTCAGCACCTCGTCCATCAGCGTCAGCGTGCCGTGCTCGTCCAGGCCGAACTCGAACTTGGTGTCGGCGATGATGATGCCACGGGTGGCCGCGTAGTCGCTGGCCGCCTGGTACAGCCGGATCGAGACGTCTCGGATGCGCTCGGCCAGCTCGGCGCCGATGCGCGCGGCCATCTCGTCGAACGTGATGTTCTCGTCGTGCTCACCCACCGCCGCCTTGGCCGCCGGCGTGAAGATGGGGGCGGGCAGCTTGGAAGCGTTGCGCAACCCATCTGGCAGCGCCACGCCGCACACCGAGCCCGATTGCTGGTACTCCTTCCAGCCACTGCCGGCCAGGTAGCCACGCACCACCGCCTCCACGGGGATCGGCCGCAGCCGCTTGACCAACATCGAACGCCCCTGAACCATGGCGCGCTCCTCGGGGGCGACGACGCTAAGCGGGTCGTCACCGGTGAGGTGGATCGGGCACAGGTTGGCCCCCTTGGGGCCCAGGCGGTCGAACCAGAACAGGCTCAGCGTCGTCAGCAGCTCGCCCTTGCCAGGAATGGGCTCGTTCATCACGACGTCGAACGCGCTGATGCGGTCGGTGGCCACCATCAGGATGCGGTCGTCGCCGACGGCGTAGTTGTCGCGCACCTTGCCGCGCGCCAGCAGCGGCAAGGACTTCAAATGGGTGGTGTGCACGGCCGTCATCATGGGGGCCGATGGTAGCGCAGCCCGATGGGGTGTCGGGCATCGCGGCGCTCAGCCACCCAGTGCCGGCGCCTAACGCCCCGCGCGCTGGTACACGATCACACGCACCAAGCCCCGGCCGGGGGCGACGGCTTGGGGTTATCCCTGCACCACCTGCGCCAGCTCGCCGACCTCGTAGCGGTAGGCCATGATGGCCAGCGAGCGGCCCTTGACCTTGGCGCCCATGCCCTCGCAGCCGAACTCCAGGTAGCGCTGTTTGCATACCTGTTTGGCGGCTTCGCGGGCGGGCTTGAGCCACTCGCGCGCATCGAACTTGTCTGGGTTTTCGTGCAAGAACTTGCGCACCGCGCCCGTCATGGCCAGCCGAATGTCGGTGTCGATGTTGATCTTGCGCACGCCGTGGCGGATGGCCTCTTGAATTTCCTTGACCGGCACGCCGTACGTCTCTTTCATTTTGCCGCCGTACTGGTTGATGACGGCCAGCAGTTCCTGCGGCACGCTGGAGCTGCCGTGCATGACCAGGTGGGTGTTGGGGATGCGCGCGTGGATTTCCTTGACGCGGCCGATGGCCAGCACGTCGCCGGTGGGGGGGCGGGTGAACTTGTAGGCACCGTGGCTGGTGCCGATCGCGATGGCCAGCGCGTCGACCTGCGTGGCGCGCACGAACTCGGCCGCTTGCTCGGGGTCGGTCAACAGCGCCGAGTGGTCCAGTTTGCCCGCCGCACCATGGCCGTCTTCCTCGCCAGCCATGCCGGTTTCCAGCGAGCCCAGGCAGCCCAGCTCCCCCTCCACCGACACGCCAACGCGGTGCGCCATCTCGACCACGCGGCGCGTGACGTCGACGTTGTACTCGTAGGACGCCGGGGTTTTGCCGTCCTCCATCAGCGAGCCGTCCATCATCACCGACGAAAAGCCCAGCCGGATCGCGCCTTCGCACACGGCGGGGCTTTGGCCGTGGTCCTGGTGCATGCACACCGGGATGTGCGGGTAGGCCTCGACGGCGGCCTGCACGAGGTACTTGATGAACGATTCGCCGGCGTATTTGCGCGCGCCGGCGCTGGCTTGCAAGATGACGGGCGCGCCGACTTCGTCGGCGGCGGCCATCACGGCCTGCACCTGCTCCAGGTTGTTGACGTTGAAGGCCGGGATGCCATAGCCGTGCTCGGCGGCATGGTCCAGCAGTTCGCGCATCGACACGAGCGCCATGGTCGGGGTCCTCCTTGGTGCCTGTGGGGGCCAAAAGCGTGGTTACATGGTGGTTACACCGCGCGGCATTGTAGGACGGCGCGCCAAAGAAAATGGCCACCGCCTGATGCCAGGACGGTGGCCGCAAGGGCAGCGGGCCAGGCCCACCGGCCCGCTGCGCAACGATGTTAGCGCATCAAGCGCGCACGGCGCGACGGGGCTTGCGCGGGTTCGCTCTCATCTCCACGGTGCAGCTGCTGATCCAACCGATCCATGGCCCAGGCGTAGTAGCCAATGAGGAGTACATAAACCACCAGCGCCCCCTGGGCACCGACCCAGAAGCTGAATGGCCAGCCAAACAGGCTGAAGCCGAGGTCACGGGCGAAGTAGCCCACGACGAACGTGACAACAAACCAAATCGCCAGCAGCATGCCGGTGATGCGCAGGGTCTTGCGCCAATGGCGGCGGCGCGCTTCGAACGACGGTTGCATGGGATCGTTTTGCATCGTGGCTCCCCCGAACGATAACAGCCTCGGTCACGGATCGCGGCGGCCCGCAACGTCGTCATGCCACCGTGCCAACCTTCAGCATGTTGGTGCCGCCGGGTGTGCCCATCGGCTGGCCGGCCGTGATCACGTAGCGGTCGCCGGCCTGCAAGCGGCCACGGGCTTTGAGCTGCTGCACCGCCTGCTCCAGCGCCGTGTCGCGGTCGGCGCTGCCACCGGCCGTGCGCAGCGCGTGCACGTTGCGGTACAGCGCCAGCTTGCGCGCCGTGCTCAGCCGCGGCGTGATGGCATAGATCGGAATGTCGATGGTGTGGCGGCTCATCCACAGCGGGGTGGAGCCAGACTCGGTCAGCGCAATGATGGCGCGTGCCTGCAGGTGCGAGGCGATGAACAACGCCCCCAATGCGATCGACTGGTCGATGCGCGTAAACGTTTTGCCAATGAAATCATGGTCCAGCGCGTCGTGGTAGGCCTGCTCCGCGGCCACGCAGATGCGCGCCATCTCTTGCACCGTTTGCAGCGGGTACCTGCCGGCGGCGGTCTCGGCGCTGAGCATCACGGCGTCGGTGCCGTCCAGCACGGCGTTGGCCACGTCGCTGACCTCGGCGCGCGTGGGCACCGGCGCGTGGATCATGCTCTCCATCATCTGCGTGGCGGTGATGACCAGCCGGTCGTGCTCGCGCGCCAAGCGGATCATGCGCTTTTGCAGCGCTGGCACCGCCGCGTTGCCGACCTCGACCGCCAGGTCGCCGCGCGCCACCATGATGCCGTCGCTGGCCAGCAAAATCGCCTCCAGCTCCGGGATCGCCTCGGCGCGCTCGATTTTGGCGATCAGGCCCGGGCGATGGTCGTCGTGCGCCGCCTCGTCGCACAGCCGGCGCGCCAGCCGCATGTCGTCGGCGTTTTTCGGAAAGCTCACCGCCACGTAGTCGGCGCGCAACGCCATTGCGGTGGCGATGTCGGCCATATCCTTGGGCGTGAGCGCCGGCGCCGTCAACCCGCCGCCGCGCTTGTTGATGCCCTTGTGGTTCGACAGCTCCCCGCCCACCACCACCCGGGTGTGCACGGCTGCACCCTCCACGCGCTCCACCTGCAACTCGATCAGCCCGTCGTTGAGCAGCAGGATGTCGCCCGGCACGACGTCGCGGGGCAGCTCCTTGTAGTCCAGCCCCACCACCGTTTCGTCGCCCGGTTCGGTGCGCGCCGCGTCCAAGGTGAACGCGGCCCCGTCCAGCAGCGTGACCTTGCCATGCGCAAATTTGCCGATGCGGATCTTGGGCCCCTGCAGGTCGGCCATCACCGCCACCTCTTTGCCCACCCGCTCGGCGGCGGCGCGCACCGCCTCGGCGCGGCGGCGGTGATCGTCGGCGCTGCCGTGCGAAAAATTCAGCCGCACCACGTCCACACCAGCGCGGATCATGGCCTCCAGCAGCTCGGGCGTGTCGCTCGCAGGGCCCAGCGTGGCAACGATCTTGGTGGCGCGCAATGGCATGGTGGCGGGTCTCCTCAGCGGGGCGGGGTTGTGGGGCATGATAACCCCGCGTTTGTAACCAGATTACGACAATCGATTGTAGTCACAGCCCTGCATGCCAGCCGGCCGCCGGTGGCCCTATGATGCCGCCATGGCCCGCACCCCCCTACCCCGTACGCCCCTTCCCCTGGCTGGGGTGCAGATCCTAAGCCTGGCGCTCAACCTGCCCGGCCCGGCGGCGCTGCAACGGCTGCGCCAGCTTGGCGCACGTTGCACGAAGGTGGAGCCGCCCGGCGGCGACCCCATGCAGGGCTACTGCGCCGCCGCCTACGCCGAGCTGCAGCGGGGTGTGCGCACGGTGGCGCTGGACCTCAAAACCACGGCGGGGCAACGGCGCCTGGGACAACGGCTGGAGCGCACCGATGTGCTGCTGACCTCGTTTCGCCCCTCGGCGCTGGCGCGCCTGGGCCTGGACCCGACCAGCCTGGCCCAGCGTCACCCGCGCCTGTGCGTGGTGCGCATCGTGGGCGGGGCGGGCGCGCGCGCCGAGGAGGCCGGACACGACCTCACCTACCAGGCCGAGGCAGGTCTGATCGACGGGCTGGCGCTGCCGCCCAGCCTGTTGGCCGACATGGCCGGCGCTTTGCTGGCCAGCGAAGCCGTGCTGGCCGCGCTGCGCCAGCGCGATGCGTTGGGCCGGGGCGTCGTGCGCGACGTCGCCCTGACCGACGCCGCCGCCTGGCTGGCCCGCCCGCGGGCCTGGGGGCTGACGGCGCCCGGCGGGCTGCTGGGCGGGGCACACGCCGGCTACCGGGTGTACCGTTGTGCCGATGGCCGCGTGGCGGTGGCGGCGCTGGAGCCGCACTTCGCGCGCCGCCTGGGCGACGTGGCCGGCCTGGGGCCACTGAGCCCGGCCAACGCCCTGTGTCCCGAGGTGGCCGACCGCTTGACCGTGTGGTTTGCCGGACGCACCCGTGCCGAGCTCGACGCGCTGGGTCGCGCGCACGACCTGCCGTGGGTGACGCTGGGGGCGTGATCGATCCATCGAGCAGCAGGGGGTTCATCGAGGCGTTCAGGCGGCCAGTGGCTCGATTCGCCCGATCGTCTCGCCCTTCTCGCGTATCACCGCTTCGGTGTCGTCGCTGGCCTGCAGCGACCGCCCGGACCCGGCTTGCGAGTGCGCGATGCTACCCTTGCGCCATGACCCCGCAAGCCTTCATCGCCAAATGGGCCGCCGGCGGCGCGGCAGACGGCCTGTCCGAGCGCGCCGGCGCGCAGGCGCACTTCATCGACCTGTGCCGGCTGCTGGACGTGCCCGAGCCCGCCGACCCCGAGGCCTATTGCTTCGAGCGCGGCCTGAAGAAAACCGGCGGATCAAGCGGCTGGGCCGACGTCTGGAAGCGCGGCTGCTTTGCCTGGGAATACAAGGCGCCGGGGCGGGACCTGGCCGCCGCGCTGCGCCAGCTCATGACGTATGCGCTGGCGCTGGACAACCCGCCGCTGCTCATCGTCAGCGACCGCCAGCGCATCGAAATCCACACCCACTTCACCGGCACGCCCAGCGAGTGCCACGTCTTCGAGCTGGCCGACCTGCTCGATCCGAGCGCGCGCCAGCGCCTGCGCTGGGCCTGGACGGAGCCGGAGCGCTTTCGCCCCCGCCGCACCACGCAGGACGTCACCGCCGAGGCCGCCGCGCGCTTTGCCGAGCTGGCGCAGCGGCTCACCGCGCGCGGCCACGACCCGCAGACGACGGCGCACTTCCTCATCCAGTGCCTCTTTTGCCTCTTCGCCGAAGACGCAGGGCTTTTGCCGGCGCGGCTGTTCGAGCGCATCCTCGACAAAAGCGCCGCCGCGCCCGAGAAGCTCCAGCAACGCCTGGGCGAGCTCTTCGCCGCCATGCGCGGCGGCGGCGACTTCCTGCTCGAAGACATCGCCTGGTTCAACGGCGGGCTGTTCGAGACCATCGCGCCGCTGCCGCTCCAAGCCGAGGAGGCCGCTATCCTGCGCGACGCGGCGCGCATGGACTGGTCGCAGATCGAGCCCTCGATCTTCGGCACGCTGTTCGAGCGCGGGCTGGATCCGGCCAAGCGCAGCCAGTTGGGCGCGCACTACACCGACCCGGCCACCATCGGCAAGCTCATCGAGCCGCTGATCGTGCAGCCGCTGGCCCGCGAATGGGCAAGCGCGCGCCAGCGCATCGCCGAGGCCATGGCGCGCTTCGAGGCCGGCGGCAAGGGCTCGCAGACCGCGCGCAAGGCCGCGCAGGCGGCCTTCCTCGGGTATCTGGAGCGGCTGAAGAACTTCCGCGTGCTCGACCCCGCCTGCGGCTCGGGCAACTTCCTCTATCTGGCCCTGCGCGCGCTCAAAGACCTGGAGCACCGCGCCAACCTCGACGCCGAGGCGCTGGGCTTACAGCGCCAGCTTGGCATCGAGACGAGCCCCGCCAACGTGCTCGGCATCGAACTCAACCCCTACGCCGCGGAGCTTGCCCGCGTGACGGTGTGGATCGGCGAAATCCAGTGGATGCTCAAGCACGGCTACGCCATCCGGCGCAACCCCATCCTGGCCAAGCTCGACCACATCGAATGCCGCGACGCGCTGCTCAACCCCGACGGCAGCGAGGCCGACTGGCCGCAGGCCGACGTCATCATCGGCAACCCGCCGTTTCTGGGCGACAAGAAAATGCGTTCGGAACTCGGCGACGCCTACACCGAGCGGCTGCGCGAGACTTACGCCGGCCGCGTGCCGGGCGGCGCGGACCTGGTCGCCTACTGGTTCGAAAAAGCGCGCGCGCAGATCGAGGCGGGCAAAGCCAGCCGCGCGGGGCTGGTGGCGACCAACTCCATCCGCGGCGGGGCGAACCGCCGGGTGCTGGATCGGATCCTTGACAGCGCCCAGGCCCAACCCAACAATGTCGGCGATGACCACGGTGACCTTCGACACCCTGGAGTTGACCCGCATCCTCAAGGAAGCGGGGCTGCCGCCGGAGCAGGCCGAGGCGGTGGTGCGCACCATCGTCCGCTCTCAGGAGGGCATCGTGACCCGCGACTTTCTGGACATCCGTCTGGCCGAGCTGAAGACCGACCTCATCAAGTGGATGACGGTGGCGTTGATCGCCCAGGCGGCGGTGATCGCGGCGCTGGTCAAGCTGCTCTGACGATCTTCGAGGCGTGGAGCGACGAGCCCTGGTTCAACGACGGCGCCGCGGTGCGCGTCTCGCTCATCTGCTTTGGCCGCCACGACGGGCCGGTGCGGCTGGATGGGCGGGAGGTTGCGGCGATTCATGCCGACCTGACCGCGGCAGCGGCGAATGGGCAAGGGGATGTTACTCGGGCGCGGAAGCTTCTTGAAAACGCCGACGCTGCTTACCTTGGAATCCAAAAAACCGGCCCATTCGAGGTACCCGGCGAAACAGCGCGTGCGTGGCTTCGTTTGCCTAACCCCAATGGCCGATCGAACGCCGATGTTGTCAAGCCGTGGTTTAACGGGCTGGATATCACGCGCCGTAACCGTGACTACTGGATCATTGACTTCGGCACTGATACGCCAGAGCACCAAGCCTGTCTCTATGAAACTCCATTCGAGTACGCCAGAGCGCATGTGAGACCTACACGCGTTGGCAAGCGCGAGGCTCGCACCAATGAAATGTGGTGGTTGTTTCAGTGGTCGCGTCCGCTGATGCGCAGAGCAATCAGCAACCTCCCGCGTTTCATCGTCACGCCAGAAGTGGCCAAGCACCGCGTGTTTGCCTGGGTCAGCCAACCGATTGTGCCGGACAAGAACCTCACCGTCATCGCCCGCGCCGACGACGCCACCTTCGGCATCCTGCACAGCCGCTTTCACGAGCTGTGGTCGCTGCGGCTGGGCACCTGGCTGGGGGTTGGCAACGATCCCCGCTACACCCCCACCACCACCTTCGAGACCTTCCCCTTCCCGCAAGGCCTCACCCCCGCCGACACCGCGCACCAGCGCACCGAGACGCTGGAGGGCGGCGCGCGCATCCCCGCGGGTTTGCCGCCCGCCGCGCGCATGCATGCCGAGGCCATCGCCCGCGCGGCGCATCGGCTCCATGCCTTGCGCGAGGCGTGGCTCAACCCGCCCGAGTGGGTCGAGTGGCAGCGCACGCCCGAGGAAGAAAAAGCCGGCTTTCCGCCGCGGCCCGTGGCCAGGCCGGGTTTTGAAGCGCAACTGAAGACCAGAACGCTGACCAACCTCTACAACCAGCGCCCGGCGTGGCTCGCGCAGGCGCATGTGGCGCTGGATGCGGCAGTCGCCGCCGCCTACGGCTGGGCGGACTACACGCCCGAGACGCCCGACGAGGAGATTCTCGCGCGCCTGCTGGCGCTGAACCGGGCGCGGGCCGGCGGGCAAGGGGGCTGAGTGGCAGCTTGTCCCTTGCCGCGGGCCGCGTTTTTCATGGTGATGGCTCGACCACCCCGATGCGCTCACCCAGCAGCTTGTGGGCATCGGCATCGCCGCGCAGTCTGACAATCACCGCCTCATCCAGCCAGGCGCCATCTTCGCCCAGCAGCTCGCGGGTCGAGGCGTAGTTTTCCGTGTTGATCGACAGGATGTATTGCATGCCGCTGCCGGCCAGCTCCGCCCGAACCCGGCGCAGCCAGGCGGCGCGCTGGTTGGGGTCGATGGGGTCGAACAGGCCGTTGTCGTGCCACAGGTGGCGCATGGTGTGGTGCGCGCCGTGGCGAAACACCAGCCAGTCAAAGGCCATGATGCGCGCGGCGTTGATGCCGTCGGATCCTTGACCTTGCACCTGCACCTTGAGGTCGTAACGCAGCTTGTTGTCCCCGGTGTTGTTGCCGAGCACAATGCCGGCGGCTTCGCGCGGATACAGGGCATGGATCAGCTCGCGAAAGCGCCGGTCGGCCCACGCCAGCGGCTGCTCGGCCACATAGTCGGCGGCCAGCCGGTCGTCTTCGGCCAGATTCCGACGCAGCTCCAGCTCTTCGGCATCCCAGGCTTCGCTGGCGCTGCGGTAGCGTTGCAGCAGGTCCAGGTCGGCCTGCATGCGCGCCAGCTCCGCCGCCACGGCCTGGTAATCGTCCAGCGCGTGGTGGCTGCCCAGATAGGCCAGCCGCTCGTCGCGCTGCCGGGCCAGCTGGGCGCGCTCGTCTTCGACGCGGCGTCGCTCGTCCTGTAGCCGGAGGCGGTCGCGCGACAGGCGGCGGTGGCGCTGCTCGGCCAGCGAGCGGTGAAACGCCTCCACGGTTGCGAAGTCGGCCAGGGCTTGCGGCTTGAACACGTGCTCAAGCCCGCGATAGAACGCCAGCAGCACTTCGCGCTCGATATCGGCGCGCCGCTGCAAGGCCTGCTCGATGCCGGCGAGCTGAAAGTCGATCTGCGCCAGGCGGCTCTCCCGCTGCCGCAGCTGCTGCGTGAGCGCATCGGCCTCTTGCCGCATGCGCTCGTAATCGTCGGCCACCTGCATGGTCTGCAAGCGGCTGCGCAGGGTTTGGATGCGCTCGCTCAACTCGGCGATCTGGGCCCGCGCGTCCATGCCGGTGCGCAGCAGCTCGCGCAGGCGCGTATCGCTTTGTCTGAGCAGCTTGCGCGCGCTGTCGATGGCGATGACGCGCTCGCGCTGCTGTGCTTTCCGCAGCACCAGGGTGATGTCGGCGCCGAGCAGATAGAGCGTGCGCGCCAGCGCTTCGTGCGCCTCTTCCCGGTGCAGCCTGATGGGGTCGGTGCGATCCTCGCGCTCGCGCCGGGCAAAGCGCGCATACAGCGCGCGGAAACTGAAGCCCGGCGCCTGCGGCAGTACGAAGGGGCCGCGGCCGTCGAGCCAGGCGCGCAGCGCGGCCTCCGCGATTGGCTGTCCATCGAGGGTGATGTCCGAGCCGTCGCCGTTGCGCTCGATGCGGTGCGTCTGGCTGGCCAGCTCAAACTCCAGCGCAAAGCGCCGACGTCCCCCCGCTTTCAGTAGCGGTTCGATCTAGAGTCCGGGTTGGATGGTAGCCGATGCCAGTTGCCTGGCGTAGGCGCTCGGTGTCAGTCCGCCCAATGCCTTCTTGGGTCGCTCCTCGTTG
>NZ_VJNA01000035.1 GCF_007556585.1 Tepidimonas aquatica | reverse complement strand
CCGCATGGACAGGTGCCATCTCAAGGGCGAGCAGGGTGACCGGCTGCACGCGGTGCTGTGCGCGGCGGGCTACAACATCCGCTGGCTGCTGCGCATGATCACGAAGAAGGGCGTGCCCTTCTTGAGGAGAGTCTTTTTGCGCCTCGTGGCTGCCGTGCGGCTGCTCGGGCACTTGCTCCTCCCACAGCGGCCAACCGGCATCGGCGGTGCCAACCCGGCCCTGCCGAGGCTGCGGCTGGCTTGAAAATGAATTTTTCAGGGGCGACCCAGTAGTTTGCCTCAGCTTCTGCCGGCGGGATGCCTCCAATCGGCGTGAGCAGTCGGGTGTGGTTGAACCAGTGCACCCACTGCAGGGTGGCCAGTTCCACGGATTCCCTGGTCTTCCAGGGTCCCCGGCGGTGAATCAACTCGGCCTTGTACAGCCCGTTGATGGTCTCGGCCAGCGCGTTGTCATAGCTGTCGCCCCGGCTGCCGACCGAGGGTTGGATGCCGGCCTCGGCTAGTCGCTCGGTGTAGCGAATGGAGAGGTACTGCGACCCCCTGTCGCTGTGATGAACCAAGGCGTTGGCAGCGGGTCGCCGCTCATAGAGCGCTTGCTCCAGCGCATCGAGCACAAAGTCGGTCTGCATGGTGCGACTGACCCGCCAGCCCACGATGCGCCGGGCGTACACGTCGATGACAAAGGCCACGTAGAGCCAGCCCTGCCAGGTGCTGACGTAGGTGAAGTCCGACACCCACAACTCGTTGGGCCGACTGGCGTGAAAGACCCGGTTGACACGGTCCAGCGGGCACGGCGCTGCCTTGTCGGGCACCGTGGTGCGCACCGTCTTGCCACGGCGTGCTCCCTGCAGTCCCATGACACGCATCAGGCGCTCGACCGTGCAGCGCGCGACCTCGATGCCCTCGCGGTTGAGTTGCAGCCAGACCTTGTCGGCACCGTAGACCTGCCAGTTGGCGTGCCACACGCGCTGGATGTCGGCCATCAGGGCCTCATCGCGCTGGGCCCGCTGGCTGCGCAGTTGCGGCTGCCGTCGGCGGGCGGCATGGCGTCGGTAGCACGACGGGGCCATCTGCAACACGCGGCAGATGGGCTCGACCCCGTACAGATGGCGGTGCTGGTCGACGAAGCGCTTCAACTCTTCAAACGGCGGTCGAGCTCCGCCTGGGCGAAAAACGCGCTGGCAGCCTTGAGGATGTCGTTGGCCCGGCGCAGTTCCCGGTTCTCGCGTTCCAGTTGCCGCAGTCGCTCGCGCTCGCCGCTGGTCAGTCCCTCGCGCTGGCCGGCATCGACTTCCTGGCGCTTGACCCATTCGAGCAGCGTCTGCGGAACGCAGCCAATCTTGGGTGCTATCGATTCAACGGCCGCCCACAGCGAAGGGTAGTCGCCCCGGTGCTCTTGCACCATGCGCACGGCGCGCTCGCGGACCTCGGGTGAGAACTTCGATGTCTTGTTCATGGCTCCATCTTCTCAAGAGTTGGAGCCTCCTCAATTCCCGGGGCGGTTCAGGTCAGGGCAGTGGGAAACTGGCGCGAAGAGACCATGACCTACTTCGAGACGGACATGCCCGTCACCAACGCTTACACGGAGTCCATCAACCGACTGGCCAAGGACAAGAACCGTGAAGGGCGCGGTTACTCCTTCGAGGTGATGCGGGCACGAATGCTCTACACCACGAAGCACAAGAAGAAGGCACCGACTGCGAAGGTCTCTCCTTTCTACAAGAAAACCATCGGTTACGGACTGCCGGACTTCGCAGAGGAACTCAACTACGGAGTCGATCTATCAACCATCTGAGGGTGGTATCAGATTGATGGGGTGAAGGTGCCCCATCAACCATTAAATCCGTATACCCATTTTTTCATCGTCGGATTTCCTGGGGTTGAACCAGAAAGCGGCAACCCCGGATGGGGGGCTGCAACCGGGGATGGGTGGCCCGGAGGGCCGAACCACAGGGGCTATTGCACCGGCCCCTGATGACGGTGATGTTAAGTCAATTCGTGATGACCCGAATGTTGTTCATAAACAACGTCATCGGGCTTCACACGCGCCTCAAGGCTGGGCGTCAAAGACCTGGATGGTCCACGGCTGCGACGACGCCGGATCGACGCTCACCTCCACCGCGCGCACGTCGGCCGCGCCCGGCACCTGCAGGCGTGTCAGGTTCAGCACCGGCTTTTTCCGGTGCTTGAAGGGGTTGTCGAAGGCCAGCACATGGCTGTCGCCGTGGATCAGCAGGACCGGACGGCCCCACTGCGCCGCCAGCGGCACCAGCGTGTCGCCGATGCTGGCGGCAAAGCCCGAGTGGCGCGGGAACGTCTCCACCGGCTGCTGGTTGTCGAACGGGTCGGCCTGCATGGCCACCACCATGGCGCGCGCGTTGCGCTGCTGCGCCAGCTCGAAGGCAGCGCGCAGCCAGGCGACGTTGGCGCGGTCGCGCTCGAAAAACTCCGCCACGGCCTTGGGGTCGCGTGTCTCGAAGTTGTTGTTGCTGCCGACGATGTGCACGGCGACGAACAGCACGTCGCCGGCCCACCAGCGCTGGTTTTCCACATAGGGCGCGAAGGCGAGCATGACGGTGGACTGGTTTTCCACCGCGATGGGCTGCTGGCCGAGCGATCGGCCGGGGGTGTAGAAGCGCTGGCGCAGCGTGGCCAGGCGCTCCAGCGGGTCGTAGCTGCCGTTGTTGGCGCGGTGGCAGTCGGTCCACTCGTTGTCGCCCGGGGTGTAGACCACGGCACCGCGGTAGCGGCCAAAGTGCTCCAGCTGGGCGGAAAACTCCTCGTTGCTGCACAGCGTGGAGCCGGCCTTGAAGTCGCCGACGTGGACGGTGAAGGCCGGCTGCAGCGCGTTGACGCGCTCGATCAGCGCGCGGTAGGGCGGATAGCTCTTGTCAGGGGGGCCATAGGGCATGTCGCCCAGCGCGACGAAGCGCACGGTCTGGGCCGCGACGGTGCCGGCCAGCAGCACGGCCGTGGCGGCGACGGCGCCGCGCCACGCCAGGGGCAAAAGGGGAAAACGCATGGGATCGGACTCCTCAACAAAACCGGCCCCGAGGGGCCGACAGATCGGGGGCGAACGGACCGGGTGTCCGCCCGGTGGTCACAGGCCGATGACGCCGCCGTCGTTCTTGGTGATGACGACGGTGGCCGAGCGCGGGCGGCCGCCGTCCGGCCAGCGCGAGTACTTGGTCGGCGCGTCCGGGTCGCTGCGCTCGCTGGGGCTTTCGCCCGGGTGCTGGATGTTGATGAACATCGTGCGCAGGTCCGGCGTCATCGCGATGCCGGTGACCTCGCAGCCGCGCGGGCCGACCAGGAAGCGGCGGATCTCGCCCTTGGTCGGGTCGCAGGCCAGCATCTGGTTGTTGGGCAGGTTGGCATAGTCGCCCTTGCCCAGCGTCGAGGTGGACACGTCGGTTTGGATCCACAGCACGCCGCGCGGATCGACCCACAACCCGTCCGGGCTGCCGAAGATGTCGCCGCGGATGTTGCCCTTGGCCTCGGCGCGCGGCAGCGACGGGTCGCCCGCCATCACGAAGTGGTTCCACGTGAAGCGGGTGGCGTCCAGGTCCCCGATTTCCTTCCAGCGGATGATGTGGCCCATGGTGTTGTTGGCGCGCGGGTTGGCCGCATCCGCACCGGGGCTCTTGTCGCGGCCGCGGTTGCTGTTGTTGGTCAGGGTGCAATAGACCTCTTTGCTGATCGGGTCCACGGCGGTCCATTCCGGGCGGTCCATCTTGGTGGCGCCCAGGGCGTCGCTGGCTTGCCGCGCCTGGATCAGCACCGCGCCCTGGTTGGCAAAGCCGTTGGCGGCGGTCAGCGGACCGCGGTCGTGCACCAGCGGCAGCCACTCGCCGCTGCCGTCGGCGTTGAACTTGGCCACATACAGCGTGCCGTGGTCGAGCAGGTCGCGGTTGGCCGCAAAGCCGCCCGGCTTGACGCGGTCGCGGCTGACGAACTTGTAGATGTATTCGAAGCGCGCGTCCTCGCCCATGTACACCACGGCGCGGCCGTCGTCGGTCAGCGCCACCGCGGCGCCCTCGTGCGCCGCGCGGCCCAGCGCGGTGCGCTTGATCGGCGTCATGGTCGGGTCCATCGGGTCGATTTCGACCACCCAGCCAAAACGGTTCGGCTCGTTGGGGTGCCGGGTGGCGTCGAAGCGTTCGTCGAACTCGTGCCAGCGGTAGCCGGCGCCGTCTTTCTTCAGGCCCCAGCGCTTGCCGTGCGCATCGGGCTGGTCCGGGCCGTGGAAGTAGTTGATGAAGTTCTCTTCGCAGGTCAGGTAGGTGCCCCAGGGCGTCTGGCCGTTGGCGCAGTTGTTGATCGTGCCCAGCACCCGCGTGCCCGTCGGGTCGGCCGCGGTCTTCATCCAGGTGTGGCCGGCGGCCGGGCCGCTGATCAGCATCGGCGTGGTCGCGGTGATGCGGCGCGCGTACTTGGACGGCAGCACCTGGCGCCAGCCGTTCGGGCCGGCTTCGATCTCGATGATCGACACGCCGTGCGCGGCCTGCGCCTTGCGCACCTTCTCGGCGCTCCAGGTCTTCATGCCGTCCGGGTGCAGCAGGCCGTCATCGGTGTACTCGTGGTTGATGGCCAGCAGCCCGCGCTTGCTGCCATCGAGCGGGAAGTAGCTCATGCCGTCGTGGTGCATGCCGGCCTGCAGGGCCTGCTCCTCGGCGGTGTTGGAGCCGTCGGTCTTGAACGCCGGCATCTTGCCGGCCACGCCCACCGCATCGCCCCAGCGGTTGAGCACGCGCGCGGTGTAGCCCGGGGGCACCAGCACCTCGTCGACGTCGCGCATGGGCACACTGGCAAAGCCGATGCCGCGCCCCAGGGCCGCGGCGTTGGGGCCACCGGTGCTGGCGCAGCCCGCCAGCAGGCTGCCGCCAAACAGCGCGGCGGTGGCGCTGGCCAGCGCGCCGCGCACGAAAATGCGCCGCGCCGGGTCCGACACCTCGTGGATGGTCGGGTTGGCGCTGCGGTTGGAGTCTTCCATCAGGTCGAAGTCTTTGGCCATGGTGCGTCGTCGTCTTGCGTGAAGAGGCCGCCATCTTCGACCGAGGGCGTGATAGACCGATGACAGCGCGCCAGCGCGTCAACGGCACTCGGGCAGCGGATAGCGGTCGGGGAAGACGTCGCGGTAGGTGCGGCCCGTCTCGCCCTCGAACGGCAGCTCACCGCGGCAGCGCGCGGCTTCCAACTCGGCTCGCACTTCGGCGCGGGTGCGGCCTTCGGTGGTCGTGGCGCGGGCGGCGCGCACCGGCTGGGCCGTGTTCGAGGCGGCCACGTCGGCGGCGGAGAACTCGCCCGATGCGACGGGGAAGCTCGCGGCCGATGCGGCGGCGGTCGCGGCCAGCAGCGAGGTGGCGATCAGGGTGCGCAGAGAGAAGCGGTTCATGGCGTTTCCTTTCGTCTGGACAGAGAGAGATTGCTGGAGAGGGCCGTTGATGCAGCCCGTGGAATGAACTGTACTAACGAAAGATTTGTAGATAAACCTCTTTGCCAACAATGCAATATTGCAGATTTAGAAATAAACATCGACAATCTACCCATGGACCGGCTTCAATCCCTTCGCGTCTTCCAGGCGGTGGCCGATGCCGGTGGCTTTGCCGCCGCCGCGCGCGCCCTCGATCTGTCGGCCGCCAGCGTGACGCGCATGGTCGCCGACCTCGAAGCGCAACTGGGCGTGCGCCTGCTGCAGCGCACGACGCGCCGCGTGGTCTTGACCGACGAGGGCGCCGCCTATCTGGAGCGGGTGCGGCGCATCCTGGCCGATTTGGACGAGGCCGACGCTCTGGTGAGCCAGCGCAGCCAGACGGTGGCCGGTGTGCTGCGGGTGCTGGCCACGCCGGTGCTGGCCAGCGTGCTGGTGGCCCCGGTCGTGCCGCGGCTGACGGCGCGGCACGCCGCCCTGCGCGTCGAGGTGGATGTCGAGAGCTACGCCGTCCCCTCGGTGGAAGAGCACGACGTGGCGCTGTTTGCCGTGGAAGGCACGGTGGATACGGGCCTGATCGCGCGCCGCATCGCCAGCGGGGTGAGCGCGCTGGTCGCCGCGCCGGCCTATCTGCAGCGCGTCGGGCGGCCGACCCGGCCCGAGGATCTGATGCACCACCACTGTCTGCGCTACCGCCCCCCGGGGCAGCACGCCCACGCGTGGACCCTGTGGCGCGCCGACCAGCCGGACGCCGTCAGCCGGGTGGCGGTGGAGCCCGTCGCCTGCAGCAACCATGTCGAGGCGCTGCTGCGCATGGCGCTGGAGGGCGGCGGCATTCTGGCGGTCTCGCTGGATCTGGTCGCGCACCGGCTGGCCAGCGGCGAGCTGGTGCGCGTGCTCGACGGCTGGGTCACGGACCACTGGTCCCTCTACGCCGCGCTGCCCAGCCGCCGCCACCTGCCGGCGCGCACGCGGGCCTTTTTGGACGAGCTGACGCACGAGACGGCGACGCTGCTGCGGACGTAGGCAGACGCCGGCCGCCGCGAGGCGCTCGCGCGGTGACGGCCGGGGCGTTGGCGCCTTGCCGCCTGGGCCGATTGGCACCCTGGCCCGCGGGGCGGGCGCGGTATCGTCCCTGCCCGCCGGGCCCCTGTCGGGCCGATGACTCCTCCGCCCCATGCTGCGCCCCTCCCTGCTGCGTTCCGACACCCAGCTCAACACCGACAGCTACTACGAAGCCAGCGTGGTGCGGCCACCGGCACAGCCCGCGCTGGCCGGCCGCCAGCGCGCCGACGTGGTGGTGGTGGGCGGGGGCTTTGCGGGCCTGAGCGCGGCGCTGGAACTGGCCGAGCGCGGGCGCCGCGTGGTCCTGCTGGAGGCCGATCGCATCGGCGCCGGTGCCAGCGGGCGCAACGGGGGGCAAGCCATCGTCGGCTACGCCTGTGGCATGGCGACTTTGGAGCGTCAACTGGGGCGCGATGACGCGCGGCGTGCCTGGCAATGGTCGCTGGAGGCGGTGGAGCTGATCGAGCAGCGTGTGCAGCGCTACGGCATTGCATGCGAGTGGCGGCGCGGTTACCTGTATGTGGCCGATCGGCCGCGCAAAGCCCAGGCGCTGCGCGCCGAGATGGATGCGCTGGCGCAAGACTACGGGTTTGCCACCCAGTGGGCGCAAGGGGAAGATGTGCAGCGTTGGTTGGCCAGTCCACGCTACGTGGCGGCGGCGTACGAAGCCATCTCGGGGCACCTGCACCCCCTCAAGTACGCCCTGGGGCTGGCGCGCGCGGCCCAGCAGGCGGGGGTGGTGGTGCACGAAGGCAGCCCTGTGCGGCGCTTGGTGCATGACGCGCACGGCGTGCGCGTGCTCACCGACGGCGGCGAGGTGCGCGCCGACTGGGCCGTGGTGGCGGGCAACTGCACGCTGCCAGAACACGGCCCTGGCGTGCTGCCCAGCATCCACGCGCGCATCATGCCTGTGGGGACCTACATCGTCGCCACCGAGCCGCTGGACCCCGAGCGTGCGCAGGCGCTCATTCCCAGCGGCGCGGCGGTGTGCGACACCAACGTGGTGCTGGACTATTTCCGCCTCAGCGCCGACGACCGGTTGCTGTTTGGCGGGCGCGTCAGCTACACCACGATGACGCCGCCGCGGCTGCGTGCCACGATGCAGCGGCGCATGCTGGCGGTGTTTCCCCAACTTGCCGGGGTGCGTCTCACCCACCTGTGGGGTGGGTTTGTTGACATCACGATGAACCGCGCGCCGGATTTTGGCCGCATCGGCCAGCGCGTGTACTACCTGCAAGGGTTCAGCGGCCACGGCGTGGCGCTGACCGGTTGGGCTGGCCGCTGCGTGGCCGAAGCCATCGTCGGCCACAGCGAGCGCTTCGACGTGCTGGCGCGGCTGCGCCACCGACCGTTTCCGGGTGGCCCGTGGCTGCGCACCCCGTTGTTGGCGCTGGGCATGGCGTGGCACAGGTTGCGCGACGTGCTCGGCTGAGCGGCGCCGGCGGCGACAATGCGGGCCATGCTGTCCACTACCGATGCCACCGTTGACGGTCCCGCTTGGGCGCTGCTGCAAGCCTACGAGGCCGAGCGCGCCGTCTGGCCCGCCGTGCCGCCCGTGCGCCATGTCCCCCGTGAAGTGACCTGCCTGGCCGATGTGCTGCCCCACTACCAGGCGTTGTTGTTCGATGCTTTTGGGGTGCTTAACGTTGGCGACCGTGCCATCCCGGGCGCGTCGCAAGCGCTGGCGGCGCTGCGGCGCGACGGGGTGCCGTTTCGCATCGTCAGCAACGCCGCCAGCGTGCCCAAAGCGGCGTTGGTGGCGCGCTACCGGGCGCTGGGCTTTGCGCTGGATGCGCAGGACTTCGTCACCAGCCGTGACGCCACGGCGGCGGCGTTGGCGCAGGCGCCCGGTCACTGGCGCTGGGCGGTGGTGGCGCCCGAAGGGGTCGACTGGTCGGACCTGCCTCTGTCGCAAGCACGGCGCTGCGACGGGGCGTTGCGCGACGGCGACGATGCGGTGTTGTTTTTGGCCGCGCAGGGCTGGAACGAGCATGCCCAGGCGCGGCTGGAGGCCAGTTTGCGCGCCCAGCCGCGACCGGTGTGGGTGGCCAACCCCGACCTCATCTCGCCGTGGGAAGGGGGCTGGGTGCGCGAGCCGGGTGGCTGGTGCGCCGGACTGACCGCACGCACCGGGGCGCCGGTGCGGCGCATCGGCAAGCCGTTTGGTGAGCTGTTTGCGTTGGCGCTGGCCAGCTTGCCGCAGCCATGGACCCCCGCGCAGGTGCTGATGCTGGGCGATACGCTGCACACCGATGTGCTGGGCGCGCTGGCCGCAGGCCTGCACGCGGCGCTGGTCACCGGTGCCGGCGCCAGCACCGGGTTGGACGTGGGGCGCGCGGTCCAGGCCACCGGCCTGGCGCCGCACTGGGTGATGCCCTTCATTGGTCGGCCGCCACGGCCGTGACGAGCGGGCCGCTCAACCCAGCGCCTGGCGCACCACCGCCACTAGCCGCGCCGCGCAAGGGGCGATCAGCGCCGGCTGGGCGTAGCCGTAGCCGATGATCAGCCCACGCAGGTCGCGCCGCTGCAGGCAGTACGCCGACAGCGGCCGCACGGTGATGCCCTCGCGCGCCAGTTGCGTCGCCATGGCGCCGTCGTCCGCCTGCTGCGGCAGGCGCAGGCAAAGGTGCAGCCCTTGCGCGGCGCCGTCGATGCGCACCCCGGGCAGCGCCAGCAACGGCTGCAGCGCGGCCAGCAGTTGCTGGCGCCGCTGGGCGTAGGTCTGGCGCGCTCGGCGCAGGGCGGCGGCGAAGTGACCCAGCTCGATGAACTCGGCCAGCGCCGCCTGCAGGGGCAACTGACCCGGACGGTTGAGGTCGTAGTGCGCTTGGCGAAAGTCCTCCACCAACGCGCGCGGCGCCACCAGGTAGCCCAGTTTGATGCCCGGGTAAAGCACCTTGGAAAACGTGCCCAGGTAGCACACCCGGCCGTCATCGTCCAGCCCGGCCAGCGAGGCAATGGGCGCACCATCGAAGCGGAACTCGCTGTCGTAGTCGTCCTCCAGCACCCACGTATCCAGGCGGGCGGCCAGCGCCAGCAGGGCCCGCCGCCGCGCCAGCGACAGCACCGCCCCGGTGGGGTACTGGTGCGAGGGCGTCACGTAAATCAGCCGCGGCACGCCCGCGCTGCCCTCGTCCGGTGGCCTCCAGCCCTCTTCGTCCACCGGCAGCGGCTGCAGCTCCAGCCCGCAGGCCTGCAGCGCCTTGACCGCACCCCAGTACGCCGGGTCTTCGATCCAGACGCGCTCGCCAACGTCGGCCAGCAGCCGCGCGCACAGCTCCAGCGACTGCTGCGTGCCGCTGGTGATGATGACTTGCTCGGGCTCCAGGCGCACGCTGCGCGACACGCGCAGGTAGTCGGCCACCGCGCGGCGCAGCGGCCCGTACCCGCCCGAGGTGGTGTAGTCCAGCATGTCCGGCCGCGCCTGGCGCCAGTGTTTGTTGTGCAGGCGCTGCCACACCGCCACCGGAAACGCGCTGAAGTCCGCCGCACCCGGCGTGAACGGCTGGATCTCCAGATGCTGCGCGTTGTGGCGGCGCGCCAGTGTTTGCCCGCGCGCCGACAACCCGGGCAAACGGGCTGTGCTCGGTGCCCGCCGCGGCCGCGGCGCCGTGCCCTGCGGCCACCAGTCGGCCACGTAGGTGCCGCTGCCCACGCGGCTGCTCAGGTAGCCTTCGGCGGTCAGTTGCTCCAGCGCCGCCACCACGGTGTTGCGCGACAGGCGCAGGTCCGCCGCCAGCTCGCGGCTGGACGGCAAGCGCTCGCCCGGCCCCAGCCGCCCGTCCAGCAGCGTGCGGCGCAACGCCTCGTACAAACGGCGGTTGAGCGGCAGCCCGCTGTGCGGGCCGGCCGGCCCATCGTCACGGGCCAGTTCCGCCAGCAGGTGTTCGGCCAGCAAAGAGGTGCTCAGGGTCATGGGGCGGGTCTCACGGCGCGCTGCGGTGGCCTCCAGTGGCACCGTTGCATGCCATCAAATGGCACCCATTGTGCATCCAATCGGCGCGCACAATGGGTCGCATCATGCACGTTGAGTCCGCGCCACCTTGGGTTTGGATGCCTGCCGACCACCGGCTGATGGGCGAGACCTTGCACACGCAGCCCTACCTGGTGTTGGGCGACAAGTACGCCCGCGCGGTCAAGGTGGGCGCGCAGGCCCAGCCGGTGATGTTCCCGCTGGCCAGCGCCGACGAGGTGCCCGCGTTGCTGGCGCAGGTGGACGGCGTCGTGCTGACGGGCTCGCCGTCCAACGTGCACCCGCGCCACTTTGGCGAACCGGTGGCCGACCCCAGCCTGCCGCTGGACGAGGCGCGTGACGAAGTCACGCTGGCCGTGGTGCGCGCGGCGCTGGCCGCTGGCGTGCCGTTGCTGGGCATCTGCCGCGGTTTTCAGGAAATCAACGTGGCGCTGGGGGGCAGCCTGCATCAAGCGGTGCACGCGCTGCCCGGCCACCTGGACCACCGCGAGCCCAAGCACCTGCCGCTGGAGCAGCAGTACGCGCCGCGCCACGCGGTGACGCTGCAGCCTGGCAGCCTGCTGCAGGCGTTGGCGGGCGGGGCCATGACGGTGCAAGTCAATTCGCTGCACGGGCAGGGTATCAAGCGGCTCGGCCAGGGCCTGCGCGCCGTGGCGCACGCCCCCGACGGGCTGATCGAAGCGGTGGAGTTCGAGCACGCGCGCGCCTTCGCGCTGGCGGTGCAATGGCACCCGGAGTGGCGCTGCTGGGATGACCCGCTGTCCAGCGCCATCTTCGCCGCGTTTGGGCGCGCGGTGCGCCAGCGCCGCCAGCAGCGTCTGGCCGACGCCCGTGCCTACGCCGCCGCTCCTGAAACCCCTGCCTGATCGCCGTTGCCCGGATGCGGCAGCCACACCACGCCCAGCGCTGCGAGAATGTCCGGGTCAGGCGACGTGTCCCCACCGCGTCGCCACCCCTCAGGGCCACGGAGACCACCATGAGCAGTGCCAAACAACTCAAAACCTTCAACGATCTGGAGCAATGGCTCAACGAGCGCCGCGTCACCGAGGTCGAGTGCCTGGTGCCCGACCTGACCGGCGTGGCGCGCGGCAAGATCCTGCCGCGCGAAAAGTTCACCGAAGATCGCGGCATGCGCCTGCCCGCGTCGGTGGTGGCGATGAGCGTGACCGGCGAGCAGCCCAGCAGCGGGCCGTACTACGACGTCATCGACCCCACCGAGCGCGACATGCAGCTGCGGCCCGACCCGGCCACCGCGCGCATCGTGCCGTGGGTGGCCGACCCCACCGCGCAGGTCATCCACGACTGCTTCGACCACAGCGGCAAGCTCATCCCCTACGCCCCGCGCAGCGTGCTGCGCCACGTCTGCAGCTTGTACGACGCCATGGGCCTGCAGCCGGTGGTGGCGCCCGAGTTGGAGTTTTACCTGACCGCGCGCAACACCGACCCCAACACCTTGCTGCACCCACCGGTGGGCCGCAGCGGACGGGCCGAGACCTCGCGCCAGGCCTACAGCATCGACGCCGTCAACGAGTTCGACCCGCTGTTCGAGGAGATCTACGACTGCTGCGACAAGATGGAGCTCAACGTCGACACGTTGATCCACGAAGTGGGCGCGGGGCAGATGGAGATCAACTTTTTCCACGCCCACCCGCTGGAGCTGGCCGACGAGGTGTTTTTGTTCAAGCGCACCGTGCGCGAGGTGGCCCTGCGCCACGACATGTACGCCACCTTCATGGCCAAACCCATCGCTGGCGAGCCCGGCAGCGCGATGCACATCCACCAAAGCCTGGTGGACAAAGCCAGCGGCCGCAACGTTTTCAGCAACGAAGATGGCAGCCCCTCGGAGATGTTCTACCACTACATCGGCGGGTTGCAGCGCTACATCCCGGCCGCGATGGCGCTGGTGGCGCCCTACGTCAACAGCTACCGGCGGCTGGCGCGCCACACGGCGGCGCCGATCAACATCGAGTGGGGGCACGACAACCGCACGGTGGGCATCCGCTCGCCGATCGCGCCGCCGCAGGCCCGCCGGCTGGAAAACCGCGTCATCGGCGCCGACGCCAACCCCTACATCGCGATGGCCATGACGCTGGCCTGCGGCTACCTAGGGCTGGTCAACAAGATCAAGCCCAAGCCCGAAATGCGCGGCGACGCCTACCTGTCGGCCTATGCGCTGCCGCGCAGCCTGGGCGAAGCGCTGGACTGGCTGCGCCGCGAGCCCGACCTGCACCATGTGCTGGGCGAGGAATTCATCACGATTTACACCGAGATCAAGGAGCTCGAGTTCGAGGAGTTCATGAAGGTGATTTCGCCGTGGGAGCGCGAGCACCTGTTGTTGCACGTCTGAGCGTGCGCCCCCCGCGCGATGGCGCCGGGGCCGACGCTGGCACCTAGGCTGGAAAGGAGACCGCCGATGACCGCCGTGGCCGACACCGACCTGACCCGCGAGCTGCGCGCGCTCGACGCCGCGCATTTTTTACACCCGTTCACCGACCACGCGGCGCTGGCGGCCAAGGGCGCGCGCGTCATCACCCGCGCCGAGGGCATCTACATCTGGGACTCCGAGGGCCACCGCATCCTGGACGGCATGAGCGGGCTGTGGTGCGTCAACGCCGGCTACGGCCGGCGCGAGCTGGCCGACGCCGCCTACCAGCAAATGCTGCGGCTGCCCTTTTACAACACGTTTTTCCAGACCACCACCGAGCCGCCGGTGCGCCTGGCGCAGCGCCTGACCGAGCTGGCCCCGCCGGTGCAGGGGCGGCGCTTCACGCACGTGTTTTTCACCAGCAGCGGCTCCGAGGCCAACGACACCAACGTGCGCCTGGTGCGCCGTTACTGGGACCTGATGGGCCAGCCGCAGCGCAAGGTCATCATCAGCCGCTGGAACGCCTACCACGGCTCCACCGTCGCCGCGGCGTCGCTGGGCGGCATGGCGGCCATGCACGCCCAGGGTGACCTGCCGATCCCCGGCATCGCGCACATCGAACAACCGTACTACTGGGACCTGCGCCAGCCCGGCGAAACGGCCGAGGACTTTGGCGTGCGCGCCGCGCGCTGGCTGGAGGAAAAAATCCTGGAGGTCGGCCCCGACAAGGTGGCCGCCTTCATCGCCGAGCCGGTGCAAGGCGCCGGCGGCGTCATCATTCCGCCCGAGACCTACTGGCCCGAGGTGCAGCGCATCGTCGAGCGCTACGGCATTTTGCTGATCGACGACGAGGTCATTTGCGCCTTTGGCCGGCTCGGCCATTGGTTTGCCTACGAGCGCTTTGGCATACGGCCGGACCTGGTGACCTTTGCCAAAGGCGTCACCAGCGGCTACGTCCCGCTGGGCGGGGTGCTGGTGGGCGAGCGGGTGGCCAAGGTGTTGGTCGAGGGCGGCGAGTTCACCCACGGCTACACCTACAGCGGCCACCCGGTGGCGTGCGCGGTGGCATTGGCCAACCTGGAGCTGATGCAGCGCGAGGCGCTGCCTGAGCGCGTGCGCAGCGACACTGGCCCGTACCTGGCCGAGCGCTTTGCCACGCTGGCTGACCACCCGCTGGTGGGTGTGACCGAGAGCTGCGGCTTTGTGGCCGGCCTCATTCTGGTGCGGGACAAGGCCACGCTGACGCCGTTTCCCGAAGACTGGGAGGTGGGCATGCTGTGCCGCCAGCACTGCTTCGACACAGGGGTGGTGATGCGCGCCGTGGGGTCGCGCATGATCATCGCGCCGCCGCTGGTGATGACGCGCGCCGACATCGACACCATGATCGGGCTGATTCGGCGTGCCTTGGATGCGACATGGGACGATTTGCGCCGCCAGGGGCGCGCGTGATAGGCCAGGGCTGCCCTACAATGGCCGACGGAGCGCAACAAGGGGCGTCGGGTGGGCATGGTCCGCACCGGCCTGCTGCTCGGGCATTTTCCCTGCAATGACTTGGTCGTGATCGACTGGAGTGTGGATATGAAGAAGCATCTGCTCGCCCTGGCCCTGGCCGCTGCCTTCGTCGCCGGCTGCGGCAAGAAAGAAGAACCCGTCGCCCAACCCGCGCCGGCCCCGGCCCCCGCAGTCGCGCAGGCCCCTGCCGGCCCGGTGCTGGACGACGAAAAAGTGCTCAACATCTACAACTGGCCGGACTACATCCCTGAGGGCATGCTCGAAGCCTTCGAAAAGGAAACCGGCATCAAGGTCAACTACGACACGTTCGAGACCAACGAAGCGCTGCACGCCAAGCTGGTGGCCGGCAACACCGGCTACGACATCGTCGTGCCGGGCAGCGTCTTTGCCAAACCGCAAATCGAAGCCGGCCTGTTCCAGCCGCTGGACAAGGCCAAGATCCCCAACTACAACAATCTCGATCCAGCGGTGATGAAGGTGCTGGACCGCGTGGATCCGGGCAACCAGTACCTGGTGCCGTGGGGGTGGAGCTTCACCACGGTGGGCATCAACAAGCAAAAGGTCGAAAAAGCGCTGGGCGGCATGCCGATGCCGGAAAACGCCTGGGACCTGGTGTTCGATCCGAAGTACACCGCCAAGGTCAAGAGCTGCGGCATCGCCTACCTGGATTCGCCCACCGAAATCATTCCGGTGGCGCTGCACTACATCGGCAAAGACGCCTACTCCAACGACCCCGAGGACTACAAAGCGGCGGTGGAGATGCTGAAGAAGGTGCGCAAAGACATCCGCATCTTCAGCTCGACGATGATCGACGACATGGCCAGCGGCAAGGCCTGTGCGGTGATTGGCTGGGCGGGCGACATCAACATCGCTGCGCAGCGCGCCGCCGAGGCTGGCTCCAAAGACGAAATCGTTGCGCTGCTGCCGTCCACCGGCGCGCTGGCGTTCTTTGACACGATGGCCATCCTCAAAGACGCCAAACATCCCAACAACGCGCACGCCTTCATCAACTTCTTCTTGAGGGCGGAAAACGCCGCGGCGATGGCCAACGAAATGGGCTACAACACTGGCAACACCCAGGGCAAGGACCTCATCAAGCCCGAAGTGGCCAACAACCCGTCGATCTTCCCGCCGGCGGACTACATGCCCAAGCTGATCCAGCCCAGCAGCTACACCAACGAAGCGCGTGAAGCGATGGCTTCGGCTTACAACGCCTTCAAGCGCGGCAAATAAACGCTGCCAGCGCAAGCGGTGACCGAGCCGCGGGCATGCATCGCGCAACGGGCTGTTCTTCCGGCGGTGGGGCAGCCCGTTGCGTTTTCGTCTAGGGGCCAGCGGGTGCGCGGCTGCGCGGGCCGCCACCCCTCGTGTGGGAAATGAGAGGCGTCATGGCGCAAGCGTCGCAAGTTCCGCTCGATACCGAGCATTACCTGGTCACCGACAAACTGGTCAAAACGTTCGACCAGACGGTGGCGGTGGACGAGGTGTCGTTGTCGGTGCGCAAAGGCGAAATCTTCGCGTTGCTGGGCAGCTCCGGCTGGGGCAAATCCACGCTGCTGCGCATGCTGGCCGGGTTCGAAACCCCGACCTCCGGCCGCATCCTGCTGGGTGGACAAGACGTGGTGGGCCTGCCGCCGTACGAGCGGCCGGTCAACATGATGTTTCAGAGCTACGCGCTGTTTCCGCACCTCAACGTGTGGGACAACGTGGCCTTTGGCCTCAAGCGCGAGGGGCTGCCGAAGGCCGAAATCGCCAAACGCGTCGACGACATGCTGGCGCTGGTGCAGCTGAGCGCCTACGCACAGCGCAAGCCGCACCAACTGTCGGGTGGGCAGCAGCAGCGGGTGGCGCTGGCGCGCAGCCTGGCCAAGCGGCCCAAGCTGTTGCTGCTGGACGAGCCGTTGGGTGCGCTGGACAAAAAGCTGCGCGAACAAACGCAGTTCGAACTGGTCAACATCATCGAACAGGTGGGCGTGACCTGCGTGATGGTCACGCACGACCAGGAAGAGGCGATGACGATGGCCAGCCGCATTGCGGTGATGAGCAAAGGGCGCGTGCTGCAGGTCGGCACGCCGCAGGAAATGTACGAATTCCCGGCCAACCGCTTCGTGGCCGACTTCATCGGCAGCGTCAACCTGTTCGACGGCACGCTGGCCATCGACGAGCCCGACCACTGCGCCATCGACACGCCGATCGGTCGCATCCACGTCGGCCACGGCACCACCGGCACGCTGGGCATGCCGGTGGCGGTGGCGGTGCGCCCGGAAAAAATCGACATCGCCAAGCAGCGCCCCGACGGCGTGGCGTGCAACCTGTTCCAGGGCCGCGTCAAGGAAATCGCTTACTTCGGTTCGTACAACGCCTACATCGTCGTCACGCCGCAGGGGCACAAGGTGCGCATCACCGAAGCCAACACCTCGCGCCACGGCCGGTCGGACATCACCTGGGACGACGAGGTCTGGTTCTGGTGGAGCGACACCGCCGGTGTCGTGCTGCGCGACTGACCCCCCTCGATCGTTGGGTTGCCACCATGTCCACCCCTGCCGGCTCCACCCCCTTGCTGCCGTTGCCCGGGCGGCGATTCGTCATCGCCGTGCCGTTCGTCTGGCTGACGGTGTTTTTCCTGCTGCCGTTCCTGATCCTGCTGTACATCAGCTTCGTGGACATGGGCGACGGTATCGACCCGTTTCGCCCGCTGTGGGACGCCACCACCGGCGTGCTGCACCTCAAGTACGAAAACTACTGGTCGATCTTCAAAGCCGAATGGGACGGCCCGCTGTTTCGCACGCTGTACGTCGAGGCCTACGTGCGCTCGCTGCTGTACGCGGCGGTCACCGCCACGCTGTGCCTGCTGATCGGCTACCCGTTTGCCTACTTCATCGCGCGCAGCCCGGCGGCGGTGCGCCCGGCGCTGCTGCTGATGGTGATGCTGCCGTTTTGGACCTCGTTTTTGCTGCGCGTGTACGCCTGGAAGGGCATCTTGGCCGACGCCGGTGTTGTCAACCGGCTGCTGATGGCCCTGGGCCTGACCAGCGAGCCGTTGCCGCTGCTGTACACCAACGTGTCGATGCTGGTGGGCATGACCTACGTGTACCTGCCGTTCATGGTGCTGCCGTTGTACGCCACGCTGGTCAAACTGGATTGGCGGCTGCTGGAGGCGGCCTACGACCTCGGCGCCACGCCGTGGCGGGCGTTTTGGCTGGTGACGGTGCCGCTGTCCAAGGCCGGCATCATCGCCGGTTTCATGCTGGTGTTCATCCCCTCGGTGGGTGAGTTCGTCATTCCGTCGCTGCTGGGCGGCCCGGAAAACCTGATGATCGGCCGCGTCGTATGGGACGAGATGTTCACCGCCAACAACTGGCCGCGCGCCGCGGCGCTGGCGGTGGTGATGATCGGGCTGATCGTCGTGCCGCTGTCGCTGTACTACCGCTACAGCGGTGAGCGCGCGGCGGCCGGCGTGCACTGACCCCACGCCACTTGGGAGAACCGCACGATGGGCAACGTTTTCGCTCGGCACGTTGGCAAAGGCTGGCTGGCGTTGGTGTTTGCGTTTTTGTACGCGCCGCTGCTGTTCATGATCGTGTTTTCGTTCAACAGCACGCGCCAAGACGCCGTTTTCACTGGCTTTTCGCTGCGCTGGTACCAGGCGCTGCTGGACGACAGCAAAATCGTCAACGGCTTTTTTGTCTCGCTCAAGGTGGCGCTGGCCACCGGCGTGCTGTCGGCGGTGTTGGGCACGCTGGCCGCGTTCGTGCTGGTGCGCTACCGGCGCTTTTGGGGCCGCACGCTCTTTTCCGGCATGGTCAACGCGCCGCTGGTGATGCCGGAAGTCATCATCGGCCTGTCGCTGCTGCTGCTGATGGTGGGCGCGCAAAACGTCTTCGGCTGGCCGCAGCGCGGCATGCTGACGATCACGCTGGGGCACACGCTGATGGGCATGGCCTACGCGATGGTGGTGGTGCAGTCGCGCCTGCTGGAGATGGACCGCCGCATCGAGGAAGCGGCGATGGACCTGGGGGCGCGGCCGCACCAGGTGTTTTTCCTGGTGACGCTGCCCAACATCGCGCAGGCGGTGCTGGCGGCGTTTTTGCTGTCGTTCACGCTGTCGTTCGACGACGTGGTGATTTCCGAATTCCTCTCTGGCCCCGGCGTCAACACGCTGCCTCAGGTCATCTTCGGTTACGCACGCCGCGGCATCAACCCCACCATCTACGCCGCGGCGACGATCCTGATCGTCGTCGTCACCACCGTCATCGTCAGCTACGCGGTCTGGGTGGCGCGCGCCACCCGGCGGCGCGAGCGCGAAATGGCCGCAGCCCTCAAGGGGTGAAACGCGCGCGGGTGCGGCGCCGCGGGCGCGGCTGCGCTACGCTGGCGGCATGGATGCGCGCGTCACCCCCGCGGCCATGGCCGCGCCGCCCCACGACCCCGCGCCGTGGCAGCCCGCCTTGCAGGCGCTGTGGGCCGATACCCTGCCTGAGCTGACGGTGCCGTGCCGGGCGCAGCGCTGGCCGGCGCCACGCTTGGTCTGGCTGCACGACGCCGTGGTCGCGGCGCTGGGCTGGCCGGTCGAGGCCTTGCACGGCCCGGATGGGGTGGCGCTGTTGGCCGGCGCGGCGCTGCCGCCGGCGGCGCGGCCGGTGGCGTTGGTCTACGCCGGGCACCAGTTTGGTCGTTGGGCCGGCCGCTTGGGCGACGGGCGGGCCCTGCTGCTGGGCGAGGTGGCCTGCCCCAACGGGGCGCTGGTGGACGTCGGGCTCAAGGGCAGCGGGGCCACGCCGCTGGCGCGTGGAGGCGACGGTCGTGCGGCGCTGGGGCCGATGCTGCGCGAAGCCTTGGTCAGCGAAGCCATGCACGCGCTGGGCATCCCCACCACGCGCACGCTGGCGGTGCTGACCACCGGGGATACCGTGTGGCGCGACGGCCCGCAGCCCGGCGCTTGGCTGGTGCGCGTGGCCACCAGCCACCTGCGCGTGGGGACGTTTCAGTGGGTGGCGGCGCTGGACGACCCGGGCTTGCTGCGGCGCTTGTGGCGCTTTGCCGCGCAGCGACACGACCCGGCGCTGCTGGAGGGGCTCAACCCCGACGCGTGCGACCCTGACCGCGTGCAAGCGTGGCTGGGCGCGGTGGTGCTGCGCCAGGCGCGCTTGGTGGCGCTGTGGATGGGGGTGGGCTTCATCCACGGCGTCATGAACACCGACAACATGACCATCAGCGGCGAAACGATCGACTACGGCCCCTGTGCGTTCATGGAGGGCTACGACCCGGCGACCGTGCACAGCTCGATCGACCTGGGCGGGCGCTACGCCTGGGGCAACCAGCCGCGCATCGCGCAGTGGAACCTGGCGCGGCTGTCCGAAACACTGCTGCCGCTGCTGCACCCCGACCACGACACCGCCGTGGCGCTGGCCACCGACGCTGTGCGCGCCTTTGGCTCCGCTTACCAACGCGCGTGGCGTGCCGTGATGCGGGCCAAGCTGGGGTTGGCGGCGCCGCACCCGGGCGGTGCGGCCAGCCCGGTGGCGTGGCCTCCCACCGTCCCGGCGCAGGACGACGCCTGGACCGAAGACGACGACGCGCTGATCACCGACTGGTTGAACGCCTTGGCCGCCGAGCGCGTGGACTGGACGCTGGCGCACCGCCGGCTGGCCAACGCGGTGGCGGACGTTGCCCAAGCCGGCCTCGGCGCACTGCCCGAGCACGCCCCGGCGCCGCTGCACGCCTTGTGGTCGGAGGCGGCCCCGCTGCAGCGCTGGTGGGGGCGCTGGCGCGCCCGCTGCGTGCGCGACGGTGTCGGTGCCCCGGTGCGCGCCGCCGCCATGCGCCGCGCCAACCCGTGGTACATCCCGCGCAACCAGCGCATGGAAGAGGTGCTGCACGCTGCGCTGGCGGGCGACCTTGCGCCCGCGCGCGCCTTCGCGGCCGTGCTGCAGCGCCCCTTCGACGAGCAGCCCGGCGCCGAGCGCTGGGCCGCCCCCGCGCCACCCGAGTGGGCGCAGCGCTACGTGACCTTTTGCGGCACCTGAGTGGGTGCATCGGGTTTGCGGCCTGCCTTTCCAAGCGGCTCCGTGCTGGCGCGCGCCAGTGGTCCGTGCGGGGCGGCCGCAGGCGCGCTACCATGAGGTCATCGCTGGCTGCGGCCACGCTCCCGCCGTATTTTTGGAGGTTGACACGATGCGACACCCCACCCCCACGCCCTGCCTGGATGGCCGCGCCTTCATCGACGGGCAGCGGGTGTGGGCGCGCGACGGCCAAACCTACACCAAGCATTCGCCGGTGGATGGCGCGGTGCTGGGCGATGTGGTGCGCGGCCAGGCGGCCGACATCGACGCCGCGGTGGCCGCCGCGCGCGCGGCGTTCGAAGACGGGCGCTGGCGCGCGCAGCCACCGGCGGCGCGCAAGCGCGTGCTGCAGCGTTGGGCGGAGCTGATCGTGCAGCACGGCGACGAGCTGGCCTTGACGGAAACGCTGGACATGGGCAAGCCGGTACGCTGGTCGCGCAGCGTCGACGTCAACAGCACCGCCAACTGCATCCGCTGGTACGGCGAGGCCATCGACAAGGTGTACGACGAAATCGCCCCCACCCCGCGCACCGCGCTGGCGCTGGTGACGCGCGAGCCCATCGGGGTAGTCGGTGTCATCGTGCCGTGGAACTACCCGATGATCATGGCCGCGTGGAAGCTGGGCCCCGCGCTGGCGGTGGGCAATTCGGTGGTGCTCAAGCCCAGCGAAAAGTCCCCCTACACGGCGCTGCGCCTGGCCGAGTTGGCGCTGCAGGCCGGCCTGCCGCCGGGGGTGCTCAACGTGGTGCCGGGCTACGGCCCGGAAGCCGGGGCGGCGCTGGCGCTGCACATGGATGTGGACGCCATTGCCTTCACCGGCAGCACCCGCGTGGGCAAGCAAATCCACGTCATGGCCGGGCAAAGCAACCTCAAGCGCGCCTGGACGGAGCTGGGCGGCAAGTCGCCCAACATCGTCTTTGCGGACTGCCCCGACCTCGACCGCGCCGCCCAGGCCGCGGTGGGCAGCGTCATGTTCAACCAAGGGCAAAGCTGCAACGCACCGTCGCGCCTGTTCGTGGAGGCGTCGATCAAGGACGCGCTGCTGGAGCGCATGCTGGCGTTGCTGCCGCGTTACCAGCCGGCCGACCCGCGCCAGCCCGACACCGTGATGGGGGCCATCGTCGACCGCGCCCAGCTCGACACCATCGCGCGCTACATCGAGATCGGCCAAGCCGAAGGCGCGCGCCTGCTGGCGGGCGGGCAGGTGGTGCAGCCCGTGCCGGGGGGCTGCTACGTGCAGCCCACGGTGTTCGACAGCGTGCACAACGGCATGACGATCGCGCGCGAGGAAATTTTTGGCCCGGTGGTGGCGGTGCTGGCTTTCACCGACGCGGCCGACGCCATCGCCCAAGCCAACGACAGCATCTACGGCCTGCAGGCGGCGGTGTGGACGCGCGACCTGGACAAAGCCCATGGCGTGGCGCGCGCGCTGCGGGCCGGCACCGTGCACGTCAACCAGTACGACGAGGACGACATCACGGTGCCGTTTGGCGGTTTTCGGCAAAGCGGCATGGGGCGCGACAAGTCGCTGCACGCGCTGGACAAGTACACCGAGCTCAAAACCACCTGGATCCGCCTGGACGCGCGCTGGTGAGGACCAGCGCGTGCCCCCGCGTGGGTGCGGCTCAGGGTGCGCGGGGGTAATCGGTGTAACCCGTCGGCCCACCGCCGTAGAACGTGCGGCGGTCTGGCTCGGTCAGCGGCAGCCCCTCGCGCAGGCGGCGGGTCAAGTCCGGGTTGCTGATGAACGGGCGCCCAAACGCCACCAGGTCGGCGCCTTGCGCCAGCGCCTGCTCGGCCAGCGCACGGTCGTAGCCGTTGTTGACCATCCAGGCCCCGCGGCCGCCGGCGTCGCGGTACGCCCGGCGCAGCGCGGCGTAATCAAACGGCTGCGCGCCCTGCTGGAAATCGCGCGCACCACCGGTTTGGCCCTCGATGATGTGCAGATAGGCCAAACCCATGGGGGCCAGTTGGCGCACCACGTACTCAAACAGCGGCTGCGGCTCGTCGTCCCAGGCGTCGTTGGCGGGGGTCACCGGCGACAGCCGCAGGCCCACCCGATCCGGCCCGATGGCCTCGGTCACCGCCTGCATCACCTCCAACAACAGCCGGGCGCGGTGCTCGATCGGGCCGCCGTAGGCGTCGGTGCGGAGGTTGCTGCCGCGGCGCAAAAACTGGTCGAGCAAATAGCCGTTGGCCGCGTGCACCTCGACGCCATCGAAACCCGCGTCGAGGGCGTTGCGCGCCGCTTGCGCGTAGGCCTGCACGATGCCGGGCAGCTCGTCCAGGCGCAGCGCGCGCGGCTGCGACACCTCCACGAAGCGCCCCACCCGCTGGCCGTCCACGGTCTCGATCAGGTAGGTTTTGGCCTGGGCGCGCACGGCCGAGGGCGCCACCGGCGCTTGGCCACCGGGCTGCAGCGCGGTGTGCGAAATGCGCCCCACGTGCCACAGCTGCGCCACGATCAGGCCGCCGGCGGCATGCACCGCGTCCGTCACGGCGCGCCAGGCCTGCACCTGCTCGGGCGAGTGCAGCCCCGGCGTATCGGCGTAACCATGGCCTTCGGGGCATACCGGCGTGGCTTCCGAAATGATCAGCGCCGCGCCGTCGCGCGGGTCGGCGCGCTGGGCGTAGTAGGTGGCCATCAGCGCGTTGGGCAGCTGGCCGGGCGCTCGGTTGCGCGTCAACGGCGCCATCACGACGCGATGCGGCAGCGCCCACGCGCCCACGCGCAACGGTTGAAAAAGCAGGCTGGTGGAGGCGGTGCTGGTCATGCCCCATCGTAGCCTGGTTGCCCGCAGCGGCGTTGTCGCCCGTGCGACGCGCCATGGGGCGGGGGCGCTGCCGCTATCATGCGGGCGGCCATGACATCCGCTGTCCCCACCCCCCCCACCCCTGGCCCGTGGTGGCTGCAGGCGCTGGCGCGCTTGCCGCTGCCGCTGCTGCGCGGCGCGGGCGCACTGCTGGGCGCGGCCCTGTACCTGGGCGTGCCCAAGCGCCGGGCCGTGGTGCGGCGCAACCTGGAGCTGTGCTTCGCCACCGCCTCCGCAGCGCAGCGGCGGCGCTGGATGTGGCGGGTGTTCGTCCACTTTGGGCAGGCGTTTGTGGACCGCGTGTGGCTGTGGCACGCCCCGGCGGCGCTGGTGGCGCGCCGCGTGCGGCTGCAGGGCGACCTGGACGCCTTGCAACGCCCGGGGCCGGTGCTGGTGTTTGCGCCGCACTTCGTGGGGTTGGACGCAGCATGGACGCGCCTGACGCAGGCGCTGGTGCGGCCATGGGCAGGCATGTACGCCGCGCAGACCAACCGACGGCTGGATGCCTGGGTGCGCGCCGGGCGCAACCGTTTTGGCAGCCCCGCCACGGTGGCGCGCCGCGAGGGGCTGCGCGGCCTGGTGCGTGCGCTGCGTGGCGGCGCGGCGGTGTACCTGTTGCCGGACATGGATTTGGGCCGCGAAGCGGCGGTGTTTGTGCCCTTTTTTGGCGTGCCCGCGGCCACCGTGACGTCGCTGCCGCGGCTGGCGGCGCTGGGCGGCGCGCCGGTGGTGCCGGTGCTGGGGCGGCTCGACGCGCACGGCTACACGGTGCAGGTGCTGCCGCCGCTGGCCGACTACCCCAGCGGCGACGACGTGGCCGACGCCGCGCGCATGAACGTCGAGCTGCAGCGTTGGATCGAAGAAGATCCCTCCCAGTACCACTGGCTGCACCGGCGGTTCAAGACACGCCCCCCTGGCGGCGCCCCGGTGTACGAGTAAGGGCCACGAGCATGACCATGTCGCGCTATGTCTGCAACGAATGCGCCCTCCGGCGGCAATGCCCCTTGCGGCCGGTCGTGACCGACCCGGCGTACGAAGGGCATGCGCTGCATGAGCGGCGGGTGGACGTCTACGAGCCGTTGTTGCAACAGGGTGGATCCGCGCGCATGTTGCACACCGTCAAGGTCGGTGCGCTGCTGCTGCGGCACAACCCGAGCCTGGGCGGCGCGCGGGCGGTCGCGGTGCTGGGCGCAGGCCATGTGCTAAGTCTGCGCGCCTTGTTGGGCGATGGCCCTGGCGCCGATGCGGTGGCGGTGGTGCCCACCCGGGTTTGCGAGGTGCCGCTGCCCGAAGGCGCGCGCATCACCACCCTCGACGGGGTGGTGCCCACCCGGGTTTGCGAGGTGCCGCTGCCCCTGGTGCGCGCGCTATTGCCCAGCCGGCCGGCGCTGGTGGCGCACCTGGCGCGCCACCAGGTGCGCGTGACGGAAACCCTGGCCGATTGGTCGGCGGTGGCGCGGCTGCCCGATGCGCTGTCGCACGTGGCCGCGGTGCTGGGCTTGCTGGCGCGTGAGCAAGGCACCCGCACCGTGGTGTTGCCCGCGCGCGACGACCTGGCGGAGCTGGCCGGTTGCGCCCCCGAGACAACCTCGCGCGCGCTGGCGCGCTTGCAGCGCGACGGGCTGCTGCGCCGCGAGGGACGCCGTCATGTGGTGTGGGAGGGCCTCATTCCTAACCTAGGTGTCAGGTCCCGGACGATTGCATTGATCCGCGACGTCGTGCATTATTCATAGGTCGCGAGACGATGCGTGAGCTGATCGAGGAACTACGGAGGCAAAAGTCATGATGGTTCGACTGCACAAGAACGC
>NZ_VJNA01000034.1 GCF_007556585.1 Tepidimonas aquatica | reverse complement strand
GACAGCCTTGCTTCCAACTCCTGCCACGGCATGCGTGAGGACAACACCGCCAGCGGATGGCGCAGGTCGATCATCTGATCGAGCCGGGCGCGGAAGAAGTCCTCGGTGGCGGGGCAGGCAAACATCGAAAAACTCCCAGAAAACGGCGCATCAGACCATCAAATCTGGGGGAAATTGTACTCGCAAACAGACAATAACACACGAAAAATCATGAGGTTATGAATATTTCAGGGGCGACTAATTGTAATGGGGGGGCTGTCAATAGCAAGATGGCATATTGTCGCGGGGATGTATCAAAAATGTTGCATTGGCGAGGCTGCGACGGGGGGCCGTGCATGCGGGTTACCCCCAGCGGAGCCCCCAGTGGAGTGACCCATCGGGATTGCACTCCGGGTGTAGGGTTGGCATACTATGCCAATCTTTCCTGCAAGGAGATCGTCATGCCGACGCGCAATGTTGTCCTCACCGATCACCAGGCCGCGCTGGTAGAGCATTTGGTCGCCAGCGGCCGCTACCAGAACGCCAGCGAAGTGCTGCGCGAGGGCTTGCGTCTTGTCGAACAACGCGAGGCCGAGGACGCCAGCCGCCTCGAAGCGCTGCGCGCCGCCGCCAAGGCGGGCATCGCCGATATCGAAGCGGGACGCTACAAGACGTTCGATACCAAGGAATCCTTGCGCGCTCACCTGAAGGCCGTGACAGCCCAAACGCTCGCCCAAGCATGAGCGAGCCGTGGCGCGTTCGCCTGGTCGCCAGTGCCGAGGCCGATCTGCTCGACATCGCGGCGTGGACGGCGGAGCGCTTCGGTTCCCGGCAGGCTGGGTACTACGTCGACACCGTGACACAAGCCATCGAGGCCTTGCACGAGGGGCCCGACATCCTGGGGGCCAAAGCGAGGGACGACATCGCGCCCGGCATTCGCACCCTGCATGTGGCGCGGCAGGGCAGAAAGGGCCGTCACTTCGTCGTGTTCCGGGTTGCCCCGGGGCGAGTCATCGAGGTGCTCCGCCTGCTTCACGACAGTATGGATCTGTCGAGGCATTGGCCGAACGATGACGCTGAAATCCAGTGAGACCGTGAGCAGCGGGGCTACAGCGTGCTCCTGCGGGGGCGGCGTGAAACGGACAAACGCCCGAAACTTTCCGCACTGGCCCGAAGGATTGCGCAGGGGTTTGGAAAATGAGTTCGAAATCGGTGGTTGACTGCACCACCAATACCCCAAGGCCAACCGATCTCGGTTGGCCTTTTTTCTTGCCCGCAACGCCAGTGTTGGCGCGGCTTCCGAGTAAGGCCTCGCGAGCGCTGGCGGTAGCCGCGCCTCCCGTTTCGGTCATTTCCGCCTCTCTGAGCGGGTGTGTTCTCTGCCGGTCTCGCGAGGACTCGTGAGACGAGTGCTTGGCCGATCAAGCCCTTACGCGCGCAGGTTGGGGTGTGTGAGTGGTAGGCGGCGTGGAGTCGAACGGGCCACGACGGCGTGATGGCCTGCAGAAAAAACGAAGGGCCGGGTCACCCCGGCCCATCGCGGTAGCTCAACGGGCACCCTTCCGAAGTTAAGAGCCTACCGCGGCTCGGTGTGCCAAGCAAATGCACTCCTGGCGCTGCGCGGCGCACGCTCTCACCGCACGCGACCCAAGCCCCGGTCCGCCTCCTCGCCATGGAGCATCAGTGTCCCCTCGTCAGCGCACTCAATGCGGCCGCTCGGCTCGATCCCCGAGCCGCGCCGATGCGGGCCCCCTTCGATCCACGACGATCCAGCGGACATCAGGACGATCCGTGTCCTCGATGCTGGGGGTCGTTCGCGCTTGCTGCGCCTCATCGCCGCTGCTGCTAGACCACCAGCCGGTAGCCCACCTGCAGTTCTGTCAGCAGATGGCGCGGCTGCGCCGGATCGTCCTCGAGCTTGCGGCGCAGATTGGCCATGTGCACGCGCAGGTGATGGGTGCGCTCGGCGTGGCCCGGCCCCCAGACCTGGGTGAGCAGCTGGCGGTAGGTGAGCACCGCGCCTTGCGCCCGCAGCAGCGTCACCAGCAGCCGGAACTCGATCGGGGTCAGGTGCACGGTCTCGCCGCGCCGGCGCACGTCGTGGGTGCGCGCGTCCACCTCGACGTCGCCGAAGCGCCAGACCGGCTCGGCCGCCTGCGGCTGCAGCCGGCGTTGCAGCGCGCGCAGCCTCGTCAGCAGTTCGTCGATGCCGAAGGGCTTGGTGAGGTAGTCATCGGCCCCGGCATCCAGCGCGGCGACCTTCTCGCGCTCCTGGTCGCGCGCCGACAGCACGAGGATCGGCACCGGGGACCAGCCGCGCACCTGGGTGATCAGCGTTTTGCCGTCGCCGTCAGGCAGGCCGAGGTCCACGATCAGCAGGTCGGGCCGGCGGGTGGCGGCGTCGATCTGGCCCCGCTTGACGCTCTCGGCCTCGCTCACGCTGTAGCCGGCGTACTCCAGTGCGAGCCGGACGAAGCGGCGGATCGGCGCGTCGTCCTCGATCAGCAGCACATGGCCGCCCGGGGCATCGGTGCTCACGTCTCGACTCCTTCCTGCGGCGCCGGCCGCTGCGGCAGGTGCAAGGCGAACACGCTGCCCTGCGGCTCGCGCTTGCGCGCCTCCACGCGTCCGCCGTGCAGGGCGGCGATGCGCTCCACCAGCGCCAGTCCCAGGCCCATGCCGGTCATCGGCGACTCCGCCGCACCCCGCTGGAACGGCGCGAACAGGCGGCTGGGGTCGTCGCCGGGCCAGCCGGGGCCATCGTCGGCCACCTCGATCACCAAGGTGCCGCCGGGATCCAGCCGCGCGTCCACGGCGATGCGGCAGCCGGCGGGGGTGTGCTTGCAGGCATTGTCCAGCAGATTGACCAGGGCGCGCTCGAGCAGCAGGGCATCCACCTCCACCAGCGGCAGGCCGGCCGCCAGCCGGACCTCGAGCCCATGTCCGGCGCAGGCGCTGCGGACGTGACCGAGCGCGCTGGCGACGATCTCCTCCAGGGCATGCCACTGTCGGTCCAGGCGCGCCTGGCCGGACTGCAGTCGGGCCAGTTGCAGCAGGTTGTCGAGCAGCGACTGCATGGCCCGGGCCTGCTCGACCAGCGCCTGCAGCAGGGGGCGGGTGGGCCCCTCGGCGCCGCGCTGCAGGGCGAGTTCGGCGGTGCCGAGCATCCCGGCCACCGGGGTGCGCAAATCGTGCGAGAGGGACAGCAGCAGGGTGTTGCGCAGGCGTTCTCCCTCCATCTGCACCAGCGTGTCGCGCGCCACCTCGACGAAGTGCACGCGCTCCAGCGCCACCGCGATCTGCCCGGCGCAGGCTTCCAGCGTTTCCAGATCCTCGGGCCGTCGCCAGGGCGGCTCCGCCCGCGGGGCGACGACGAGGACGCCGCGCACGCGCATCGGCGCCTTCAGCGGCAGATAGCGCGCCGGGGCCGCGGCGAGCGTCCCGGTGCCGGCGCCCGCGCTCTCCCCGTGGTCGAGCACCCACTGCGCGATGCTCACGTCCACCGATCGTTCCGGCCGCGCCGGGCGCACGCGGTGCCCGGCGTCGGGCAGCACGACCGTGATGGCGGCCTGGAAGTGCGCGCCCACGGTCTCTTCGGCGATCTCGACGATCCGTTCGCTTTCCAGCGCACCGGACAAGGCATTGGCCAGGCGGGTCAGCAGTGCGCTGCGCCGTTCGCGCTCGCGTATCGCCAGCACGGCAAAGCGAAGCCGTGCTGTCAGCTGGCCGATGATCAGCGCGACGGCGAGCATCAGGGCAAAGGTCAGCAGGTACTGCGTGTCGCTGACGGCGAACGACAACTGCGGCTGGACGAAGAAGAAGTCGAAGCACAGCACCGCCAGCAAGGCCGCGAGGGCGCCGGCCGTGCGTCCAGCCCGCAGCGCCACCAGCACCACCGCCAACAGGTACACCATCACGATGTTCGCCAGATCGAACACCCGTGCGAGCGGCCAGGCGACGACGGTGGCCAGGGCACAGGCGGCCGCGGCCCAGGCCAGCGGGTGACGGGTGCGAGGCTCCCGGTCCGGCGCGCCGAGCGCCGGCCGTGCCTGCACCGCCGCGCCGGGACGGCCCGCCGCCACGCCGATGCGCACCACGTCCACCTCCGGCGCCCGTCGCTGCACCGCGCTCGCCAGGTCGCCGCGCAGGGCGGTCCAGAGGCGGCGCCAGCCCGAGGCCTCGGCGGCCGCGCCCAGCACGATGCGGTTGGCATTGCGCTCCCGCGCGCAGCGCACGAGCGAGGCCGGCACATCGTCGCCGGCCAGGGTCAGGACGTCGGCGCCCAGCCGACGGGCCTCGCCGAGCAGCTCGAGCACCGCTTCCCGCTCCTGGCGCGAGGCGCGATCGTCGAGCCGGTCCACGTACACGGCGATCCATTCGGCCTCCAGCCGGGACGCGAGCCGCGCCGCCGCGCGGACCACCGGGGCATCGCGCGCGCCGCCCAGTCCCACCAGCAGCCGTTCGCGCGCCGGCCAGACGCGGCCGGGATCCTCCCGGGTGCGCTGCGCGCGCATCTGGGCATCCACGCGGTCGGCCACCCGCCGTAGGGCCAGTTCACGCAGGGCGATCAGGTTGCCGGGACGGAAGAAGCGCTCGACGGCCGACTGCGCCACATCGGGCAGATAGACCTTGCCGTTGCGCAGGCGCTGGATCAGGTCGGCGGCCGGCAGGTCGATCAGGGTCACGTCGTCGGCGGCATCGAACACGCGGTCCGGCACCGTCTCGCGCACGCGCACGCCGGTGATCGCGGCCACCACGTCGTGCAGGCTCTCCAGGTGCTGCACGTTGACGGTGGTGTAGACGTCGAAGCCGGCCGCGAGCAGCTCCTCCACGTCCTGCCAGCGCTTGGCATGGCGGCTGCCGGGGGCGTTGGTGTGCGCCAGCTCATCCACCGCGATCAGCGCGGCCGACGAGGCCAGCGCCGCATCGAGATCGAACTCGGTGAGCTCGCGGCCCCGGTACTCGAGGCGCTTGCGCGGCAGTACCGGCAATCCTTCGAGCAGCGCCTGGGTCTCCTTGCGGCCATGGGTCTCGACGATGCCCACGCACACCGCCACGCCTTCGCGCTGGCGCTCGTGCAACGCCTGCAGCATCGCGTAAGTCTTGCCGACGCCCGGACAGGCGCCGAAGAAGAGCTTGAGCCGGCCGCGCCGCTGGCGCGCCTCATCGGCCTGCACTTCGGCGAGCAGGCGGTCGGGATCGGGGCGGTCGGGAGGTCGGCTCATGGGCCCTCCATCATGCCGCAAGGGCCTAGAAGCTACGCGTCAGGATGACGGACAGGCGCGCTCGTCCCATGTTGACGCCATTGAGGTCGGTCCACAGCGCGCGGTCGGCGTTGGTGTCGGTGTACTGCAGGCTCACGGTCGTGCCGTTCCAGGCGGGGCCGATCGTCGAGGCATCGTAGCGGACGCCGAGCTTCCAGTCGGTGTACGAAAACGGGCCCGCCGCACCGCGAAAACGCTGTCGGCCCGCGTGCAGGTCGATCGTCCACGGCCCGTCGCCGATCGGCACCGCCGCCGAGAGGTCGAGGTACGTGCTGCCGGCGGGCGCGTCGAAGCCGAAGGTGTCACCGGCACTGACGTAGAGCTTGGCGGCCAACTGCCGCCATGCGGCGCCCACGAGCAGCTCGGTCGTGTCGGCGCGCACCACGCCCGCCGGGCGGCTGCCCGGATACCGGTAGTGAATGAGACCGACGTCGAATGTCGTGGCCTCATCGGGCTTGAACCGCCAGCCGCCGTAGAGATCCAGCTCCAGGCTGCCGGCACGATAGCCCTGGTAGTCCTGAAGCCAGCCGACGTTCGATCCCGACGACCCGGCATAGAAGCCGGCTTTGCCGCCGAGTTCCACGCCGGCCTGGACCGCGGGCTTGCCACCGGTCTGGGTCAGCCCGCGAAACAGATAGTCGCTGGTCAGGGTGGCGGTGCCGGACACCGTGACGGCGGACGCGTCGCGGTTCTCGTCCCCGGACTGGCTCCAGGCCAGACCCGGCGCGAGGGCCAGCGCCGCGGCCGACAGGCCGGCGAGGCGACGCAGCGTGCAAGCGAAGTGATGCATCGAAAGACTCCTGTGGGTCCGACGGCCGGCGGGCGCCGACCGGAGCGAAGGAAAAGACATCCCCTGACCGCCCCTGCGGGCGGTCTGCGAAGGACGCAGTGGGTTGTGAATCAGCGCGCGGGCGTCACCGTGGCGGACGCGCGTCGAGCGCAAGGTTCAGCGCCAGCACATTGACGCGCGGCATGCCGATCAGGCCCAGCCATGGCCGCTCGGTATGCGCCTGCACGAGCGCGTCGAGTTCCGCAGGCGTCATGCCCCGCGCGCGCGCCACGCGCGGGATCTGCCAGCGCGCGGCCTCGGGCGAGACGTGAGGGTCGAGCCCGCTGGCCGAGGCGGTCACCAGCTCCATCGGCACCGGCTGCGTCGTCTCCGGTTGGGCCGCGCGCAGCGCTTCGATGCGCGCGCGCACTGCGTCCACCAGCGCCGGATGGCTCGGCGCGAGGTTGCTGCCGCTGGAGGCGGCCGCGTTGTAAGGCACGGGCGCGGTCGCCGAGGGGCGGCCCCAGAAGTACTTGGGGTCGTCGAAGGCCTGACCGATCAGCCGGCTGCCGACGACCTGCCCGTTGCGCTCGATCAGGCTGCCGTTGGCCTGCACCGGCATCAGGCCCTGGGCCACGGCGGTGAGCGCCAGGGGATAGACGAGTCCGGTGATCACGGCCAGTACGGCGAAGAGCGCGAGGGCAGGACGCACAAGGGTTCGCAAGGTGTTCATGGACGAGCTCCGTTCCAAGGCTCAGGCCAGGCCCAGCGCCGCCAGCGCCAGGTCGATCAGCTTGATGCCGATGAAGGGCGCGATGACGCCGCCCAGACCGTAGAGAAGCAGGTGCCGGCGCAGCAACGCCTCGGCCGACTGCGCCCTCCAGCGCACGCCCTTGAGTGCCAGCGGGATCAGCGCCACGATGATGAGCGCGTTGAAGATCACCGCCGACAGGATCGCCGACTGCGGGCTCGTCAGTCGCATCACGTCCAGCGCCGCGAGCTGCGGATAGGTGCCCACGAAGGCCGCCGGGATGATCGCGAAGTACTTGGCCACGTCGTTGGCGATCGAGAAGGTGGTCAGCGCCCCGCGCGTCATCAGCATCTGCTTGCCGACCTCGACCACCTCCAGCAGCTTGGTCGGGTTCGAGTCGAGATCGACCATGTTGCCGGCCTCCTTGGCCGCCTGCGTGCCCGCGTTCATCGCCACCGCCACGTCCGCCTGCGCCAGCGCGGGCGCATCGTTGGTGCCGTCGCCGGTCATCGCCACGAGGTGGCCCTCGGCCTGGTAGCGGCGGATCAGCGCGAGCTTGTCCTCGGGCATGGCTTCGGCCAGGAAGTCGTCCACCCCGGCCTCGGCGGCGATCGCAGCGGCCGTGAGCCGGTTGTCGCCGGTGACCATCACCGTCTTGATGCCCATGCGGCGCAGCTCGGCGAAGCGCTCGCGGATGCCTCCCTTGACGATGTCCTTGAGCTCGACCACGCCCAAGGCGCGCGCGTCCTCGGCCACCACCAATGGCGTGCCGCCCTCGCGCGCGATGGCCTCGGCGCGCTCACGCACCGCCTCCGGCAGGCGGCCGCCCGCCTCCTCGACGAAGCGCTGCACCGCATCGAGCGCGCCCTTGCGGATGCGCCGGCCGTCGAGGTCCACCCCGCTCATCCGGGTGCGCGCGGAAAACGCGATGAAGTGCAGGCCTGCCGTCTCGCGGCCACGCAGTCCGTGGCGTTCCTTGGCCAGCACGACGATGGAGCGCCCTTCGGGCGTCTCGTCGGCCAGCGAGGCGAGCTGCGCCGCATCGGCCAGGGCCGGCTCCGTGACCCCGGGCGCGGGGTGGAAGGCCACCGCCTGCCGGTTGCCGAGCGTGATCGTGCCGGTCTTGTCCAGCAGCAGCACGTCCACGTCGCCGGCGGCTTCCACCGCGCGGCCCGAGGTGGCGATCACGTTGGCGCGCAGCATGCGGCTCATGCCGGCGATGCCGATGGCGGCCAGCAGCGCGCCGATCGTCGTCGGGATCAGGCACACCAGCAGCGCCACCAGCACCGTCACCGACACCGGCTGGCCCTGGCCCGCCGCCTGCACGCTGTACTGCGACAGCGGCCAGAGCGTGGCGCAAACGATCAGGAACACCAGGGTCAGCGCCACCAGCAGGATGGTCAGCGCGATCTCGTTGGGCGTGCGGCGGCGCTTGGCGGACTCGACCATCGCGATCATGCGGTCCAGGAAGGTGTGGCCCGGCTGCGCGGTGATGCGTACCACCAGCCAGTCCGACAGCACGCGCGTGCCCCCGGTCACCGCCGAGCGGTCGCCACCGGACTCGCGGATCACCGGGGCCGACTCGCCGGTGATGGCCGACTCGTCCACCGAGGCCACGCCCTCGATGACCTCGCCGTCGGCCGGGATCACGTCGCCGGCCTCCACCAGCACCACGCGGCCGGCGGACAGCTCGTCGCTCGGCACCGGGATCCAGGACGCACCGTGGTGCGGCTCTTGCAGCACCTTGGCGTACACGCGCTTCTTGGCCGAGCGCAGCGCCGCCGCCTGGGCCTTGCCCCGGCCCTCGGCCAGCGCCTCGGCCAGGTTGGCGAACCACACCGTCAGCCACAGCCAGGCTGCCACCGCGAGCGTGAAGCCCACCGGCGCGGCCATGCGCCCCGTGGCGGCGGCCACGCCGATCGCCGTCACCAGCGCGGCGCCGACCCACACCACGAACATCACCGGGTTGCGCCATTGCGCCTGCGGCGCCAGGCGCCACAGCGATTCGCGCAAGGCGGCGCGCAGCAGCGCCGCATCCCAGGGGCCGGCCGCGCGCGGATTCGTCACCATCGTCGTCATGTCGTTCCTCCCGGGCGCTTCAGCGGCCCGACATCAGCGTCAGGTGCTCGGCCACCGGCCCGAGCGCCAGCGCCGGCACATAGTTCAGCGCTCCCACCAGCAGCACTGCGGCCACCAGCAGCACGACGAACAGCCCGTTGTTGGTGGCCAGCGTGCCGGCCGAGGGCGGCACGCGCGGCTTGGCCGCGAGGCTGCCGGCCAGCGCCAGCGCCGGCACGATCACCAGGAAGCGCCCGAACCACATCGCCGCGGCCAGCAGCACGTTCCAGAACGGCGCGTTGGCCGACAGGCCTGCAAAGGCCGAGCCGTTGTTGTTGCCGGCCGAGGTCAGCGCATACAGCGCCTGCGACAGGCCGTGCGCGCCGGGGTTCGTCAGGCCTGCCAGGCCCGGCTCCACGCGCAGCGCCAGCGCCGTGCCCGCCAGCACCAGCGCGGGCACCACGATCACCGCCAGCGAGACCATCTTCATCTCGTAGGCGCCGATCTTCTTGCCCAGGTACTCCGGCGTGCGGCCGACCATCAGCCCGGCGATGAACACCGCGATCACCGCGAACAGCAGCATGCCGTACAGCCCCGAGCCGACACCGCCGTAAACGACCTCGCCCAGCTGCATCAGGAACATCGGCACCGAGCCAGCCAGCGGCATCAGGCTGTCATGCATGGCATTGACCGCGCCGCAGCTGGCGGCGGTCGTGACCGCAGCAAACAGCATCGAGCCGACCACGCCGAAGCGCGTCTCCAGCCCCTCAAGGCTCGGGCCGCTCAGGCCCAGCGCCGCAAGCTGCGGGTTGGGCTGATGCTGCGCGATCACCCCCACGGCATAGAGTGCGACGAACAGCACGGTCATCACCCCGGCCAGCGCCGCGCCCTGGCGTGCATCGCCCGCCCAGCGCCCGAACAGGAACACCAGCGCCAGCGGGATGAGGAGGATCGAGACCATTTCCAGCAGGTTCGACAGAGCCGTCGGGTTCTCGAACGGATGCGCAGAATTGGCGTTGAAGAAGCCCCCGCCATTCGTGCCCAGCATTTTGATCGCCTCCTGCGAGGCCACCGGGCCGATCGCGATGGTCTGGGTCGCTGCGGTGTGCGTGACCTGCCGACTTGCTTCCTGAACAGTGTAGGAAACAGGATCGATGAGAGTCACTTCGTGTCCGGCCGCCAGCGTCTGCGGCACGCCCTGGCTAACGAGGAACAGCGCGAACACCGCCGACAGCGGCAGCAGCACCCACAGAGTGGCGCGCGTAAGATCTAGCCAGGCGTGACCCACACCGGAGCTGGTTTTGCGCACGAAGCCGCGGATCACCGCCAGCGCCACCGCGATGCCGGTGGCCGCCGACAGGAAGTTCTGTACGGTAAGCCCCAGCATCTGCGTGCCATGGCTCATCGTGGATTCGCCGCCATAGCTCTGCCAATTGGTGTTGGTGACGAAGGAGACGGCGGTGTTCAGCGCCAGATCCGGTGCCACCGCACCGAAGCCCTGCGGGTTGAACGGCAACACTGCCTGCAGCCGCAGGATCGCGTACAGCGCCGCCAGCCCCACGAGGTTGAACACGAGGATCGCCAGCGCATAGCGCCACCACGGCATGTCCTCGTCCGGCCGGCTGCCGGCCAGCCGCAGCACCCCGCGCTCGATCGCGCCCACGAAGCGCACGCGCGCGGCGAGCCGGCCGCTGAAGACGCCATCGAGCCAGCGCGCCAGCGCCCAGGCCAGCGGGAACAACAGCGCCAGGAACAGCGCGAGCTGCACCCAGGGATTGGCGTTCATTCGAAGTCCTCCACCGCCAGCAGGGCGTAGACGAGATAGGCCAGCAGCCCGATGACGAGCACCCCGGCGGTCATGATCAGTGCCTCAGGCTCCATCGCCGTGACCTCCGTTCGACTCGATTCGGTTGCCTTGCGGGGCAGGGGGCGACAGCCGGCGGCATCCCGCCAGCGCGCCCAGGGTGATCAGCGCGAAGGCGGCCGCCCAGCCAAGAAACACGATGTCCATGCAGTCCTCCACGAGGGGATGTACACGCTGCACATCCTAGCCCGTGCGGCATCAAGCCGGCGCCCGATTCGTGCCCAGCGGTATCAAGGCGGCATCAAGACGAGGCGTCGTCGACGCCATCCTGTGAGGTCCGGTCTCACCGCACGCGACCCAAGCCCCGGTCCGCCTCTTGGCCTTCGAGCATCAGCGTCACCTCGTCGACGCACTCGAAGCGGCCGCTCGCATCCAAGCGGTCGAAGAGGTAGACCTCCTGCACCACGGTGGCGCCGTCGCGCTTGCGCACGTGCACGCGGTGATGGCTGGCGTAGCGTCGCAGATCGCGCCATTCGTCGAGCACCTCGATGCGGGCGGACGCCACCAGCTCGCGCAGCCTGCGCGCATGCGCGGCAAAGCCGTTGCGGTCGTCCCAGTGCCCATCGGTGCGCTGGCGGTAGTCGGGGCTGAAATGCCAATCGAGGAAGGTGTCGAGCGGTATGTCCTGCCGGTTGAGCAGGTCGTCCAAGGCGTGGTGGATCGAAGTCATGGGGGGTCCAGGGATCGAACAGAAGGAGCGTCCAGCGTATCGACATGCGCAGGGCTGCGATGCGGCCTGCACGCCATGCGATACCGCTACGATGCCAAGCATGGACGACCCCTTGATCGCGCCCCGTTGGGCCGAGGCCCGCCAGGGGCCGGTGATGTGTGCGGTGCTGCGGCGCAGCGGCCGGGTGCGGCACACGCGCGAGCATCGTCACGTGCGCGGCCAACTGCTGGGCACCGAGACCGGGCTGCTGACGGTGCAGGCAGCGCGGCACCGCTGGATCGTGCCGGCCTCGCATGCGGTGTGGGTGCCGCCGCAGACGCTGCATGCGGCGCACTCGCACGGGCCGTTTGCGGGCTGGAGCGTGTACCTGGCCCCCGAAGCCTGCGCGGCCTTGCCGGCCGAGCCCTGCGTGCTGGCGCTCACCCCGCTGTTGCGCGCGGCGGTGGGGCATGCGGCCCATCTGGCGGCCGACGGCACGACCGACCCGCAGCGGCTGGAGCGTTTGGCGGCCGTGATGCTCGACGAGATCGCCGCCTCGACACCGCTGCCCTGGAGCGTGCCGATGCCCAGCGACCGCCGCCTGCGGCGCATCGCCCAAGCCTTGTGCGACCACCCCGGCGACCCACGGCCGCTGGCGGATTGGGCCCGCTGGGCGGGGTTGTCGTCGCGCACCGCCTCGCGCCGTTTCGTGGCCGAGACCGGGTACAGCTTCACGCACTGGCGCCAGCGCCTGCGCCTGCTGCACGCCGCCGGCCGTCTGGCCGAGGGTGTGCCGGTGGTCGCCGTCGCGGCCGAGTCGGGCTACCGCAACCCCAGCAGCTTCATCGCGGTGTTCCGCGAGGTCTTCGGCACGACGCCGGGGCAGTATGCAGCGACAAGCCCACGCCGCAGACGCTGACGCCGGCCGCTTGCCGCACCGGGCCTCATTGCACCCAAGCCAAGGCCCAAAACGGATCCTCGCGGCTGGGCGCGGCCAGGCGCCGCCAGCCCAGCGCCTCGAAGAAGGCCAGGGCTTCGGGGTTGTCCTCGGCCACGTAGGCACGAAAGCATCGGCGCTCGCGCAGCGCGGGCTGCGCCAGCAAGGCCGCCCAGGCGCGCCGCCCCCAGCCCTGGCCGCGCAGGGCGGGATCGACGGCCCAGTCGGTGAGGACCCAAGCCCCGTGCTCGGGGTCAGGGGTGAGGCCGATGACGGCGACCAGCGCCGCGCCATACCGCACCGTCCATTGCTCGCCCTCGGTGTCGGCCAGCACATGGGCCAGCCACTCCTCGTCCATCGGGCCCAGATGCCGGTTCAAGCGCGCGTCGGCGTACCAGGCGCGGTAGGTGGGGAAATCCTCGGCGGCAAAGCGCCGCACTTCAAGCGTGGACTCGGGCGTCATGGGGCGAGGCCAATCTGGAGTTCGATGCGGTCGTCGGGCGAGTCGGGACCGTGCCAGACGTGGTAGACCTCGCGGGTCTGTGCATCGGGGGTCCACCCTGCTGCTGCGACGACGCGCCATCCAAGCCGAGCTTCGCGCGCTGCTCGCAAGAGCGTCATGAAGGGCACCCACCGTCTTGCATCGAAACGGTCCGGTGATCTTGCGCATGTGAAGTACGGCGAGTTCGGATCCGCAAGTGCTCATCGCCTGGAAGATTCCTCGAGCGCGCCCCGACGATGAAGCCGCTTAAGCTGACTACATTGATCCTGCCACAACGTCGCCCATGGCTGGCGCAGCACCGGGTCGAGGCGATGCTGCGGTTCGCGCAGCAAGGTCTCGATCACCGTCGGCGCCAGCAAGGTCAAGCGCAGCAGGCGGCGCACTTGGGTGATGTCGATTTGCTCGGCCTGCGCGATCTCCACCACCGACGCCGCCCGCCCCTCATGGAGCAGCCGCTGCCAGTGGTGCGCCAGCCCAAGCGCACGCAACAACGCCGTGTCCTTGGCTTCGGTGCGCGCCGGGCCGGCCCACGTCGAGTGAACCTCCACACCTTTCGGTGCGCCGGGCGGCGCGATCACCGCGCGCCGGATGCCGCGCTGCACCAGCCGCCAGGGCACGAAGGTTTCCAGTTTCACGCCGCCCGCCGGCGTCGGCAGTTTCTGGGTGACCGGCGCTCCCTCGATGCGTCCCCGGTGCTTCGTGCTCACGCTTTCTCCTCGAAGCGCCGCACGATCTCGCGCTGGGCCGCCCAGTCCACCGGCAGCGGGTGGCGCTGGAACCAGATCAGGCTCATCCGGCGTGGCTGCCGCCCGGCCATCAGCAGCTCGACGATGTCGGGCGCGAGCAGCGTCAGGCGCAGCAGCTCGTTGACCACCGAGTGGTGCAGCCCTTCGGCACGCGCGATGGCCGAGCCGCTGGGCATCGCGCCGCTGTCTAGCAGCCGTTGCCAGTGGAAGGCCCGTGCCATCCCTTCGATGAGCGTGCTGTCGTGCGCGTCCCGGTCCTCGGCCTGGTGCTGAACCAGCCGGCGCACGCCGCGCCGCCGCAGGGTCAGCGGCACGAAGGTCTCGAGCGTCCCGTCCTTCATGCCTCGACCTCCAGCAGCTCGGCGCCGATGCTCCTGGGCGCGAACTCGCCGATCAAGGCGTCCCAGCCCAGTTCGCGCCACTTCACCCGGATGCCCTGCATCTCGTCGGTGTGGACGAGATCGATGCGCTCGATCATCAGGTTGGCGATGCGGTGCTGCTCGACCGGGAAGAGCTGATCCCACACGTCGTTGAGGCGCCCCATCGCCATCACGACCGTGGCCTCGTCGATCGGCGCGCCCTGGCGTTGGATGTGGCGCACGACGGCGGCGATGGATTCGGGGCTGGTCAGCACGGTGCGGATCTGGGCCACGACCGCCGCCTCGATCTCGCGGGCGGGCAGGCGCTCGTAACTCTTGCCCGGCGCGCCGAAGCGACTCTCGGACTTGGAGACGTAGTAGTGATACTTGCGTCCGTTTTTGCGCGAGTAGGTCGGGTACATGCGTTCGCCCGAAGGGGCATAGAGCAGTCCCCGTAGCAAGGCGTCGGTGCGTGACCGGATCTTGGTCTCCACAGAGCGCGCGTGGCTGTCGCGGGCCAGCACCGCGTGAACCTGGTCCCACAGCTGGCGTTCGATGATCGGCTCGTGCACGCCGGGGTACCACTGGCCCCGGCTCGACAGCTCCCCGAGGTAGATGCGGTTGCGCAGCACCTTGTGGATGTACTTCTTGTCGATACGTGTGCCGGTGCGAACCCGCCCGTCCTGCGTCGTCCACGCCTTGGTCGTGATGCCCTCGGCAGTCAGTCGAGCAGCGATCTGGGTCGGCGAACCGATTGAGAGCATCTCCTCGAAGATGCGGCGCACCACGGCCGCCTCGGCTTCGTTGATGACCAGTTGCCGGTTCGCCACGTCGTAGCCCAGTGGCGGCACGCCGCCCATCCACAGCCCCTTCTTCTTGGCCGCGGCGATCTTGTCGCGGATGCGCTCACCGGTGACCTCGCGCTCGAACTGGGCGAAGGACAGCAGGATGTTGAGCGTGAGCCGCCCCATCGAGGTCGTGGTGTTGAATTGCTGGGTCACCGAGACGAAGGACACGCCCTGGCGCTCGAACACCTCGACCATCTTGGAGAAGTCGGCCAGGCTCCTCGTCAGGCGGTCGATCTTGTAGACCACCACGATGTCGATCAGCCCGCGCTGGATATCGGCCATCAGGCGCTTCAAGGCCGGGCGCTCGGTGTTGCCGCCCGAGAAGCCGGGATCATCGTAGTCGTCGGCGACAGAGATCCAACCCTCGCTCCTTTGGCTAGCGATGAAGGCGTGGCCCGCCTCCTTCTGCGCGTCGATGGAGTTGAACTCCTGGTCGAGCCGCTCGTCCGAGGACACCCGGCAGTAGACCGCGCAGCGTTTGCGCGCCTTAGTGGAGGCGATTTCCGTCATCAGGCGCCTCCTTTCAGACCGAAGAACAGCGGGCCGCTCCAATGCTGGCCGGTGATGTGCCGAGCCACCGCCGTCAAGCTCTTGAAGGTGTGGCCCTCGTACTCGAAATGGCCCTCGGCATTGACCGTCACCCGATGCTCGCGCTCGCCCCATTCGCGCAGCAGCACGGTGCCCGGTGCGAAGTCGAACTTGCGCGGGCGCGCGCGCAGTTTGATCTTGGAGTGCTTCGCGCCGATGGCCTCCAGACGCTGGCGCGTTTCGGGGGCCAGTCCGCCGAAAGCTTCTTCCTGCAGCTTATAGGCGATGCGGGATTCGACGTGCGTTCGATTCGGATGTTTGGGCCGGCGTTCGAAGTACCGGTCCCAGATGACCCAGAGCTCGGCCATGGGCAGGTGGCCCAGTTCGGCGATCCGCGCCGCGACGGAAGCTTGTTTCTCGTTCATCACAACTTCTCCTGTTGAGAGGGGGTTGTATGAACGCGCTGATTGGGCAAGAAGCCAAGGGCCACTTCTCTCCTTTTTGGCTCATTCGCGGCAAGGGCGCGGACAACGGCGGCGGCAAGGATGGTGGTGATCTCGCCAGCACGGGCGCTGGCGCTCATCTCTGCCGGAGATGCAAGTTCGAGGTTTGTCATGACGGCTCCAGGGAATCGAAACCGTCACGGATGATGTGCGCAGATTTCCGAAGCGGATCGCAACGCCGATCAATCGGCGCGGCGCGCTGACGCCTCAACGGCGGTCAGACGTCTTCGGTGACTGCTTCGATCGCAGCGCTGCGCGTGTCGCTGTCATCGACGACCACTCGATCGAGTGGGGTCAGCTTCAGCTGCCACGCCCGCGTGCCTGGGACCCTTTCGAGATAGTCGCGCCAGGGCGAGTGCTTGCCGGTGAAGAGGTTGGCCGGAGACGTGCAGCCCGTGCCGGCCATCAGCGCCTTCGTGTTGACGTGGGGCGTTCCTGCGGCCCAGGCCTCCACCAGCCGCTGCAAGACGGCGATCCTTGCTTTGCCCGTGACCCGCCACGGCGCCTTGCCCGGAAGGTACAGCGTCGCCGCGTGACCATCGGGGGCGACCTTGAGCGTCACCGTCGACCCGCCCATGGCCGCCAGTTGCCCGTGGCGATAGGCCACCTTCAGCCGGTCCAGGTCGATGGCGCTGCCGTTGCCCGCATCGGCGAGCACATCCTCGATGGGAATGACGACATTGGTGCCGGCGAATGGCAGCGGCGTCGAGGTCGTCGTCAACACCACGCCCGCCACCGGGCGCGGACGAAGCCTCAGCGCAGCGTCGACTTTCGCGTACGCGCGCTCGTGGGACATCCTGGAGGCGAAGTACAGCGCCACGGCATGGCCGTCGATGTCGATCTCGCCAAGGAACACCGGCTCGTCGTCGAAGTGCCGACTGCGGGGTCCTTTCAAGGCCGATCCCAGCGCCGTGATCAATTCCTCGCGCAACCAGTCCAGCTGCACCTTCCAGCGCCGGGCGAGGCGGGCCGGCATGACCACGTCGTTGCCCGTCATAGGATCGCGGTAGCGCACGGTGTCGGCATCGGCGCAACGTTCGAGCACCACCTTCATCGGCTCGCCTTCGTCGACGGGAACCGACAGCTCGGCAATGCGCTCGCCTTCGATGAGGATGCCTTCGTCCTGCAGCCGCTCGATGTCGATGCCGAGCTTATGCAGTGCGAAGCCGTCCATCGGGCTGCTGGCGCTCTCCAGAAGCCGGGCCACCTGCGCGATCAGGCTCGGATCGTCCCGCCCGCAGCCCGGGTGCAGCGGTTTGCGCACCCCCAGGGCCTCGAGCAGTTGCATCCCGGCGCGGCGCAGGCGTTGGTCTTTCTCGCCAGCCAGGCTGCAGCGACCGGGCTCGGCCAGCACGATGGCCAGCGGGGTGGCCGCCGTCTCCCCCTCGAACACCAGTTCGGCCACCAGGGTCACACCGAGCAAGGCACCAGGCTGCGCGAAGGGGTGGTTGCCCCAGCGCTCGTCGATCACCTCGTGCAGTTCTGCGCCGCTGTCGATGTGCAGCGTGACGGCGTCCGTGGCATGCCCAAGCAAAGCCTTGGCTTCGGTCAGATACAGCCGCTCGATGCGGCCCCCGTCGATGCGCGGCTTGGTGTCCTTCAGTGGCCGCGCAAAGCGCGACAGATCGTAGCGCGAGCGGTCCAGCGGGCGGTTCGACAAGGGGGCCTTGAAGCCGTGCCGGGACAGCACGTTGGCCAGCGGCGCACGGATGCCCAGTGTCGGGGCAAAGACTTCGACGAGCCCACGATGGGGCGCGTAGATCAGGGTGGCGTCGCGCGCCGGGAAGTAGAAGAAGCTCTTGCGCTGGCGGTTGCGCATCTCCACCGCGGCCACCTGATCGCCGGCGAAACGCACCACGAGGTAGTGCGTCGTCTGGGTCTGGCCTTGCCGGTTCGGCTCCTCCATGGCCACGTGGATGACCTCGCAGGGCTCGGCCAGCCGCATCGCCTCGGTGAGTTGCGCTTCCAGCCGGTCCTTGACCTCATCGTTCCACAGGAAGGGCGGCGCCTCGCCAGGCACGTCGAACGCGTCGTGCAGGCGTTTGAGCCCCTTCAGGTCCTGGGTGTTGACGATGGACTCGGCAGTGTCGAAGAGCTTGATCGAGGCCTCGCTGTGCGTGCGCATCCACACCGCGCGACCGACCTCGCCGCCTTCTTGCGCACGAAACCGTGCGAGCAGGTCCTCGTCGTAGAGCTGCTCGGCGACGGTGGCGAGGATGGCGGCCCCGCGCACGGTGCTCAGGCGCAGCACCCGCAAAGCTTCGCGCTCGGCCGGATCGCGCTGCTCCTTGCGCAGGTGCTTGATGTGCTCGATGAGGGCAGCGCTCAGCCCCTCGTCGGGCTGCGTCCAATCAAACCCGCGCTGCAGTCCCAGGCACTCGGGCAGGCCGGCGAACAGCTTGAGGACTGAGGCCGGCACGCGCTCGACCAGCTCCAGCAGACAGTGTGCGTTGGTCAGGGTCTTCTTGCCCATGCTCCCTCCGATACAGCGCGGTGCCTCACATGGCCATGACCCATGGGCGCATCACCGCCACCGATTGCGTCAGCCCCTGCGCCAGCAGGGTGTCCAGGTAGTCGTCCGCCGACTTGGGCGGGTTCTTCAGATTGCGGCGGTGGCGGGCGACTGCTTCGAGCACGCCGGCCGGGTGCAGATCCAGCAGATCGACGATGAAGTCGTCCGGATGCTGCGCCGCGAGGTTGTAGGGCTTGAGCGCCTCAGCGGGGAAGTCCTTGAGGTTGAAGGTCACGATGAGGCTGGCGCCGGCGTGGATGGCGGCCGCCACCACATGGCGGTCGCTGGGGTCGGGCAACTCGATCGAGGCAATCAGGTACTCGAAGCCGGTGACCAGGCAGTCGCGGACGTGGGCGTTCATCAGCCGCCGCGTGCGCTCGAGTTGCTCGGCAGTCAGATCGGGACGGCTGGCCAGCACGTGGCGCATCCACTCGTCGTGAATCCTGTCGCTCCAGCGCGCCCGGTACAGGTCCGACAGCGCCAGATGCATCAACAGATCGCGCAGGGGCGCGGGATAGAGCACGCAGGCGTCGTAGACGACGGTGAAGTGCGAGCTCATCCGCTCAGTACCCCATGCCGAGTTCCTGGGCCTGCGCGGCCAGTTCGTCGAGGGCCTTGCGGCGCTCGGCATCGATCCGGTGCTTGTAGGCGATCACGTCCTGGTAACGCACCCGACGATGCGTGCCGATCTTGTGGAACGGGATCTCGCCTTTTTCCAGCAACTGCACGAGGAAGGGCCGCGAGACGTTGAGCAGGTCGGCCGCTTCCTGCGTGGTCAGTTCGGCGTGGATGGGGATGACGGTGACGGCATTGCCCTGGCCGATCTCGGTCAGCACGTCCAGCAGCAACCGCAGCGCCGTCGTCGGCAGCGTCACTGAGCGCACGGCGCCCTTGTCGTCGTGGAAGTCGATCTGCTGGGTCTCGGCGCGCGTTTGCAGCACCGTCGAGAGCACGCGCCCGGATTCCCGAGCCAGCGCGACGTCCTCGGCCGAGGGCAGCGCATTGGGGATGGTGGGGGTCGTCATGGGGCTCTCCTGGTCGGATCGGATGCGATAGGGGTCATTGTAAACGAAACAAACGAAATCGCAATAACCGAAAAGACATTGTTCTAACCATACAAATCAAAGACTTAAGGCGCATGCCTGGCTCGCCACCGGTCGGGCCGCGCCCCGTGATCGCCTAAAAAGCACTCGCCCAAGCCCAAAGCGCCGGGCAATTCAATGAGGGCTCCCAAACAGAAGGAGCCCCGCCATGCAGAAACACCCTGCATCTGTTCGATCCACCCGGAACTTCTATCCGGCACCACCCGAAGGCACGACGCCGGTCGCGCTCAACGAGTTCGAACTCGCCGCCCGCTGGCGACTGTCCGTCCACACCCTGCGCCGCTGGCGGCAGGAGCAGCTGGGCCCGGTCTTTTGCAAGCTGGGCGCACGCGTCACCTACCTGATCAGCGATGTCGAGGCCTTCGAGCGGCGCGTCTCGCGCTACTCGACCTTCGCACGGGCATACCAGTGAGGGGGCGGCCATGAGCGACCTCACCCTCTACCCCGCCGACATCGCCGCGATGTCCGTCGGCCAGCTGGCTCAACTCCCGCCCGCCCAGAAGGCGGAGATCAGCCGCCACCTGGACGAAGCGCTCGCCTGGCTCAAGCAGGCCCGCGCCAAGTTCGACGCTGCGCTGGAGGCCGCCTACGGCGAGCAGGCCCGTGCTGCCCGCCTCGAGGCGGGCAAGGACTTCGGCGTCGTGCACCTGAAGGACGGGCTGCTTCGCGTGACGATCGATGTCCCGAAGCGCGTGTCCTGGGACCAGGCGCAACTGGCCGCCATCGCCCGGCGCATCGCCGCCGCCGGCGAGAAGGTCGAGGACTACCTGGACGTCGAGTACGCCGTCTCGGAATCGCGCTTCTCCAACTGGCCGCCGGCACTGCGCGCCGGGTTCGAGGCCGCCCGCACCGTCAAGCCCGGCAAGCCCACGTTCCGGCTGGCCCTCGTCTCGGAGGAGTGATCCATGAGCACCGAACTGATCCCGTTTGATTTCGAAGGCCGTCCGGTCCGGGTCGTCACGGATGCCCAAGGCGAACCGTGGTTCGTCGCGGCGGATGTGTGCGCGGTTCTTGAACTGCCGAACACCACCCGCGCCCTGGCGCGACTGGACCCTGACGAGCAAGCCCTGATCTCAATTCAGGGCATCTCGCGCGGCAATGACCAGGTCAACGTCGTCAACGAGCCCGGCCTCTACAGCCTGGTGCTGGGTAGCCGCAAGCGCGAGGCCAAGCACTTCAAGCGCTGGGTGACACACGAGGTGCTGCCGGCAATCCGCAAGACGGGCAGCTACACGGCGCCAAGTGCACGCCCGACCCTGCCGGCACCCACCCAGGACCGCGTCGCCGCTCTGCTGCTGATCGGCGAGGCCGTGGCCAAGGTGCCGGGGGTCAAACCCGGCATCGCGATGGCGGCCACGCTCACCTGCATCCAGAAGAACACGGGCTTGGCGGTCGAGACGCTGCGCCGCGCCCTTCCTGCCAGGGACACTGCCGCGAACGAGGCAATCTGCTCGCTCAACGCCACCCAGCTCGGCAGGCTGCTGGGCCTGTCGGCCAAGGCCACCAACCAGCGTCTGGCCGCGCACGGCCTGCAGTTGCGCAACGAACGCGACGAGTGGGAACTGACCGAGGCCGGCGAGGCCTGGGCCGAGGCGATGCCGTACTCCCGCAACGGGCACAGCGGCTACCAGATCCTCTGGAACCCTCTGGTGGCCGAGCGGCTGAAGGAGGTGGCGTGATGGCCCTTCCCATCATCACCGCCGATGAGCGGCTGCGCGAGAAGCAGGGCGTCAAGCTCGTGCTGCTGGGCAAGAGCGGCATCGGCAAGACCAGCCAGTTGAAGACCCTGCCCGAAGCCTCGACCCTGTTCGTCGACCTCGAGGCTGGCGACTTGGCCGTCAAGGACTGGCGCGGCGACTGCGTGCGCCCGAGCACCTGGCCGGAGTTCCGCGATCTCGTGGTGTTCCTCGCCGGCCCGAACCCGGCGTTGCCGGCGGATGCGCCGTACTCCGAGGCGCACTACCGGCATGTGTGTGAGCGCTACGGCGATCCCGCGCAACTGGCCAAGTACGACACCTACTTCGTCGACAGCATCACCGTGCTCGCGCGCCTGGCACTCGTCTGGGCCAAGACCCAACCGCAGGCCTACAGCGAGCGCACCGGCAAACCCGACACCCGGGGCGCCTACGGCCTGCTCGGCTCGGAACTCATCGGGGCGCTGACCCACCTGCAGCACGCGCGCGGCAAGCACGTCGTGTTCGTCGCCATCCTCGACGAGCGCCTGGACGACTTCAACCGCAAGGTCTTCGTGCCGCAGATCGAGGGCGCCAAGACCGCCGCGGAACTGCCCGGCATCGTCGATGAAGTCGTGACGCTGGCCGAGATCAAGGCCGAGGACGGCTCGTCCTACCGCGCCTTCGTCTGCCACACGGTGAACCCCTACGGCGTCCCGGCCAAGGACCGCTCCGGCCAGCTCGAGTTGCTGGAGCCGCCGAACCTGCGCGCGCTGATCGACAAGTGCGCCGCCGCCACTCGAATCCCGACATCCAAGGAGTAAGCCATGACCGATTGGTGCGATTTCAACGACGCGCAGCAGCAGCCCAGCTTCGACCTGATCCCCAAGGGCACGCTCGCCCGCGTGCGCATGACGCTCAAGCCCGGGGGCTTTGATGACCCGGCCCAGGGGTGGACCGGCGGCTACGCCACGCAGAGCTTTGAGACCGGCTCGGTGTATCTCGCGGCCGAGTTCGTCGTGCTGGAGGGCGAGTACGCCCGGCGCAAGCTGTGGAGCAACATCGGCCTGCATTCCCCGAAGGGCCCGACCTGGGGCCAGATGGGCCGCAGCCTCATCCGCGCGATCCTCAACAGCGCCCGCAACGTCCATCCCCAGGACATGAGCCCGCAGGCCGCCGCCGCGCGGCGCATCCAGGGCTTCCACGAGCTCGACGGCATCGAGTTTGCGGCCCGCATCGACGTCGAGAAGGACGGCCGCGGCGAGTTGAAGAACGTCATCCGAAACGCCGTCGAGCCCGACCACCCGGACTACGCCCGCCTGATGGGGCTGCCGCCGAAGAACCCCGGCAGTGGTTCCACCGGCGCGCCCGCCGCAGCAACCCCGCCGCGCACGACGCCGCCCGTCAACCCGCAACGCCCCGCCATGCCGGGCAAGCCCGCCTGGGCGCAGTGAGAGGAGGGGCGATGAAAACGAGCGAAGCGAAGTTTCGCGAAGCCGAAGGCGAGAGCGAATGCAATGAGCGGCAAGTGCTGGGTCTGCAAACGACAGGCGCGCGGCTACGGCCACTCGGACCTTCGGCATCCGGTGGGCGACGCCCGGCGCTATCCGATCGACTGGGTGTTCTGCTCGCGGCGTTGCCAGGAGGCGTTTCACGCGCTCTACGGTCAGTGGCTGCGGGTGCAGGAAGGACGCACGCCCAAGACGGAGGTGGCCATGATCGACCCGTCTGACGTCGAACTGGCCGCGATGAAGAAGTGCCTCAAGGCCTTCGGCGCGGCGGCAGAAAGCATCGGCTTTGCCAAGCCGCTGGGCGAGTATTCCGAGGCTGAGGCGATGCAGGTGATCGACGCCATCGTCACCTGCTACACGGACGCGATGGTCGAGCACCACGAGGCGACCAAGTATCCGCCGGTGCGGGGCTTGAAAGACCCGGTGTCCGACCCGTTCGCCGACCTCGAGGACGATCTGCCGTGGGAAGAACCGAAGGCTCAAGCGCAGACGGCACGCACGGCAGCACCCAAGGAGGCGCGGCGATGATGGACTTCAACGCCTCCAAGAGCCTGTCGGGTCAGCTCACGGCGCTGATCGACGCCGGGCTGCAGCAGTCTCGCGCGGCGCAGCCTCGCCGCACCTACCTGGGCGCCTCGCGCCTCGGGGTCGCCTGCGAGCGCGCGCTGCAGTACGAGTTTGCCGACGCCCCGGTCGATCCGGGTCGCGAGACCGACGGCCGCCTGCTGCGCGTCTTCGATCGCGGCCACGTGATCGAGGACTGCATGGTCGGATGGCTGCGTGCCGCGGGCTTCGATCTGCGCACGCGTAACGACGCGGGGGAGCAATTCGGCTTCTCGGCGCTAGACGGGCGCCTGCAGGGCCACGTCGATGGCGTGCTCGTCGCCGGGCCCGACCTGGGCTTTGGGGCTGGCTATCCCGCGCTGTGGGAGAACAAGTGCCTGGGCGCCAAATCGTGGCGCGAGTTGGAGAGACATCGCCTCGCGGTCGCCAAGCCCGTCTACGCCGCCCAGGTCGGGCTCTACCAGGCCTATCTCGAACTGCACGCGCACCCGGCCCTGTTCACGGCGGTGAACGCCGACACCATGGAGATCCACGCCGAGCTGGTGCCGTTCGATGCGGCGTTGGCGCAGCGCATGTCCGACCGGGCGGTCAAGGTCATCACGGCCACCGAGGCGGGCGAACTGCTGCCGCGCTCGTTCTCCGATCCCACCCATGTCGAGTGCCGGATGTGCCCATGGCAGGACCGGTGCTGGAGGGCTGCGGCATGAGGACCCGATCCGTATCGACGACGGGCGCGATTGGCGAGCCCATGATCGACGCCAAGCAAGCCGCGGCCAGCCTGCGCCTGCCGTACTACTGGTTCGCCGATCCAATGATGCGCGCCAAGCACCGCATCCCGCACTACCTTCTGGGTGGGCTGGTGCGCTACCGGCTGTCGGAACTGCAGGTTTGGGCCTCGCACCACGCGAGAGCCATGGCCCGCAGCGCGTCGGATGGCAGCGAGGAGGGCGGTGCATGATCGATTTCAACGCTCTCCCGGACCCGCCCGCCGACGCCGACCCCACCGCGCGCCGCGAGGAGATTCGCGCCGCCCTGCTCGCGAGGCTGGAGTCGGTGCTGTTCACCCTGTTCCCCGCTGGAAAGAAGCGCCGCGGCAAGTTCTTCATCGGCGACGTGCTCGGCAGCCCGGGCGACAGCCTGGAGGTCGTGCTCATTGGGGACAAGGCGGGACTCTGGACCGACCGTGCCGAAGGCTCCGGCGGCGATGTGTTCCACCTGATCGGCGCCCACTTCGGCGTGGACGTGCACGGCGACTTCGCCCGCGTCCTCGACCTGGCCGAGGACCTCGTCGGCCGAGCGCCCACGGCGCCGCCGCGCAAGGCGGCCAAGAAGGCCTCGATCGACGACCTCGGCCCGGCCACCGCCAAGTGGGACTATCTGGATGCACAAGGGCGCCTCATCGCCGTGGTCTACCGCTACGACCCGCCCGGGCGCAAGAAGGAGTTCCGGCCCTGGGACGCCAAACGGCGCAAGATGGCACCGCCCGAGCCGCGGCCGCTGTACAACCAGCCGGGGATCCAGGACGCCGCCCAGGTCGTGCTGGTCGAGGGCGAGAAATGCGCCCAGGCCTTGATCGAGCTCGGGATCGTGGCCACCACCGCGATGCACGGCGCCAACGCCCCGGTGGACAAGACCGACTGGTCGCCGCTCGCCGGCAAGGCCGTCCTCCTCTGGCCCGATCGCGACAAACCCGGCTGGGACTATGCGATGGCCGCGGCGCAGGCCGCACTCGCCGCCGGCGCCGCCTCCTGCGACGTGCTGCTGCCGCCCGACGACAAGCCCGAGGGGTGGGACGCGGCCGACGCCGTCGCCCAAGGCTTCGACGTCGCCGCCTTCATCGCCTCGGGCCCGCGGATGAGCATCAAGCCAGCACTTGGGCAGCCCACGCAGGAGCCTTCCGTCTGGGCCACCGACGACGCGCTGGCGCTGAGCTTCACCAGCCGCTACAGCGAAGACTGGCGCTACTGCGCCGCCTGGGGCAAGTGGCTGGTGTGGGACGGCCGGCGCTGGCAGGCGGACGAGACGCTGTTGGTGCACCACCTCATCCGGGCGATCTGCCGCGAGGCCGCCCTCAAGGCCGACTCCCACCGGCTGGCGGCCAAGCTCGCCGCGAGCAGCACGGTCGGCGGCGTGGAGCGGCTGGCGCGCACCGACCGGCGGCACGCCTCCACCTCGCAGGAGTGGGACGCGGATCTGTTCGCGCTCAACACGCCGGGCGGCGTGGTCGACCTGCGCACCGGGCGGCTGCGCCTCCACGACCGCGCCGACCGCATGACCAAGCTCGCCACCGCCACGCCCCGCGGCGACTGCCCCCGCTGGCGGGCGTTCCTGGCCGACGTCACCGGGGACGATGCCGACCTGCAGGCCTACCTGCAGCGCATGGTGGGCTATTGCCTCACCGGCTCGACGGCGGCGCATGCGCTGTTCTTCCTCTACGGCACCGGCGCCAACGGCAAGTCGGTGTTCGTCAACACCGTGGCCACGATCCTGGGCGACTACGCCACCAGCGCACCGATGGACACCTTCATGGAGGCGCGCGGCGACCGCCATCCGACCGATCTGGCGGGCCTGCGCGGCGCGCGCTTCGTCTCCTCCATCGAGACCGAGCAGGGCCGGCGCTGGAACGAGTCCAAGGTCAAGGCCCTCACCGGCGGCGACAAGGTCTCGGCGCGCTTCATGCGGCAGGACTTCTTCGAGTACACGCCCCAGTTCAAGCTGGTGATCGCCGGCAACCACAAGCCCGCGATCCGCAACGTCGACGAGGCGATGAAGCGCCGGCTGCACCTGATCCCCTTCACCGTCACCATCCCGCCCGAGCGGCGCGACGCCATGCTGACCGACAAGCTCCTGGCCGAGCGCGACGGGATCCTCGCGTGGGCGGTTGAGGGTTGTCTGGCCTGGCAGCGCGAGGGGCTCCAGCCCCCGGCCAGCGTGGTGTCGGCCACCGCCGAGTACTTCGACGAGGAGGACGCCGTCGGCGACTTCCTGGACGAGGAGGCCCAGCGCCACCCGCAGGCCCGCGTGGCCGTGGCCGACGTGTTCCAGCGCTGGCAGGACTGGGCCGGCCGGCGCGGCGAGTACGTGGGCACGAGCCGCTGGCTCGCGCAGCAACTGGCCAACCGCGGCTTCGAGCGCACGCGCATCCACGGCGGCGTCAAGGCCCTGGCGGGCCTGTCGCTCAAGCCCAAGGACTACGGCGTACGGCTCCCGTACCGAGACGACTGAACCCCGAGGGTGACCGAAGGTGACTGGTCCAAGGATTGAATCTCTTTACGCGCGTACGCGCGCGCAGGCGGAAGGTTCATTCCCCACGGCGGTCACCTTCGGTCACCGGCAACGACATGAACGAAGGACTGCACCCATGCACACCACGATCCTGGCCCTGGACCTGGGCACCACCACCGGCTGGGCGCTGCGCGGCAGCGACGGCCACATTACCAGCGGCACCGAATCCTTCAAGCCCCGACGCTTCGAAGGCGGCGGGATGAGATACCTGCGCTTCAAGCGTTGGCTCACCGACATCAAGCAGTGCGCTGACGGACTCGACTGGGTGGTGTTCGAAGAAGTGAGGAAACACGCGGGTGTTGATGCGGCGCATGCCTACGGTGGCTTCATGGCGCAGCTCACCGCCTGGTGCGAGCAGCACAACATCCCGTACCAGGGCGTTCCGGTCGGCACGATCAAGAAGCACGCCACCGGCAAGGGCAACGCTGGCAAGGCCGAGATGATCGCGGCCGCCAAGGCACGCGGCATCACACCGGTCGACGACAACCACGCTGATGCGCTGGCGCTGCTGGACTGGGCAATGGCCCAAGGGGGTGTGGCATGAGAACCAGCACCGCTTCCATCCCCTGCGCTCTCGGGCGCCTGGCCCCGGCGTCACCCGCCAGCAGCGACGAACTGCGTGCCATGCGCGCCGCTGCATGGCACAAACAAGGCATTGTGGTCGTGCCGCTGGAGGACATCTACGACGACTGGGACCGCGCATTTCTGTCTGGCATCGCCACCAAGCTCTACGGTGCCCGTACTGCGGCTTCCCGCAAGAGCACACCTTGGTCAGAGGGCGAGGTCATCGACCGGGGCGATGGCGAGACCTGGACGGTGGTGGCGACCACGGGCAAGTCCGTCACGGTGCAACGCAGCCGCGATGGTGCGCTGGCGACCCTCGGGCAACTCGGGGAGGCACGGCCATGACCAAGAAAACCCAACGCGCCAAGGCCCGTGCCGAGAAGAAGCCGCGTATCGGCGAGGAGCACATCCGCCCGGATGGCAGCGTGATCCGCTACGTGCGTGAGGAGGACGATGACCGCAAGCCCGTCGACCACTACCGCACTGTGGATACGCTGGCGCTGATGCTCCGAAACGGCAGCATCACCGGTGCCATGCACGATGCCGGCCAGCAGTTCTCGCAGGACTTTGCGAGGGCATTTGCCAGTGGCGTGGCCAGTCCCAAGCTCGATGGTTTGCCGCGTAGCACGGTGCCGGGGCAGATGATGGTCGAGAAGAACGCTGGTGCTGCGCGTGCCGTGCGGAATGCACTGGATGCGGTGGGCGGCAGTGGCAGTCCAGCCGGATCGGCGCTCTGGTACGTGGCCGGATTGGGGCAATCGGTCCGTGAGTGGGCACTTCGCCAAGGCTGGGCCGGCAAGGCAATCTCCCTGCACGAGGCCAAGGGTATCCTGATCGCTGGGCTGGGCGTGTTGGCTCGGTACTACGGTTATGACCGCAGTGGAAGCGGCCGTCACCGACGAACAGCATCGGCCGAAGCCACGCCTTGACAAAGGACTGGGGGCTGAGTTTAATAACTGTTATTAGTCGTCAGGAGAAATTGCGATGCCGACCAGTGTTGCGCTCAGCCCCCACTTCGAAACCTTCATCCGCCAGCAGGTCGACTCGGGCCGCTTCAACAACGTCAGCGAGGTCGTCCGCGCCGGACTGCGCCTGCTCGAGGAGCGCGAAGCCGAGCAAGCTGCCAAGCTGCAAGCACTGCGCGAAGCGATTGCGGTGGGCCTGGCCAGCGGGCCGGACCTGTCGGAGGAGGAAGTCTTTGACGAGTTGGAAGCCAAGCTGCAAGCGATGGCTGAAAAAGCCGAATGACGCGCTTGGTCTATACCCCGCAGTCCAAGAAAGATCTGAACGACATTGGCCTGTACATCGCTCGCGACAACCCACGGCGGGCGATGAGTTTTGTGCGCGAGCTGCGCGAACAGTGCCGAAAGATCACGCAGGCGCCCAAAGCCTACCGGCTACGGCCAGAGCTCGGCAAAGGCCTGCGCTCATGCGCCTACGGCAACTACGTCGTGTTTTTCTTCGAGGAGCCCGGTCTGGTGCGCATCGTCCGGGTGTTGCATGGCGCGATGGACATCGAAGCGCAGTTCGCTGAAAAAAATGCAGCTCCCGACGCCAAAACCTAGTTGAATCTTTGTACATGTAAGGTATAGTAATCCTGTACTGCTGATAACTGCGCCCACCCGATTCGTTCCGGTGGGCGCTGTCGTTTCTGGGCCTGGCGTTCGCCTCTCTGCCCAGCGCTGGAGACTCCCCCATGAAACTTCTCATCACCCGCCCGGTGGTCGTCACCGGCGACGGCGGCACGCGCTCGTTCGTTCCAGGTCTGACGGTCGAGGTCGATGCCGCCACTGCCGATCAGATCCTGGCGCAACAAGCTGGCATCGCTGCCGAGCCTGTTGCAAACGCCGAAGCGCCAGCCACTCCTCGCCGCCGGAAGTCCGCCGATGCTGAAACTTGACGTCACCGCCGATGTGGCCAAGGCCACCGAGCATCTCTCGGAGCTGGCCGCCAAGCGTATCCCGGATGCCGCCGCCCAGGCGCTCACTCGCACGGCGACGTCCCCCCGGTTTTGAGTAGCGCCGCGATCTGGAGTCCAATCCCCAACGACAAGGAGATTGGACGTGAAGAAGCGTTTTACCGAAGAGCAGATCATCGGCTTCCTGCGTGAGGCCGAGGCCG
>NZ_VJNA01000033.1 GCF_007556585.1 Tepidimonas aquatica | reverse complement strand
AGGTCGATCATCTGATCGAGCCGGGCGCGGAAGAAGTCCTCGGTGGCGGGGCAGGCAAACATCGCAAAACTCCCAGAAAACGGCGCATCAGACCATCAAATCTGGGGGAAATTGTACTCGCAAACAGACAATAACACAAGAAAAATCATGCTGTTATGAATATTTCAGGGGCGACTACGTAGTCAGGGCGTTGCTGGCGGATTTGCAGCCACGTGGCCTTTTGTTCGACCCCGGGGGGCGCCACCGGCAGCAAGCTGAGCTGATAGCCGTGCATCGCCGCGCGTTCCTGCAGCAACGGAATTGGCTCTTTGCCAAACGGGCTGTCGTGGTAGACCAGAGCGATTTTCTTGCCCTTGAGCTTGTCGAAGCCGCCCTCTTGCTTCGCAATGTGCTGGATTAGCACGTCGGCCGCGACCCAGTATGTGCCCGCCAGTGGGAAGTTCCACTTGAACACGCCGCCGTCTTGTGATTCACTGCGGCCGTAGCCCGCGGTGACGAGCGGGATCTTGTCCACGGGTGCCTTTTCGGTCAGGGCGAAGGTGATGCCAGTCGAAAGCGGGTGGAACATCGTGGCCCCGCCGTTTTTGCCTTTGAGGCGCTCGTAGCACTCGACCCCGCGGTCGGTGGCATAGCCGGTTTCGCACTCTTCCCAGCTGACCTTGACGCCGTTGATGCCCCCGCGTGCGTTGGTGAGTTTGAGGTAGTCGACGAAGCCGTTGGCCCAGGGAACCCCATTGGGGGCGTATGCCCCCGTGCGGTACACCAGTACAGGGAAAAACTGTTCTTTGGCCTGCGCGTAGGCGGCGGGGCCCACCAGCGCGCTGGACAGGGCGGCCGCTGCGGTGGCGGCGGCGAGGACGGTCGAACGTAGCTTCATGGTCTGTCTCCTTCAGGTTGGAAGCACGGGTGGGGAAAGAGATGCACACTGGCGATCAGTGTGGAAATGGCCAAAGGCGCAGCTTCTGTTTGCCGATGCTCCACAGCTTGGCCAGGCCGTGGGGCTCGACGATGAGGAACCAGACGATCAGAGCGCCAAAGATCATGTGCTCGGCGTGCGAGACGGTGGCGGTCGAGATCTCCCATCCGACCAGTGCGCCGAGCCAGGGCAGAAATTGGTTGAGAAAAATGGGCAACACGACGATGAAGGCGGCACCGAAGAAGCTGCCCATGATCGAGCCCAGGCCACCGATGATGACCATGAACAACAGCTGAAAAGAGCGGTCGACGCTGAACGCTGCGGGCTCCCAGGAACCCAGGTGCACGAACCCCCACAGGGCTCCCGCCACGCCGATGATGAAGGAACTCACTGCGAACGCCGACAGCTTGGCGTACATCGGGCGAATGCCGATCACCGCGGCGGCCACGTCCATGTCGCGGATCGCCATCCACTCACGCCCGATGGCCGAGCGCACCAAGTTTTTCGCCAGCAGGGCAAACACGGCAACGAAACTCAGGCAGAACAGGTATTTTTCGGCGGGGGTATCGATGCGCCAACCCAGAACGCTCAAGTTCGACACCGACACCGAACCCGACGGCGTGTAGTTGGTGAACCAGCCGATGCGCAGGAATGCCCAGTCGCAGAAGAACTGTGCGGCCAGCGTCGCCACCGCCAGATATAGCCCTTTGACGCGCAAGCTGGGGATGCCGAAGAACATGCCCACCACGGTGGCGCACAAGCCACCGATCAGCAGCGCCGCGATCAGCGGCATGCCATCGATGCGGGTGAAGGCGTTGTAGGCCATGTAGGCGCCCACTGCCATGAAGGCGCCCGAGCCAAGCGAAATCTGCCCGCAGTAGCCCACCAGCAGGTTGACGCCAATGGCCGCCAAGGCCAAGATCAAAAAAGGAATCAGAATGGCGCGGAACAGATATTCGTCGGCCAGCAGGGGCACGCCGACGAAGGCGAATACGATCAGCGCGCCAATGGCCCAGCGGTCTTGGGCGATCGGAAAGATCTGTTGATCCTCCCGGTAGGTGGTCTTGAACTGTCCGTTTTCGCGGTAGAACACGGTCTTCGTCTCCGGTCGATGGCGGTGGGGTGTGGGGGTTGCGGGGGGCCGTGCGGGGTTCAGACGCGGTCGATGATCTTTTCGCCGAACAGACCCTGGGGGCGAAACAGCAGGAACACCAGCGCCAGTACGTAGGCAAACCAGATCTCGATGCCGCCACCGACGTAGGGCCCCAGGTAGACCTCGGAGAGCTTTTCGCCGACGCCGATGATGAGGCCGCCGACGATGGCGCCCGGCACCGAGGTCAGGCCGCCGAGGATGATGACGGGCAGCGCGCGCAGCGCCACGGTGGACAGCGAAAACTGCACGCCGAGCTTGGAGCCCCAAATCATGCCGGCCACCAGCGCCACGATCCCGGCCACGCACCACACGATGACCCAGATGCGGTTCAGCGGAATGCCGATCGACTGCGCGGCCTGGTGGTCGTCGGCCACCGCGCGCAGAGCGCGCCCGGTGCTGGTTTTTTGGAAGAACAGCGACAGTGCCGCCACCAGCGCTGCGGCAATGCCGGCGGCGATCAGATCTTCTTTGTTGATGAGGATGCCACCCTCGAACGTGTTTTCGAATAAAAAGACGGGGTCTTTGGGCATGCCGATGTTGATCTGGTAGATGTCGCTGCCAAACAGGGTCTGCCCCAGCCCGTCCATGAAATAGGTGATACCCAGCGTGGCCATCAGTAACGTGGCGCCTTCTTGGTTGACCAGGTGGCGCAGCACCAGCGCCTCGATCAACCAGGCCACCGCGAACATGATCAGCGCTGCGGTGGCAAAGGCCAGCACGTTGGCCAGCAGCAGGCTGTCGAAGCCGAACCACTGGGGATACCACTCGGCAAAGCGCGCCATCGCCAGGGCGGCAAACAGCACCATCGCGCCCTGGGCGAAGTTGAACACGCCGGAGGCCTTGAAGATGAGAACGAAGCCGAGTGCCACCAGGGCATACAACATGCCCGACATCAGGCCGCCAAAGACGGTTTCGAGAAAGAAGGCCATGGGGATTGCACTCCTTCAGTGGCTCGTGCCCAGGTAGGCGCGGATGACGTCTTCGTTGTTGCGCACCTCGTCGGGCGTGCCGTCGCCGATCTTTTTGCCGTAGTCCAGCACGACGACGCGGTCCGAGATGTCCATCACCACCCCCATGTCGTGCTCGATCAACACGATGGTGGTGCCAAACTCGTCGTTGACGTCGAGGATGAAGCGGCACATGTCCTGCTTTTCCTCGACGTTCATGCCGGCCATCGGCTCGTCCAGCAGCAGCACCTGCGGCTCCATCGCCAGCGCACGGCCCAGGTCCACGCGCTTTTGCAAGCCGTAGGGCAATTGGCCCACCGGGGTTTTGCGGTAGGCCTGGATTTCGAGGAAGTCGATGATGCGCTCGACCTTTTCGCGGTGCTCGATCTCCTCACGCTCGGCCGGCCCGACGCGCAGCGCCTGCAAGAACAGGTTGCTCTTGATGCGCAGGTTGCGCCCGGTCATGATGTTGTCCAGCACACTCATGCCTTTGAACAGCGCCAGGTTCTGGAAGGTGCGCGCGATGCCCATTTCGGCCACCTGGCGGCTGTTCATGTGCGCAAACGTCTGGCCGCGGAAGGTGATCGAACCCTCCTGCGGGGTGTACACGCCGTTGATGCAGTTGAGCATCGACGACTTGCCCGCGCCGTTGGGGCCGATGATGGCGCGGATTTCGTGCTCGCGCACATCGAACGAGATGTCGGTCAGCGCCTTGACGCCGCCAAAGCGCAGGCTGATGTTGCGCACATCCAGGATGACGTCACCGATCTTGCGTTGGGCCATGGGTTGGTTCCTCGGGACTGCGGTGCCGTGGCGTCAGGCCGCCTGCTGCAGCGGCGCGAAGGTCTTGGCGTCGGCGATGCGCAGCGTGGCGCTGATGGAGCCGGTGCGGCCGTCTTCGAACTTGACCTGCGTTTCGATGAATTGCTCAGTCTTGCCGCCGTACAGCGCATCGACCAGCACGGCGTACTTTTCGCCGATGAAGCCGCGACGCACCTTGTTGGTGCGGGTGAGCTCGCCATCGTCGGCGTCGAGCTCTTTGTGCAGGATCAGGAAGCGGTGGATCTGGCTGCCCGACAGCATCTGGTCGCGACTGAGGTCGGCGTTGACCTTTTCGACGCATTCCTGGATCAGCGCGTACACCTCGGGTTTGCCGGCCAGGTCGGTGTAGCCGGCGTAGGGCAGGCCACGCTTTTCGGCCCAGTTGCCCACCGCCTCGAAGTCGATGTTGATCATCGCGCACACCTTGTCGCGCCCGTCGCCGAACGCCACCGCCTCCTTGATGTACGAGAAAAACTTGAGCTTGTTTTCGACGTACTTCGGCGCGAACATGGCGCCGTCGTGCGCGCCACCGCGCAGCCGGCCCACGTCCTTGACGCGGTCGATGATCTTGAGGTGGCCGCTGGCGTCGATGAAGCCGGCGTCGCTGGTGTGGTACCAGCCGTCGGCATCCAGCACTTCGGCGGTGGCCTTGGGGTTTTTGTAGTACTCCTTGAGCAGCCCGGGCGAGCGCACCAGGATTTCGCCGCTGTCGGACAGCTTGATTTCGACCCCCTCGCACGGCACACCCACGGTGTCGGCCTTGACCTCGTGGTCGGGCTGCAGGCACACGAACACCGCGGTTTCGGTCGAGCCGTAGAGCTGCTTGAGGTTGATGCCGATCGAGCGATAGAAGGTGAACAGGTCCGGGCCGATGGCCTCGCCGGCCGTGTACGCCACCCGCACGCGCGAAAAGCCCAGGTTGTTGCGCAGCGGCCCGTACACCAGCACGTTGCCCAGCGCGTACAGCAGCCGCTGGCCCAGCCCGACCGGTTGGCCGTCCATCAGCCGGGGGCCGATGCGCCGCGCCACGTCCATGAAGGTGTGGAACATCGCGCGCTTGAGCCGCCCGGCGTCCTCCATGCGGATCATGACGTTGGTGAGCATGCTCTCGAAGATGCGCGGCGGGGCGAAGTAGTAGGTCGGCCCGATTTCCTTGAGGTCGATCATCACGGTCGACGACGACTCCGGGCAGTTGACCACGTAGCCGCAGGCCAGCCACTGCGCGTAACTGAAGATGTTTTGGCCGATCCACGCCAACGGCAGGTAGGCCAGCACCTCCTCGCGCTCGGTCAGGCGGTCGAATTTGGCGCCGACCTCCGCGCGGTTGAGCAGTGTGTGGTGGGTGTGCACCACGCCCTTGGGGTGGCCGGTGGTCCCGGAGGTGAAAAACATCGCGGCCACATCGTCGGGTTGACCGAGCTCGACTTGCTCGTCGAAAAACTCGGGGTGCTCGCGGCAAAACACCGCGCCGGCCGCTTCGACCTCGGCCAACCCGGCCAGCCCCGGGTGGTCGTAGTGGCGCAGCCCGCGCGGGTCGTCAAACAGGATGTGCTCGAGCTGCGGACACTGCGGCCGTATTTCGAGCAGCTTGTCCACCTGCTCCTGATCTTCGACGACGGCGAAGCGCACCTCGGCGTTGTTGATGGGAAACACGCACTCGGCCGCCACGGCGTCTTGGTACAGCGGCACAGGGATGCCGCCCAGCGCCTGCGTGGCCAGCATGGCGGCGTACAGGCTGGGGCGGTTGTTGCCGATCACGACCAGGTGTTCGCCGCGGCGCAAGCCCAACTGGTGCAGGCCGGCGGCGATGTGCTGCACGCGCTGCAGCATCTGGCGCCAGGTGGTGACTTGCCAAATGCCGTATTCCTTTTCGCGCATCGCCGGCGCGTCGGGGCGCGCCTGGGCGTGGCGGATCAACAAGCGCGGAAACGTCGTGCGCATGGGGTCTCCTTGGGGCGCGGCTGTGCCCGCTGATGGGGCCGTGTGGCCGTCTTGCGATGCACTGTACGCCGACATTTGACGTTTTTTTGTCCTTGTGTGGACAATTTAGGGTTCACCCTGATTGGGATTAACCCTAGGTCGCGGTCGCGGCGCTGGCGAGGGCACGCCAAGATTGGCGGCCGGAGAATGATGTCCGTGAGCCCCACCGCCAACCGTTTGCGCCAACGCGCGCGCCCGCTGACCGACGCCGAGCTGGCTTCGATCCCTTGGCTGCATGGGTTGGAAGCGGACGCCCGCAGCCGCGCCCGCGAGACCCTGATGGTCAGCGAGGCCGAGCCGGGTGACTACATTTGCCGCGTCGGGCGGCCGGCGACATACTGGCTGGGGTTGATCGACGGGCTGCTCAAGATGAGCAACGACGACAGCCGCGGTCCCATCATGACGTTCACCGGGCTGGCGCCGGGCGGGTGGTTTGGCGAGGGCACCGCGCTCAAGCGCGAGGCGTACCGCTACAACGTGCAGGCGCTGCGGCGCAGCCGTGTGGCGGGCTTGCCGATCGACACATTCCACTGGCTGCTGGACAACTCGATCGCCTTCAACCGCTTTGTGATGCATCAGCTCAACGAGCGGCTGGGGCAATTCATCGCCGCGCGCGAAATCGACCGCATCAGCGACCCCGACGTGCGCGTGGCGCGCAGCCTGGCCAACCTGTTCCACCCGGGGCTGTTTCCCGGGGTGGGGCAGGTGCTGCGCATCACGCAGCAGGAGCTGGCCTACCTGGTGGGGCTGTCGCGCCAGCGCGTCAACCAGGCGCTGGCGCACTGGGAGCGGCAGGGGGCCATTGCGGTCGAGTACGGGGGGTTGCGTGTGCTCGACCTGGCGGCGCTGCGCCGAGCCGGCAGCGACGGGCCGGTCTGAGCGTGTTCAGGCATGATGAGGCGGTCAGCGGCTGTGTTGCTGCTGACGGGACGCCTTGAAATCGACCCCGCCGCCCCCATCTGCGCCGCGCTGGGTTGCGCAGCGGCCCGCATGGACGCAGCCCGGCTTGCGACACCCTACCGATTGTTGCCAACGACCATGACCCAACACACCCATGCCTTCCAAGCCGAGGTGGCGCAGCTGCTGCACCTCGTGACGCACTCGCTGTACTCCAACAAGGACATCTTTTTGCGCGAGCTGGTCTCCAACGCGTCGGACGCGTGCGACAAGTTGCGCTTCGAGGCGCTGGCCGACGCCTCGCTGTACGAGGATGCGCCCAACCTGGAGATCCGCGTCACCTTCGACAAAGCCGCCAAGACCATCACCATCACCGACAACGGCATCGGCATGAGCGAGGCCGAGGCCATTGAACACCTGGGCACCATCGCCAAAAGCGGCACGCGCGAGTTTTTGCAGCGCCTCTCCGGTGACCAGAAAAAGGACGCGCAACTGATCGGGCAGTTCGGGGTCGGCTTTTACTCCGGGTTCATCGTGGCTGGCCGCATCACGGTGGAAAGCCGCCGCGCCGGCTTGCCGCCCGAGCAGGGCGTGCGCTGGACCAGCGACGGCACTGGCCAATTCACCACCGAAGCCATCACGCGCGCGGCGCGCGGCACCAGCGTCATCCTGCACCTGCGCGACGACGCCAGCGAGTACCTGAGCCGCTGGAAGCTCAAGTCCATCATCAGCAAATACTCCGACCACATCAGCCTGCCGATCCTGATGCCCAAGGAGCAATGGGACAAGGACAAGGGCGAGTACGTGCTGTTGGACGAGTGGGAGCAGGTCAACACCGCCAGCGCCCTGTGGACGCGCGCCAAGAAGGACATCACCGACGAGCAGTACATCGAGTTTTACAAAAACCTCGCCTACGACGACGAGCCCCCACTGGCGTGGGCGCACCACCGCGTCGAGGGCAGCACCGAGTACACGCAGCTGCTGTACATCCCGGCCAAGGCGCCAGTGGACCTGTGGAACCGCGACAAGCGCGGCGGCGTCAAGCTGTACGTGCGGCGCGTGTTCATCATGGACGACGCCGAGGCGCTGATGCCGGTGTACCTGCGTTGGGTCAAGGGGGTGGTGGATTCGGCCGACCTGCCGCTCAACGTCAGCCGCGAGCTGCTGCAAGAAAGCCGCGACGTGCGTGCCATCCGCGAGGGCAACACGCGCCGCGTGCTCAGCATGTTGGAAGACCTGGCCGCCAAGGACCGCCTGCCCACCGGCGAGGACTGGGAGCGCCTGAGCGACGACGAGAAAAAGCGGGCCGAAGCCGACGCCGGCAAGTACAGCCGCTTTTGGGCCGAGTTTGGCAGCGTGCTCAAGGAGGGTCTGGGCGAGGACTTTGCCAACCGCGAGCGCTTGGCCAAGCTGCTGCGCTTTGCCTCCACCCACAGCGACACGCCCAGCGTCGGCCTGGCCGACTACAAGGCGCGCATGAAGGAGGGGCAAGAGGCCATCTACTACCTGACGGCCGAGTCGCTGGCCGCGGCCAAGAACAGCCCGCAGCTGGAGGTGTTCCGCCAAAAGGGCATCGAAGTGCTGTTCATGACCGACCGCGTCGATGAGTGGATGCTGCAGTTTTTGCACGATTTCGACGGCACGCCGCTGCGCAGCGTGGCCAAAGGGGCGGTGGACCTGGGCAAGCTGCAAGACGAAGAAGAAAAGAAAAAGACCGAGCAGGCGGCCGAGGCGCTCAAGCCGCTGCTGCAGCGTCTGCGCGACACGCTCAAGGACAAAGCCAAGGACGTGCGGGTGTCGGCGCGTCTGGTCGATTCGCCGGCGTGCCTGGTGGTTGAAGACGGCGAGTACTCGATGCAGCTGGCGCGGCTGCTGAAGGCTGCCGGCCAGAAGGTGCCGGAGATCAAGCCGATCCTGGAGATCAACCCCGAGCACCCGTTGGTGCGTAAGCTCGACGGTCACGCGCGCTTCGACGACCTGGCCCAGGTGCTGTTCGATCAGGCGTTGCTGGCCGAAGGCGGCATGCCCGAGGACCCGGCCGGCTACGTCAAGCGCGTCAGTGCGCTGCTGGCCTGACGGCGTGGGCTGGTGGTGGTTCGTCGCCGCCCGCGCCGCGCGGGCGTAAGATGGCGCATGGACACCATTGGATAACGCTTGCGAGGGCGCGCGTGGACACCACCCTGTCGTTGTGGGACCGTTATTGGTCCCTGCCGGTATTGCAGGCCAACCTGCTGCTGTTTGCCAACCTGTTGGGGGCGCTGCTGCTGGGTCTGCTGGTCGGCTACGAGCGCGCGTACCACAGCCGCGCGGCGGGCATGCGCACCTACGGCATCGTTTGCATGGCCTCGGCGGCGCTGACCGCGTTTGTGGCCTTCCCAGACTACTGGTGGGGGTTGGCGCGCACGGTGCCGATGGCGCCAGTGGACCCCACGCGCGTCGTGCAGGGCATCGTGACCGGCATCGGTTTTCTCGGGGCCGGCGTCATTATGCGCGACGGCTTCAACATCAGCGGCCTGTCCACCGCCGCGTCGATTTGGGCCACCGCGGGCATCGGGGTGTTGGTGGGCATGGGTTTTTACGCCACCGCGATCCTGCTGGCGCTGCTGACCGCGGCGCTGATGATGTGGGGCGGCTGGATGGAGGCGCGCTTGCCGGCGCTGTCGGCGTTGGCGGTGACGCTGCAGTTTGCGCCGCGCGAGCATCCCTCGGGCGAAGAGCTGCGCGCCGCGCTGGAGGAGTGGGGCTTCCAGATGGCCGTGGGCACCTTGCGCGTGGAAGAGGGGCCCGACGCCAGCCAGTGGCACTTCGTGATGGTGGCGCGTCGCCTGGGCACCGAGGTGTCGATCCCCGACGTCGTGCGTCGGTTGCGCGCGCTCGAAGGCGTGCAAGCGCTGACGGTGGCGCACGCACGCAACTGAGGCAGGGGTCAGGGAAGCGTGCCCGCCCACTCGATGATCGCGCGGTGGTCGGGTGGCAGCAGCGTGTAGTGGATGCCGGCAGCGCTGTAAAAATTGCGCATGTCGTAGTCCATCTCGCGCGCGCGCAGCTCGTCTTGCAGCCGGCCGGCCTGCACGTAGGGCTTGTCGGGGTCGCGCTGGGCAAAGACGTTGATGTGCTCGAAGCGCTTCATCCAGGCCTGGATTTGGGCTTTGGTCTTGGCCACGTCGCAGATGTTGTCGGGGTATTTTTCGTTGTAGTACAGCAGCTGCGGTAGCCCCCCTTCGGTCACCAAGTACTGCACCTGCCCATCCAGCGCCAGCAGCATGCGGTACTGTTGTTGCGCCAGTCCGTACTGGTTGCGCAGGACCTCGACGTCGCCGGCCCACACGTGCATTTTGGCCACCTCCGGCACCCACTCCACCGTCTTGTGGCGCAGGTGCATCTTCAGCACGACGGCCGACGAGTACAGCGACTTGTCACAGCCTGGGCCGCCCAGGATGTTGATGACCTTCGTGGGGTAGCGACGCATGCGCGTCTCGGTCGGGTCCACGTAAACAACGCGGGTGCTCATGCTTGGGGCTCCGTCGGCCCGCGGGAGGGGCTCGGTCACGATGATGCATCGGCCACGCCGGGTCTGCAAGGGGGGCAGCAGCATCGGCGACACGATGGGCTACGATGCCGGCATGAAACAAGCCTCTGCCCCGGCCTTGCCGCCGGACGTGTTGGCCGAGCTGCGGCCCGGTCAATCGATCGAGTTGCTCAAGGCGCTGCACATCCTGACGCGCGACGGCCGCCTCAACCAGGACACGCGCCGCAAGCTCAAGCAGGTCAACCACTTGCTGCGTTTCATCGAACCGCTGTTGGACGATGCGCTGGCTGCCCGCGGTGACGTCACCGTGGTGGACCACGGGGCGGGCAAGTCGTACCTGGGTTTTTTGCTGTACGACCGGCTGCTGGCCGCGCGTGGCGTTGGCACCGTGTGGGGGGTGGAAGCGCGCGCCGAGCTGGTGCAGCGCGCGCAGGCGTTGGCGGCGCAGCTGGGGTTTGCGCGCATGCACTTCGTGGCGGCCACGGTGCGCCAAGCCATGCAAACGCTGCCGGCACAGGTGGATGTGGTGACCGCGCTGCATGCCTGCGACACCGCCACCGACGACGCGTTAGACTTTGCGCTGCAGCGGCGTGCCCGCGCCATCGTCGTCGTGCCCTGCTGCCAAGCCGAGGTGGCCGCGACGCTGCGGCGCAGCAAGGCGTTGCAGCTGGCGCGCACCTCGCTGGCCGAGCTGTGGCGCCACCCGCTGCATACGCGCGAGTTTGGCAGCCAGGTCACCAACGTGCTGCGCTGCCTGCGGCTGGAGGCGGCGGGCTACGACGTGACGGTGACCGAACTGGTGGGCTGGGAGCACTCGCTGAAAAACGAGTTGATCCTGGCGCGCCGCACCGGGCGCGGCAAGCGCAGCGCGGCGTTGCGGCTGCAGCGCATCTTGGACGATCTGGGGTTGGCTGAACTCGCGGGGCGCTTTGCGCTCCCATCACCTGAGCCCCGCCTTGACGATGGAGGATGACGCGCGGTGCAGTTGTTGTTGACATGGCCCGCTTTGCTGTGGCTGGCGTGGTGGCTGGGCGAGCGCGCGCAAGCCTGGGGTCTGCCGCGGGTGAGCGTCTACGTCGCCGTGGGCTTGCTGGCCAGCGTGGTGGCGCCGTCGCCGACGTGGGTCGACGGTACAGTGCTGGCGCTGTTGGCGCAGTTGGCGCTGGCGTTGGTGCTGTTCGAGCTCGGCGGGCGCATCCGTCTGGCGTGGCTGCGTGCCAACCCCTGGGTGGCGGCGGCGGCTGTGGTGCAGGGGCTGGCCATGTGGGGGGCCGTGGCGGCGTTGGGTGCGTGGTTGGGCTGGCCGCCCGCGCAGCGCTGGTTGCTGGCGGCGGTGGCGGTGGCCGCGGCACCGGCCAGCTTGCTGCGCGTCGTCAGCGACGTGCGCGCCGGTGGGCAGGTGACCGAGCGCGTGCTGCACCAGGCGGCCATCCAGTCGGCGCTGGCCGTCGTGTTGGTCAAGGCCGTCACCGCCTACTGGTTTGTCAGTGCCGGCGATGGGCTGCAGGCGCTGCTGGCCAGCGGCTACGCGCTGGTGGCCTCGGTGGGGCTGGGGGTGGCGTTGGCTGTGTTGCTGGGGCCGCTGATGCGCGGCGTGCACAGCGTCGGTGCCGCCGCCAGCACGGCGGGCTACGCGCTGGCGCTGTTGTGGCTGACGGTGGTGGCCGACGCGCTGAAGCTGTCACCGCTGCTGGCCGCGCTCAGCCTGGGGGTGGTGCTGCGCGCACGGCTGACGGTGATGCCGCCGGTGCAGCGCGACTTTGGCGTGCTGGGCTGGGTGTTGGGGGTGTTTGTGTTCCTCTATGTGGGGTCGCGCACCGCGTGGCCGGCGTTGGCGCAGGCCGAGGTGTGGTGGGTCGCGGCGCTGGTGCTGGCGGTGCGCCTGCTGGTGCCGGTGGCGTGCAACATGGCCGTGGCATGGCCTAGCGGCACCACCGTGCGCAAGGGGGCCTTGGTGGGCGTGGCGTTGTGGCCGATGTCGGTGTTGACCCTGTTGTTGCTAGAGCGCAGCGTTGCGCTGGGCGTGGTGCCGGCGGCGGCCGTGCTGCAGCAATTGGCGGCGGCGCTGCTGCTGACGGAATTGCTGGGGCCACTGCTGACGCAATGGGCCCTGCGCTGGGCGCGCGAGACAGCGCACACCCACCCCATCCGCCGAGAGTGACCGATGCCATTGGAGCCGTTCAAGCACTCGGAACCCCTGACGATGGGGGTGGAGCTGGAGCTGCAAATCGTCAACCCCTACGACCTGGACCTGACCCCGGGGGCGGACGATTTGCTGGCGTTGCTGCGCCGCGCCCCCTTCCCCGGCAGCGTCACGCCGGAGATGACGCAAAGCATGATCGAAATCGCCACCGGCGTGCACACCCGCCACGAGGAGCTGCTGGCGCAGTTGCGCGCCGTGCGCGACACGCTGGTGGCGGCGGCCGACCGCCTCAACGTCGAGCTGGCCGGCGGCGGCACCCATCCGTTTCAGCGCTGGTTCGAGCAACGCATTTTCGACAAGCCGCGCTTTCAGCAACTGTCGGGCCTGTACGGCTACCTGGCCAAGCAGTTCACGGTGTTTGGGCAGCACGTGCACATCGGCTGCCGCTCGGCCGACGAGGCGCTGTTTTTGCTGCACGCCCTCAACCGTTATGTGCCGCACTTCATCGCGCTGTCGGCGTCGTCGCCGTTTTTCCAGGGAGTCGACACGCTGTTCGACTCGGCACGCCTCAACGCGGTGTTTGCCTTTCCGCTGAGCGGACGCGCTCCCTTCGTGTTGCGCTGGGACGACTTCGAGCAGGGTTACTTCCGCAAGATGGAGGCGACCGGCGTGGTCAAGTCGATGAAGGACTTTTACTGGGACATCCGCCCCAAGCCCGAGTACGGCACGATCGAGCTGCGTGTGTGCGACACCCCGCTGACGGTGGGGCGCGCGGCGGCGCTGGCGGCCTATCTGCAGGCCCTGTGCCGCCACCTGCTGGAGGGCGGGGACCCAGCGCCCGAGGAGGACGACTACCTCGTCTACACCTACAACCGCTTCCAGGCCTGCCGGTTTGGCTTGGACGGCACGATGGTGCACCCCCGCACGCGCGAGGCGTTGTCGATCCGCGAAGACGTTTTGACCACGGTGCGCCGGCTGGCACCGCATACGCAGGCGCTGGGCAGCGAGGCGGCGTTGGTTGAAATCGAGCAGGTCGCCGCCAAGCTGGGCAACCACGCCAGCCACCTGCGTGCGGTGCATGCGCGCACCGGCAACATCCAGGGGGTGGTGCGCGCCGCCGCCGACGCTTGGCGTCACGGCGTGCTATGCTGAGCCGCGAACCATCCACAAGGAGCCGAGGAGACCCCACCCATGCCTGGCTTGCTGCCCCACGTCGACCCTGACGGATTGCTCGAGTTTTCGGTCGTCTACACCGACCGGGCGCTCAACCACATGTCGCGGCGCTTTCAGCGCGTCATGACCGACATCAGCGCCACGCTGCGCGAGGTCTACGGTGCGCACGCGGTGGCGCTGGTGCCCGGCAGCGGCACCTTTGGCATGGAGGCGGTGGCGCGGCAATTCGCCACCGGCCAGCGCGTGCTGGTGCTGCGCAACGGCTGGTTCAGCTACCGCTGGACGCAGATCTTTGACATGGGCGTCATACCGTCGCAAGCCCATGTGCTGACCGCACGCCGCGTGGACGATGCGCCCCACGCGCCGTGGGTGCCCGCGCCGCTGGACGAGGTGGTGCAGACGATCCAGGCCGTGCGCCCGGCGGTGGTGTTTGCGCCGCATGTGGAGACGGCCGCCGGCATGATGCTGCCCGACGCCTACCTGCGCGCTGTGGCCGACGCCGTGCACGCCGTCGGTGGGCTGTTCGTGCTGGACTGCATCGCCTCGGGCGCGATGTGGGTGGATATGCGTGCGACCGGCGTCGATATGCTGATTTCGGCGCCGCAAAAGGGTTGGAGCAGTTCGCCCGCGTGTGCGATGGTGATGCTGTCCGAGCGTGCGCGCGAAGTCCTCGATGGCACGACGAGCACCAGTTTTGCCTGCGACCTGAAAAAATGGCTGCAGGTCATGGAGACGTACGAGCAGGGCGGGCACGTGTACCACACGACGATGCCCACCGACGCGCTGGTGCGCTTGCGCGACACGATGCACGAAACCCGCGCCCATGGCTGGGCCGCGCTGCAAGCGGCGCAGGCCGAGCTGGGGCGGCGGGTGCGCGCCTTGTTCGAGTCCCGGGGCCTACGCAGCGTGGCGGCGCCGGGCTACCAGGCGCCGGGTGTGGTGGTCAGCTACACCGACGATCCCGACATCGCCAACGGCAAAAAGTTTGCGGCTGTGGGCTTGCAAACCGCGGCGGGCGTGCCGCTGATGTGCGGTGAGCCGGCCGACTTTCGCACCTTCCGCGTCGGCCTGTTTGGGCTTGAGAAGTTGTTGCACATCGAGCGCACCGTGGGGCACCTGGCGCAAGCGCTGGATGCGCTGGGTTTGCCGCACGTGGCGGCGCAACCCGCCGTGGCCTGAAGCCGCCGCGGCCGCGTGCGGCGCCCCCGGCTGCGCGACCCCACGGCCGCCAGCGGCGCGTCAGCGCGCAAAACGCCGCCGCGTCAGCGCCAGCGCCACCCAAAAGGCCGCCAGTGCGTAGCCGGCCAGCACCGCCAGATGCACCCCTGCGTCGGCAGGCCAGCGGTCCAAAAACAGCGGGCGCACCAGCTGCACGGCGTGCGTCAGCGGCAGCGCATTGCCCACGGCCTGCACCCAGCCGGGCAGTTGTTCGCGCGGGAAGAATACCCCCGACACAAACATCATCGGCGTCAGCCACAGCGTGAAGTAGTAGGTGAAAAAGTCGTAACCCTTGGCCAGGGCGTTGAAGATCAGCGCCAGGCTGGCAAAGGTGACGCCGGTCAGACCCAGCACCAACCACGCCAGCGCCAATTTCGGGCTGTGGCTGATGCCCAGCGCCAGCATCACCCCCAGGATCGCGGTGGCGGTGAACAGCGCCTTGAACGCCGCCCACAGCATCTCGGCCAGCACGATGTCGTCCAGCGTCACCGGGGCGTTGAGGATGCCGTCCCACGTCTTTTGCACGTGCATGCGCGAAAACGCCGAGTACAGCGCCTCGAAGGTGGCCGCGTTCATGGCGCTCATGCAGATGCTGCCGCTGGCCAGGAACACCAGATACGGCACCGGCTGCGTGCCGCCCCCAGGCAAGGTCAGCGTCACGCTGCCGACCAGCGCGCCCATGCCATAGCCGAACGCCACCAGCCAGATCAGCGGCTCGGCGATGTTGCCCACCAGGCTCGGGATCGCCAACTTGCGCCAGACCAGCAGGTTGCGCAACCACACGGCCACCCAGCGGCGCGTCGGCTGTGGGAGGGTCCAAGGTGAGCGGTGGTGCGCGGTCATGGCACCCGGTCAGTACGACCACTCGACGATCAGGTTGTGCTTGTCCACCCCGTCGTTGGGCATGGCCAGCCCGGCGTTGGAGTAGTGTGTGTAGCGCCAGCCCAGTCGCAAGCGCTCGCCCAGTGACACGCCCGCGCCCACCTGCTCGGTGAACTGCAGCGCCGACGCGATGTTGCGCCCCCCGATACGGGTGCGGTCGAACAGCGCCACGCCGAAGGCGCCCTCCAAGTAGGGCCGCCACCCCATCCCGGATGGGGCCAGCCGAACGTGCCAGGCCGCGCCCACGTGCTGGGCCGTCGGCCCGTTGGCCGGCATCCAACGTCCCAGTTCCAGTTGCAGGCTGGAGCGCGCACGCCACGCGCCCCAGGCCATGTCGACGTCCATCGGACGGCGCCATTCCAGCGCGCCGTGATCCGTGCTGCCACCGCTGCCCATGCGCAGGGCGGCCGACCACCGCGCGGGTTGCGGCTGTGCGAGCGCCGCCGTGGTGGCCACGCCCAGCAAGGCAGTCACGATCACGTTGCGCACCAGGGTTTGGTGGTTCATCAAGGCATTCCCCTGTATCCGACCTGCGTTGTTGGCGATGCTGTCAACGGGTACCGCATGACCTTGGCGCGAGGCTTGCGGCAACCCACACCGAGTTTAGCCCTCGGCGCGGATTTGCCGTCCGGTGAGCTTGAGAAACAGATCTTCCAGGTTGGCCGGGCGATGCAGCATGCGCAGCCGCGGCCGTTGCCCCAGGTGGGCCAGCAGCGGGCGGGCGTCGTGGGTGTACAAAAACACCGTCTCGCCGCTGGTTTCAACGCGGCTGGCCAGGGGCTGAGCATCGCCCAGCAGCGCGTGCACCTGCGGCACCCCCTGCTCGCCGTAGATTTCCACCACTTCCGGCTCCAGGTGCTGGGCGATCAGTTCGCGCGGGCGCCCCTCGGCGATTTTGCGGCCGTGGTCGATGATGACCAGCCGGTGGCACAACCGCTCGGCCTCGTCCATGAAGTGCGTCGTCAGCAGGATGCTCTTGCCTTGCTGCAGCAAACGCTGCAGGCGCTCCCACATCAGGTGGCGTGCCTGCGGGTCCAGGCCCGTGGTGGGTTCGTCCAACAGCAGCAGCGCCGGGTCGTTGACCAGGGCGCGCGCCAGACTCAGACGGCGGCGCATGCCGCCGGAGAGTTCCCCAGGGCGCGCGTCGGCCTTGTGCGCCAGCGCGGCAAAGTCCAGCAACTGGGCGATGCGCGGCCGCAGCGCCGCGGCCCGCAGGCCAAAGTAGCGACCGTACACCAGCAGGTTTTCGGCGCAGGTGAAGTCGGGGTCCAACGTGTCGAACTGCGCCACCACCCCCAGCCGCGCCTTGATGGCGTGGGCCTGCTCGGGCATCGGCAAGCCAAAGATGCGCACCGAGCCGGCGTCCGGCGCCACCTGCCCCAGCGCCATGCGCAGCGTCGTCGTTTTGCCCGCCCCGTTGGGGCCGAGCAAGCCCACGCATTCACCGGGCGCGATGGTGAACGACAGGTTGTCCACCACCGGCCGGCCCTGGTAACGCTTGACCAACCCCTCCACGTGAAACAGCGCGGCGTCCATGGTGGCATTGTGCCTGGGCCGCGCCATCGGCGTCTGCCATGGATATACTAAAAGCCGGATGTATATCTTTGTGGGTGATGCGATGCAGGTGGCGCGCCAGGTGTTGCAGCAGCCGGTGCGTGAGGCTGTAGCCGGGCGTGGTGCTAGCATCCCGCCGCATGTCACCATCTTTACCCGACCGCGCCGCCGTGGCGCTGCAATACCTGCTGCCCAAACGGCTGCTGACCGAACTCGCCGGTGCGCTGGCGCGCCGGCCCCTGGGGGCCTTGACGCAGGTGGCGATTCGCCGCTTCATCGACCGCTACCAGGTCGACATGGCCGAGGCTGCCGAGCCAGACCCGTTGGCCTACGCCACCTTCAACGATTTTTTCACCCGCGCCCTCAGGCCCGGGGCGCGGCCTTTGGCCGAAGCGGCCTGGGTGTGCCCAGTGGACGGCGCGATCAGCCAGTGTGGTCCGATCGAGGGTGGGCACATCGTGCAGGCCAAGGGGCATGGCTACACGGCGCAGGCGCTGCTGGGTGGCGATGCGGCACTGGCCGCCGCCATGGCCGATGGCGTGTTTGCCACGCTGTACTTGAGCCCGCGCGACTACCACCGCATCCACATGCCGTGTGACGGGGTGCTGCAGCGCATGGTGCACGTGCCGGGCACGCTGTTTTCGGTCAATCCCGCCACCGCACGGGGGGTGCCGGGGCTGTTTGCGCGCAACGAGCGCGTGGTGTGCGTGTTCGAGGGGCAACACCCCAGCGGGCGGGCATTCCCGTGGGCGCTGGTGCTGGTGGGCGCCACCATCGTGGGCAGCATGGCCACCGTGTGGCACGGCGTGGTCAATCCGCCGCGGCCAGGCACGGTGCGCAGTTGGGACTACACCGGGCGTGACGTGCGGCTGGCGCGTGGCGTCGAGATGGGGCGCTTTTTGCTAGGCTCGACGGTGGTGGTGCTGCTGCCGCCAGGGGTGGCCAGGCTGCGGCCGGAGTGGGCGCCGGGCCAGCCGGTGCGCATGGGCCAGGCGATGGCCGACTGGCTGTAACGCGCGGCGCCGCACCAACGGCCGCTATTGGAACGCCACTTCATCAAAGCTGCGCAGCTTGCGGCTGTGCAGTTGGTCCACGCCGGCTTGGCGCAGCCGCTCAATGGCGCGCAGGCCGATGCGCAGGTGCTGGTCGACGCGCTCGCGGTAAAAGCGGTCGGCCATGCCGGGCAGTTTGATGGCTCCGTGCAGCGGCTTGTCGCTGACGCACAACAGCGTGCCGTAAGGCACCCGGAAGCGAAAGCCGTTGGCCGCGATGGTGGCCGATTCCATGTCCAGCGCGATGGCGCGCGAAAGCGACAGTCGCCGTTGCGCGACGTTGCCAGGCAGCAGCTCCCAGTTGCGGTTGTCGGTGCTGGCCACGGTGCCGGTGCGCAGCACGCGCTTGAGCGCGGCGCCGCTCAGCCCCGTGATGTCGGCCACCGCGCCCTCGAGCGCTTGCTGCACCTCCGCCAGCGCGGGAATCGGCACCCACAGCGGCAGCTCCTCGTCCAGCACATGGTCTTCGCGCACGTAGGCGTGCGCCAGCACGTAGTCGCCCAGCTGCTGGCTGTGGCGCAGCCCGGCGCAATGCCCCAGCATCAGCCAGGCGTGCGGGCGCAGCACGGCGATGTGGTCGGTGGCCGTTTTGGCGTTGCTGGGGCCAACGCCAATGTTGACCAGCGTGATACCGCTGCGGTCCGCACGCACCAGGTGATACGCGGGCATTTGCGGCATGCGCGGCGGGGCGCTGCCCGTGGGGCCCGCCAGCGCCGTGCGCTCGGCGTCGGTGAGGCCCGAGCGCCAGGTGACGACGTTGCCCGGCTCGACGAAGGCCACGTAAGGGCTGGCCGGGTCGGCCATTTCGGCCAGCCCCACGCGCACAAATTCGTCGACATAAAAGCCGTAGTTGGTGAACAGCACGAAGTTTTGAAACCACGCCGGGGCGGTGCCGCTGTAGTGGCGCAGCCGCGCCAGCGAGTAGTCGATGCGCGCACCGCGAAACAGCGCCAGCGGCGCGGGCGCGTCGGCGCGCGGCACGTGCAGCCCGTTGGCGATGGCGTCGTCCATCGCCGTCAGGTCGGGCAGGTCAAACACCTCGCCCAGGCGCGCGCGGCGCAGCGGGTCGAGCTCGCCTTCGAAGTGGCTGTCGTCCCCGAGCGCGAAGTGCAGCGGGATCGGCTCGTGGCTGATGGCCACCTCCAACGGCTCACCGTGGTGGCGCAGCAGCAGCTCGAACTGCTCGCGCCAGTAGTCGGCGAATAGGTCGGGGCGGGTCAGGGTCGTCTCGTAGCGCCCGGCGTGGGTGACGAACCCGTAGCTGGACCGTACCCGCGGCCGCAACGGGTCCAGGCCGCGGTGGACGTGCAAGCGCACGCAGGGGTAGCAGGCGCGCACGCGCGTCAGGGGCGTTTCCGGCGTCAGGTGGCTGTGCAGGTAGTCGTGCAACGCGCGGCGCAGGTGGGTCACGGCGTCGTCGTACAGGCGCTGCACGTGCGCCACGGCCGCTTGCGCGTCTTCGAAGCGCTGCGGGGCCACGAAGGGCGGGGTGTCGACCGGCGTCATTGACATCGTCTCAGGTGCGCGCCACGGGTTCGCGCAGCGTCACGAACTCTTCGGCCAGCGTGGGGTGAATGCCCAGGGTGGTGTCGAACTGCGCTTTGGTGGCGCCGCAGCGCATGGCCACGGCAAAGCCCTGCACGATCTCGCCCGCTTCCGGGCCGACCATGTGCAGGCCGACGACCCGGTCACTGGCGTCGTCCACCACCAACTTGACCAGCGCGCGCTCCGGGCTGCCGCTGAGCGTGTGACGCAGTGGCCGAAAGGTGCTGCGGTAGATGCGCAGTCGTCCCAGCTGCTGGCGCGCCTGTGCCTCGGTCAGGCCCACGGTACCGACGCTGGGCAAGGTGAACACGGCGGTCGGGATGAGGTCGTAGCGCGCCTGGCGCGGCGAAGCGCCTGCGGCGCCGTACAGATGGTCCACCACGGCCATGGCCTCGGCCAGCGCCACCGGGGTCAACTGGGCGCGCGCCACCACATCGCCCACCGCGTAGATGCTGGGCACGTTGGTTTGGAAATGTTCATTGACGATGATGGCCCCTTGGGCCCCTTGCGCCACGCCCGCCTCCTCCAGCCCCAGCCCGGCCACGTTGGGCACACGGCCGGTGGCGTACAGCACCGCATCGGCCACCACGCGGTTGCCATCTTCCAACAGCACGTGCAGGCCGTCGTCCTCGCGCTTGACGGCCACCACGCCGGTTTGCAGGCGCAGGTCCAGCCCCTTGGCGCGCAGCTGGTCGGCCAAAAAGTGTCGTACCTCGTCGTCGAAGCCGCGCAGGATTTGCTCGCCACGGTACAGCTGGGTCACGTGCACGCCCAGACCGTGGAAGATGGAAGCGAACTCGCAGGCGATGTAGCCCCCGCCCACCACCACCAGGCGTGCCGGCAGGGGGTCGAGGTCGAACACCTCGTTGGAGGTGATGACGTGCTCGCGGCCGCGAAAGTGCGGCACGTACGGCGTGCCACCGGTGGCGATGAGGATGCGCTCGGCGCGCCAGGTCTGGTGGGTGGGGCTGCCGTCGGCGTTCAGGGTGGCCACCCGCACGGTGTGCGCATCCGTCAGGCGTGCCCAGCCGTGCAGCAGCGTCACGCCGGCGTTGCGCAACAGTTGTTCGTACACGCCGTTGAGGCGGTCGATTTCCGCCGCGCGCCGGCGCCGCAGCTCGTTCCAGTCCAGCGTCGGCAGGGCCCCGAGCCAGCCGTACCCGCGGGCCTCCTCGGCGGCTTCGGCGTAGTGGGCCGCGTAATGGTAGAGCTTTTTGGGGATGCAGCCGACGTTGACGCAGGTGCCACCCAAGCCCTGGCGCCCCAGCGCTTCAACCAACCCCACGCGTACGCCGCGCTGCGCGGCCATGCGTGCCGCACGCACGCCGCCGCTGCCCCCACCGATCACCAACAAGTCGAAGTCCATGCCGTTTGTGCCCACGCTGTTACCGAAGGTTGCATCGGTTGCAACCGCAGACCTTGGCAGCCCTGCGGCGCGCCTCTAATCATGCCAGCAAAGGAGCGCGAGCCATGGCGGATAGGATCAACGCAAGCCGACGCATCGTCGGCGCCACGGTGGTGGCGCTGACCACCCTGTCGCTGGCGCTGCCGGGGTGGGCCGGCAAGCCCGAGTGGGCAGGTCAGGGCAAGGGTCACGAGCGGGAGGCCGAGCGCCGCCCCGGGGTGGCCGTGGAGATCAAGATCGGCGGCTATTTTGGGGCGCATCAGCGCGACGCGGTGCGATCGGTTTACGCAGCCCAGCTGCAAGGAGGGCGCTGCCCGCCGGGGCTGGCCAAAAAGCACAACGGGTGCCGTCCGCCGGGGTTGACCAAAACCTGGACATTGGGCCAGCCGCTGCCGCCCGGGGTTACGGTGTACCCGATTCCGCGCGAATTGCAGCGCCGCCTGGGTGAGCCTCCGCCCGGTTATCGCTTGGTGCGCGTGGGGGCGGACATTTTGTTGATCGCGGTCGGCACCGCGATGGTGGTGGACGCCATCGAGGACTTGGCCGGGTTGCTGTGAGGGCTCAGTCCGCGCCCAACACCCGCGCCAGGTAGCGGCCGGTGTGGCTGTCGGGGTGTTGGGCCAGGTCTTCCGGGGTGCCGCAGGCCACCAGGCGGCCGCCGCCATCGCCGCCTTCGGGGCCGAGGTCGATGACCCAGTCGGCGCACTTGATCACGTCCAGATTGTGCTCGATGACGACGATGGTGTTGCCCGCGTCGCGCAGCCGCAGCAGCACCTGCAGCAGCAGCTCCACGTCGGCAAAGTGCAGCCCGGTGGTGGGCTCGTCCAGGATGTACAGCGTGCGGCCGGTGTCGCGCCGGGCCAGCTCTTGCGCCAGCTTGAGGCGCTGCGCTTCGCCGCCCGACAAGGTGGTGGCGCTTTGACCCAGGCGGATGTAGCCCAGCCCCACGTCCAGCAGCGTTTGCAGCCGCCGCTGCAGGGCGGGCACGTTGGCAAACAACCCGTGCGCCTGCTGCACGGTCAGTGCCAGCAGCTCGGCCACGTTGAGCCCTTTGTAGCGCACCTCCAGCGTTTCGCGGTGGTAGCGGGCCCCGCCGCAGACCTCGCACGGCACGTACACGTCAGGCAGAAAGTGCATTTCCACCCGCACCACACCGTCGCCCTGGCAGGCCTCACAGCGGCCGCCGGGCACGTTGAAGCTGAAGCGACCTGGTCCCCAGCCGCGTTCGCGGGCCGCCGGCGTTTCGGCCAGCAGCTCGCGTATCAGCGTGAAGATGCCGGTGTAGGTGGCGGGGTTGGAGCGCGGCGTGCGTCCGATCGGGCTTTGGTCCACCGCGATGACCTTGTCGATGTGCTGCAGCCCCTCGATGGTTTCCAACGGCAGCGGCTCGGCGGCGCCCGCGTGCAGGTGCTGGGCCACCGCGCGCAGCAGCGTGTCGTTGACCAGGGTGGACTTGCCCGAGCCGCTGACCCCCGTGACGCACGTCAACAGGCCCACGGGGATGTCCACGTCGATGGCGCGCAGGTTGTGGCCCCGGGCGCCCCGCAGGCGCAGCGCGGCCCCGGGCTGCCAGCGGCGGCGTTGCGCCGGCACCGCGATGCGCCGCGCGCCGCTTAGGTACTGGCCGGTGAGGGAGTCGGGCTGGCGCGCCACCTCGGTCCAATGCCCCTGCGCCATCACGCGCCCGCCGTGCTCGCCGGCGCCGGGGCCGAGGTCGATCAGATGGTCCGCCGCGCGCATCGTGTCCTCGTCGTGCTCGACGACGATGACGGTGTTGCCCAGGTCGCGCAGCCGTTGCAGCGTGGCGATCAGGCGGTCGTTGTCGCGCTGGTGCAACCCGATGCTGGGCTCATCCAACACGTACATCACGCCGCTTAAGCCCGAGCCGATCTGGCTGGCCAGGCGGATGCGCTGCGCCTCGCCGCCGGACAGCGTGTCGGCGCTGCGCTGCAGCGTCAGGTAGGGCAGGCCCACGTCGTTGAGAAAGCGCAGCCGCGCCCGGATTTCGGCCAACAGCCGCTGCCCGATGTCGGCACGCGCGCCGCGCAATTGCAGCGCCTCGAACCAGGCCAGGGCGTCGGCCAGCGGCATACCTTCCAGCGCGGGCAGGTTGCGTCGCTGCGGCCCTTCGCCGACGTACACGGCACGCGCCTCGCGCCGCAGGCGCGTGCCACCACAGTCCGGGCAGGGTTGGCGCGTGCGCAAGCGGGCCAGCGCTTCGCGCACGGCGGGCGCGTCGCTGCGTTGCCAGCGCCGCTGCAGGTTGGGCACGATGCCTTCAAACGGGTGGTGCTGCGTCACCCGGCGCCCGCGGTCACCCAGGTACTCAAAGGCAATGGCCTCGTCGCCACTGCCGTGCAGCAGCACCTGGCGCACGCGCTCGGGCAGGTCTTGCCACGGGGTTTCGGGGTCAAAGCCGTAGTGCCGCGCCAACGACTGCACGATGGCGTAGGTTTGCGGGTTGCGCCGGTCCCAGCCCTGGATGGCGCCGCCAGCCAGGCTCAGCTCGGGAAACGCCACCACGCGCGCGGGGTCGAACTCCTCTACGTGGCCCAGCCCGTTGCAGCTGGGGCAGGCGCCTTGCGGCGCGTTGAACGAAAACAGGCGCGGCTCCAGCTCCGGTGCCGTGTAGCCGCAGTGGGGGCAGGTGGCGTGCGCGTGCAGCGGCTCGGCATGGTCAGCGTCGGGCCACAGCGCCACGGCGTGGCCATCGCCCAGTTGCAGCGCCACTTCCAGGCTGTCGTGCAGGCGCTGGCGCGCGTCGGCCCGCACCCGCAGGCGGTCCACCACCACCTCCAGCCGCTGGGCCTGGGCGGCGCGTGACAGCGCCTCGTCCACCTCCAGCACCACGCCGTCGACCCGAAAGCGCACGAACCCGCGCCCCTGCAGCGCACGCACGGCGGCTTGCGCATCCCCGGTCAGGCGCAGCGGCGCCAGCAGCAGCAAGCGCGCCTCGGCTGGCCGCGCCAGCAACGCGTCCACCATTTGGGGCACCGTCTGCGCGTGCAGCGGCACGTCATGGTCCGGGCAGTGCGGCACGCCCACGCGCGCAAACAGCAGCCGCAGGTGGTCGTGGATTTCGGTCACCGTGCCCACCGTGGAGCGCGGGTTGTGGCTGGCGGCCTTTTGTTCGATGGCGATCGCGGGGCTCAAGCCCTCGATCAGGTCCACATCGGGTTTGTCCAGCCGCTGCAAAAACTGCCGCGCGTAGGCGGACAGGCTCTCCACATACCGCCGTTGTCCCTCGGCGTAGAGCGTGTCGAACGCCAGGCTGGATTTGCCCGAGCCACTCACCCCGGTGATGACCACCAGCGCGTCCTTGGGGATGTCCAGATCGATGGCGCGCAGGTTGTGCGTGCGCGCGCCACGCACGCGCAGCCAGCGGCCGCTGCTCGGTTCGGAGGGGGCGTGTTGCATGGGAGCGCGATGACGCTGAAAAACCCACGATGATAGACCGCACCCACGCCCCGGGGCGGCCGTGCCAATCCCCTGCACCTTTGTTACACTGCGGGCATGCTACCCGTGCGCCACCGCACCTTCGACGAACGCCTGGCGGCCGCGCTCAAGACCGGCCGTCGGGAGGCTTGGCCCTGGCGCAAGCCGACGACGCGCGCCTGATCCCCATCGCCGGTAGGCGGGCGGGCGCAGAGGGCCCTCCATCGGGGCCTAGCTCGCCCGACCCATGCCCAAGTCGTCCGTTGCCGCCGCCTGCTGGCCGCGGCCTGCCAGGAGTTCCCAAGCCGTGATCACCGAATTGGAGTTTCGCAGCCTTGCCGCGCAGGGCTACCACCGCATCCCGCTGATCGCCGAGGCGTTTGCCGACCTCGAGACGCCGCTGTCGCTGTACCTCAAGCTGGCCCACGCCACCCAGGGCGGGCGCAATTCGTTCTTGCTGGAGTCGGTGGTGGGGGGCGAGCGCTTCGGTCGCTACAGCTTCATCGGCCTGCCCGCGCGCACCTGGTTGCGCGCCTACGGCTTTGGCGACGCCGCCCGCACCGAGGTGGTGCGCGACGGCCTGGTTGTTGAAACCATCCCCGGCAACCCGCTGAACGCCATCGCCGCGTACCAGCAGCGCCTGCGCGTAGCGCTGCCGCCCGGCTTGCCGCGCTTCTGTGGCGGGCTGGCGGGGTACTTCGGTTACGACACGGTGCGCCACATCGAGCGCAAGCTGCAGCACAGCTGTCCGCCAGACGATCTGCAACTGCCGGATATTTTGCTGCTGCAGACCGAGGAGCTGGCCGTCATCGACAACCTGTCGGGCAAGCTGTACCTGATCGTCTACGCCGATCCCGCGCAGCCCGAGGCGTACAGCGCCGCCAGGCGGCGGCTGCGCGAACTCAAGGAGCTGCTGCGCTACTCGGTCAGCGCGCCCAGTGTGCAGCCGGGGCAAGCGTACCCGGTGCAGCATGAGCGCACCCAGGCCGACTTCATGGCCGCCGTGGACGAGGCCAAACGCCTCATCCAGCAGGGCGAGTTCATGCAAATCGTTATCGGCCAGCGGCTGCACAAAACGTTCCCGCACAGCCCGCTGGCGCTGTACCGGGCGCTGCGCTCGCTCAACCCCAGTCCCTACATGTACTACTACAACCTGGCCGGCGCCGACGCTGCGGGCAGCGACCTGCACGTCATCGGGGCGTCGCCGGAAATCCTGGTGCGGCAGGAGCGCTGCGCCGCTGGCGTCAAGGTGACGATCCGGCCGCTGGCCGGCACACGGCCGCGCGGCAGCACGCCCGAGCAGGACGTCGCCGCCGAGCGCGAGCTGCTGGCCGACCCCAAAGAGCGTGCCGAACACGTCATGCTGATCGACCTGGCGCGCAACGACATCGGCCGCATCGCGCAGATCGGCACCGTCAAGGTGACCGAGGCCTTCGCGGTGGAGCGCTACAGCCACGTCATGCACATCGTCAGCAATGTCGAGGGGCTGCTGCGCCCGGGCCTGACCAGCATGGACGTGCTGCGCGCCACCTTCCCGGCCGGCACGCTCACCGGCGCGCCCAAGGTGCACGCCATGGAGCTGATCGATCGACTGGAGCCCACCAAGCGGGGCATCTACGGCGGGGCGGTGGGCTACCTGAGCTGGGCCGGCGACATGGACCTGGCCATTGCCATCCGCACCGGTGTCGTGCACAACGGCACGCTGTACGTGCAGGCCGCCGCCGGTGTGGTGGCCGACTCGGTGCCGGAGCTGGAGTGGCGCGAAACCGAACACAAGGCACGCGCGCTGCTGCGCGCCAGTGAGCTGGTAGAGGAGGGTTTGCAATGACAAGGCCGCAGGGCTTCAAGGCGGTGACGCTGCACACCATGACGGATGTGCGTCACCAAGTGGACACCCTGGATGCACAGCTGGTGCCGTTGCTGCTGCAGCGTCTGCAATGCATGCGTGCCGCCGCCCAGATCAAATCAAAACGCGACCAGGTCCGGGATGACCAACGGGTTGCGGCGGTGCTTGACCATGTCAAGCGGCGTGCCCGTCAGCTTGGCGCCGATGCCAGTGATGTCGATGCCATCGAGGCAATCTACAGCCAGTTGATCGAGTTCTGCATCGGCTACGAATTGCGCCACTTTGACCAAAAAAGCGCGCAGCAGGAGGTTGGGCGATGAATGTGCTCGTGATCGATAACTACGACTCGTTCACCTACAACCTGGTGCAGTACCTGGCGGAGCTGGGTGCCGACGTCGAGGTGGTGCGTAACGACGAAGTCACGCTGCACGACATCGAAGCGCGGGCGCCGGACCGGTTGGTCGTCTCCCCGGGGCCATGCTCGCCGGCGGAGGCAGGGATTTCGGTGCCGGCGATCCAGCATTTCGCGGGGCGCGTGCCGATTTTGGGCGTGTGCCTGGGGCACCAGAGCATCGGCGCGGCGTTCGGGGCGCGCATCGTGCGCGCGCGCGAGCTGATGCACGGCAAAACCAGCGTCATCACCACCACGCAGCAGGGGGTGTTTCGCGGCCTGCCGCGGCAGTTCACGGTCAACCGCTACCACTCGCTGGCCATCGAGCGCGCCGGCCTGCCGCCCGAGCTGGAAGTAACCGCCTGGTGCGACGACGGCGAGATCATGGGCGTGCGTCACCGTACGCTGCCTATCGAGGGTGTGCAGTTCCACCCCGAAAGCATCCTGAGCGAGCACGGCCACACCTTGCTGAACAACTTTTTGCACCCCGAGCATGGTTGAGCCACCGACGCGGAGACACCACCGATGCCCCACACCCTGCACACCATCACCCCGCAAGAAGCGCTGCAGCGCGTCATCGAGCACCGCGAAATCTTCCACGACGAGATGCTGCACCTGATGCGCCTGATCATGCGCGGAGAGATCTCGCCGCTGATGACGGCGGCCATCATCACTGGGCTGCGCGTCAAAAAAGAAACCATCGGCGAGATCACCGCGGCGGCGCAGGTCATGCGCGAGTTCGCCACCCGGGTGCCGGTGGACGACACCACCCACCTGGTGGACATCGTCGGCACCGGGGGCGATGGCGCGCGCACCTTCAACATCTCCACCTGCGCGATGTTCGTGGCGGCCGCGGCGGGGGCCAAGGTCAGCAAACACGGCGGGCGCAGCGTCAGCAGCAAATCCGGCAGCGCCGACGTGCTGGAGGCCCTGGGCGTCAACATCAACCTGCCGCCGGCGGCCATTGCCCAGTGCATCCGCGAAGTGGGGTTGGGCTTCATGTTCGCGCCCAACCACCACCCGGCGATGAAAAACGTCGCCCCCATCCGGCGCGAGATGGGCGTCAAAACCATCTTCAACATCCTGGGGCCGCTGACCAACCCGGCGGGCGCGCCCAACATCCTGATGGGCGTGTTCCACCCCGATCTGGTCGGCATCCAGGTGCGTGTGCTGCAGCGGCTGGGCGCGCGCCACGCGCTGGTGGTGTGGGGTAAGGATGGGATGGACGAAGTCAGTCTGGGGGCGGCGACGATGGTCGGCGAGCTCAAGGACGGCCAAATCCTGGAGTACGACATCCACCCGGAGGACTACGGACTGGCGATGGCCGGCCAGCGCACGCTGCAGGTGGCCACCCCCGAGGATTCGCGCGCCAAGCTGCTGGCCGTGCTGGACGGCGAGCCGGGGCCGGCGGCCGACATTGTGGTGTTCAACGCCGGCGTCGCGTTGTACGCCGCCGACGTGGCGCCCAGCATCGAGGCTGGCATCGCGCGCGCCCGCCAGGCGCTGGCCAGCGGCGCGGCCAAGGCCAAGCTGGAGCAGTTCATCACCGCCACCCACCGGCTGGGCGCGGAGGCGGCATGAGCGACGTGTTGCAGCGCATTTGCGCCACCAAGCGTGATGAAGTGGCCGCGGCGCGCCGCGCCGAGTCCTTGGCGGCGCTGCGTGCGCGCGCCGAAGCCAGCGTGCGCGCCGACCCGCCGCGCGACTTCGTCGGCGCGTTGCGCGCGGCCATCGCCGCCGGGCGCGCGGCTGTCATCGCCGAAATCAAAAAGGCCAGCCCCTCCAAAGGTGTGCTGCGCGCTGACTTCGACCCGGCGGCCATCGCGGCGAGCTACGCGCGCGCCGGCGCGGCGTGCCTGTCGGTGCTGACCGACGAGTCGTACTTCCAGGGGCATCCGACGTACCTGGGGCAGGCGCGTGTCGCCGCCGCGCTGCCCGCGCTGCGCAAGGATTTCATCGTCGAGGCGTACCAGGTGTGGCAGGCGCGCGCCTGGGGGGCGGATGCCATCTTGCTGATCGCGGCGTACCTGGACGACGCGCAAATGGCCGACTTCGAGGCGATCGCGCACGAGTTGGGCATGGCCGTGCTGGTCGAGGTGCACGACAGCGCCGAGTTGGAGCGCGCGTTGCGTCTGCGCACGCCGCTCATCGGCATCAACAACCGCAACCTGCGCACCTTCGAGGTGTCGTTGGACACGACGCTGGCGCTGCGGCCGCGGGTGCCGACCGACCGCCTGCTGGTGACGGAAAGCGGCATCCTGGCCCCGTCCGACGTGCAGCGCATGCGCGACGCCGGGGTGCACGCCTTTTTGGTGGGCGAGGCCTTCATGCGTGCGCCCGACCCCGGCGCGGCGCTGCAAGCCCTCTTTGGCGCGCCATGAACGCCTGGCTGCCTGGCCTGGGTGCAGCAGGCGGTTCGGCCGGGCCGAGTGTGCACCACCAGCCTTGTCCCGGCGCCTGCACCGGCTTTGTGTTCATCTGCCCGGGCCGCTTCGAAGCCCAGCGCGGCTACCCTTGCGCTGCGGGCACGGGCGCCAACCTGGCGCGCGCGCTGCAGCAACTGCACGCACGCGACCCCCGGCGGTTCCCGCAGCCGCAGCGGCACGGCTACGTCGTCACCAACGCCTGGCCGCAGGTTGAATACCCGGCGCTCACCGGCCGCTCGGTGCCCACGGTCGAAGAGGTGTTGACCGAGGCCAACCTGCAGCGCCTGGCGGCCGAGCTGGCCGGCTTGCGCTGGGTGGTGGCCTGCGGCACGCAGGCGCACGAGGCGCTGCGTGCCCTGCTGGCGCGTGGGTGGCTGGCGGCGCAGGTGGCGTACGCGCGCCACCTCAGCCAGCGCGCCATCAACACCCTGCGCGGCGCCACCGACACGCCGGGGCGCATCGCACTGTGGTGCGACGCGGTGCTGCAACAATTTGCGACCCCGGCAGAAAAAGAGCACGAAAACATGGCATAATGCAGAGCTCTCGCCGGAGGGGTGCCCGAGTGGCTAAAGGGGGCAGACTGTAAATCTGTTGGCTTACGCCTACGTTGGTTCGAATCCAACCCCCTCCACCAGCGATACCGGTCGTGTCAGGCAAGAGAAGAAGGCTTGTGCTGGCCCGCGCTCGCGTCCGATGCGGTGTGTCGCGGGAGTAGTTCAATGGTAGAACCTCAGCCTTCCAAGCTGATGACGCGGGTTCGATTCCCGTCTCCCGCTCCAGTGCTGCGCGCCGGGGGTTGGTTGTGCGGACCGTTTGTTGTGGTCGCCGCAAGGCGGCCGCAGGCCCATGTGGCTCAGTGGTAGAGCACTCCCTTGGTAAGGGAGAGGTCGGCAGTTCGATCCTGCCCATGGGCACCACCCTTGTTGTCCTGGCCCCGCGTCGGGGCGTGTGAGTGAGTTCGGCAAACATCCATTCGGAGCTGCAAGCATGGCAAAGGAAAAATTCGAGCGGACCAAGCCGCACGTCAACGTGGGCACGATTGGTCACGTGGACCACGGCAAGACGACGCTGACGGCGGCCATCACGACGGTGCTGGCGTCCAAGTTTGGTGGT
>NZ_VJNA01000032.1 GCF_007556585.1 Tepidimonas aquatica | reverse complement strand
CGGCCTCCGCCTCACGCAGGAAGCCGATGATCTGCTCTTCGGTAAAACGCTTCTTCACGTCCAATCTCCTTGTCGTTGGGGATTGGACTCCAGATCGCGGCGCTACTCAAAACCGGGGGGACGTCGCTGGTCGTGGATGTGGGCCTGCAGCGCGTCGGGCTCGCTCAAGCGTCCCTCGGCGAAGCTCAGGCGAATGACCGGGTGGCGCCGGCCCCAGTCCCAGTGGTCGGCCAGAAACAGCCGCGGTCGCTGGGCAGCGGCTGCATCCACCCCCAGCGCCACGGCGGCGGCGCCGCCTTCGAACAGCGCGCGCTGGCCGGCAAAGGCCGCGGCGATGGTGTCGATCAGCAGTGACTTGCCAAAGCGCCGCGGGCGCGACAGGAAATAAAAACTGCCTTGCTCAGCCAGCCGGGCAATGAGCGGGGTTTTGTCGATGTAGTAGTACCCCCCGTCGCGGATCTTGGCAAAGGTTTGGATGCCGATCGGCAGCTTGCGGCGTGACGTCATGCGGTCATGATAGCCTGCCGCCACTTTGGTGGACAATGCCCGCCATGGGTGCGATGCGTAACGCCACGCGCAGCGGGCTGGAGCGGGCATGGGCGTGAATGTGCGGCTGCTGCCGGGGCACCACCTGCGCTTGCTGGAGGGGGCAGCGCAGCTGGTGCCGGCGATGGTGCGTGCAATCGACCGCGCGCAGCGGCTGGTGCATGTGGAGACGTACATCTTTCACTTTGCGCACGCGGCGCTGGCGGTGGCGCAGGCGCTGGAGCGCGCGGCGCAGCGCGGGGTGACGGTGCGGCTGGTGGTGGACGCGGTGGGCACGCCGCGCCTGCCGCCCGAGTGGGCGCGGCGCTTCGACGCCGCCGGGGTGCAGTGGCGCAGTTACCGGCCGCTGGGCTGGCTGGGCTTGGCCATCCCCAGCCGCTGGCGGCGGCTGCACCGCAAGCTGTGCGTGGTGGACGGGGTGCTGGGGTTTTGCGGCGGCATCAACCTGATCGACGATTGCGACGACGTGGTGCTGGGGCGGCTGCCACAGCCGCGGCTGGACTTTGCGTTGCAGGTCAGCGGCCCGGTGGTGGCCGAGATGCTGGAGCAGATGGAGCAGCTGTGGTGGCGCATGCAGGCGGTGCGTTCGGTGGCCGAGCGCGACCTGCGCCGCGCCTGGGAGGCGCTGCGCGAGGGGGTGCCGTGGTTGGACGAGGTGCTGCGCGCGGCGCCACCCGTGCCGCCCGAGGGGATGCGCTGGCCCGAGGCGCGCGGCGCGGCGGCCGCGCTGCTGTGGCGCGACAACCTGCGCCACCGTCACGCGATCGAGCGCGCGTACCTGAAAGCCATTGGCAGCGCGCGCGAGCAGGTGATCATTGCCAATGCGTACTTCATCCCCGGGCGGCGGTTGCGCCGCGCGTTGATCCAGGCGGTGCGCCGCGGGGTGCGCGTACAGTTGCTGATCCAGGGCAAGTACGAGCGCTTTTTGCAGTACCACGCGCCGCGCCCGGTGCACCAGGCGCTGCTGGCCGCGGGGGTGGACATCCGCGAGTACGCCCCCAGCGCCCTGCACGCCAAGGTGGCGGTGGTGGACGACCGCTGGGCCACGGTGGGCTCCAGCAACCTGGACCCGATCAGCCTGCTGCTGGCGCGTGAGGCCAACGTGGTGACCACCGACCGCGGGTTTGCCACCGCGCTGCGCCGGCGGCTGGAGCACCTGCTGCACACCAGTGGCCGTGCATTGGACCTGGCCACGCTGCGGCAGCGTCCCTGGCACGACAAGGTGCGCGACGCGCTGGCCTTTGCCGTGATGCGGGCGGTGTTATTTTTGACCGGCCACCGCTATTGAGCCCTGTGCGGTGTGGGCGCAACCTGCGCGGGGGCTTGCGCGTGGTGTTAGGATGGGCGCATGCTCATGCCCAATCCTGACGCCATGACGGACACCCAGCCGCACGACGACGGCGTACCGGTTTCGGTGCGCATCCGCGAGCGCCTACGCGCGGCGCGCAAGCGGTTTCACGCCAACGACAACATCGCCGACTTTATCCAGCCCGGCGAGTTGGAGCAGTTGCTGGACGAGGTGACCGACAAGATGCAGACGGTGCTGGACAGCCTGGTCATCGACACCACCAACGACCACAACACCGAAGACACCGCGCGGCGCGTGGCCAAGATGTACCTGAAAGAGGTGTTTGCGGGGCGCTACACCAAGGCGCCGACGATCACCGAGTTCCCCAACGCCGAGCACTTGAACGAGCTGATGATCGTGGGCCCGATCACCGTGCGCAGCGCGTGCAGCCACCACTTTTGCCCGGTGATTGGCAAGCTGTGGATTGGCGTGATGCCCAACGAGCACACCAACGTCATCGGGCTGAGCAAATACGCCCGGCTGGCCGAGTGGATCATGGGCCGGCCGCAGATCCAGGAAGAGGCGGTGGTGCAGCTGGCCGACCTGATCCAGGAAAAAACCCAGCCCGACGGCTTGGCCATCGTGATGGAGGCGACGCACTACTGCATGGCGTGGCGCGGCGTCAAGGACTTGGACAGCCGCATGATCAACTCGGTCATGCGCGGGGTGTTTTTGAAGGATGCCAACCTGCGGCGGGAGTTTTTGTCGCTGCTGCCGCGCCAAGTGCAGCAGTGAAAGGGGCGGGCGATGCTGGTGCGATTGCTCTACGTCAGCCGGGCGCGCGAAGGCCACACGCAGCAGGATATTGAAGCTATCCTGCACTCGGCGCGGCACCACAACCTGCACAACGGCATCACCGGCATTTTGTGCTACGGCGGTGGCATTTACCTGCAAGCCATCGAAGGTGGGCGCGGCGCCGTCAACCGGCTGTACAAGCAGATCATCGAGGACCCGCGTCACCACGACGTGGAGCTGCTGCTGTACGAGGAAATCACCGAGCGGCGCTTTGGCGGCTGGACGATGGGGCAGGTCAACCTGTCCAAGCTCAACACGTCGATCGTGCTGAAGTACTCCGAGCGACCCGAGTTCGACCCCTACAGCGTGTCGGGCAAGGTGTCGCTGGCGTTGCTGGAGGAGTTGATGGCCACGGCCAGCATCATCGGCCGCGCGTAGCGTCGCCGCACACGGGGCAATCCGGACGGCGCGCCAGTTGCACGTCGGTGAACTGGCTGGCGCGGCCGTCGAACATCAGCAGGCGGCCGGTCAGCGCCGCGCCGATGCCGGCCAGCAGCTTGATGGCTTCGGCCGCCTGCAACGTGCCGATGATGCCCACCAGCGGCGCAAACACCCCCATCGTGGCGCAGTGCACCTCCTCAGGCGCCTGCTCAGGCGGGAACAGGCAGGCGTAGCAGGGGCTGGTCGGCTGGCGCGGGTCGTACACCGCCACCTGGCCGTCGAAGCGGATGGCCGCGCCCGACACCAGCGGCACGCCGTGGCGCACGCAGGCGCGGTTGATGGCGTGACGGGTGGCGAAGTTGTCGGTGCAGTCCAGTGCCACCTGCGCGCCAGGCAGCAGGGCATCGAGCAGTGCGTCGTCGGCACGTTGCTGGATGGTGTGCACCTGCACCTCGGGGTTGATGGCCAGCATGGCCTGCCGGGCCGAGTCCACCTTGGGCTGGCCGACGCGTTGCAGCGTGTGCGCGATCTGGCGCTGCAGGTTGGTGGTGTCAACCGTGTCGGTGTCCACCAGCGTGATGCGGCCCACGCCGGCGCTGGCCAGGTACAGCGCCACGGGGGATCCCAGCCCCCCTGCGCCGACGACCACGGCATGGGCGGCCAACAGCCGCTCCTGCCCCTCGATGCCGATATCGTCCAGCAGGATGTGGCGCGAGTAGCGCAGCAACTGCTCGTCGGTCATGGCGCGACGGGTCAGTTGTCGGCTTTGGCCGGCCGCTCGGTGGCGGTTGTGCTGGCCACCACCGGCAGACCTTTGAGGTGGTTGAGCGCCTGCTGCAGCTGGAAGTCTTTGTCGGAGCCGAATTCGGGCAACAGCCGCGTGCCGGGGTTTTTGCGCTGTTCTTCTTCCAGGCGCTGGCGGGCCGCCTCGCGTTCGCGCTCGCGCTGGCGGGCGGCCTCGCGCTCGGCGTCGGTCAGGGCTTTTTCGTCGGGGCCGGCCAGGTGTTTGTCCAGGTCGGCTTCCCGCGTGCGTAGCGCGGCAAACAGGTTGCCCTCGGGCGTTTCGTCCACCCAGATGTCGGGCACGATGCCCTTGGCCTGGATCGAGCGGCCGCTGGGCGTGTAGTAGCGCGCCGTGGTCAGCTTGATGGCGGTGTCCGGCCCCAGCGGGCGCACCGTTTGCACCGAGCCCTTGCCAAAGGTCTGGCTGCCCATGATGGTGGCGCGCTTGTGGTCTTGCAGCGCGCCGGCCACGATTTCACTGGCGGAGGCCGAGCCTTCGTTGACCAGCACGACCACCGGCAGCCGCTTGAGCACCCCTTGCGTGTTGACGGTCAGCCGCGCGATGGGGTCGGTGCCGGCGCGGCGCAGGTAGTCGCGCGGCGTGGCGCGGTAGGTGGCCTTGCTTTCTTCCAATTGCCCGTTGGTGGTGACCACCACCGCGCCGTCGGGCAAAAAGGCCGCGGCCAGCCCAACGGCGGCGTCCAGCAGGCCGCCGGGGTCGTTGCGCAGGTCCAGCACCAACCCCTTGAGCTTGGGCTCGGCACGCACGATCTCTTCCAGCTTGCGCGCGAAGTCCTCCAGCGTGCGCTCCTGGAACTGCGACACGCGCACCCAGGCGTAGCCGGGCTCGACGACCTTGGCGCGCACGCTGACGGTTTTGATTTCCTGCCGCGTGATGGTGACGCGGAAGGTGCGGTTTTCGTCGCGGCGAAACACCGTCAGGTCGACCTTGGTGTTGGGCTCGCCGCGCATGCGCTTGACGGCTTCGTTGATGGTGAGGCCCTTGACGGCCGTGTCGTCGATTTTGGTGATGAGGTCGCCGGCCTTCAGCCCGGCTTTGAAGGCGGGCGAGCCCTCGATCGGCGACACCACTTTGACCAGCCCGTCTTCCATCGTGATTTCGATGCCGACGCCAACGAAGCGCCCCGAGGTGCCTTCACGGAATTCCTTGAAGCTCTTGGCATCGAAGTACTGCGAGTGCGGGTCCAGCGACGCCACCATGCCGCTGATGGCGTCGGTGATGAGTTTTTTGTCGTCGACCGGCTCGACGTAGTCGCTCTTGATGATGCCGTAGACGGCGGCGAACTGCTGCAGCTCCTGCAGCGGCAGCGGCGCAAACGTGGCGCGCGCCGTGGCTTGCAGCCCGACGGTGGTCAGCGCTCCGGCCAGCGCGCCCAGCGCCAGCCAACCTGCGATCCTTGCTTTGTGCCCCATGGTGTAACCTGCGTGCTCGTTGCGCGGCACTATACACCTTGGAGGAGCGGCGTGACGCCCGAGTTCACGGCGACCCCCGTGTCGCCATGGGAGGGGGCGTAGCGCGCCGATACGTTCAGGCGCTGCCCTGGCGCGCCACCGCCGCGGCCGCGGCCTCGGCCGCCGCCGCGTCGCCCAGGTAGTAGCGGCGCAGCGGGCGCAGCGCGGCGTCGAATTCGTACACCAGCGGCACGCCGTTGGGGATGTTGAGGTTGACGATGTCGGCATCCGAAATGCCGTCCAGGTGCTTGATCAGGGCGCGGATCGAGTTGCCGTGCGCCGAGATCAGCACGCGCTGGCCGCTGCGGATGGCCGGGGCGATGGCTTCGTTCCAGTACGGCACCACGCGCGCCACCGTGTCCTTGAGGCACTCGGTCAGGGGGATTTGCTCGGGCGCCAGGTGGGCGTAGCGCCGGTCGTGGCGCTGGCCGCGCGGGTCGTCGGGCGTGAGCGCCGGCGGCGGCACGTCGTAGCTGCGGCGCCACTGCAACACCTGCTGCTCGCCGTACTGGCGCACCATGTCGGCCTTGTTGAGCCCTTGCAGCGCGCCGTAGTGGCGCTCGTTGAGCCGCCAGTCCTTGACCACCGGCAGCCAGGTGCGGTCCATTTCGTCCAGCACGTACCACAGCGTGTGGATGGCGCGCTTGAGCACGCTGGTGAAGCACAGGTCAAAGTCCCAGCCCTCGTCGCGCAGCAGGCGGCCGGCGGCGATGGCCTGCGACACCCCGGTGGGCGTGAGGTCGACGTCGGTCCAGCCGGTGAAGCGGTTTTCCAGGTTCCAGGTCGATTCGCCGTGGCGGATGAGGACGAGCTTGTACATGGTGCGGGCGTGCGCAGCAGGCGCACGAGGTTGGGTGGCCTGTGGGGAAAACCCCAACATTCTAGAATACCGGACGGGGCAGGCCGCGCGTGCGGCGCTGCGTCATGAACCCAACGAGGAACGCTCAACCGTGGATTTTTTGCTCGACAACTGGGTGCTGGTGGCGGTGGCCGCCGGCTCGGGCTTGATGTTGCTGTGGCCGGTCATTTCGGGCGGCGTGGCGGCGGGGGTGGATCCCACGCAGGCGGTGCAGTTGATCAACCGTGACAAGGCGGTGGTGATCGATGTGTGCACGCCGGCGGAGTTCGCGGCCGGCCACGTCGCGGGCGCGCGCAACGTGCCGCTGGACCAGTTGGCCGAGCGGCTGCCGCAGGTGGTCAAGGACAAGAGCGTGCCGGTGGTGCTGGTGTGCGCCTCGGGGGTGCGCTCGCGTCGGGCGGCGGCGCTGGCCAAAAAACTGGGCTACGAGCGCGCCGTGTCGCTGGCCGGGGGCATGGCCGCGTGGCGCGCGGCCAGCCTGCCGGTGCAGCAGGGATGAGCCTACTACCCCCAACCTTGGAGATCGCACCGTGGCCCACGTCAAGATTTACAGCAGCGACTACTGCCCATACTGCCACCGCGCCAAGGCGTTGCTGCGCGCGCGCGGCGTGACCGAGTGGGAGGAAGTCAACGTCGACGGCCGCCCGGACGTGCGGCAGGCGATGGCGCAGCTGGTGGGGCGTACCAGCGTGCCACAGATTTTTATCGACGGGCAGCACATTGGCGGCTGCGACGATCTGCACGCGCTGGATGCGCGCGGCGGCTTGGAGCCGCTGCTGCGCGGCCAGCGCTGATCGTACGCCGCCGCACGCGGGCCGGCGGTGTGCCCGGACGGGGCCGGCGCCGCTGCCATAATCGCGGGCTGAACCAGCCGCGAACCGGTGGGCGATGGGCGCCCGCGGCGCTGGCTGTGGCAACCTACCTGAGCACTCAACCATGGCGGACGAACAGCAAGCCCCGACCCCCGTATTCCAAATCCAGCGCGTGTACCTGAAGGAGGCCTCGCTGGAGCAGCCCAACTCCCCGGCCATTTTTCTGGAGCAACAGCAGCCCAGCGTCGACATCCAGCTCGGCGTCGAGGCGCAGTCGCTGGCGGAAGGGGTGTTCGAAATCGCCGTGGCGGCCACCGTGCACACCAAGATCGGCGAGCGCACGGTGTTCCTGGTCGAATGCAAGCAAGCCGGGATCTTCGAAATCCGCCACATCCCGCAGGAGCTGATGCAGCAAGTCATCGGCATCCAGTGCCCGCAGATCGTTTACCCCTACCTGCGCGCCAACGTGGCGGACCTGATCCAGCGTGCGGGCTTCCCCCCGGTGCACCTGGCCGAAATCAACTTTCAGGCCATGTACGAGCAGCAGCTGGCGCAGCAGCAACAACAACAGGCGGCCGCCAACGGCCAGGCTTGACGTCCGCGGCGGGCCATGCGCATCACGTTCATCGGCGCGGGGGCCTGGGGCACCGCGCTGGCGGTCGTCGCAGCGCAAGCGGGGCACGAGGTGCGCCTGTGGGCGCGCGACGCCGACCAGGCGGCGACCATGGCGCGCGAGCGCGTCAATGCCCGCTACCTGCCGGGGGTGCCGCTGCCGGCCGCGCTGCAATGCGCCGGGGGCGACGACACGGCGCTGCGCCTATGGCTGACCGACACCGAGTTGGTGGTGCTGGGCGTGCCGATGGCGGCGTTGCGGCCGTGGCTGGCCCGGCTGGCCGAGGTGTGGCCGGCGGGTGGCCCCGCCGCGCCGCCGGTGGTGTGGCTGTGCAAGGGTTTCGAGCGCCCGCAAGCCGCCAACGCGCCGGGCTTGCTGGGGCACGAAATCGCGCAGCAGGTGGCGCCTGCGCTGGCGGTGGGGGTGTTCGGCGGCCCCAGTTTTGCGCGCGAGGTGGCGCAGGGGCTGCCCACCGCGCTGGTGGCCGCCAGCGCCCACGCCCATGTGCGCGACGCTCTGGTGGCGGCGTTCCACGGCCAGGTGCTGCGGGTGTATGCCAACGATGACGTGGTCGGCGTGGAGGTGGGCGGGGCGGTCAAGAATGTGCTGGCCATCGCCACCGGCTTGAGCGATGGGCTGCAACTGGGCCACAACGCGCGCGCGGCGCTGATCACGCGTGGCTTGGCCGAGATGACGCGCTTGGGGCTTGCGCTGGGCGCACGCGCCGACACCTTCATGGGCCTGACGGGCTTGGGCGACCTGGTGCTGACGGCCACCGGTGACCTCAGCCGCAACCGGCAGGTGGGCCTGCGGCTGGCGCAGGGCATGGACTTAAGCGCCGCGGTGGCCTCGCTGGGGCATGTGGCCGAAGGGGTTTACAGCGCCCGCACGGTGGCGCTGCGCGCCGCGCAGCTGGGGGTGGATGTGCCGATCACCCAGGCGGTGGTGGCGGTGCTGGACGGCCAGCTCGACGCCCGCCGCGCCGTCGAGCGCCTGATGGGCCGCGACCCGCGGGCGGAGTGACACGGCCGACCGTGATACCGCGGCCCGACCTCGTCAAAACTCCCAGTTGTCGATGAGGCGCGTGCGCCCCAGGCGGGCGGCGCCCAGCACCACGAGTTCGCCGGGGCGGATATCGCGCGGCTCGGGCGGCAGCAGGTCGTGGCGGCGGCGCACCGTGATGTAGTCCGGCTGCCAGCCTTGCGCCGCCAGCGTTTGCATGGCGCGCTGCTCCAGCGCCGCCAGGTTGTGCTCGCCACCCAGCACGTCAGCGGCCACGGTGCGCAGCGTCTGCACCAGTTGCGGGGCCTGGGCGCGCTCGGCGGCTGACAGGTAGCCGTTGCGCGAGCTCAGCGCCAGCCCGTCGGGGGCGCGTGCCGTGTCCAGGCCGTGGATCGTGATGGGCAGCGCAAACTGCTGCACCATGTGGCGGATCACCATCAGCTGCTGGTAGTCTTTTTTGCCGAAGACGGCGTGGCGCTCGCCCCGGGCGTTGGCAAACACGCACTGAAACAGCTTCATGACCACCGTGCACACGCCGGTGAAAAAGCCGGGCCGAAAATGCCCTTCCAGCATATCGGCCAGGGCCGGGGGCGGCTGCACCTTGAATGTCTGGGGCTGGGGGTACAGCTCCTCTTCCGCCGGGGCAAAGACGATGTCGCAGCCCAGCGCCGCGAGCTTGTCGCAGTCCGCCTGCAAGGTGCGCGGGTAGGTGTCGAAGTCCTCGTGGGGCAAAAACTGCAGGCGGTTGACGAAGATGCTGGCCACCGTGACGTCACCCAGAGTACGCGCGTGCCGCACCAGGGCCAGGTGGCCGTCGTGCAGGTTGCCCATCGTGGGCACGAAAGCGGGGTGGTCGTGGCGCGCCAGCGCTTGGCGCAGCTCGGCGATGGTGTGGATGACCTGCATGGTGGTCAAACGGAAGGAAGTTACCAGGCGTGCAGCGCGTCGTTGGGGAAGGTGCCGTCTTTGACGGCGGCCACGTAGGCGGCCATGGCGTCGCGCACGCTGGCGGCGCCTTCCATGAAGTTGCGCACGAATTTGGGCGTTTTGCCCAGATGGATGCCGAGCATGTCGTGCATCACCAGCACCTGCCCGGCGGTGCCGCGCCCGCTGCCTATGCCGATGGTGTGGCAGCGCGGCAATTGCTGGGTGATCTCGGTGGCCAGCGCGGCGGGCACCATCTCCAGCACCAGCATCGTGGCGCCGGCGTCTTGCAGCGCCAGCGCGTCGCGGCGCAGGCGCTCGGCTTCGGCGTGCGAGCGGCCCTGCACGCGGTAGCCGCCCAGGGCGTGCACGGTTTGCGGCGTCAGGCCCAGGTGCGCGCACACGGGGATGCCGCGCTCGACCAGAAAGCGCACCGTCTCGACCGTCCAGCCGCCGCCTTCGAGCTTGACCATGTGCGCGCCGGCCTGCATCAGCGCGGCGGCGCTGCGCAGCGCCTGCTCGCGCGACTCCTGGTAGGTGCCAAACGGCAGGTCGCCAATGATCCACACCGTGCCTTGCACGCGGCGCACCCCGCGCACCACGCACTCGGTGTGGTAGCACATCTCTTCCAGGGTGACGCCCACGGTGCTGGGGCGGCCTTGGCAGACCATGCCGAGCGAATCACCCACCAACAGGCAGTCCACGCCGGCATGGTCGGCCACCGCGGCAAAGGTGGCGTCGTAGGCGGTGAGCATGGCGATTTTTTCGCCGCGCTCGCGCATCTCCTGCAGGCGCGGCAGGCTGATCGGTTTGCGTGGTGGCAGCGGCGCTGCCGCGGGCAAGGTGCCGTAGGGGGTGTGGGCGGTGGTGTCGCTCATGCGGGGATCCCGGTCGCAGTGTCGAGGCAAGGCGCTAGTCTAGTGCATTCGTTGCACCGCAACAGCGCGACACCGCGGCCCGTGCCGTGGCCCCGACGGGGTGTGTATGCTTGGCGCCCTGTGCGCGTGCCCGCGCTGCTTTGCGATGATGACCATGGCTTCACCGATGACCGCTCGACCCGACCCGCTCAGCCTGCAGCCACCGCTGCCCGACGTGCAAACCCAAGCCGCCGCCGACGCGGCGCGCGCGCTGGCCGAGGACGTGGGCCCCGGCGACCTGACCGCGGCGCTGGTGGACGGGCAGCTCACGATGCGCGCGCGCGTGATAGCACGCCAAGACGCCGTGGTGTGCGGCCGGCCGTGGGTGGAGGCCGCGCTGCACGCGCTTGACCCGTCGGCGCGCTGGAGCTGGCAGGTGGCCGAAGGGCAATGGGTGACGGCCGGTGGCACGGTGTTCGAGGTGCAGGCCCACGCCCGCGCCCTGCTGAGCGCCGAGCGCACGATGCTGAACTTTTTGCAAACCTTGTCGGCGGTGGCCACCCACACGCGCCGCTACGTGGACGCGGTGGCGGGCACGCGCGCGCGCATCTGCGACACGCGCAAAACCCTGCCGGGGTTGCGTGTGGCGCAAAAGTACGCGGTGCGCGTGGGCGGCGGGCTCAACCATCGGCTGGGGCTGCACGACGCCATCCTGATCAAGGAAAACCACATCGCCGCCGCCGGGGGCGTGGCCGCGGCGTTGCAGCGCGCGCAGGCGTTGGCGCCGCAGGCGCTGTTTGTGCAGATCGAGGTCGAGACGCTGGCGCAGCTGGACGAAGCCCTGCAGGCCGGCGCGCGCCTGATCCTGCTGGACAATATGGACTTGGCCACGCTGCGCGAGGCGGTGCGGCGCAACGATGCCCACCCTGGCGGCGGGGCGGTGCTGGAGATTTCCGGTGGCGTGACGCTGGCCAACGTGCGCGCACTGGCCGAAACGGGTGTGGACCGCATCTCGGTCGGGGCACTGACCAAGGACGTGCAGGCCGTGGACCTGTCGATGCGGCTGCTGCCGTGCGCGTGAGCACCCCATGTGCATAGGAAGGCGACGATGGAACAGGTGATCGAAGTCGAAGTGGAGCAGCCCGCGTGCACGACGCGCCACGCCTGGGCGCGGGTGCCCGAGGAACCCTCCACCGCCGAGCGCGAGGCGCTCAAAGCCCGCATCCGCACCCTGTTGCGCGAGCGCGACGCCGTCATGGTGTCGCACTATTACGTGCACCCCGACCTGCAGGACTTGGCCGAGGAAACCGGCGGCATCGTCAGTGACAGCCTGGAGATGGCGCGCTTTGGCCGTGACCACCCGGCGCGCACGTTGGTGGTGTCGGGCGTGCGCTTCATGGGCGAGACGGCCAAAATCCTGTCGCCGGACAAGACCGTGCTGATGCCGGACCTGGACGCCACCTGCTCGCTGGACGTGGGCTGCCCGCCGGACGACTTTGCGGCCTTTCGGACCCAGCACCCGGACCGCACGGTGGTGGTGTACGCCAACACCAGCGCTGCCGTCAAAGCGCAGGCCGACTGGGTGGTGACGTCGAGCTGCGCGCTGGACATCGTGCGTGCGCTGAAGGACGCCGGCCACAAGATCCTGTGGGCGCCGGACAAGCACCTGGGCGGCTACATCCAGCGCGAGACCGGTGCCGACATGGTGCTGTGGAAGGGCTCGTGCGTGGTGCACGACGAGTTCAAAGCCTTCGAGCTGGAGGCGCTGCGGCGCGAATACCCCGAGGCCAAGGTGCTGGTGCACCCGGAAAGCCCCGCGGCGGTGGTGGCGCAGGCCGATGTGGTGGGGTCGACGTCGCAGATCCTGCAGGCGGCTGCCACGCTGGACGCCAAGGTGTTCATCGTCGCCACCGACAACGGCATGATGCACAAGTTGCGCCAGCGCCACCCGGACAAGCTGTTTTTGGAAGCGCCCACCGCCGGCTCCAGCGCCACCTGCAAGAGCTGCGCGCACTGCCCGTGGATGGCGATGAACGGCCTGCGCGGGGTGCTGCAGGTGTTGGAGACGGGCCTCAACGAGGTGCATGTGGACCCGGCGCTGATCCCACGGGCACGGCTGCCGATCGAGCGCATGCTGGCGTTCACTGCAGCGCGCAAGCGCGGCGAGCCGCTGGGTGCCCTGGTGCCCCACCTGGGCGCGGCCTGAGCCCCAATCCCCCACGCCGGGCAGGGCCATCATCCGCCCCGCGGGCCGGTGCAGGCGGGCACCGCGCTGCCATTGGGGCGGCTGTCGGCCACCTGGGAGCCGCAACGCCCATCGAGGCAGCCCTGAAGCTTCAGTCCGCCGACGTGCTGCCGGCGACCGCGGCGGCTAGGCCTGCGCGCGCAGCTCCTGCGTGATGCGCATCGAGCAAAACTTGGGCCCGCACATCGAACAAAACGGCGCGCGCTTGGCGGCGTCCTTGGGCAGCGTTTCGTCGTGGTAGGCGCGCGCCGTGTCCGGGTCCAACGCCAGGTTGAACTGGTCCTGCCAGCGGAACTCGAAGCGGGCCTTGGACATCGCGTTGTCGCGGATCTGCGCACCCGGGTGGCCCTTGGCGAGGTCCGCCGCGTGCGCAGCGATCTTGTACGCGATCAGCCCTTGCTTGACGTCGTCGCGGTTGGGCAACCCCAGGTGCTCCTTGGGGGTGACGTAGCACAGCATCGCGGTGCCGTACCAGCCGATTTGCGCCGCGCCGATGGCGCTGGCCAGATGGTCGTAGCCCGGTGCGATGTCGGTCACCAGCGGCCCCAGGGTGTAAAACGGCGCTTCGAAGCACGCGCGCAGCTGTTCGTCCATGTTGGCCTGGATCAGCTGCATCGGCACGTGGCCCGGCCCCTCGATCATCACCTGCACGTCGTGCCGCCAGGCGATCTGGGTCAGCTCGCCCAGCGTGCGCAGCTCGGCCATTTGCGCCTCGTCGTTGGCGTCGTGGATGCTGCCGGGGCGCAAGCCATCGCCCAGGCTGAAGGCGACGTCGTAGGCCTTCATGATGGCGCAGATGTCCTCGAAGTGGGTGTAGAGGAAGTTTTCCTGCCCATGCGCCTGGCACCAGCGCGCCATGATCGAGCCGCCGCGCGACACGATGCCGGTCAGGCGCCGCTCGGTCAGGGGGATGAAGTCGCGCCGCACCCCGGCGTGGATCGTGAAGTAATCCACGCCCTGTTCGGCCTGTTCGATGAGGGTGTCACGAAACACCTCCCAGCTCAGCGCCTCGGGGTCGCCGCCCACCTTTTCCAGCGCCTGGTAAATCGGCACGGTACCGATCGGCACCGGGCTGTTGCGGATGATCCACTCGCGCGTTTCGTGGATGTGCGCGCCGGTGGACAGGTCCATCACGGTGTCGGCGCCCCAGCGGGTGGCCCACACCATTTTGTCCACCTCGGCGGCGATGTCGGACGCCAGCGCCGAGTTGCCGATGTTGGCGTTGACTTTGACCAAAAAGTGGCGGCCGATGATCATCGGCTCGCTCTCGGGGTGGTTGACGTTGGCCGGGATGATGGCGCGCCCGGCGGCCACCTCCTGGCGCACGAACTCCGGCGTGATCTCGGCCGGGATGCGCGCGCCCCACGCTTGCCCCTGGTGCTGGTGCAGCAGCACCTCGGCCATGCGCTGGCCGCGCGGGCCGCTGGCGCGCAGCGCCTCCAGGTAGGCTTGGCGGTTGAGGTTTTCGCGGATGGCGACGAACTCCATCTCGGGCGTGACGATGCCGCGGCGCGCGTAGTGCATTTGCGTCACGTTGGCGCCCGCACGGGCGCGCCGGATCGGGTGGGCGCGACCGGGGTGACGCAGCGCTGCGGTGGTGGGGTCGGCCTCGCGCTGGCGCCCCCAGGCGCTGCTGGGGCCGCCAAGCGCTTCGGTGTCGCCCCGCGCCTCGACCCACGCCAGCCGCAGCGGTGGCAGGCCGCGACGGATGTCGATGTCGGCGTCGTGCGCGGTGTAGGGGCCGGAGGTGTCGTAGACGAACACCGGCGGGTTGGGCTCGCCACCCAGCGCCTGGGGCGTGGGGCTTTGCGCGATGGCGCGCATTGGCACGCGCACGTCGGGCCGGCTGCCGGTGACGTACACCTTGCGCGAGCCGCAGATCGGGCCCACGGTGATGCCGGCGGTCGCCGGGTCGTTGCCGGCCGGGTCGGCGGTGGCGATGGGGATGGTCGCAGTGGTCATGGAGCGCTCCTCGGGGTGGTGGGGGAGGCTCCGGAGGCCGCGCCCTGCGGGGCGGGCGCGCCAGCCAGGGCTGGCGGCGCAGGCTCGTCCTTACGCCGGTGTGAACCGGATCAAGTTCGACGGGTTCGGCGCGCGTGCAGCGCCGTCTCAGCCCACTGGTCGTGGACACCCCGGAGCGTGGACGCATTGTATGCCGGATGGCGCGACGACCGTCGCCGTCGGTCCAGCGACCACGGCCAGCGCTGCGCGTGCGGTCGCCGAACCTCTGGGTATCGGCGTACAAGGCTCGATATCACGATATGAAAATCTGGTTCGTCATTCTGAAAGCCACGCCTGCCGAGGACGTGCGGTTGCCCGTGTGGGCATGGAATGTCCTTTCATGATGCGGCACAGATTTCCTAACTATCTGTTTTTTATGTCGTAAAAATAGTCTTCTATAAGACACAAGACTGGGGTTGTGTCTTATAGAAGACTTATACTGAAGTCAAGGCGGCGCGCCCCTGGTTGCCCGTCTCCGCCACCCGGTTTGTTCACCACCTTTTTGTCGACAAGGAGTTTGACCATGACGCAACCCCTGAGCCGTGAGCAGCAGATCGCTGCGCTGGAAAAAGACTGGGCCGAAAACCCGCGCTGGAAAGGCATCAAGCGCGGCTACAGCGCCGCCGACGTGGTGCGCCTGCGCGGCTCGCTGCAGATCGAGTACACGCTGGCCAAGCGCGGCGCCGAAAAGCTGTGGCGCTTGATCAACGGCGAGGCCAAGAAGGGCTACGTCAACGCCTTCGGCGCCATCACCGCCGGTCAGGCCATGCAGCAGGCTAAGGCGGGTCTGGAGGCCGTCTACCTGTCCGGTTGGCAAGTCGCCGCCGACGGCAACACCAGCGAGACGATGTACCCGGACCAGTCGCTGTACGCCTACGACTCGGTGCCGACGATGGTGCGCCGCATCAACAACACGTTCAAGCGCGCCGACGAAATCCAATGGAGCCGCGGCATCGGCCCTGGTGACGCGGGCTACATCGACTACTTCCTGCCGATCGTGGCCGACGCCGAGGCCGGCTTCGGCGGCGTGCTCAACGCCTTCGAGCTGATGAAGAACATGATCGCTGCGGGTGCAGCGGGCGTGCACTTCGAAGACCAGCTCGCCGCCGTCAAGAAGTGCGGCCACATGGGGGGCAAGGTGCTGGTGCCGACCCAGGAAGCGGTGGAAAAGCTGATCGCCGCGCGCTTTGCCGCCGACGTGATGGGCGTGCCGACCATCGTGCTGGCGCGCACCGACGCCGAAGCGGCCAACCTGCTGACCAGCGATCACGACGCCAACGACCGTCCGTTCCTGACCGGCGAGCGCACGCAGGAGGGCTTTTTCCGCGTCAAGAACGGTCTGGAGCAGGCCATCAGCCGCGGCGTGGCCTACGCGCCCTACGCCGACCTGGTGTGGTGCGAAACCGGCACGCCGGACCTGGGCTTTGCGCGTGAATTCGCCCAGGCCATCCACGAAAAGTACCCCGGCAAGCTGCTGGCTTACAACTGCTCGCCCAGCTTCAACTGGAAGAAAAACCTCGACGACAAGACGATCGCCGAGTTCCAGGACAAGCTGTCCGAGCTGGGCTACAAGTACCAGTTCATCACGCTGGCCGGCATCCACATCAACTGGTACAACACGTTCATGTTCGCCTACCACTACGCGCGCGGCCAGGGCATGAAGCACTATGTCGACATGGTGCAAGAGCCCGAGTTCAAGGCGCGCGAACTGGGCTACACGTTCGTGTCGCACCAGCAAGAGGTCGGTGCGGGCTACTTCGACGACGTCACCACCGTCATCCAAGGTGGCAGCTCCAGCGTCAAGGCGCTGGCCGGCTCGACCGAGGAAGAGCAGTTCCACTGATCAGGGCCGGTTGCCGGGCCACGCTTGGTTGTCCCGGCGCCGACAGTCGCGCAACCGGTGTGGGCGTCAAAGCCCCGCCGGTTGTTTGTTTGATGAGGCGGTTCAGACCAGGCGGCAGGCCTCGTCGAACGGCAGCCGCGGGCTGCGCGGGAACAGCCCGGCCGGATCGCCGTAGCCCAGGTTGCAGATGAAGTTGGTGCGCACGGTGGTGCCGGCCCAAAACGCCGCGTCCACCGCGGCGGCGTCAAAGCCGCTCATCGGCCCGCAGTCCAAGCCCAGCGCACGCGCCGCCAGGATGAAGTAGCCACCTTGCAGGCTGCCGTTGCGCAGCGCCGTCGCCTGGATCAGCGCCTCGTTGCCGGCGAACCAGTTGCGCGCGTCCGGGTTATGTGGGAACAGCCGCGGCAGTTGCTCGTAAAACGCCATGTCCATGCCCAGGATGGCCGTGACGGGGGCCGCCGCCGTTTTGGCGCGGTTGCCCTCCATCAGACACGGCAGCAGGCGCGCCTTGGCCTCGGGCGTGCGCACGAACACGATGCGCGTGGGGCTGCAGTTGGCCGACGTCGGCCCCCATTTCATCAGGTCGTACAGACGCACCAGCAGCTCGTCGGGCACCGGTTTGGGTTGCCAGGCGTTGTGGGTGCGGGCGTGGTCGAACAGTTGTTCGGTCGTGATCTGCATCGGGTGTGGCTCCATGCGATGGACGAGAGCCGGCATTGTGCCAAGGCGCTGGGGCACGCGCCCGGTGTGCGAAAATCGATTCCTTGTTGGTTTGCCCGCTTTGCCGAGCTTCATCGATGATCCAAATCACGCTGCCCGACGGTTCGCAACGTAGCTTTGATGCCCCCGTGACGGTGGGGCAAATCGCCGCCGCCATCGGCCCCGGCTTGGCCAAGGCGGCCGTGGCGGGCAAAGTGCAGTACAGCGACGAGGCCGCGCCGCGCGCGGTCGACCTGTCGTACCCCGTGCAGCGCGACGCGCGGGTGTGGATCCTCACACCCAAAGACCCCGAGGGGCTGGAGATCATTCGCCACTCGACCGCGCACCTGCTGGCCTGGGCGGTCAAGGAGCTGTACCCCGACGCGCAGGTGACGATCGGCCCGGTGGTCGACGACGGCTTTTACTACGACTTTGCCTACAAGCGCCCGTTCACGCCGGAGGACCTGGCTGCCATCGAGGCCAAGATGACCGAGCTGGCCGCGCGCGACGAGCCGGTGGTGCGCCGGGTGCTGCCGCGCGACGAGGCGGTGGCGTACTTCAAGAACTTGGGCGAGCACTACAAGGCCGAGATCATCGCCAGCATCCCCGAGGGCGAGACGATCAGCCTGTACCGCGAGGGCGGCTTTGAGGACCTGTGCCGCGGGCCGCACGTGCCCAGCACCGGCAAGCTCAAGCACTTCAAGCTGATGAAGGTGGCCGGGGCGTACTGGCGGGGCGACCACCGCAACGAGCAGCTGCAGCGCATCTACGGCACCGCGTGGGCCAGCAAAGAGGAGCTGCAGGCCTACCTGCACCGGCTGCAGGAAGCCGAGCGGCGCGACCACCGCAAGCTGGGCAAGGAGCTGGACCTGTTCCACATCGACGACCACGCGCCGGGGCTGGTGTTTTGGCACCCCAAGGGTTGGGCGTTGTGGCAGCAGGTCGAGCAGTACATGCGCCAGGTCTACCGCGACAACGGCTACCTGGAGGTCAAAGGGCCGCAGATCCTGGACAAAGCCCTGTGGGAAAAGACCGGCCACTGGGACAAGTACCGGGACAACATGTTCATCACGGAGTCGGAAAAGCGCGACTACGCGATCAAGCCGATGAACTGCCCGGGGCACATCCTGATTTTCAAGCAAGGCATCAAGAGCTACCGCGACCTGCCGTTGCGCTACGGGGAGTTCGGGCAGTGCCACCGCAACGAGCCCTCGGGTGGCTTGCACGGCATCATGCGCGTGCGTGGCTTTACGCAGGACGACGGCCACATCTTCTGCACCGAAGACCAGATCCTGGCCGAGTGCGACGCGTTCACGCGCTTGCTGAAAAAAGTCTACGCCGACTTTGGCTTTACCGAGATCCTGTACAAAGTCTCGACGCGGCCCGCGGCGCGTATCGGCTCCGACGAGCTGTGGGACAAGGCTGAAGCGGCGCTGATGCAAAGTTTGCAGCAATCGGGCTGCGCGTTCACCATATCGCCGGGCGAGGGGGCGTTTTATGGCCCCAAGATCGAGTACACGCTCAAAGACGCCATCGGCCGCGAATGGCAGTGCGGCACGATCCAGGTGGACTTCAACCTGGCCGAGCGGCTGGACGCCGAGTACGTGGCCGAAGATGGCAGCCGCAAGCGCCCGGTGATCCTGCACCGCGCCATCGTCGGCAGCCTGGAGCGTTTCATCGGCATCCTGATCGAGCAGCACGCCGGCGCGCTGCCGGTGTGGCTGGCGCCGGTGCAGGCGGCGGTGCTCAACATCACCGATGCGCAGGCCGACACCTGTGGCGAAATTGCCAACACCTTGCGCCAACACGGTGTTCGTGTCGCGCTGGATCTTGGCAACGAAAAGATCACCTATAAAATCCGCCAGCAGGCGTTGCAAAAAGTGCCCTACATCCTCGTCGTCGGGGACAAGGAGCGCGCCAACGGCACCGTGTCGGTGCGCGCGCGCGGCAACCAAGACCTCGGCGTGATGCCAGTGCACGATTTCATCCAGCGCCTGCGCGACGACATCGCCGCCAAACGTTAGTTTTTTCGAGCAAAGGAACCGAACCATCGCTACCCCGCGTCCCAGCAACTTCCGTGACCGCCGCCAGCGCGAAGAGCGGCAGCACCGCCTCAACCGTGAAATCACCGCGCCCGAAGTGCGCCTGACCGGCCCCGATGGTCAGCAAATCGGCGTGGTGCCGCTGCAAGAGGCGTTGCGCATGGCGGGCGAGCTTGACGTTGACCTGGTCGAGATCGCCCCGATGGCCAACCCGCCGGTGTGCCGTCTGATCGACTACGGCAAGTTCAAGTACGCCGAGCAGAAAAAGGCCGCCGAGGCCAAGGCCAAGCAAAAGGTCATCGAGGTCAAGGAAGTCAAATTCCGCCCGGCCACCGACGAGGGCGACTACCAGGTCAAGATGCGCAACATCCGCCGCTTCCTGGACGAAGGCGACAAGTGCAAGGTGACGCTGCGCTTCCGCGGGCGCGAAATCACCCACCAGGAGCTGGGGCTGGCGCTGCTGGAGCGTATCCGCAACGAGCTGGGCGACAGCATCGTCGTCGAGCAGTTCCCCAAGCTCGAGGGCAGGCAGATGATCATGATGATTGCGCCGGCGCGCAAAAAAGGCGCGGCGCCCAAGGCCGACGCCAGCAAGGCTGAGCAGCCAGCCGCCTGACCTGCCACCCGCGGCGGCGGTGCGTCGCCGGCGCGACTGCTATAATGGCGTGCTTTCCAAGCGACAAGCACCCGAAGGCCAGGCGTTCAAGCAAAGACCGTCGTCGGTGGGCAGCCGCGGCGGCGCCTTGCGGGTGTGTCAAGTCCAAACCCGAAACCAAGGACGAGCCATCATGCCCAAGATGAAAACCAAAAGCAGCGCGAAAAAGCGTTTTCGCGTGCGCCCCGGCGGCACGGTCAAGCGTGCGCAGGCCTTCAAGCGTCACATCCTGACGAAGAAGACGACCAAGAACAAGCGCCAGCTGCGCGGAATGGTCAACGTGCATGAGACCAACATGGGTCACATCGCACAAATGATGCCTTACGCCGGCCTGTGATCGGCGGCTGACCCATAACGTCACAAGGAGCAAGCCATGCCTCGCGTCAAACGTGGTGTCACCGCCCGTGCCCGTCACAAGAAAGTCCTGGCCCTGGCCAAAGGGTTCCGTGGCCGTCGTAAGAACGTCTTCCGCGTCGCCAAACAGGCGGTGATGAAGGCGCAGCAGTACGCGTACCGGGACCGCCGCACCCGCAAGCGTGTCTTCCGTCAGCTGTGGATTGCGCGCATCAACGCCGCCGCGCGTGAGTTGGGTCTGACCTACAGCCAGTTCGCCAACGGCCTGCGCAAGGCCGCCATCGAGATCGACCGCAAGGTGCTGGCCGACTTGGCCGTGCACGACAAGGCGGCGTTTGCCGCCATCGTCGAGCGCGTCAAGGCCGGTCTGGCGCAGGGCGCCGCGGCGTAACGGTGCCGCACCGCGCGCCGTCCGTGGGCGGTGGCGCGACCCCGACGGGCCAGTCGCCTCATCGCGCTGGCCCGTTTTGTTTGAACCTGTGGCGTGCAGTCTTTCGCCGCCTTTTTGCGACACGGATGCCGGCATGAACGACCTCGACAACCTGGTGCAGTCGGCGCGCGCGCAGTTCGCGCAGGCCACCACCCCGCAAGCGCTGGAAAACGCCAAAGCCCGCTTTCTGGGCAAGCAAGGGGCGTTGACCGAGCGCATGAAGGCGCTGGCCACCCTGGCACCCGACGAGCGCAAGGCCCAGGGCGCGGCCATCAACGAGGCCAAGGCCGCCATCGAGGCGGCGTTGCAGGCCCGCCGCGCCGAGCTGGCCGAGGCCGAGCTACAGCGTCAGCTGCAGGCCGAAGCGCTGGACGTGACGCTGCCCGGACGCCAGCGTGGGCAGGGAGGCCTGCACCCGGTGACCCTGACGCTGCAGCGCATCGAGGCGATTTTTGGCTCGATGGGGTTCGAGGTGGCCGACGGCCCCGAGATCGAAACCGACTGGTTCAACTTCACCGCGCTCAACACCCCGGCCGACCACCCGGCGCGCTCGATGCATGACACGTTCTACGTCGAGGGCGGCACGCCCGAGGCGCCGCTGCTGTTGCGCACCCACACCAGCCCGATGCAGATCCGCCACGCGGTGCAGCATGTCAAGCGCGCACGCGCCGCCGCCGGTGACACCGGCCAGGGCCTGTGGGCCGGCGAGATGCCGGAGATTCGCGTCATCGCGCCCGGACGCACGTACCGGGTCGACAGCGACGCCACCCACTCGCCGATGTTCCACCAGTGCGAGGGGCTGTGGATCGGGCGCGACGTCAGCTTCAAGGACCTCAAGGTCGTCTTCACGGCGTTTTGCCGCGCGTTTTTCGAAGACGACGAGCTCGAGCTGCGGTTTCGGCCGAGCTTTTTCCCGTTCACCGAGCCCAGCGCCGAAATCGATATCCGCTTCACGCGCGGGCCGCTGGCCGGACGCTGGCTGGAGGTGGCGGGTTCCGGCCAGGTGCACCCCAACGTGGTGCGCAACATGGGGCTGGACCCGGAGCACTTCATCGGCTTTGCGTTTGGCATGGGGCCGGACCGGCTGACGATGCTGCGCTACGGCGTGGGCGACCTGCGCCTGTTTTTCGAGGGTGACCTGCGCTTTTTGGCGCAGTTTCGCTGATCCCACCACGGTCCCCGACCTTCGCGACGACGAGCGAGACGACGATGCAGTTTCCCGAATCCTGGTTGCGCAGCTTTTGCGATCCGGCGCTGGACAGCGACGCGCTGGCCGACCTGTTGACGATGGCCGGACTGGAGGTGGAGGAGGTGCGTCCGGTGGCGCCGCCCTTCACAGGTGTGGTGGTCGGGCACATCCTCAGCGCCGAGCCGCACCCCAACGCCGACCGCCTGCGCGTGTGTCGGGTCGACGTCGGGCGCGGTGAGCCGTTGTCGATCGTTTGTGGCGCGCCCAACGCGCGCGCTGGCATCCGCGTGCCGTGCGCGCTGGTGGGCGCGGTGCTGCCACCGGGCGCGGACGGCAAGCCGTTCGAAATCCGGGTGGGCAAGCTGCGCGGGGTGGACAGCCACGGCATGTTGTGCTCGGCGCGCGAGCTTGGCTTGTCCGAGGACCACGGCGGCTTGCTGGAGCTGGCCGCCGATGCCCCGGTGGGGCGCGACCTGCGCGAGGTGCTGGCGCTGGACGACCGGCTGTTGACACTGAAGCTCACGCCCAACCTGGCGCATTGCCTGAGCGTGTACGGCGTGGCGCGCGAAGTGGCGGCCCTGACCGGCGCGCCGCTGAAAACGCCGGCCATCGCGCCGGTGGCGCCGCGCCACGACGCGGTGCTGCCGGTGCGCGTTGAAGCCGCTGACCTGTGCGGTCGCTTCAGCGGGCGCATCATCCGCGGCGTCAACCCGCAGGCGCGCACGCCGGACTGGATGGTGCAGCGGCTGGCGCGTTGTGGGCAACGCAGCATTTCGGCGCTGGTGGATATCTCCAACTACGTGATGTTCGAGCTCGGTCGGCCGTCGCACATCTTCGACCTGGACAAGATCCATGGCGGTTTGCAGGTGCGCTGGGCGCGCGCGGGCGAGACGCTCAAGCTGCTCAACGGCCAAACCGTCACGTTGGACGAGACCGTCGGCGTGATTGCCGACGCGCAAGGTGTGGAGTCGCTGGCCGGGATCATGGGCGGCGACAGCACCGCGGTGTCCGACGGCACGCGCAACGTCTATGTGGAGGCGGCGTTTTGGTGGCCGCGCGCGATCGCGGGGCGGGCGCGGCGCTTCAACTTCAGCACCGACGCGGCGCACCGTTTCGAGCGCGGCGTCGACCCCAGCACCACGCGCGAGCACCTGGAGCGTATCACGCAGCTGATCCTGGAGATTTGCGGCGGCGAGGCCGGGCCGGTGGATGACCACGTGGTCAACGTGCCGCAGCCCAAGCCGGTGACGCTGCGCGTGGCGCGCGCCGCCAAGGTCATCGGCATGCCGCTGACGGTGCCTGCGTGCGCCGAACCGCTGCGCCGCCTTGGGTTGAACGTTGCCGAGTCCGACGGGGCGCTGACGGTGACGCCACCGCCGTACCGCTTTGACCTGCAGATCGAGGAAGACCTGATCGAGGAGGTGGCGCGCGTCATCGGCTACGACCGCCTGCCGGCCACGCCGCCGCGCGCGCCGGTGGTGCCGCGCGTGCGCCCGCAAACCGAGCGCAGCGCGATGGCGGTGCGCCAGCAGCTGGCGGCGCTGGGTTACCAAGAAACGATCAACTTCAGCTTCGTCGAGGAACGGTGGGAGCGCGACTACGCCGGCAACACGGCGCCGATTCGGTTGCTCAACCCCATCGCCAGCCACCTCAGCGTGATGCGCTCCAGCCTGCTGGGCAGCCTGCTGGCGGTGCTGCGCCACAACGTCGATCGCAAGGCCGCGCGCGTGCGGGTGTTCGAAGTGGGGCGCGTTTTCCGGCGCGACGAGCGCGTGCCCGACAGCGACACCACGGTGCGCGGCATCGACCAGCCGCTGCATGTCGCGGGGCTGGCCTGGGGCGACGCGCTGCCGCTGCAGTGGGGCGAGCGGGCGCGGCCGGTGGACTTTTTCGACGTCAAAGGCGACGTCGAAGCGCTGTTGGCGCCGCACGTGGCCACGTTCGAGCCGTGTGAGCACCCGGCGCTGCACCCAGGGCGTTGCGCGCGCGTGCTGCTGCATGGGCAGCCGATCGGGGTGATCGGCGAGCTGCACCCACGCTGGCGCCAGGCCGAAGGCTGGGGCAGCGCGCCGGTGTTGTTCGAGCTGGCGTTGGCGCCGCTACTGCAGCGCCCGCTGCCGCAGGCCACGCCGATTGGGCGCCACCAGCCGGTGCAGCGCGACGTTGCGGTGGTCGTGCACGAGTCGGTGACGTACGCGCAGGTGATGGCGACCATCGAGTCGGCGCGCCACCCGTGGCTGCGCACGGCGGTGCTGTTCGACGTGTTCCGCCCGCAGGGCGCGCAGCCAGCAGCCGGCATCGGCGCCGACGAAAAAAGCCTGGCGGTGCGGCTGACGCTGGAGCGCGACGACGCCAACCTCACCGACGCCGAGATCGACGCCGTCGTGGCGCAGGTGGTGCAGGCGTTGCAACAGCGCATCGGTGCGCGGCTGCGGGCGTGATGGCGCGCGCCGCGGCTGCTACGATTGCGCCCATGGCCACCCGAAGCACATCCGCGGCCGCCACGGCGGCCAACGTCGAACCCGATACGCCCACGCTGACCAAGGCCGAGCTGGCCGAAGCGCTGCACACGCGCATCGGTTTCAACAAGCGCGAGTCCAAGGACATCGTCGAGACGTTTTTTGCCATCATCGCCGAGCGCCTGATTGCCGGCGAGGAGGTGCGCATCGCCGGGTTTGGGCAGTTTGGCGTGCGCGACAAGTCACCGCGCCCCGGGCGCAACCCGCGCACCGGCGAGCTGGTGCCGATCGAGGCGCGTCGCGTGGTGACGTTCCACGCCAGCCCCAAGCTCAAGGCCGCGTTGCAGGGCGACGCTGACGACGGAGCGCCCAGCGCCCTGGGTCCAGCAAGCCGGTGGCCAGGGCCACGCCCACCAGGATGACGACGCCACAGCCCACCATCCACGGCGTGATGGACTCACCCAACAGCAGCGCGCCGTAGCCCAACGCGAACACCGGGATCAAAAAGGTCACGGTGAGCGTGCGCGCCGGGCCAGCGGCTTCGATCAGGCGGAAGTACAGCAGGTACGCCAGCGCCGTGCACAGCACCCCCGCGGCCACCACGGCCAGCCAGGCCTGGGTGGGGGCCGGCGTGGCCGGCCAGGTCCACAGCGTCGGCACCAGCAACCCCAGGGTGGCGCCCAACTGGCTGCCGGTGGCCGTGGCCAGCGGGGGGATGCCCATCAGGTACTTTTTGGTGTAGCTGGCCGCAATCGCGTACAGCACCGTGGCGCCCAGGCAAGCCAGGACCGCCCAACCGGTGCCCCCGGGCTTGAAGCTGGCTTGGTCCCACGACAGCATGGCCACGCCGGCAAAACCCAGGGCCAGCCCGAGGGCGCGCCAACGTCCGGGGCGATCGCCCAGCCACAGCCAGGCCACCACCGCGCCAAACAGCGGCACCGTCGCGTTGAGGATGGCGGTGAGCCCCGTGCTGATCGACAGCAGCGCGTAGGCGAACAAGCCAAACGGGATGCCGGCGTTGAGCAGGCCGACGAACAGGATGCGCGCCCCGTGGCGGCGCAGCGTCGGCCAGTGGCCACTGGCCACCAGCAGCGGGGCCAGCACGACGCTGGCCACCGCCACGCGCAACCCCGCCGTGGCCACCGGCCCAAAGGCCAGTGCCGCGTGGCGCATGAACAAAAACGACGAGCCCCACAGGGCCGCCAACAGCACAAATTCCAGCGCGAGTTTGGGAGTCATGGTCAGGCCCAGCGCCGGGGCACGTGGATGCTGCGGCGCCGCAACGACGAAAGGAACGCATGATACGCCCTTCTACAATGGCGTCGTGTCACACACCCGCTGCACCTTATCCCGATGACGACCGCTGCCCTTCCCGCCCATGTGTTCAAAGCCTACGATATCCGTGGGGTCGTGCCGGACGCGATCGACGCGCCGCTGGCCCGCTTGCTCGGGCAGGCGTTCGGTGTCCGTGCGCGTGCGCTGGGTGAGGCCAGCGTCGCCGTCGGGCGCGACGGGCGCCTGTCCAGCCCGATGCTGGCCGAGGCGCTGATCGAGGGGCTGCGCGACGCCGGCGTCGAGGCCATCGATCTGGGGCCGGTGACGACGCCGATGCTGTACTTTGCCGCCGCCACCGTCTGCCGCAGCGGCATCCAGGTCACCGGCAGCCACAACCCCAAGCACCACAACGGCTTCAAGATGGTGCTGGGCGGCCGTGCGATCTACGGCGAGGAGATCCAGGCGTTGCGCCAGGCCATGGCCGCTGGTGTGCCGTTGGCCCCGGTGCGCGGTGCGCGGCGGGTGCTGGACATTGGGCCGGCGTACCAGGCCCGCATCGTGCAGGACGTGCGGCTGGCGCGGCCGATGCGCATCGTCGTCGATTGTGGCAACGGCGTCACCGGCGCCAGCGCCCCAGCGTTGCTGCGTGCGCTGGGCTGCGACGTCACCGTGCTGTACGGCGAGGTGGACGGCGAGTTTCCGAACCACCACCCCGACCCGTCCAAGCCGGACAACCTGCGCGACCTCATTGCCACCGTGCAGCGCACCGGCGCGGAGCTCGGCTTGGCGTTCGACGGCGACGGTGACCGTTTGGGCGTCGTCACCCCGAGCGGCGCCAACATTTTCCCTGACCGCCAGCTGATGCTGCTGGCGCAGGACGTGTTGCAGCGCGTGCCCGGCGGCACCATCGTCTACGATGTCAAGTGCAGCCAGCGGCTGGCGCCAGCCATCCGGGCGGCCGGCGGCGTGCCGCTGATGCACAAAACCGGCCACAGCCTCATCAAGGCCAAGATGCGCGAGGTGGACGCACCGTTGGGCGGCGAGATGAGCGGACACCTGTTTTTCCAGGAACGCTGGTATGGTTTTGATGATGGCACCTACGCCGCGGCGCGCCTGCTGGAGATTCTGAGCCGCCACGACGACCCGGGCGCGGTGCTGGAGGGTCTGCCCAGCAGCCACAGCACGCCGGAGCTCAACGTGCCCTGCGCCGAGGGCGAGCCGCACCGCGTGGTGGCCGAGTTGCAACGCGTGGTGGACGTGGCAGCGCCGGCCGAGGTCAGCACCGTCGATGGCCTGCGCATCGATTGGCCGGATGGCTTTGGCTTGATTCGGGCATCCAACACGACGCCGGTGTTGGTGTTGCGCTTCGAGGGCCACACGCCACAGGCGCTGCAGCGCATCCAGGATACGATGCTGACGCTGCTGCGGCGCGTCAAGCCCGACGCACAGGTCGGGGATGCCGCGCACTGACGCGGCGCATCCGCGTTCCCTGAACCGCTCGAGTACCATCGGCACTGTGGGCGCCGCGGACGGTGCGCCCTTTCCGTGGAATTCCATGCTGGCGCCCGACCCCGATCCCGAGATCATCGTCTTCAACCTCAAGCGCCGCTACACCGGCGTGTCGGCCACCGTCAACGCACTGGTGCCGTTGCAGGCGCGGCAGTGGCGGCTGGCCTACTGCGGCACGCCGCTGCCGCACGGCATGCCGGGCATGACGCTGCGCCAGGCCATGGCGTTGTCGCGTCGGCCGCCGGCGGGGCGGCCGTTTCGCATCTGGCACGTGCGGCGCGACCACGAAATGGCCGCTGGGCTGTGGGCGCGCGACGTGCTGGGCCTGCCGATCCGGTTGGTGTTCACTTCGGCGGCGCAGCACCGTCACGGTTGGTTCCCGCGCTGGCTGATCAGCCGCATGGACGCCGTGATCGCCACCACGCCAAAGGCGGCCAGCTTCGTGCCCAACACCACCGCCGTGGTGCCGCATGGCATCGACGTCGAGCGCTTTGCGCCGCCGCCGGACAAGCTGCAGGCGTGGGACGACAGCGGCCTGCCGGGGCGCTGGGGCATCGGTGTCTTTGGCCGCGTGCGGCCAGACAAAGGCACCGACGTCTTCGTCGACGCGATGATCGAGGCCTTGCCGCATCTGCCCGACGTGACCGCCGTCATCGCTGGCCGTGCCATGCCCCAGCACGAGGCCTACCAGCGCGCGTTGCAGGCGCGTATCGACGCCGCCGGGCTGGGCGAGCGCATTCGTTTTTTGGGCGAGGTGCCAGCGGCCGAGGTGCACCGTTGGTACCAACGCTGCCTGGTCTGCGTGGCCTGCCCGCGCTACGAGCCGTTTGGCCTGACGCCGTTCGAGGCTGGCGCGTGCGGCTGCGCGCTGGTGTGCTCGCGCACCGGGGCGTTCGAGCAGCTGGTGCAGCCCGGCGTCAACGGCGAGCTGGTCGACACCGGCGACGCCGCTGGCCTGGCGGCGGCGGTGCGCCGGGTGTTGGCCGACCCACAGGCGGCGCTGCGCATGGGGCAGGCGGCACGGCAGCGGGTGCTGGCGCAGTTTTCGCTGGCGCAGGAGGCCGCCGGTATCGGGGCCGTGTATGCCGGGTTGTTCGAGCGTGGCTGAGCCTGGGCTGGGGGTGACCGAGCGCCTGTGCCTGGCAGGCTACGGGGTGGCCATGACGGCGTTGCAGCCGCTGCTGCGCGTCAAGCTGGCGCGGCGGGGACGCGCCGAACCCGGCTACCTGCAGGCGGTGCCGCAGCGCTTTGGCCGCTACGCCGAAGCCGCGCCAGCGCATGGCTGGCTTTGGGTGCACGCGGTTTCGTTGGGCGAGACGCGCGCGGCCGCGCTGTGGGTGCAGCGGCTGCAGGCGTTGCGGCCTGACATCCGCCTGCTGTGGACCCACTCCACGGCCACCGGGCGTGCCGCCGCGCTGCCGCTGCTGCGCCCGCAGGACGCCCAGGCCTGGTTGCCGTGGGACGCGCCGGGTGCCGTGCGGCGCTTCGTGCGCCATTGGCGCCCGCGCCTGGGGGTGTTGATGGAAACCGAGGTCTGGCCAACCCTGGTTCACCAATGCCGCTTGGCCGGTGTGCCGCTGTGGTTGGCCAACGCGCGGCTCAACGAACGCTCGTGGCAGCGGGCGATGCGACTGCGCTGCCTGAGCCGACCAGCCTACGCCGCGCTGGCCGGGGTGCTGGCCCAAACACCGGCCGACGCGCAGCGCCTGCGCGCGCTGGGCGCACCGCCGCCGCAGGTGGTTGGCAACGTCAAGTTCGATGTGCCGTGGCACCCCGACCCGTGGGCGGCGGCGCAGCGCTGGCGGCAAGCGTGGCGGTTGGCCAGCGGCCGCCCGATGCTGCTGCTGGCCAGCAGCCGCGAAGGGGAGGAGGCCGCGTGGCTGGCCGCCTGGCAGCGGCAACGCGCCGCCAGGCCGCAGCCGCCGCTGTGGCTGGTGGTGCCGCGCCACCCCCAGCGCTTTGACGAGGTGCATGCGCTGCTGCGTGCGGCGGGCCTGCGCGTGCTGCGGCGCAGCACCGCGTTGCCGGCGTGGACCGCCACGCCCACTTGGCCGCCCGAGGCGCTGCAGGCTGACGTGCTGCTGGGCGACAGCCTGGGGGAGATGCCGGCGTACTACGCGTTGGCCGACGTAGCGCTGCTCGGGGGCAGTTTTGTACCGCTGGGCGGGCAAAACCTGATCGAGGCAGCGGCCAGCGACTGCCCGATTGTGCTGGGGCCGCACACGTTCAACTTTGCCCAGGCGGCCGCCGCGGCGCTGGAGGCGGGGGCGGCGCGTCGCGCAGCCGACTTCGACGATGCGTTGCGCCAAGCCCTGGCGTGGTGCCGGGACGACGCGGCGCTGGGCGCCGCCCGCGCAGGTGCCCAGCGGCTGTTGCAGCAGCACGGCGGCGCAGCCGAGCGCACCGTGCAGGTGCTGCTGCAGGCGTGGGACGCGGCTCCAGCCCCGCTGCCGGGCGGGGCCTGAGGGCCGGTCAGCGCGGCTGCAAACGCTCGTTGATCGGCTTGACGTCGTCGGCTCCGAGCACCCCGGCCGCTTGCCGCAGCTTGAGCTGGCCTACCAGCACGTCGTAGCGTGCTTTGGCCAGTTGCGCCTTGGTTTGGTACAGCTGGCTTTGCGCGTTGAGCACATCGATGTTGATGCGCACGCCGACCTGGTAGCCGACCTGATTGGCTTCCAGCGCCAACTGGCTGGACGCCTCGGCGGCTTGCAGCGCGCGCACCTGACCAAGCCCCGACTGCACCCCGAAAAACGCCGCCCGTGTGGCTTGGCTGACGTTGCGCGTGGCGGCCTCGAGGTCGTTGCGGGCCTTGTCTTCCAGTGCCACCGTTTCGGCGATGCGGTTGTCCAGCGCCCCACCGGTGTACAGCGGCAGGTTGAACTGCACGCCGATGCTGGCGACCTGGTTGCGCAAGTACGGAAACGGCGGGTTGCTGCTGGCGACCTGGTTGCGCAAGTACGGAAACGGCGGGTTGCTGCTGGGGGCGCGGTTCCACTGCCACTGCGCCACCGCGTCCAGCGTCGGTCCTTTGGCCGCCTGGGCCTTGCGCACGTCCAGTTTGGCAATGTCCAGCTGCGCCTGCGCGGCGCGCACAGCGGGGTGCTCGGCCACGGCGCGCTGCACCCAGGTCTGAACGTCGTCTGGGGTGGGGGTGGGCAGGGCGTCATCACGCAGCCGCCAGGGTTGGGTGTTGCTCTGGCCCACCAGCTGGTCCAGTGCCAGCTTTTTGACGCGCAGGTCGTTGTGGGCGGCGATTTCCTGCGCCAGCACCAGGTCGTAGCGGGCCTGCGCCTCGCGCGTGTCGGTGATGGTGGCGGTGCCGACTTCGAAATTGCGCTTGGCGGCGGCCAGTTGCTGCTCTACGGCGGCTTTCTGCGCGCGCACGAAGGTCAGCGTGTCCTCGGCGGCCAGCACATCGAAGTACGCTTGCGCCACGCGCACGATCAGTTCCTGCTCGGCGGCCTGCAACTGGGCTTCGGCGGCCTGCAGCGCGCGCTGCGCCTGCTCGACTTCGATCTGGTTGCCCGGGCGGTACAGTGGGTGGCTGGCGCCGAGCTTGACCGTTTGGTTGTTGAAGCTGTCGTCCAGCGCGTTGAGCGAACTGTCGCGCCGGTTGACGAAGGCTTCGGCCGACAGGCCGACGGTGGGCAGCACGCGCGAGCGGGCTTGTTCGGCCTTGGCGCGGTTGGCGTCGAACTGGGCCTTGGCAGCCAGGTAGGTGGCGTCGTAGGCGCGGGCGGCTTCCAGCAGCGCTTGCAGGCTTTGCGCCTGCGCCGTGGTGGCCACGCCCAACACCAGCAGGGCCGCGGCGCTCAGGCGCTGCCCCAGCTTGCCGCGGGGGTTGACAGAGGGCGTGCGGACGATCGGTTGCATGGCGTTGGTGTCCCTGCGATTGGATACAGTCGGGAGTATATGACGGATTGAGCGACCGTGCACGCGACGTTCCGCGCTGACCTCCCTCAGTATTGCGGTACGCTCGGGTCCACTTCACTGGACCAGGCGTGGATGCCGCCGGCGATGTTGACCACGTCGTCAAAGCCTTGCCGGTGCAAAAAAAACGCCACCTGCGCGCTGCGCCCGCCGTGGTGGCACAGGCAGGCGATGGGACGGTCGCGCGGCAGCTCGTCGAGCCGCGCCGGGATCGAGGCCATCGGCATATGACGCAGCTCAAAGCCGTTGGGGCGCACGCTGGCGGTTTGCACCTCCCACGGTTCGCGCACGTCCAACACGATGGGGGTGACGCCAGGCGCTTGCTGCGCGCACTGCTGCAGCCACTGGTTCAGTTGGGCGGGGCGGATGTGGGGCACCATGGGCAGGCTCAAAATTGGAAGCGCGTCGGCTCGGGGAAATTGCGCAGCCGCGGCACGACGATGTCCCACGGCTGGATGCTGTGGTAGCCGGCTTCGCTGGCGCGCGTGACGATGGTGGCACGCATCACCACCTCGTCCCCCACGAAGGCGAACAGCCGCCCACCCACGCGCAGCAGCTCCAGCAGGTCGGTGGGCACCTCGGCCACGCCGCCAGACAGCACGATGACGTCGTACGGCGCCGCGTCGACGCAGGCGGCAAAGCGGTGCGCCGCGGCGTCGGCGGTCTTGACGCGCACGTTGTCCAGGCCCGCACGCGCCAGGTTGTGGCGCGCCATGTCCGCCAGCCGTGGGTTGATCTCCAGCGTCAGCACCTGTTGGGCCAGCCGGCCCATCAGCGCGGCCATGTAGCCGGAGCCGGCGCCGATTTCCAGCACATTGTGCTGGGGCTGCAGGTCGAGCTCTTGCAGCGTGCGCGCTTCGACCTTGGGGGCCAGCATGCACTCGCCCTCGACGGCCGGCTGCGACAGCGGGATTTCCAGGTCCGCCAGCGCCAGCGCCCGGTAGGCCTCGGGCACGAAGTCCTCGCGCTTGAGCTGCCCCAGCAGGGCCAGCACGCGGGCGTCGAGCACCTCCCACGGGCGGATCTGCTGCTCGATCATGTTGAAGCGGGCCTTCTCGAAATCGAACGCCGTCGCGCTCATGTGATACTCCTCTAGGTATTTTGGAGGTCGAATGCGGTCATTCTAACCAACGCGGGTTGCTGCTTCGTTGCCCGCCTGGTTTTGCACCAGGGCGCGTAGGCGGTACAGCGCCTCCAGCGCCTGCCGGGGGCTGAGGGCGTCGGGATCCAGTTCGGCCAGCGCCAGCAGCGCGGGGTGGGGCTCGGGCGCCAGGTGCTGACGCAACTGGAGCAAAGCGCCACGGCGGCGCAGGCGCAGCTGGACTTGTTCAGCGCGCCGCCCGCCCCGCCCCCCGAGAC
>NZ_VJNA01000031.1 GCF_007556585.1 Tepidimonas aquatica | reverse complement strand
CGCAATGGATGTGGCGCTACAACCACGAGCGCCCGAACATGGCCTTGGGCGGCATCACCCCAAAACAGCGGCTGGCCATGGCCGCATAGCTCTACTTCTCGGAGCGCTGGATTTCGGGGGGATTACCCGACCGTCATGCCGGAGAACTGGCTCTTCCACTTCAACCGAGACCGGCGGCGCCAACCCGGCCTCGCTGCGGCTGCGGGTGGCTTGAAAATGAATATTTCAGGGGCGACGGCTTAGCCCCCGCCCCGCCGGGTGTGCAAATCGAAATGGTGCCAAAAGGTCAGGCGCGCCTGCGGGCTGACGTCGGGGCTGAACGCGGCGTGCACGCGCAGCCGCTCCAAACGGATCAGCCCCAGCGCCAATGGGGGCAACGGTTGCCATCGTAGCGTCACGCAGCCACCCTCCACCGGCACCGTGCATGCATTGGCGTCGGCAGCGACGTCGATGCCAGTGGCCAGACGCACCAACCGCCGCCATTCGGCCGCGCTGGCGGTGACGTCGCGCGTTGCATCGGCCCGGACCGCCACAGGGGCCGGAGGTGCGCCGTCGTTCATCCGCCCGCGATCGGCGGCCAGATGGCCAAGGTGTCGCCGTCGGCCAGCACGCGGGCGGCGCGCGCCTCGGGCGGGATGTACACGCCGTTGACCAGCACCAGGTGCACCAGCTTGGACGGCAGGTGCAGCCACTCGATGAGCTGCTGCACCGTGGTGCCCGGCACCACAGGCAACACGATTTGATTGCTCTGGGCGCCGGCCGGTAGATGGTCGCTGAGCGTTGCGAACAGCTTGAGGGTGACGTTCATGCTGCGATGCTAGCGCCGCCCACCATCGAGCGCGCCGCTCCAGCGGTGCTGGCTTTGCGCGCAGGCCAGGTACGCCGCTGCGAACTGCGTGGGGTCGCGCAGCAGCGCCTCTTTCCAGGCCCCCAGCCGCACTTGGCCTTCGACCAAACCGCGCAGAGCACCTACATGGTCGGTCCAACCCACCGTGTTGCAGCCCACCACCCGGTCGCCGTTAAAGGCCAGGCTCACCACCTTGTGGTGGACCTCGTCCACCACTTCGGCCCGCTCGCCACCCGGTACACCCTGCCAGTGGCCGAAGCTGGTGGAGATCAACCCCAGGGTGTCGAGCACGTTGATTTGGGTCACGCCGCGCAGCTCGGCACGCAGCCCCACCATGTTGAGTGCGGCCACGCGCGCTTGCTCGGCGGCGTTGGGTTGGATGGCGCTGACGATGGTGGTGCCACTGACCTTGTCGAAGGCTTCGGCGCAGTCGCCGGCGGCGTACACGCCGGGGACGTTGGTTTGCATGTGCTCGTCGGTGAGCACACCTTGCAGGCAGCGGATGTCGCTGGCTTGCAGGAACTCGATCGCCGGCTTGACACCGGCGGCGATGATGACAAGGTCGGCCTCGACGTGCTGGCCGTCGGACAGACGCACGCGCAGCGGCGCGGCCCGCTCGATGGCTTCGATGCGCGTTTGGGTGAGCACGCGCACGCCTTGGCGTTCGCACCAGTGCCGGATCATGCCGCCGGCGGTCGGCCCCATCATGCGCGGCACCATGCGATCGCCCATTTCCACCACCGTCAGCTGCACACCCCGCTGCTTGAGCGCTTCCATGATGATGCAGCCGATGAAGCCCGCGCCCAGTTGCAGCACGCGCGCACCAGGCTTGGCCAGTGCCTGGATGGCGCGCGCGTCGGCCAGCGTCCAGCAGTGGTGCACACCCGGCAGCGTGACGCCGGGGATGGGAGGCTTGACGGGGCGCGAGCCGGTGGCCAGCAGCAGCCGGTCGTACTCCAGCGTGCGGCCGTCGTGCAGCGTGACGCGGCACGCTTGGGTGTCCACCGCCGTGGCGCGGCCCGCCACGCAGTCGATGCCCAGCGCCGCGTAATGCCCAGGGTGCTTGCGCAGGTAGGTGCCGCGCTCGTCGATGTTGCCCACCAGCAGGTAGGGGATGGCCATGCGCGAGTAGGGCGGCTCGGGCTCGTCGCCCACCAGCGTGACGCGGTCGTGCGGCGCGTGCTTGCGGATGGTTTCGGCCGCGATGACGCCTGCCGGGCCTGCGCCCAGGATGACGTGGTGCCGCATGGTCACAGGCCCAGACGTGCTTTCGTCTCCGCCGTGGGCCGCCCTTGGGCGTCCCAGCCGCGCACTTCGTAGTACTTGGGCAGCATCTCGGGCAGCTTGTTGGTCAACCCCTTGGCCGGGCCGGTCTTGGCCGGCTCGTTGAGCAGCCGTGGCGGCAGCGTGTCGTCGGCGGCGGTGAAGCCGGCGCGGTTGTTGAACTCGCGCTCCAGGTTCCAGATGCGCTCGCCGATGCGCTCGAGCTCCTGCACGGTGAACTCCTCGCCACAGGCGGCGGCCACCTGCGGGGCGACGTCGGCCAGCGTCCAGGCAAAGCTGGTGAAGATGCAAATGCCCGCCGAGTCGAACGCCGCCGTGGCGTCCTGAAACGCCTTGACCAGCTCGGGCTTGCCCTCGGTGCTGTGCGGGTCGGTCTTGACGGGGATGCCCAGCACCTCCGAGGCCACCGTGTAGCCGCGCAGGTGGCACGCACCGCGGTTGCTGGTGGCGTAGGCAAGCCCCATGCCCTGGATGCCACGGCTGTCGTAGGCTGGAAATTCCAGCCCCTTGACGCTCATCGACAGCTCGGGGTGGCCGTATTTGGCGCACAGCCGCTTGGAGCCCAGGGCGATTTCCTTGCCAAAGCCGATGCCGTTGGCGGTCATGTCGGCCAGTTCGCACAGTGCGCGCGCCGAGCCAAACGGCGCTTCGAGGCCGATTTGCTCCTTGGTCAGCACCCCCAGTTCGTACAGCTCCATGACCGCGCCCACCGTGGCGCCGAAGCTGATGGGGTCCATCCCGTGCTCGTTGCAGATGAGGTTGGCGTATTGCAGGGCCTCGAGGTCGTTGACGCCGTTGGCCGCGCCCAGCGCCCAGGCGGCTTCATATTCCAGGCCGCCGCTGGCGCCCCAGTACTGAGGTTTGTTTTGCACGCTGAAGTGGGTTTCGTCGATTTTGCTGATGCGCCCGCAGGCGATCGTGCAGCCAAAGCAGGCCTGGTTGGTGACCAGATGCGGCTTGCCATCGGTGGGGCGTGGCTTGAGCATGGCCTCGGCCGAGATGTCGTTGGCGCCTTCGAACTGCACGTCGCGGTGGTTGCGTGTGGGCAGCGCGCCGATTTCGTTGATGACGTTCATCAGCACCTGGGTGCCGTACTTGGGCAGGCCCTGACCCGTGACGGCGTTGTCGGCCAGCACCTTTTTGGCGGCGCGCGTGGCCTGCATGAAAGCCTGCGGGTCGCGGATGTTGCCCACGCCCTTGGTGCCGCGCACCGCGATGGCCTTGAGGTTTTTGCTGCCGGCCACCGCCCCCACGCCCGAGCGTCCGGCGGCGCGGTGCAGGTCGTTGACCACGCAGGCAAACAGGACCTGGTTTTCGCCGGCACGCCCGATGCTGGAGATGCGCAGCAGCGGGTCTTGCAGGCTGGTCTTGAGGATGTGTTCGGTGTCCCACACGCTCTTGCCCCACAGGTGCGAGGCGTCGCGCAGCTCGGCCACGTCGTCCTGGATGTACAGGTACACTGGCGTGGGCGATTTGCCCTCAAAGATGATCATGTCCCAGCCCGCGGCCTTGAGCTCCGCGCCCCAGTAGCCGCCGGAGTTGGAGCAGGCGATGGCGCCGGTCAGCGGCCCCTTGGTAATGACGGTGTAGCGCCCGCCGGTGGAGGCCATCGTGCCGGTCAGCGGCCCCGTGGCCCAGATGATTTTGTTGTCCGGCGACAGCGGATCGACCTTGGGGTCGACTTCTTCGACCAGGTATTTGGTACCCAGCCCGCGCGAGCCGAGGTACTGGCGCGCCCAGGTCATGTTGAGCGGCTCCGGCGTGCAGGTGCCGGCCGTGAGGTTGACACGCAAAAGTTTTCCGGCCCAGGCCATGATCGGTCTCCTTGCAAGCGTTGGCGTTGTGTGACGGAACGACGGGACGGCGCTCACGCCGCAGCGGCGGCGGGCTGGTTGCCGAGCTTGTCGGCCCAGTGCTGCATCTTGCCCAGACCGGTCCAGTTGGCGTCGATGAAGGTGATGGCGCCGGTCGGGCAGGCCTCGGCGCACGCGGGCTGGCCGCCGCACAGGTCGCACTTTTGCACCTTGCCGGTTTCGGCCACGTAGTTGATCGTGCCAAAGGGGCAGGCGATCGTGCACACCTTGCAGCCCACGCAGGTCGATTCGCTGACCACCTTGGCGCCGGTGACCTTGTCCACCGTGATGGCCTCCACCGGGCAGGCGTGCAAGCACCATGCTTCGTCGCACTGGGTGCAGGTGTAGGGCACCTTGCGACCGGTGTGGTGGAATTCAAACACCTTGATGCGGGATTTGGCGGTGGCAAAGACACCATAGTTTTCGTACGAGCACGCCATCTCGCACGAGAGGCAGCCGGTGCACTTGGCCGGGTCGATGTGCAGCATCTTCTGCATGGTGTGTGTCTCCTGGTGGTGCGCGGGGCATCCCCACGCGCGTGTGGGTTTTGCGCTATTCTTGGCCACTCAAAACCACGCACCGCCTAGGGTTTACCCTAGGGCTGTGCGAAATTCTCAAAATGCGACATCGTGACCGGCTCGCGGCCGCACCAGAAGACACCCGCACCATGGCGCAAGGCGTTGAGTACCGTGTGGCCCCCACCGCCGCAGGCGAGCGCTTGCGCGCCATCGAGCAGGCGCGCCGGCGGTGGCTGCTGCACGAGGGGGCAGCGCCAGCCAGCGCGGCCGTGGAGCCGTGGATCGTGGCGTCCTGGCAGCGCTGCCTGGCTTGGGGGCGCTCGCCACGCGAGCGCATCACGTTCGACGCCGTCAGCGCCGCGGCGCAACGGCGGGCGCTGCAGGCCAGCGCCGAGCTGCGCCGGGTTGCGATCCCGGTGATCGAACAAACACTGGGCCGGGCGATGCACGACACCGGCTACTTCGCGCTGCTGACCAACGCCGACGGCGTCATCATCGACGTGCATGGGCCGGTCGATGACCACAACGTGCACGTGCACGCGATCGCCCGCGTCGGGGTGGACCTGTCGGAGCGCACCGTGGGCACCACCGCCATCGGCGCTGCGTTGGCCGAACTTACGCCGGTGTGGCTGCACCGCGGCGAGCATTTTTTTGAAGACACCGCGGTGTACTCGTGCGCGGGCGCGCCGCTGTGGGGGCCGGACGGCGCTTGCCTGGGGATGCTGGATTTGACCGGGGTGCTCGCGCCCGAGCGTCGGGCGCTGAAGCACCTGGTGGCGGTGACGGCGCGCCGTATCGAAAACGCGTTGGTGCTGGCCCAGTCGCACACGCTGCGCCTGCGGCTGACGTGGCCCGGCCACCTGCCCGGCGACGATGACGACGGGCTGCTGGCGCTGGACGGTGAGGGCATGATCGTGGCGGCCAACCGAACTGCGGCCCACATGCTGGACATCGGCGCGCCGTGGCCGCACGCCAGCGAGGTGCTGGCGCTGCCGGTGGCGATGCTGTTCGACGCTGCACGGCGCCAGCGCCCGCCGCTGGAGGTGCCGACCTGGGGCGGCCTGCGGGTGCTGGTGTGGGCGCAAACCGGTGGCGCCGACGCTGGCGCGGCCGTTGGCGCGGCGGCGGTGCCGCTGCGCAGCCGCGAGGCGGCCCTGATCCGTCAGGCCGTGGCCGAAGCCGGAGGCAACGTGGCCGAAGCGGCGCGGCGTCTGGGCATCAGCCGCGCCACCGTCTATCGCCGGCTGGCCCAGCGCCGCGATGAGCCCGACACCGCGGCCTGATGCTCAGGCCAGATCCTCGGCCTTGAGGGTGGCCTGCACCGCAGGGCGCACGCCCAGCTCCTCCAGCACGATGTGCACGGCCAGCGAGCAGGCGCCGGGTTTGAGGTACAGCTTCATGATCCGGTTCTGCACAGCGAAAAGTGCTGTGCAGGTGCGAGTGTAGGCATTCGACGGTTCATTTGCTCGCCTGCTGGGCTGCGTTCGGGAAAAATACCGGCTGGCCGGCGATTTGATAGTCGGCGATCGCTTGCTGCCCCTGGGGCGAGACGAGCCAGTCGGCAAAGCGCTGGGCATCGCGCACGTTGACGTGGGGGTGGCGCGCCGGGTTGACCACGATGACGCCGTACTGGTTGAACAGGCGCTGGTCGCCTTCGACCAAGATGGTCAGGTCGGCGCGGTTCTTGAAGTTCAGCCAGGTGCCGCGGTCGGCCAGCACGTAGGTACCACTGCTGGCAGCGATATTGAGGGCCGGCCCCATGCCGCAGCCACAGGCCCTGTACCCAGCGCCCTTGTCCTCTACACCAGCCAGCGTCCAATACCGCAGCTCGGCCGCATGCGTGCCGCTTTTGTCGCCACGCGAAATGAACGGCGCACCCGCCGCGCTGATCTTCTTCAGCGCCGCCACGATGTCATGGCCACGGACCCCTAGCGGGTCCGCCTTGGGGCCGATCAGAACGAAGTCGTTGTACATCACCGGCAGGCGCTTCAGACCCCAACCTTCGGCCACGAACTTCTCCTCGGCCGGCTGGTCATGCACGAAGACCACATCCGCATCGCCGCGCCGGGCCATGTCCAGCGCCTGCCCCGTGCCCAGGGCCACGACCTTGACCGCGATGCCACTGTGCTGTGTGAAGCGCGGCAGCAGGTGCGCGAACAAACCCGATTGCTCGGTGGAGGTCGTCGAAGCCACGACGATGCTTTGCGCTGCCGCAGCCGTCAGCAGGCCCAGCCCCAGGCCCCAGGCTGCGACCCAGCGCCACAGCTTTTGGATTCTCTTTTTCGAGCCGCTCATATCAGTTCTCCTTTAACGAAAAGCGCCCCTTCGGGCGAAACCACCTGCAGCCGTTCGTGGTCGAAGAATTCGCGCACCGGCAAATCGGCCAACAGCCGCCCGCGCTCCAGATACAGCACGCGACTGGCCAGGCGCTTGACCTGGCCCAGGTTGTGGCTGGCAAAGACCAGCGTCAGCGGCGCGCCCGCTGCCGTGCGGCCCTGCATGAACTGCGCGATCAGCGCCTCCACCTCGCGCTTGGCGTGCGGATCCAGGCTGGCCGTGGGCTCGTCCAGCAACAGCACCTGCGGCTGCAAGGCCCAGGCACGCGCCAGCGCCAGGCGCTGCTGCTGGCCACCCGAGAGCGTGCGCGCCGCACGGCTGGCCTGGCCCTCCAGCCCCACCCGCTGCAGCGCGCGCATGGCCTGCACCTTGGCGTCGGTCCAGCGCGCGCCGCGCAGCCACAGCGCCAGCGCCACATTGCGCAGCGCGCTGGTGCGCAGCAGATAGGGCCGTTGAAACAGCATGGCCTGCGCGCGCAGCGGCACGCTGCTCACACGCCCGCTGCTGGGCGGCTGCAGACCATGCAGCAGCCGCAGCAGCGTGCTCTTGCCGCTGCCGTTGGCACCCACCAGAGCCACCGCCTCGCCCGCGTGAATGCGCAGATCCAGGGCATGCAGCGCCTGCACCGCGCCCAGGCGCACGGCCGCCGCCTGCAGCTCGAACACCGGCGTCGCACTCATGCCGCCGTCTCCACGGCTGCCGTGCCGCGCTGGCCGAGCCTGCGCAGCACGGCCACCAACGCATGCAACGCCCACACCACCAGCAGCAAGACCAGACCCAGAGCCAGCGCCAGCGGCAGATCGCCCTTGCTGGTTTCCAGCGCGATGGCGGTCGTCATCACGCGGGTATAGCCCTCGATGTTGCCGCCCACGATCATGACCGTGCCCACTTCGGAAATGGCGCGCCCAAAAACCGTGATCAGTACCGTCAGCAGCGCGTGGCGCTCGTCCCAGGCTAGCAGCAGGGCGCGCAGCGCCCGCCCCGCACCCAGCGACTGCAGCTGCTCGCCGCCGCGCGCGTGCGCGTCCTCGATCAGCTGGCGCGTCAGCGCTGCCACCAGCGGCAGCACGAGCAGGGCCTGCGCCAACACCATGGCGTGCAGCGAGAACAGCCACCCCAGGTGCCCCAGCGGGCCCGAGCGCGACAGCAGCAGGTACACCAGCAGCCCCACCAACACCGAAGGCACCGCCAGCAACGCGTTGAGCACGGTCACCACCGCGCCACGGCCGGCAAAGCGCGCCAACGCCAGCCACGCACTCAGCGGCAGGCCTACCACACAGGCGAAGGCACAAGCCAGTCCGCTGACCAGCAGCGAACGCGCCACGGTGTGCCACAGCACGGCATCGCCGCTCAGCAGCAGCCCGAACGCCAGGCGCACGCTTTCGCCCAAAGTGCCCATCGGGGACTATTGTAGTAGCCCGAGGCTGCGACGCCCCTCGGTGTGGCGGACGTGGACAGAGCTTCCTGCCCCGGGGGCGCTGCGGGGTGCGCAGAGCTCCCCGTCCTGACGGACGCTCAGAACAGCTCTTTTTCCGCTTCGAGGTATGCCAGGCTCGTGTACTTGCCGATGTTGGACTCGAACCCGGCCATGTTCTTGGCGCGTGTCTGCACGCGCGGGTCTTTGAGCACCAGCTCCTTGGCCCTTTCCAGCGGCACGCCGTCTTTGACCGCCTGCACGCAGGGCTCCCAGATGCCGCGCAGGAAGGTGCCGTAGTCGTTGAGCAGCGTCTTGCTGCCGCGGCCGTGGCCGGGCCACCACAGTTGCTCACCGGCGGACCGCTGCAGCGCCTCGTAGTACTTGAAGGTGCCCGGGTAGGAGCCGTCGTCGATGTTGGCGATGCGGTTTTCCATCGCGATGTCGCCCACGTAGGTGAAGCGATCCTCGACCACTTCGATGCACAGGTCCGACGGCGTGTGTGCGCGGCCGTAGTGGTGCATGCGCAGCGTCACGTCGCCAAAGCGGTAGGTGCGCCCGTGCTCGGTGGCCTGGTTGGGGGGCACCACCTTGGTGCCCATCGTTGCCTGGTTGGTCCAGCGCTCCATCAGGCTGCGCCACAGGTTGCCCTCCGCGCCGCGAATTTGCTCGATCGTGTGCGGCAGGGCGTAAATGGGCAGCTGCGCCCCGAAGGCCTCCACGAAGGCGTGGTTGCCCAGCCAGTGGTCACCGTGGTAGTGGCTGTTGAAAATCGCCACCACCGGCTTGTCGGTGACGGTGCGGATCATGCGGATGGCCATCTGGCCGTGCTGCAGCGAGCAGCCCGAGTCCAGCACCACCACGCCGACCGAGGTGACGACAAACACCACGTTGGCCATGACGCCGCGGTTGTCCGGCGTGGGGAAGCCGTCGCGGGCGTAGATCATCCACACGTGGGGGCTGAGGCGCTCGGGCTTGACGTCGGGCACCGGTGGGCCTTCGATGAAATCCTGCAACTGTTGCGCGAACAGCCGCACTTCGGGCACCGCCGCCAGCGTGGCCACCCCGGCGGAAGCGCCCGCGACGGTGCGCAGCCAGTGTCGGCGGGTAAGAGAGGGTTGCTGCATGAGGGTCTCCGGATGGGACAGCCGCTGCGGTGTGCTCATGCCGCGCTGCTGCATAAGCATACACGAATGTATGCGATTGTGGCCCAGCGTGCGCGCCCTGTCAAAAGCCCAGGCGCTCGCCAACGCCCAGCAATGTCACCACGCCCAGCGCGGCAAACACGGCCGCGGCGATGGCGTGCACCACCTTCATGGGAACCCGCCGCGCCAGCCGGTCACCCACGAACACGGCCGGCACGTCGGCCAGCAGCATGCCCAGCGTCGTGCCCACCACCACCAGCACCGGTGCGGCGTAGTGGATGGTGAGCGCCACGGTGGCGATTTGCGTCTTGTCAGCCATTTCGGCCAGAAAAAACGCCACCAGCGTCGCACCAAAGACGCCCCAGCGCGGGGGGATGCGCACCTCGTCCTCGTCCACCTTGTCGGGGATCAACATCCAGCCTGCCATGGCCAAGAACGACAGCCCCAATCCCCAACGCAGAACGGCGGGGCTGACCGCCGAGGCCAGCCACGCCCCGACCGCCCCGGCCAGCGCGTGGTTGACCACGGTGGCCGCGACGATGCCCGCCACAATCGGCCAGGGACGCCGAAACCGCGCCGCCAGCAGCAGCGCCAGCAGTTGCGTTTTGTCGCCCATCTCCGCCAGCGCCACCACGCCGATGGAAACCCAAAGTGCTTCACCAACGATCACAACCAAGCCTCCTGTTCGGCCTTGCGGCCCGTGTGTTGCATGTGCAACGCCAGTGCCCGCAAGGCAGCGGGCAGGTCGTCGCGTGCCAGCAACCGCGCAAGCCGCTGGCGGTCGTCGTCACCCAGCGGTTGCGTGTCGGCGGCGTCCAGGTGCTGCGCATCCATGCGCCAAGGTGCCCACGGCTGCCCCAGGGCTTGCCAGCACTGCCCCAGCGCCAGTGCCATTTCCAGCCCGGCGGGGTCCAGGTCGCAACTGATGGCCAGCGGTGCGGGGGCCTGTCGGACCAGGTGCAGCAAGGTGTCTTGCCACGCCTGCGAGGTACGCCCCGGCATCCACACCAGCAGTGTGTCGCCGCCGCGTTGGCCAGCTTGGCGCTCGAAACTGGCGCGGTTTTCGATCAACCACCAACGCTGGGGCGGCGGTTGCAGCGACCCAGCCGCGCGCACATCGTCCATGGGCACGGCCACCAGATGCAGGGCTGCCAAGTCGACGCCGTGGCCATTGGGCCAACACAGCCGGGCCTGCCCCGCGAGCCAGAGCACGGGCGCAAAGGCGCTCACGCCCCAAGCCTCGAGGTCGAAGTGGCGCGCCAGCCACTGCCAGTCCGCCGGGCTGAGTCCCTTGGTCGACCCGGTGACTTGCAGTGCAAAATCGCGGCGTGTACCGGTGCGGCGCTGCTGGCCCCACATCCACAGGGTCTGCACGCAGTGCGCGCGCGACTGTAACGTGGGCAGTGGGGTTTGCGCCGCTTCGTCGCGCAGCACGTGCACGGCCCGGCGGAGCATGACCACGATCGCTTCGGTGGCCGCCCCATCGGCCGGCAAGCGCTCCGCCCAGTCGGCTAGCGTTTGCACGATGGCGTGCCGAGCGTCGCGGCGCTGCTGGTGTCCCTGAACGCCCAGCCCGGCGCGCAAGGTGTCCAGATCGCGCCACGAGAGGGCCTCCCAGCTCCAGCGGCCACGCTGCCAGCGTTCGTGCCATCGCACCCAGCCGTGCTCCAGCAACCATGAGGCCAGCGTCTCGGCGCTCTCCAGGCGGTGCGCGCCCGCCAGCCGCATCAGGCTGTCCCGGCGCCGCGTGGTGGCGTCCGACGGCAGCCAGCGCGCCAGGATGTCGCGCTGCTCCGGAGATAACCACGCCAGCGACGCCGGGTCAGGCGCGGCGACGCGCTGGCGCAGGCGCGCGTGGCGGCCATGCTCGACGATGTTCCAGTCGGTGGGCATGGCGCGTCAGGCCGGGCGGCGTTGCAGCACGCCGATGGGGGGCGCCCAGCGCGCACCGGCGGGTTTTTTGCTGGTCACCAGTGTGATGTCGGCGGGCTCGAACACCTCGACGTTGTGCGTGATCGGGGTGGTCAGCACGTACTGCGCGCGGGTGGACTTGAGGAAGTGCCCGACCAGCTGGATGTTGCGCACGTCCAAGTGGGCAAACGGCTCGTCGATGAAGACAAAGCCGCCCGGGGTCTCGTCGTCTTTCAACAGGCCAACCAGCAGGATGAGCGACTTGATGACCTGCTGGCCGCCCGAGGCTTCGCCGTCGTTGAGGCCAATGTGGCCCTTGCCGTCGAAGTTGAAGTGCACCTTGAGCTCGGCCTGGCGCAGCACGGTGTCGTCGTTGTCCAGGTGCGGCAGCTCGGCGTGCACCTCGACGCCGGCCAGTTGGCCCAGCTCGACGATGTTTTTGCGGTAGCGCCGCACGGTGGAGCGCAGCACGTCGATGTAGCGCTCGCGCGCGTTGTCGACGGCGCGCGCCGCCGCAGCGTTGCCAGCTTGGCGCTCGCGCGCGATGAGTTCTTGCTGCACGACGTTGGCCTGCATCAGCGTGTGGCGCTCTTCGACGCTGGGGTCGGTTTCCCACTGGCCTTCGTCCAGGTCGCGTTGCAGCCGCGCCAGTTCGTTGCACGCGCCCTCGGCGCTGCCGTACTGCGCCCACCACGGCTGCACGGCGGCGCTGTGTCGCCACGACGCTGGCAGGGGGCAGCGGTCGCGGCGCAACGCCGCCGCCTCGTCACGGGCGCGGCGCAGGGCGGCCATGGCATGGCGGGTTTGCTCGTCCAGCGTGCTTTGGTCGTGCTGCAACTGCTGCTGATCGGCGTGGTACTGCCGGTCCAGCTCACGCTCGCGCGCCCGCGCCGCTTCGAGCTGCTGCAGGGCTTGCGCCAGGCGGGTCTGGGCGTCGGCCAGCGCGGGTTGCAGGGCCTGCAGGGCGGCTTGGGCCTGCTGAAATTCGGCCACGCGTTGCGCAAGCTGCTGCGCCGCGCCGACACCGCGCAGCGCCTGCTGCACGGCATCGATGTCGTGTTGCAGCGGTTGCAAGCGCTGCAGCAGGCGGGCGTGTTCGGTGTCCAGCTGGGCCAACCGCTCGTCCAGCGCCTGACGGCGAGCCTGCACGGCGGCGGCGCCAAACTGGTGCTCGCGCGGCTCGATCCACACGCTGCGGCCGCCGCGCCCATCGCGCCAGTAGGCTTGGGGGGTGATCCACTCGCCGCCGAGGCGCAAGCCTTCGTCGATGTTGGCGACGCGGCGGATGCGCCGCAGCGTTTCGATCATCCAGCCGGGGAGGGTGTCACGCACGCGCAGCACCGCCAGCAGGCTGTCGCGTGGCACGTCGGCGGGCACCGCGTCGCCGTGGGGCACGACGTAATGCCGGTAGCGCAGCCGCTCGGCCAGCGCCATGGCCTCGGCCTGCGTGTCGGCATGGTCCAGCACGACCACCCAGCGCAGGCCGCGCAGCACGCCTTCGGCCGCGGCGCGCCAGCGCTCGTCGGCGATGTCGATGACGTCGGCCACGACATGGTGGCCGATGTTGGCACGGCGCAGCTCGCGCAAAAACGCCTCCACTTCGGGCGGTGGGGGCGGGGCACGGCGCCCGTCGCTGAGCTGGTCGCGCTCAGTGCTGAGTTGGTGACGTTCCTGCTGCAGCGCCGCCAGCCGCGCTTGCAGCGGCTGCGCCTGGGCCACCAGGGCGTCGAGGCGGCGTTGCAGCTCACCGTGGTCGGTGTCGATGGCGGCCAGCGCCTGCAGCCGGGCTTGCTGTTGCAGGGTGTCGTGCAGCACGTCGCGTTGGCGTCCCAGGCGCTCGGCGTCGTCGCGCGCGGCCTGGTAGGCTTGGTCGGAACCGTGCAGCACCTGACGGGCCTGCTGCCAGCGCTCGTGCAGCGCCGCCAGGGCCTGCCGTTGGGCGGCCAGACGCAGCGCCAGGGGTGCCAGGCGTTGACGTTGACGGTGGGCCTGCCACAGCCGCTGGGCGGCGTCGCGGCGCGCACCATGCCACTGCAGCGCGGGGATGATGTCGTGCTGCAGCGCGTCGCGTTCGCGCACGCGAGCCTGCCACTGGCGGTACAGGTTGACGCGGCTGGCCAGTTCCGCCAGTTGGGCCTGGCCGTGGGCCAGCTCGCGCTGCGCAGCTTCCAGCTCGGCCGCCACGGCCTGTTGGTGGCGGCGCGCTTCTTCGTAGCGGTCCAGCACCTCCTGGTCGCCAAAAACGTCGAACACCAGCCGCAGCAGCTCGCGCGGCGAGTATTCGCACAGCCGGTCGGTTTGGCCCTGCTCCAGCGCCAGCACGCGCGCGATGGCGCGGCTCAGCCCGGCGCTTTCCAGCCGGCGGCGCCAGGCTTCCAGCCCCAGCCACTCGCGCTCCGGGCGCTGCAGCAGTGCTTCGATGGGGACGTCGCCGTCGCCCATCCAGTAGCGGCGCTGCCAGTCGCCGCCGTTGCGCGCGATGTGGCACGCCAGCGTCACCTCGTCGGCGTACAGCAGGCTGCGCGCAAAGGGGCGGCTGGAGCTTTGGCGCGTGCGCGGGTGGTTGTCCACCGTGGCGCGCAGCCATACGCTGTCGGCGTTGGCGTGGCGCGCGTAGGTTTTGTAGCTGCGCCCGCCCGAGCATTCCAGGCCCAGCAGGGTGCGCATGGCGTCCAACAGGGTGGTTTTGCCCGACCCGTTGGGGCCAGCCACCGTGATGATGGCGCCGTCCAGCGGCAGCGTCAGGCGCTGGCAGTAGTCCCAGTGCAGCAGCTCCAGGCTCTTGAGGTGAAACATAGGGCTTGGCGTCAATCGGTGGTGGAGGCTTCGGCGTCGGGTCCGGGGGTGTCCACGGGCAGGGCGTCGGGCTCGACCAACACGCGCTGGCGCGCGCGTTGCAGCACCTCGGCCAGCGTACCCTCCAGCACGCGCGGCGCCAGCACGTCGTAGTCCAGCAGCAGGTCCAGCAGCGGGCCTTCGGCGATGTCGTCGCCCCGGCGTACGATGAAGCCGTGGTTTTCCAGCCGTTTGAGGTTGGCGTCCAAGCGTGTTTTGCGCCCGAGCTGGGCACCGAAGTCGGCCAGCAGCGCGCGGTAGGCCACCACCGGGCTGGTCTGCCGTGCGGCGGGCAGCGGTCGCTCGGCGGCGAACATTTCGGCTTGGCCTGCGTCGCCTTGCCGCGCGCCTTGTCGCTCCCGCTTGGGCAGCACGATCAGCGCCCACAGCACCACCAGCAGCGAGATGGCGTCGCGCGGCAGGTCGATGTTGTTGTGCGTGGCCAGCCCCGTGTCGCCGAAAACGGCGTTTTCCACCGGGCGCAGCAGCGCCACGGTGACATGGTCGGCGTAGATGTTGTCCACCAGCCGCAGACCCACCGCGGCCAGCCGGTCTTGCACGGCGGCCCACAGGTCGGCATCGACCAAGGCACGGCGCACGCGCGGGTGCTGGCGCGGCAGCCAGCGGCGCGCCAACAGTTCGGCGGCGAGCAGGGCGGCGTCGTCGGGTTGCGTCATGGTCCGGGGGTGTTCAGAGGTTGCGGGGGCAGCAGCGTGCCGTCGCTGACGCGCTGCACGGCGGCGTCGTCCACCGCGATCGTGGTGGGGCTGAACTCGGCACGCCAGCCGCTGCGCGCCAGCGTGCCGGTGGGGCCTTGCAGCGCCGCGGCCTGCGCGTCGCCCAGCAAAGGCAGCAGTTGCAGGCGGTAGGCCGCCTGCGCGTAACGCCCACCCAACACCGCGTCGGGCAGCGGGTGGGGGTGGGGTTGGGCTTCACGCCAGCGGGTCAGCGTGTCGATCAGCGCCAACAACTCGGCCGGCGGCGGGGGCACGTCCAGGTCCCCGGTGCCGGCGCGGTGCGGGGGTGGCAACGCTTGGCTGCGCGCAGGGTCGGGGCGGTCGCGCTCCCACTCGGCCTCGGCGACGTCGAGCAGGTCGTGTTGGCTGACGAACACCGGGGCCACCCCGTGCAGCAGTGCGCCCTCGGCCAGCCGCGCCAGCTGTACCGCCGGCAAGCCGCGCAGCCAGTCGCGCACGTCGGAGCTGGTCACGCCGGTGCTGCCCAGCGTGACGCGTTGGCGGTCGAGCTGCTGCAGCGCGCGGTGGAACTGGCTGGCCATGGCCAGCAAGCGTGCCTGCGCGTAGCCCAGCGCGCGCGCCTCGCGCTCCAGCCGGGGGTGGTCGCTGCCGCTGCGGATCAGCGCGGTCAAGGCCTCGCCAGCGCGCTCCACCAAGCCCAGCGCGCGCTCAAAGCGCGGCTGCACCGCGCGCAGCCGCGCTTCGGAGCCGCTGGTGATCGCCTCCTCGAAATCGTCGTGCAGCCGCGCCAGTTGCGCGTGCAGGTGCTGCAGTTGCGCCGGCTGGGTCAGCCCCAGCGCATGGGCGCCGGCGGCCTGCGCCAGCAGCGGCGCCAGCTCGTCGTCGTCGCTGGGCGGCTGGGCCAAGGGGGCCAGCAGCGCGTGCAATTGGCGCGCCAAGGGCGGCAGCGTGTAGTCGTGCGCGGTGGCATCCCAGGCCAGCAGCCCCAGTTCACGCAGGCGCTTGAGCACCTGCTCCAGCGCCGCGGGTTGCACCGCGTGGAAGCGCTGCTGCAACGCCTCGCGGTCCAGCCGTCCTTGCGCGATCGTGGCCAGCTCCAAAAAACACCACAACCGCAACCGCACCCAGGCCGCCGGGCCGGAGAGCAGGCCGCGCAGCGCTTCGATCAGCGGCGCGCGCTCGGCCAGCGCCCACCCGACCGGGGTGCCCAGCGCGGCGTCAGGGTCGCGGAAAAACGCCTCGAAGGGGCTGGCGTCGGCGTCGGTCTCGGGGGGCAGCGACATGCGCGGGCGGGCGGCTGGGTGTCCGTGGGGGCCCCGATTCTAGGGGATGCCATCGCGCCCCCCGGCCACGGGCCGCCTCGCCCCAGCGGTGCCGGCACTACGCCGCACCAAGGGGGCTTCGACGCCGTCACGCGCGGGGCTTGGGCCACAGCAGGCCCAGCACGGTGTAGGCGGCCACGGTGGTGGCGACAAAACCCACGCCGTACACGATCAGGATCAAAAACCAGTCCGCCGGACCGGCTGCGTCGGTGAAGCCGGACGATGACACGATGGCCATGATCACCAGCGCCAGTCCGCCACCCAGCAGTCCGAGCAGTTCGGCGCGCACCAAGCGGCGCGAGACCAAGGCGCCCTCGCGCCGCCACACCCAGACGAAGCCGACCACCGCCGCCAGCGCCAACAACGGCAGCAGCCACAGCAGCGGGCCCAGCATTTCCTGAAACACCGCCAAAAACACCATCGGGTCGTACTCTTTCATCGTGGACTCCTCCAGCGGGGCTCAGGCGCGGCCACGCAGCATGCTGATGTAGGTGGGCTTGAGGGCCATCGTCTTCATGACCCAGCTCACCCACAGCTCCTCCAGCGGGGCGATGAAGCCGGGGAACGATTCGTACAGGTTGTCGTGGTAGTCGAACTCGATCAACATCGCGCGCCCCAGGCGGGTAATCAAGGGGCACGAGGTGTAGCCGTTGTAACGCTCCTCAGAAGGGCGTCCGGCGAGATCGCCAACCAAGTGATCGACGGCAACGGGTACCTGCCACTTGACACTGGCCGCGGTTTTGCCCTTGGGCACACCGGCGATGTCGCCCAGGCCGAAGATGTTGGCGTAGCGCTTGTGGCGTAGGGTCTCGCGATCCACCTCCAGCCAGCTTTCGCGTGCGAACGGACCGTCCTGCCACGGCAGCGGGCTGTTGCGCACCACCGCCGGGGCGCGCATCGGCGGCACCACGTGGATGAAGTCCCAGCGCAGCTCGGTGCGCCCCGCGGGGGTTTCGTAGGTCGCGATGCGCCGGCCGGGGTCCAGCGCCACGAGGCGGTGTTCCATGTGGGTTTGGATACCGCGCTGGGCGAACAGCATGCGCACCTTCTCGGCCACGATCGGCACCGAGAACAAGGTTTTTTGCGGCGCCAGGTAGTGCAGCTCGGCCCGGCCGCGCTGGCGGGCGCGGCGCAGGCGGTCGTTGGTGATGAAGGTGTACTTCAGCGGCGCGCCGGCGCACTTCATGTCGGTGTGGGGGCGTCCCATCAGCGCCACGCCACCCTGGTTGGCGAAGCGTTGCATCGACTGCCACGTCAGTTCGGCCGCCTGCGGGCTGTGGTACACGCTGCCGATGCCCTCTTTGCCGATCAGCCCGATGTCCATGCCCTCGATGGCGCCGTAATTCAGCTCCAGCCCACAGGCCACGATCAAGTAGTCGTAGGGGATGGTGCGCCCGTCGGTCGTCACGACTTTGCGGGCCTCGGGGTCGATTTCGGCCGCGGCTTGCTGCACCCAATCGACGCCCTGGGGGATGTAGTCCTGGGTGCTCGACAGCACGTACGACGCGGGCTTGATGCCCGCCCCGACCAAGGTGAAGCCCGGCTGGTACAAGTGCTCGCGCCGGGCATCGATCAACGTGATCTGCGCACCCTGCAGCCGTTTGGCCAGGCGCGACGCGCTGGCCAGGCCCGCGGCGCCGGCCCCGACGATGGCGATGCGGGCGGATGTTTTCACCGTTGACGGGGGCGCGGCGTGCGCGCCGCGGGGCAGGGCGGCCATCCCACCCAGGGCAGCGGCGCCGCTGGCGATGGCGGCCACGCGCGCCAGGGCGGCGCGTCGGTCCAATCGTGGCGAAGTCACGGTTGCCTCCTATAGGTACTCTACAGGGTATGTATGATGGTTGCTGTGAGCGATGACGGGTTTGATAAAACGCAAACCCGCCTGCCTTCTGACCTAGGAGTATCCCCAGTATGGCCCAGAACGTGACCGTGACCGTGACCCGCCGCAGCGGGTACCAGTTTGAGATCGACTTTGGCGCGGCGCTGCCCGCCGTGTTCAGCGACGAGCCGCCGCCGCTGGGGCTGGGGCAGGGGCCCACGCCCAACCACTTGCTGCTGGCGGCGGTGGCCAACTGCCTGTCGGCCAGTCTGACCTTTGCGCTGAGCAAGTTCAAAAACGATCCCGGCACGTTGCGTGCGGTGGCCCGCTCGACGGTGGACCGCAACGCCCAGGGGCGGCTGCGCATCCAGCGCATCGAGGTCGAGATTCAGTTGCAGCGCCCGGGCGCGGACTACGAGCACCTGGACCGCATCCTGGCCCAGTTCGAGGACTTTTGCACCGTCTCGATGAGCGTGCGCGAGGGTATCCCGATCGACGTGCGCGTGCTCGACGGCAGCGGCGCCGTGCTCAAGGGGTGAGCGCGGCGGCACCCGGCTGCAGGCCACCCAGCGCGCCAACCAGGTCGTCCAGCAGGGCGCTGAGCTCACCGGTGGCCAGCGCGGCGTCGGCGTCGAAGCCGCGGTCACCCTCGGCTTGGGCGTCACGCTCGAACACGCCGTCGGCAAACACAATGCGGCGCAGCTGCAGCGACTCGGTCAGCACAAACTGCACGCGCCCGTCCCAGTCCAGCGCCAGCCGGGTCGGGCGCTTGCCTTGCGCCAGGTGCTGGCGCATCTGCTGCACGTCCAGCACGTGGCGCGCAAAGCGCACCACCGGCGGGCTGTCGCCATCGCCTTTGAGCTCCACCTCGCGTCCGGGGGCGAAGTGCGCCGGCCAGTCCTGCGGCTCGGCGGCCAGCCAGCCGGCCATCGCGCTACCCGGGGCCAACGCGGTGCTCAGCGGCTCCAGCCGCAGCCCGTCGATGGCCTTGACCAACGCCGTCGTCACCGCGTCGACCCGCCGTGCCGTCGTGGTGTCGAGCATCAGCCGCTGCGCGCGCGCATCCAGCCACACCGCCACTTCGGTGGCCTGGGCAAACGCCAGCGGCAGCAGCTCCTGGGTGATTTGTTCTTTCAACTCGCGCTGTTCGCGCCGGCCGGGCTGGCGGCCTTCGCTGGCTTCGATATGGGCGCAGCGGGCCTGCAGCTCACGCTTGACCACGGCGGCCGGCACGCGTTTGGTCTCCAGCCGCCAGCGCATCAGCCAATGGCCGGCCACCGACTCGACCAGCGGGGCATGGGGTTCGCCGCGCGGCGGTACCCAACCATGGCTTTCGGTTTGCGTGGGGCCGCACGGCGTGAAGGGCTGCGCCTGCAACGCCTGCTCCACCTGCTCCAGTGTGGTGCGCAGGGGTTCGCCGAGCCGCAACACGGTCAGGTTTTTCAACATTGGATGGGCCTGGTGCGCTTGAGGGTCACGCCGACGATGCGCCGGCGCAAACAAAAAGCCCGGCGGGTGCGGGCTTGCTGAGAACTGGAGCGGCTGATGGGAATCGAACCCACGTCTTGAGCTTGGGAAGCTCAGGTCCTACCATTGAACGACAGCCGCGTGCAACTGCCGCTTATTGTAGCGGAACGCACCGGCACCCGCGCAGGCGCCGGCAGCTGCTGCGCGTTCACTTTAGTACGTCGCCGATGCAGACGTACTTGATCTCGACGTACTCGTCGATGCCGTGGTGGGAGCCCTCGCGCCCAAGGCCAGACTGCTTGACGCCACCAAACGGCACGTGCTCGGTGGCCAGGATGCCGACGTTGACCCCGACCATGCCGTATTCCAGCGCCTCGGCCACGCGCCAGATACGGCCGATGTCTCGGCTGTAGAAGTAGCCGGCCAAGCCGTACTCGGTGTCGTTGGCCATGTGCACCACCTCGTCTTCGGTGCGGAACTTGAACACCGGAGCAAACGGCCCGAAGGTTTCCTCGCGCGCGCACAGCATGTCGGGCGTGGCGTCGGCCACCACCGTCGGCGCGTAAAACAGCCCCCCGAGCCGGTGTCCACCGGTCAGCAGCCGCGCCCCTTTGGCCAGCGCGTCGTCAACATGGCGCTGGACTTTTTCCACGGCGGCTTCCTCGATCAGCGGCCCCTGGTTGACCCCTTCGTCGAAGCCGTTGCCGACCTTGGCTGTGGCCACCTTGGCTGCGAACTTGTGCACAAACGCTTCGTACACACCTTCCTGCACGTAAATGCGGTTGGAGCAAACGCAGGTTTGGCCGGCGTTGCGGTATTTGCTGGCAAACGCACCCTCGACGGCGCTGTCGATGTCAGCGTCGTCGAAGACGATGAAGGGCGCGTTGCCGCCCAGCTCCAGCGACAGTTTTTTGATCGTCGGCGCGCTTTGCGCCATCAGGATGCGGCCGACCTCGGTGGAGCCGGTGAAGCTGAGGTGCCGCACCACGGGGCTGGCGCACAGCACCTTGCCGATGGCCACGCTGCCCGGGCCGTCGCTGGTGAGCACGTTGAGCACGCCCGCCGGAATGCCCGCACGCAGTGCCAGCTCGGCCGCCGCCAGCGCGGTCAGCGGGGTTTGTTCGGCCGGCTTGATGACCACCGTGCAGCCTGCCGCCAGCGCCGGGGCGACCTTGCGCGTGATCATGGCCAGCGGGAAGTTCCACGGCGTGATGGCCGCGCACACCCCGATGGGCTGCTTGAGCACCAGCAGCCGGCGGTTGTTGTCAAACTGGGGCAGCGTCTCGCCGTTGACGCGCTTGGCTTCCTCGGCAAACCACTCGACGAAGCTGGCACCGTAGACCACCTCGCCCTTGGCCTCGGGCAGCGGCTTGCCCTGCTCGGCGGTCATCAGCCGTCCCAGGTCGTCCTGGTTGGCCATCAGCAAGTCGTACCACTTGCGCAGAATGTTGGCGCGCTCCTTGGCGGTTTTGTTGCGCCAGGCCGGCCAGGCGGCCTGCGCCGCGGCGATGGCGGCCTCGGCCTCGGCCACGCCGAGCCGGGCCACCTCCGCGAGCTTGGCCCCGGTGGCCGGGTCGTGCACGGCAAAGCGCGCCGGGCCGGCCACCCAGCAGCCGTCGATCAGCGCGTCGGTTTTCAGCAGCGTGGGGTCACGCAGCAGGGCAAGCGGTGAGGTCGGCATGTCCATCGGGAAACTCCATCCATCCAAGCTCCAGCGATCGCCGTACTGTAGCCCGGCTGGCGTGCGCGTGGCGGTACAGCGCGCGACAGCCGGCACGCCGTTGTGTCGGGCTGCGGGCCGGTACAGCCTCGGGGTCTTGCCAAAGGGGGCAGGCCCCGGTACCTCGGGTCAGGACCATTCGGCCGCCGCCGCGCCCAACCCCGGCGGCGGCAGCTCCGCCAGGGGCCGCTCGCCGTCGAAGCGCACCGGGTGCGCCACCATCGGCGGGCGCGGGCCGTTGGCGGGGAGTACCAGGCCGCGCGCGCGGGTGTGCGGGTGGGCCATCACCTGGGCCAGGTCGTGGATCGGCGCGCACGGCACGCCGGCGGCCTGCAGCGCCTGCACCCAGTCGGCGGTGGGGCGCGCGCGCAGCCAGTCGGCCACGAGCGGCACAAGCTCGCCGCGGTGCTGCACGCGCGCCGGGTTGGTGGCGTAGCGCGGGTCGCGCGCCACTTCCGGGTGGCCGGCCACCTCGCAGAAGCGGGCGAACTGCGCGTCGTTGCCGACCGCCAGCACCAGGCGCCCGTCGGCGGTGGCAAACGCCTGGTACGGCACGATGTTGGGGTGGGCGTTGCCGAGGCGCCGCGGCGTGGTGCCGCCGACCAGCTGGTTGGCCGCCTGGTTGGCCAGCATCGCCACCGCGACGTCGAACAGCGCCACGTCCAGCACGCGCCCGCGGCCGGTGCGGGCGCGTTCGTGCAGGGCGGCCAGGATGGCGGTGGCGGCGTAGAGGCCGGTCATCAGATCGACCACCGCCACGCCGACCTTCAGCGGCTCGCCGTCGGGCTCGCCGGTGATGCTCATCAGGCCGGCCTCGGCCTGGATGGCGAAGTCGTAACCGGGCTTGGACGCCAGCGGCCCGCTCTGGCCGTAGCCGGTGATGGAGCAGTAGATCAGGCGCGGGTTCAGGCGCGTGAGGCTCGCGGCATCCAGCCCGACCTTGGCCAGTTGGCCGACCTTGTAGTTTTCCAGCAGCACGTCGGCCTCGGCGGCCAGGCGCCGCACCTGCGCGATGCCGTCGGGGTGGGTGAGGTCCAGCGCCACCGAGCGCTTGCCGCGGTTGGCGCAGATGAAGTAGGCCGACTGGCGCTGCGGCCCTTCGCCCCACCACGGTGGACCCCAGGCGCGGGTGTCGTCGCCGCTGCCGGGGCGCTCGACCTTGAGCACCTCCGCGCCGTAGTCGGCCAGGATCTGGCTGGCCCACGGGCCGGCCAGCACGCGCGACAGGTCCAGCACGCGCACGCCGCGCAGCGGCTGCGGCGGGCCGCCGGGCGCGTCAGGGGGCGGAGCGGGAGTGTCCATCACCAGCCCCAGGGTTCAGTTGGCGAACGCCGCGATGCCGGTGATGGCGCGGCCCAGGATCAGCGCGTGGATGTCGTGCGTGCCTTCGTAGGTGTTGACGACTTCCAGGTTGACCAGGTGGCGCGCCACGCCGTATTCGTCGCTGATGCCGTTGCCGCCCATCATGTCGCGCGCCATGCGGGCAATCTCCAGCGCCTTGCCGCAGCTGTTGCGCTTGCAGACGCTGGTGAGCTCCACCGGCGCGCGGCCCTCGTCCTTAAGCCGCCCGAGCCGGAGGCACGCCTGCAGGCCGATGCCGATTTCGGTCAGCATGTCCGCAAGCTTCTTCTGGATCAGCTGGTTGGCCGCCAGCGGCCGGCCAAACTGGTGCCGATCCAGCACATACTGGCGCGCGCGCTGGTAGCAGTCCTCCGCCGCGCCGAGCGCCCCCCACGCGATGCCGTAGCGCGCGCTGTTGAGGCAGGTGAAGGGGCCCTTGAGGCCGCGTATGTCGGGGAAGGCGTTCTCCTCGGGGCAGAAGACGTCGTCCATCACGATCTCGCCGGTGATGGAGGTGCGCAAGCCGACCTTGCCGTGGATGGCCGGGGCCGACAGGCCCGGCCAGCCCTTCTCCAGCACGAAGCCGCGGATCTGGCCTTCGTCGTCCTTGGCCCAGACGACGAACACGTCGGCGATCGGCGCGTTGGTGATCCACGTCTTGGCGCCGCTCAAGCGCCAGCCGCCCGGCACCTTGCGCGCGCGCGTGGCCATGCTGCCGGGGTCGGAGCCGTGGTTCGGCTCCGTCAGGCCGAAGCACCCCACCCACTCGCCGCGGGCGAGCTTGGGCAGGTATCGCTGTCGCTGCGCCTCGGTGCCGAATTCGAAGATCGGCAGCATCACCAGCGAGCTCTGCACGCTCATCATGCTGCGGTAGCCGCTGTCGATGCGCTCGATCTCGCGCGCGATGAGGCCGTAGCTGACGTAGTTGAGGCCGGCGCCGCCGTAGGCCTCGGGGATGGTGGGGCCGAGCAGGCCGAGCTCGCCCATCTCGTGAAAGATCGCGCGGTCGGTCTGCTCGTGGCGGAAGGCGTGCTGCACGCGCGGCAGCAGCTTGTCCTGACAGTAAGCGCGCGCGGCGTCGCGCACGGCGCGCTCCTCCGGCAGCAGCTGGTCGTCGAGGAAGAACGGGTCGGCCCAATCGAAGGCGGTCTTGGTCGGTTTCATGATGCGGATGTCGGGAGTCGGGCAAGCGGGATGGCATCCTTGGGCTGCTGGCTTCAGGTATGCCGCAGCGGAATCCTAGACCGGCGCGCGCTCTGGAGCAAACGATTTTTTCTGGTGGTGATATGAGGTTTTCGTATATCTTATGCGCGGCAGTCATAAAATATGACTGGCAGTCATACTTTTCGCCTGCCCCATGCGCCGCCGTCTTCCCACCCTGCAGGCCCTGCAATGCTTCGAGGCCGCCGCGCGCCACCAGAGCTTTTCCCGCGCGGCGCAGGAGCTGGCGCTGACGCAGGGGGCGGTGTCGCGCCAGGTGGCGGGGCTGGAGGGCATGCTCGGCGTCAAGCTGTTTCGCCGCACGCAGCACGGCATGGCCCTGACCCCGGCAGGAGCGGATTACGCGCGGCAGGTCCGCCTGCGGCTGGAGGCGCTGGAGCGCGACACCGTCGACCTGATGGCCCGCCGCGGTCAGGGCGACAGCGTCACGCTGGCCACGGTGCCCACCTTTGCCACGCGCTGGCTGATCCCGCGCCTGCCGCGGCTGGCGGCGCGTCACCCGCAGCTGCTGGTGCACCTGGAGACGCGCACGCGCCCGTTCCTGTTTCCCGACAGCGGGCTGGAGGCGGCGCTGTGGGCCGGCACGCCCGAGCAGCTGCGCCAATGGGCCGGCACGCGGGCCACGCACCTGCTGGACGAGGAGGTGCTGCCGGTGTGCAGCCCGCGGTTGCTGCCCAACGGGCAGCCGTTGCCACCGCAGGAACTGGCCGGCCTGCCGTTGCTGCAGCAGTCCACCCGGCCCGACGCCTGGCGGCGCTGGTTCGAGGCCCAAGGCGTGGAGGCCCCGCACGCGATGGCCGGGCCGCGCTATGAGCTGTTCTCGATGCAGGCCGCAGCCGCCATCGCCGGGCTGGGCGTGGCGCTGATGCCGACGCTGCTGGTGCAGCAGGAGCTGAGCCGCGGCGAGCTGGTGGTGGCGTGCGCCGCGCCGCTGCGCGGCGAGCGCGCCTACTACCTGGTGCAGCCCGACGGGCCCGAGCGCGAGGCGCTCGTGCGCCTGCGCGAGTGGCTGCTGGAGGAGTGCGGGGCCGCGGCCCGCTTGCCGCTGGAGTGACCCAACATCCTTGCAAATCTGGAGTCGCGCTCCATCATTGCAAGGATGATCGAGCGGCGGCAGCGGGCGATGCTGCCTCGTGGCGACGGCGCTGGCCGAGCCCCGACGTCGGTCAGCTTTTCGCCGCTGCCAGCGCCGCTTCCATGATCGCCAGCCCCTCGTCGAGCAGCGCGTCGCTGGCGGTCAGCGGCACGAGGATGCGGATCACGTTGCCGTGGAGGCCGCACGACAGCAGCACCAGCCCGCGCTGCAGCGCCTCGGCGCACAGGCGCCGCGTCAGCTCGGCGGCGGGGCGGCTGAGGTCGCCGCCCTCGAACAGCTCGACGGCCACCATGGCCCCCAGGCCCCGCACGTCGCGGATTTCGGCGTGGCGCGCCATCATCGCGGTCAGGCCCGCGCGCAGGCGCTCGCCGATGGCGCGGCTGCGCTCCAGCAGCCGCTCCTCCTCGAACACGTCCAGCACCGCCAGGGCCGCGGCGCACGCCAGCGGATGCCCGGCGTAGGTGCCGCCGAGCCCCCCCGGCGGCACCTTGTCCATCAGCTCGGCGCGGCCGATGACGGCGGAGATCGGAAAGCCCCCCGCCATGCTCTTGGCCATCGTGACCATGTCCGGCGCCACGCCCCACTGCTCGCAGGCCAGCCACGTGCCGGTGCGGCCCGCGCCGGTCTGCACTTCGTCGGCGATGAAGACGATGCCGTGCTCGTCGCACAGCCGGCGCAGCGCGCGCGCAAACTCGAACGGGGCGACGTAGAAGCCGCCTTCGCCCTGCACCGGCTCCAGGATGATGGCGGCCACGCGCTGCGGCTCGATGTCGTATTTGAAGAGGCGCTGCAGGCTGCGCAGCGCGTCTTCCACCGTCACGCCGTGCAGCGCGTTGGGGTATTCGGCGTGGTAGACCTCGGCCGGAAACGGCCCGAAGCCCGCCTTGTAGGGTGCGACCTTGCCGGTCAGCGCCATGCCCAGCAGCGTGCGACCATGAAAGCCGCCGCCAAAGGCAATGACGCCCTGGCGGCCGGTGGCGGCGCGGGCGATCTTGACGGCGTTTTCCACTGCCTCCGCGCCGGTGGAGAGGAAGAACGCCTTCTTGGCGAAGTCGCCGGGGGTCTTCGCGATCAGGCGCTCGGCCAGCTCCACGTAGGGCTCGTAGGCCAGCACCTGAAAGCACGTGTGGTGCAGCTTGTCGAGCTGCGCCTTGACGGCCTCGACGATCTTCGGGTGGCGGTGGCCGGTGTTGAGCACCGCGATGCCGCCGGCGAAGTCGATGTAGCGGCGGCCCTCGACGTCCCAGACTTCAGCGCCTTCGGCCCGTTCGGCGAAGACTTCGTGCGTCTGGCCCAGGCCGGCGGGCAGCGCGGCGCGGCGGCGCGCCATCAGGGCGGCGTTGGTGCGGGTGGCGGCGGGCAGGTTCGGGTCACGGTGCATGGTCGGTCTCTCCTGGGGCGGGCGCGCGGCGCGCGGATCAGGCCCTGATCATCCGCGCCTGGTGCGGCCGCTACCATATACACCCGCACGGCCGCACGCGGGCGCTGTACCGCCGGCCGGACCGGTACAGAGCCGATGTTCGCCCTCGACCCCCAGAGCCCGACGCCGCTGGTGCAGCAGATCGTGGACGGCTTTCGCGAGCTGATCCGCGCCGGCGTGCTGCGCCCCGGCGCGAAGGCGCCGTCGATCCGGCAGTTCGCGCACGCGCACGGCGTCAGCGTCTACACCGTGGTGGACGCCTACGACCGGCTGGTGGCGCTGGGCTACTTCGTCTCGCGGCCGCACTCGGGGTTCTTCGTGCGCAGCCGCGACGTGCGGACAGAGACTGCCGCCGAGGCCGGGCCGCAGTTCCACTTCGACTCGATGTGGTACCTGCGGCGCGTGTTCGAGAACCGCAACCTGCGCCTCAAGCCCGGCTGCGGCTGGCTGCCGCACGACTGGCTGTTCGGCGACGGCGTGCGGCGCAGCCTGCGCGCGCTGGCGGCGCAGGAGGTCGATCTGGGCGGCTATGGCGAGCCCAAGGGCTACACGCCGCTGCGCCAGCTGGTGCGCGACCTGCTGGCCGAGCAGGAGATCGCGCTGACCTGCGACCAGGTGCTGCTGACGCACGGCTCCAGCCAGGCCATGGATCTGGTGGCGCGCCGCCTGGTGCGTCCGGGCGACGCGGTGCTGGTGGACGAGCCGGGCTACCCGAACCTGCTGTTCTCGCTGCGCTTCCTGGGGGCGCGGCTGATCGGCGTGCCGCGCACCCCGTGGGGCTGGGACCTGGCGACGCTGGAGGCGCGCATCGCCGAGCACGCCCCGAAGGTGCTGTTCACCCAGCCGCGGCTGCACAGCCCCACCGGCTCGGTGGCCAACCTGGCGCAGCTGCACCGGCTGCTGCAGCTGGCCGAACGGCACGGCCTGCGCATCGTCGAGAACGACATCTACGCCGACCTCGACCCGGAGCCGCGGCCCTCGCTCGCCAGCCTCGACCAGTTGCAGCGCGTCGTCCACATCGGCAGCTTCTCCAAGACCGTCTCGCCCAACCTGCGCGTGGGCTTCGTGGCCGCGCATCCCGAGGTGCTGGAGGATCTGGCGCAGCTGAAGATGATCTCCGGCCTGACGTCGTCGGAATTCGCCGAGCGCCTCACCTTCGGGGCGCTGACCGACGGGCGCTGGCGCAAGCACCTGCGCGGCCTGCGCCAGCGCCTCGCCGGTGCCCAGCAGGCCACCGCCGAGCGGCTGCAGCGGCTGGGCTTCGAGCTGTTCGCCCAGCCCGGCGCCGGCATGTTCCTGTGGGCGCGCCACCCGGCGATCGACAACGCCTCGACGCTGGCCTACCAGGCCGCCGAGCACGACATCCTGCTCGGCCCCGGGCACCTGTTCGGCCTGGATCTGGCGCCCAGCCCCTGGCTGCGCTTCAACGTCGCGTTCTGCGACGACGAGGCGCTGTGGGGGTTTCTCGCCTCGGCCACCGCCGGGCGCGGCGGCTGAGGCGCGTCCGCGTCACACCTCCCACACCGCCCCGTGCTCCGGCACGAGGGCGGTGCGGCGCAGTTCGCGCTCGATGCGGCAGCGCAGCGTGTCGGCGGCGTCAGGCTCGCCGTGCACGACGAAAGTGTGCCGCGGCTGGCCCGGGATCGCGCGCAGCCAGGCCAGCAGCCCCTCGCCGTCGGCGTGGGCGGAGGCCGACAGCAGCTGCGCCACCTCGGCGCGCACCGGCCAGTCCTCGCCGTGGATGCGCAGACTGGCGGCCCCGCGCTGCAGCGTGTCACCGCGCGTGCCGGGGGCCTGGTAGCCGGTCAGGATGACCATGTGCCGGTGGTCGCCGAGGTAGAGCTTGAGGTGGTGCAGCACCCGGCCCCCGGTGGCCATGCCGCTGCCGGCCAGGATCACCTTCGGCCCATGATGGCGCGCGATGGCCTTCGATTCGTCCGGCGTCATCGCTGCCTTGACCGTGCGCGTCATCTGCTGCACCTCGTGGTGGCTGAGGCGGTGCTCGCCGAGGTGGCGCTCCAGCAGCGCGGTGGCATGGATCGCCATCGGGCTGTCGAGATAGACCGGCAGCGCCGCCGGCAGGAGATGCTGGCGCTTGAGTTGGGCGATGGCATGCAGGATGGCTTGCGCCCGCCCGACCGCGAACACCGGCACCACGGCGGTGCCACCGCGCGCCGCCACGCGCGCCATTAGCGGCGCCAGCTCCTCGATCAGATCGGTGTCGGGGTGCTGTCGGTTGCCGTAGGTGGATTCGACCACCACCGCGTCGGCCTGCGGCGGCGGATCGGGTGGCAGCATCATCAGGTCGTCGGCGCGGCCGAGGTCACCGGAAAACAGGATGCGGCGTCCGCCCACCTCCACCAGCACCTGCGCCGCCCCCAGAATGTGGCCGGCGCCGAAGAACTGCACGCGCCAGCCGCGCAGCGGCTCGAACGGCTGGTAGACCGGTTGCGGCCGCAGCAGGCGCAGCGCGTGCTCGGCATCGGCCACCGTGTACAGCGGCAGCGCCGGGCTGTGCCTGGAGTAGCCGTGCCGGTTGGCGTAGGCGGCGTCCTCCTCCTGCAGGTGGGCGCTGTCCGGCAGCAGGATCTCGCACAGGTCGCGCGTGGCGTGCGTGCACCAGACCTTGCCGCGAAAGCCCTCGCGCACCAGCAGCGGCAGGTGGCCGCTGTGGTCCAGGTGCGCGTGCGTCAGCACCACCGCGCCGATCTGCCCCGGCACCACCGGCAGCGGCGCGCGGTTGCGCAGCCGCAGCGCCTTGTAGCCCTGGAACAGGCCGCAATCGACCAGCAGCTGCTGGCCATCGTGGCGCAGGAGGTACTTGGAGCCGGTGACGGTGCCGGCTCCGCCGAGGAACTGGATCGTGACGGTCATGGGGCCATCGTACCCCAGACCGCCGGGGCCGGGTGCGGGGGTTTGGCGATGCGTGGCCGCGGCCGCCGGCTTGAGCTCTCACGGCTGTTTCATGAAGGTGTCGAAAACGATCCGGCCCAGGCACCGATCCAGCCGCACCAGCCCCAGCGCCACCGTCAGCAGCGCGGCAGCGGCAAAGCCGTAGCCGTAAAACGATGGCCCTAAGGCCAGGCTCAGCAGCGTCAAAACCACGTTGGCGACGAAGAACACGACGGTCAGCAGTGCCACGTCGTGCCGCCGGTCAAAGTAATAGAGCACGTTGATCAGCGCCAGGATCATGACTTGCAGCCCGGCGCCGATCACCTGCACGTAAAAGAGCGGCAGCAGCGCCGCATCCAGCCCGAGCAGCTCAAACGAGGCCGGCCCCGCCAGCAGCGCTAGCAAGGTGGCAATCGCTTGCCACTTGCCGATTTCCGCCAGCCCCGTGCGCACGGTCAGGATCATTTCATCGCGCAGGGTTTGGATGTGGGTCAGGCTGCCGCCGCCGCGCACGGCGTCGTAATACTTGTCGTAATACTCGACAAAGTCGGTTTCGATGCGCACGAGAAAAATCGCCATGCCAGGCACGATGGCCAGGTAGGCCAGAAACACCGGCACGTCATACACCGGGCTGCTGCGCAGCACGCTGATGACTTCCACCGAGGTGCCGGGGGCGAGCCAAAAGATGAATTTGTCGGCCCACACCGCCAGGTTGAAAGCCGTGCCGGCGAGCCACAGGCTGGGGTAGAAGCGGGGCTGGCGCAGCCAATCCAGCCCCACCCAGTGGGCGGAGGGGTAGCCGCGCACGATGACCTGCCACAGGCCGCCCAGCAGGATCAGCTGCCCGATCAAGAACGCCGCCAGCAGACCTTCCAGCCCCCAGCCGAGCAGTGAGAACGGATAGGCCAGCAACACGGTGCTGCCATAGCCGGCGGCAAACAGCGCCACCAGCGCGCGGTAGCGCTTCAGGCCCGACAGCAACACCGCCAGCATCCACACCGCGCACAGCGCCACCCAGCACGCCAGCGCGAGCACCAGGTAAAGCCCGCTGACCTCGGGCAGCCACAGCGCCACCCCGACGCCTGCCAGCGTGGCCAGCGGCAGCAGCAGCGCCAGCGTGCCGTGCAGCGCGGGCAGCACGCGCTGCGGGCGGCGTTCAAACAGGCGGTCGGCGCAGTAGCGCGTCAGCACCAGCTGCAGCCCGCCGCTGGCGATGAGGCTGCCGGCCACCAGGTACGTGACGGTGGTTTGAAATTGCGTCACCAGCGACGGCGGCACCACGATGCTGGCGCACAGGATGCCGACCAGCAGCATGCCCAGGATCGACAGCACCCACGGCCCGGAGCCGATCAGCCCGGCGTAGGCGTAGGCGCGCGCCCCGCTCCAGAACGTGCCGCGATCCAGCAGCTTGCGCAGTTCAAAGCCGATGCCAGCCATGGTCAGGCGCGCTCCAGAGCGTCGGCATAAAGCTGCCGGTAAGCGGCGTGCATGTCGCGGTCGCGGTAGCGCCGCTGCACGCGCGCCAGGCCGCGCTCGGCCATGGCATGCCAGCGCGGCGGGTCGTCCAGCAGCGCCACGATGGCATCAGCCAGCGCCGTGGGTTGCGCCGGCGGCACCACCAGCCCTGCCGGGCCCAGCGCCAGGTCGTCCGCATCCGTCGGGCAGCCTTCGATGAGCTCGCGGCAGGCGCCGACGTCGGTGCTGATGACCGGAATGCCCGCCGCCAGGCTTTCCAGCACCACCAGTGGCAGCGCCTCGCTGATGGAAGACAGCACGGTGACGCCGACGCGCGGCAGCACTTCAGGCGTGCGCTGCAGGCCCAGCATCTTGACGCGATCCTGCAGCCCGAGCTGCTCGATCAGCGTGCGGCACTCCTCGGCGTAGTCGGGGTCTTCGTCGGTGGGGCCGACGATCCAGCCTTCGATGTCAGGCCGCAGGTTGGCCACGCGGCGCATCGCGCGGATGAAGGTCTTGATGTCTTTGATGGCCACCACGCGCCCGATCAGCGCCGCCACGCGCGGAATGGCAGCCCCGGCGGGGCGGCGCGCCGCCGCCAACGCTTCCACGTCGATGCCGTTGGGGATGACGCGCGTGCGCTCGGGCGCAGCGCCGTCGCGGATTTGACGTTGCCGGTTGGCTTCGTAAAGCGACACGATGGGGTCGGCGCGCTCGTAGCAAAAACGGCCCAGCCACTCAAAGAAGCGGGCCCACATGCCGCGCAGGTAAGGCGTTTCGGTGTCGTCGCGCAGCAGCGGGTGGCGGTTGTCGGGCACCCAGGTGGCCAGCGCCAGGTCGATCTGCCGTTCCTTGGTGTAGATGCCGTGTTCGGTCAGGATCAGCGGGCGGCGGTCGCGGTGGCTCAGCAGCGCGCCGAGAAACCCCGCGTAGCCCGTGGAGATGCTGTGATACACCCGCGCCGGCGGCAACTGCCGCGCCCAGCGCGCCAGCGTCCACAGCGGCGCGTGCAGCGTGCGGCTGGTCCAGAAGTAATCGACGAACGAGGGGTCGGTGCAGTGGCGCTGGTAGCGTTCGCCGATCATCGTCCAGCTGAAGTCCGAGTGCAGATAGTGCCGGGCTTGCAGCCCGTCGTCGCGCAGCAGCGCCTCGGCCACTTCGGCCCCCAGCGTGGCAGGCGCTGACTGCAAGCCCAAAAAAACGTCGTGCCAGCGCTGCACGGCGGCTTGCCATGCCGGCGCGGGTTCGTGCAGGCGGCGGCGCACCTCGGGCGGAGGGCGCAGCTCTTGCGGCTCGAACAGCCAGATCGTGTCCAGAGCCGCCACATGGGGTGGCGGGGTATAGACCGGCGCGCCCGCTTCGCGGGCGCGCGCGCCGATATAGACCGCATGAAAGCGCAGCTGCGGGTGCGCGCGCACGAGCTGATCGACCCAGGCCGCCACCCCGCCGCGGGTGTAAGGGTAGGTGCCTTCCAGCAGCAGCATCACGTCGGCGTTCATGCGCGCGTCCAATAACGAACCACGGGTTGCAATTTGTCGCTCAGCAGCGTGGCGGGCAGCTGGCCGAGCCAGCGCCGGCACAGATCCAGTTGGTTCGCCTCGTAGGCCCACTCGGCCATGTAGGGCAGCCAGGCAGGATCCGGGCTGGGTTCGCGCGCCATCGCCTCCACCTCGGCGCGGGCGGCGTCGTGCCGGCCCAAGGCCAGCCAGGCCCGCAGCCGCAGCAGCCGTAGCCTAGGGCCTGTTAACACTACGTGCTAACATACTGCGCATGGAACTTACGCCTGCGCAATTCGCGCGTATCGAGGATTGCCTGCCGCGGCAGCGGGGCAATGTGTCGCTGGACAACCTTCAAGTGCTCA
>NZ_VJNA01000030.1 GCF_007556585.1 Tepidimonas aquatica | reverse complement strand
TGAGCACTTGAAGGTTGTCCAGCGACACATTGCCCCGCTGCCGCGGCAGGCAATCCTCGATACGCGCGAATTGCGCAGGCGTAAGTTCCATGCGCAGTATGTTAGCACGTAGTGTTAACAGGCCCTAGGACAACCCTTGGAGAGCTCTGTATGAAAAAGACTCTGATCGCCCTGGCTGCCGTCGCGGCCACCGGTGCGGCGTTTGCCCAGTCGTCCGTGACGCTGTACGGTACTGCGGACATCGTTCTGCACAAGGACAAGAACGCCCCCACCGAGCTGACCAGCGGTGGTTCCCCCCGTAAAAATATCCCCAATAGCCATTGGGGCATCAAGGGCGAGGAAGATCTGGGTGGCGGTCTGAAGGCCGGCTTCCTGTACGAGCAAAATATTAACCTCGACAACGGCACTGGCGGCCCTGGCTTTAACCGTCAAACCTACCTGAGCCTGTCGGGTGGCTTCGGCGAGATCAAGCTGGGCAAGATCTGGACGGCGTACGACGACATCGGTGTCGCCACCGAGGCGGCGTTCAACGACTACCTCCTGAGCCCGGTTGCCTTGATCTTCCAAAGCCAGTACAAGTACACCGCCAACCCGAACAACGGCTTCTACTACGCTTCGCCGTCGTTCGGTGGCTTCAGCGGTGCGTTCAGCACCAACCTGCGCGAAGGCGTGGCCGGCAGCCGTGTCTCGGCCTTCCACGTCAAGTACAAAGGTGGCCCGCTGTTCGTCGCGCTGGGTTACCAGGACGACGAGCCGAAGAATGAAAAGTACACCCGCATCGGCGCCTCGTATGATCTGGGTGTGGCCAAGCTGCTGGGCACCTACGGCCGCGCCAAGAACGCGGACGTGAATGAGTGGTCGGTCGGTGCGGACGTGCCGGTGGCCTCGAACCTGGTGGTGTCGGTGGGCTATGCGCGCAGCAAGCAAGATGGCATGAAGGCCGAGCAAGGCTGGAGCTTGGCGGCGGCGTATGCGCTGTCCAAGCGTACCACGGCTTATGCGGGCTACTTCGACGCCAACGCCGCCGCCGTCACGGGCCGTGCCGGTGCACCGGACAGCCGCTTCGGCGTCGGTCTGAAGCATACGTTCTGAGTCCCCAGCGGCCCGATCGGGCCGCATGCATCCACAGAACGACCGAAGCCGCGGAAAATACGCCGCGGCTTTTTTATGTGCGCCCGGCACGGGCGCACATAAAAAACAACCTCCCCAAGGAGGTTGTTTGAAATCGTGGCGGGCCCACAAGGGCCCTTCCCCTCCCCACTCAATGTGCCTTAGAAGCGATGGCGGACACCCACGGTGATGCCGGTACGGCTGCGTGCGCGGCTCTCCTTATCCAGCACGACCGCGCTGCCGCCGCTGATGCTGGTGCGGTCCACGCCGAAGTAGGCATCGGTGCGCTTGCTGAAGGCATAGTCCGCCACGGCCACGTAGAAGTTGGCGTTGCCGTTGAAAGCACCCGTGGCCGAGCCCGACTGCTTACCGCGGAAGTAGTGCGCGCCCAGGTTGAGCTGAGGAGTCAGCTGATAGCCCACGCCCACCTTGAACAGCTGGCGCTTGTTGGCGTCGCCCGGCTGGAAGCCGCCATTGGTCTGGCCGGCCCAGAATTGCCCCAGGATCGCTCCGTCGACGGTATTACGGACACCCTGGATCAGGTTGGTCACCTTAGCGTATTTCGCCTTGTTCAGGCCATAGCCTGTACTGAAGTACCACGGACCCGTGCGGTACGAACCGCCCAGAGTCCAGGCGTCTACGTCGGTGCCGCCTGGCAGCGTCGTGCGCATGTAGCCGCCGCCGACGGCAAACCCGCTCGCGGAGTAGCGCAGGTAGCCGCCAACCGTCTTCCAGGCGCCACCACCCAGGGTGCGTGCAACGTAGTCCTCCACTTGCGCCTCCGAGGGAGGCGGGTTAGTTTCCAATGCCTTGGTGTCGTTGTTCTCGTCAAACGAATATTGCAGCGAGCCTACGAAGCTGCGGTCCGGCGTTGCGAAGGTGTACTTCAGCATGTTGCTGGTACGCGCGCCCATGGCCATTCCCAACTCAGGCTTGTAGGCTTCCATGTAGGGGGAGTACGGGAACGAAGCGTAGGTGCTGGTCACCACGTCGAACAGGACATTGTACTGACGTCCGACAGTCAGGCGGCCATAAGGGCCTTGCAGACCCAGATAGGACAGTTGGAAGAAGGGGGTGGAAACACTGCCGTCATCGGCATTGAGACGGTTTTTCCAGCACCACCAGGGCCTTGGACCCGCCACCCAGGTCCTCCTCCACATTGATACCCCAGCGGCTTTGCGACATGCCGCCACCGATCATCCTCGTCAGGCCATCCTTGCCGGCACCTTCGTTGTTGGTGTGGCGCACGGCGGCATCCACGATACCCCACAGCTCCACCTTGCTGGTACCGGCGGACTGGGCCATTGCCACGCCCGCGCCGCACAGCGCCAGGGCAGCCACAATTTTCTTTTGCATACGACAGACTCCTCTTGGATTGAAGTTGTGCGCGAAAAACGATGGGGCGGTATGGCCCGGTCGGCATACTGCAGCCCGGTCGGCATACTGCAACGTTATGGTAGTCAATGGCGCCCTAGAAGCGAACGATCGTTAGAAAAAATTCGTGATTTTCGCCACAGGGGTTTTCCCTTGGTTGCCAGCGCGGCGCACAGGTTACCAAGGCTTTTCCGCGGTCCGTGGTTTTGGCGTGGCTGTTGCTGGCTCGGCCTCGGCGAGCGCCCCGAGAGTTGTGAATCAGCGATCCTGAAGCTCAAGCGCGCGCTGTCGGTGGTAGCGCCCGTCGCCCCGCGTAATCACCGTATCCTGCGGCAGCACGGCATCGGCCGGCAGGGTGTCCAGCCGGCCCACCTGTTCGTACAGCGGCGCGAAGTCGATCTCGGCCAGGCGCAGCAGGTCGTCCAGGCGGTCGAGCACGAAGTAGGTTTGCTGAAAGTCGTCGATGCGGTAGCGGGTGCGCATCACCCGCGCCAGATCGAAGCCCAGGCGGTGGGGTGAGGGGGATTCCAGGCAAAAGCGGCTTTCGGATGCGGAGGACACGATGCCTGCGCCGTAGATGCGCAGCGCGCCGGCCTCGCGCACCAGGCCAAACTCCACCGTGTACCAGTAGACGCGGGCCAGCATGTCCAGCGCACCCAGGCGCTGCGCCCGCAGGCCGCCGTGCCCGTAGGCCTGGATGAAGTCGGCCATGACCGGGTGCATCAGCATCGGCACATGGCCAAACACGTCGTGGAAGACGTCGGGCTCCTGGAGATAGTCCAACTGGTCGGCGCGGCGGATGAACTGCCCGGCGGGAAAGCGCCGGTGGGCCAGGTGCTCGAAAAAGACGTCGTCCGGCACCAGCCCCGGCACGGCGACCACCTGCCAGCCGGTGTGGCGCATCAGCACCTCGGACAGGCGCTCGAAGTCCGGGATGCGGTCGGGCTCGATGGGCAGGCGGCGCATGCCGTCGACGAAGGCGTCGCACGCCCGGCCGGGCAGCAGCGCCATCTGGCGTCGGTACAGCGTGGCCCAGGTGGCGTGTTCCTGCGGGGTGTAGGCGGACCAGTTTTGCGGGATGGTCCAGTCCGGGCTGTCCGGGCGGCCGGCCTCGCCGGCGGCCAGGCCGTGCAGGACGGTGTCAGCGGTTGCGCTCATCGATCGCCCCCATGGCCGGGGCGGTGGCATCGACCCAGTGCGCAAACGCGATGTCGCGCTCGGTCAGCCCCCCGGCATCGTGCGTGGAAAACAGGATGTCCACCCGGTTGTAGACGTTGAACCACTCCGGATGGTGGTCGCGGCGCTCGGCCTCCAGGGCGGCGCGTGTCATGAAGCCGAAGGCCGCGTTGAAGTCCGCAAAGCGCAGCGTCCGGCGGATGGCGTGCCGTTCGGCGTCGAACGTCCAGGCGGGCAACTGCGCAAGGGCGGCTTGCAGGGCGGGGCCTTCGAGCTTGGTCATGGTGGCTTTCCTTCTGGGGGGTCAGGCCGCGGCGGTCTCCACCTTGAGGGTGCCGCGGCGGATCTGGTCGCGCTCCAGGCTTTCGAACAGGGCCTTGAAGTTGCCCTCGCCAAAGCCCTCGTCGTTCTTGCGCTGGATGAACTCGAAGAACACCGGCCCGAGCAGCGGCTGGCTGAAGATCTGCAGCAGCAGGCGCTTGTCGCCCCCGGCGGTCGAGCCGTCGAGCAGAATGCCGCGTGCCTGCAGCTCAGCCACCGGCTCGCCATGGCTGGGCAGGCGCTCTTCCAGCATCTCGTAATAAATGTCGTTGGGCGCGGTCATCAGCGGCACGCCGGCCATCTGCAGGGCGTCCACGCTGGCCAGCAGGTCGTCCGTCAGCAGGGCGATGTGCTGGATGCCTTCGCCGTTGAACTGCATCAGGAACTCCTCGATCTGGCCGTTGCCGCCGGAGCCCCCTTCCTCGTTGAGCGGGATGCGGATCAGGCCGTCCGGCGCAGTCATGGCGCGGCTCTTGAGGCCCGTGTACTCGCCTTGGATGTCGAAGTAGCGGATCTCGCGGAAGTTGAACAGGCGCTCGTAAAACTGTGCCCAGTAGGCCATGCGCCCGCGGTAGACGTTGTGCGTGAGGTGGTCGATGACCTGAAAGCCATGCCCCACGGGGTGGCGGCTGGCCGGGTCCTCGAAGCCGGGCAGGAACTCGAAGTCGATGTCGTAGATGCTCTTGCCGTCCTCGTAGCGGTCGATCAGGTACAGCGGCGCGCCGCCGATGCCTTTGATCGCCGGCAGGCGCAGCTCCATCAACGGCATCTACTACGCGTCGCCGTCGTTTGGCGGCTTCAGCGGTGCCGTCAGCACCAACCTGCGCGAAGGCGTGGCCAACAGCCGTGTCTCGGCCTTCCACGTCAAGTACGAAGGTGGCCCGCTGTTCGTCGCGCTGGGCTACCAGGATGACGAGCTGACCAACGAGAAGTACACCCGCATCGGCGCGTCCTACGACCTGGGCGTGGCCAAGCTGCTGGGCACCTACGGCCGCGCCAAGAACGCGGATGTGGATGAGTGGTCGGTCGGCGCCGACGTGCCGGTCGCGACCAACCTGGTCGTGTCGGTTGGCTACGCGCAGAGCAAGCAAGACGGCGGCAAGGCCGAGCGTGGCGGCTGCCTACGCTCTGTCCAAGCGGACCACGGCGTACGCCGGCTTCTTTGACGCCAACGCCGCTGCCGTCAACGGCCGCGCCGGTGCCGCCGGTGCGCCGGACAGCCGCTTTGGCGTTGGTCTGAAGCACACGTTCTGAGCCCATACACTCCCAAGGGTTGTGACCGCTGGCGGGAAACCGCCAGCGGTTTTTTACATGACGTGGCTGCCTGCTGGGCTGGGTGAGTGGTGCCGCGGCGGTAAGGCCGGCGGAGCGTTGCGTTCATGACGCCGACCGGGCGGCAGGCAGCGGCTGGCGCCACGCCAGCGCCAACCACAGCGCCGCGAGCGCGGCGCCGCAGCTCAGCACGGTGCCGGGGCCGCCTTGGCGGGCGAGCCAACCACCCAGTGCGCCGCCGGCAAACAGGCCCAACGACTGCAGGGTGTTGTACACGCCCAGCGCCGCCCCACGTGCTTCCGCGGGGGCCAGGCGCGACACCAGGCTGGGCTGACTGGCTTCGAGCGTGTTGAAGCCGACGAAAAACACCATCAACCACCCCGTCAGGGCCGCCAGCGTGGCGCCGTGCATGTGCGACCAGGCCAGGCCGAGCTGGGCGGCCAGCAGCAGGCCGATGGCTGTGCGCAGCACCGCGCCCAGGTGGCCGCGGCGTTCCAACCGAAACAGCAGCCCGCCCATGATGGCGAACGACACCGCCAGTGCCGCCAGGTAAACCTGCCAATGTTGGCCTTGCGGCAAGCCCGCCTGCACCAGCAGCCCCGGCACCGTGACCCACATGGCCATCTGCAACGTGTGCAGCGCCAGCACCCCGCCATCCAGCCGCAGCAGCGCGGGGTGGGTCAGCACGGTGCGCCAGCCGCCGGTTCCTCGTGTTGCGGCCGGCCGCGCGGGCTCAGGGGGCACTACCCAAGCCACGGCGGCCATGCCCGCCAGGGTCAGCAGCGCGGTTAACACGAACAGACCACCCAGGCCGAGGGCGGCGGCCAGCGGTGGCGCCACCACCAGCGACAGCGCAAAACTCAGCCCGATGCTGGCACCCACCAGCGCCATCGCCTTGGTGCGTACCGCGTCGCGCGTGAGGTCGGCCAGCAGCGCCGTGACCGCCGCGGAAATGGCCCCCGCGCCTTGCACGGCGCGCGCCAGCGTCAGCCATGCCAGCGTCGGCGCCCACGCGGCCAGCAGGCTGCCGGCGGCGAACAGCGCCAAGCCCAGCAGGATGATGGGTTTGCGCCCGTAGCGATCGGATGCCCACCCCAGCGGGATTTGCAGCACCGCCTGCACCAGGCCGTAGATGCCCATGGCCAGCCCGACGCGGGCGGGGTCGTCGCCGCCCGGCAGCCGCACGGCTTCCAGCGCAAAGACCGGCAGCACCAGAAACAGCCCCAGCATGCGCAGCGCAAACACGCCCGCCAGCGCCAGGCTGGCGCGGCGTTCGTCGGGCAACATGCGGTGGGTGGCGGCGGTGGACTCGTCGGTCACGGGGGCGGTGGCGCCTGCGGTCATGGCACAACAACGTCAAGCCAAAGCCCGCATTGTGCCGCAGTGCGCCTACTCCCCACGGTGCAGTCCGAGTTGGCTGCGGTCTTTGATGGCGCTGCGGTAGGCGCCACAGCCCAAAATCAAGCCATTGGGCAACGGCACCACGTACGACGACTTGGCGCGCACCTGGCCGGTGACGGGGTTGACGATGTTGTATTCGACCCAGCCGCCACCCTGTTGCGCACGGTAGCGCACGTCCTCCATGAACTGCTCGGCGTCGATGCCGGGCGCATCGTGCACGCGGGTGCCGACCTTGGCGCGGTCCAGCCCCATGACGCGGTAGGTGCCGGCGTCGTCGAGCACGAAGATGTAAAGGTCACGGTCGACGAACGGCCCGTTTTTGTCGTGGAAGTCTTCGGCTGCGCGTTCGTAGCCGACCGCCTGGATGTGTTGCAGCGCCTTTTGCACGAGTTGGTAGGCCTCGTCGGCGGTGCCTTGGCGCAGCTTGATGTGGTGCACGGCTTCGTCCAGGTCGCGCGTGCGCTCCATCAAGCGGTTGGCGCGGTGCGTGGTGCGCTCCACCATGGCGGCGTTTTCGTAGGTGACCTTGTCGAGGTCGCCCACCGCCGCAACCACCTCTCTGAGCGCGGTGCTTTGCTGGCGGCTGGCGTCGGCCATTTCGCCGATGCGCGCGGCGATATCGCGAATGCCCTGCACCAACGCCTGCATGGCGTCGTTGACGCTGGCAATTTCGGTCACCGTGCTTTGCACGCGCTCGGCCGATTCGGCGATGAGCTGGCGCACCTCGTTGGCGGCTTCCTGGCTGCGTTGCGCCAGGCGGCGCACTTCGCTGGCCACGACGGCAAAGCCGCGGCCCGCTTCGCCGGCGCGCGCCGCCTCCACCGCGGCGTTGAGCGCCAGGATGTTGGTCTGGAACGCGATGCCGTCGATGGTGCCGATGATTTCGGTCATGCGCTGCGAGGTCGCCTGCAGCGAGCCCAGCCCCCCCATCGTGTGCTGCATCAGGCTGCTGGCGCGCTCGGTTTCACCATTGAGGTTGGTGGTCAGGCGCCGGATATCTTCGGCGGCTTCGGCATTGGTCTGCACCGTTTCGGCCACCGCGCGCACGTTGCTGGTGGCTTGCTCCAGGCTGGCGGCCTGGCTTTGCGTGCGCTCGGCCAACTGCTGGCTGTCGTGCACCAGTTGCAGCCCGACGTGGCCCAGCACCGCCGCCGCGCTGCGCACGTCGGCCACGAGTTCCGATAGGTGCTGCAGCATGTTGCTGAGCTGCTGGCTCACGGAGGCCATTTCGTCCGTGCCGGGCAGCACCGCGTCGCCGGTGAGGTCGCCTTCGGCCGCGCGGTCGATGGCGTCGTTGAGGTGCGTGAGGCCCCCCACCGTGGCGCGGTAAAACGCCACCATGCCGTAGGCGAGCAACAGCAGCACCAGCGCGCAGCCGGCCGTCACCAGCGCGATGTCGCGCTGCAGCGCAGCCGTGCGCGCCGCCCACTGCGCGTCCAGCGCTTCGCCCAATTCGTCTTCCAGCGCGCGCTGCGCCTGCAGGGTGCGTGTGGCCAGTTCGTAAAAATCTTTGGCGTCCACCGTCATCGCGGCGGTCTTGAGGTGCGCCGCCGTGGTGCGGATAAGCTCGTCAGTGTTACTGCGAAAGGCCGACCATCCGGCCGGCGGTGGGGCGCCGTGGCGCTGCAGCGATTCGACACGCTCTTGCAGCGCGGGCAGCAGGGCTTCAATTTGGTCCGCTGCGCTGGCTTGCCGCACCATGTTGGAGATGATGATCGAGTCGGTCCTCGCGTCCGGGTGCAGCAGCATGGCGGTGGCGCGACCGCGCAGCTGGCTGGCCAGCTCGCCCACCGGCGGCAGCCCTTCGTAGGCCAGCGTGGCGCGGTGCGCGGCCAGCGCATCGACGTCGCGCTGCACGCCGGTGGCGTCGGCGATCCAGCCGGCCAGCCGTTGCAGCCGCACCAGCTGCTGGGTGGCGTCGGCGTGTCGCACCGAAGGCGGACGCTGGGCGTCTTGCAGCAGCGCTTGCAATTGCTCGCGCAGCGGGTTCCACAGGCCGTCGGTCTTCCACTCGGGGTGGCTGGCCAGCAGCGTGTCCAGTGCTTCGAGCGCTTGCTGACTGCGCTGTGCGGCTTGCTGCGCCGGCGCCTGGTAGGTTGCTTGCCCCGCCGCGGCCACGTCGGCGGCGTCGCGCCAGTCCTGCACCGCGTGCACGAGCGTTTGCGTGGCCCGCACCGCCTGCAGCCCCGCGCGCGCGGTTTGCGTGGTGTGCAGGCCGCGCCAGCTGTCCATCACCAGCAGCCAGGCTACGATGGCCAACGGCACCGCCACCACAGCGGCCATGCCCAACATTTTGGCCGGCATCGACAGCCGCTGCAGCAGCGCCACGGCCGGGTAAAACACGTCTTTGCGCATGGGCATTAGTATCGGTCATCGGCGCGACATGCCCCAACCAGGAAAACTCCAAGCGTTGTCACGCACTGGGCCGCTTCAGCGGGCTGGCGTGCCCAACCGCGTGCAGCAGCGCCCGCCCCGTGGCGGGGCGTGGGCGGCGTCGGGTGCCGATGAAGTTGGCTCAGGCGGCCAGCGCGGCGCGCATTTGGTCGATGACGGCCTTGTAGTCGGGCTTGCCAAAGATGGCGCTGCCGGCCACGAAGGTGTCGGCGCCGGCATCAGCCACGCGGCGGATGTTGTCGGCCTTGATGCCGCCGTCCACCTCGAGCCGGATATCCTTGCCGCAGGCCTCGATGCGGCGGCGCGCCTGCTCGACCTTGCGCAGCGCGCTGTCGATGAAGCTCTGGCCGCCAAAGCCGGGGTTGACGCTCATGATCAGAATCAGGTCCAGGTCGTCGATGACCCAGTCGAGCACGTCCAGCGGGGTGGCCGGGTTGAACACCAGCCCGACTTGGCAGCCGCGCGCCTTGATGGCCTGGATGCTGCGGTGCACGTGGGTGCTGGCGTCGGGGTGGAAACTGATGAGGTCGGCGCCAGCGTCGGCAAACATCTGCGCCAGCGCATCCACCGGCTGCACCATCAGGTGCACGTCCAGCGGCACCGCGCGCCCATCCGGCGTGACGCAGTGCGGCTTGAGCGCCTGCGCCACCGCCGGCCCGATGGTCAGGTTGGGCACGTAGTGGTTGTCCATCACGTCGAAGTGGATCCAGTCGGCGCCGGCGGCGATGACGGTGCGCACTTCTTCACCCAAGCGGGCGAAGTCGGCCGACAGGATGGAGGGGGCGATGCGGTAGGCGGGCATGGCAGGCTTGCGGTGGTTGGGAAACTTTGTTACAGCCGCGATTGTCGCAAGAAGCCAATGACCGTGCATCATGGTACAAACCCCGCATGACCGACCAGCGCGATATTCAGCTTGAGCCAGTACCCGAGGCGGTGCTGTGGGCGCCGACAGAGGGCGATATTGCCCAGTGCAACCTGTGGTTGAAGGGGGTGGCGGGCTGGCTGCGGGCCGCGGGCAACGTTGCGCACAGCCGGCGTCGCTTCGAGGCCTGGGTGCAGCAGTTGCAGCAGCAACCCGAGGCGGCCCGAGCGCTGCGTGCCTGGTGGGGGCGCTGGGTGGCCGAGATTGAGCTCGATGTGGTGCTGGCCGAGGCGGGTGTGGCACAGCGCTGGGAGTTTTGGTCCGAGCTGGGGCGGCGCGTGCGCGCGCGTCTGCTGCCGGTGGCGCCCACCACGACCAATGCGCTGGTGCTGCTGCCCTGGGTGTTTGACGACCCGCGTGATACCCGCTGGTTGTTGGCGCTGCCACGTACGGCGTTGCAGCAACTGGTGGCCATGTTGCACGGCGCTGAGTCGCCGGTGTCTGCTCAGGGGTGGCGTCAGGTGGTGTGGCGCGCGTTGCAGCGCTGCATCGTGCACCTGGCGGCGGGCGCCATGGAGCCAGAGTTGCGCATGCGCATGTCGCCGCCGGCGCGCGAGGCGGTGCTGTGGGGTGATTGGCCCCGCGTGTTGCACCAAGCCCAGCAAGCGTTGCAGCAGGCACCGGCTGGCCAGCAGCTCACGCCCGCCGCGCTGGAGGAGCTACGGCAAGCCATCGTTTCGGCACGCCATGCGGCGTACACGGCGTACGCGCACCTGGAGGAGCATGGCGTTTCGACGGTCGTGGTGTTTCGCTTGCGTCAATTGCGCCAGTACTCGATGCGTGCCCAAGAGTTGCTGCGCGTGCTGGGCAGCCCGCAGCCGGCACGGGCGCTGCAACATATGCTCGCCAGACTGGTGGCGCAGGCACACGACACTCGCTCGGTGCGGGCGTTGCTGGCGCAGACGTCGCAAATGTTGGCCGAACGTGTGTCGCAGCGCAGCGCCGAGACGGGCGAGCACTACATCACCCGCAATGCTGCCGAATACCGGGCGATGTTGCTGCGTGCCGCCGGCGGTGGCGCGGTGCTGGGGCTGACGACGTGGTGCAAGTTTGCACTGGGTTCGCTGGGGTTGGCTGCGTTCTGGGCGGGGTTGGCCGCGGGCATGAACTACGCGTTTTGGTTTGTGGTGATCATGCTGTTGCACCTGACCGTGGCCACCAAACAGCCCGCCATGACGGCACCGGCGATGGTCAAGCGCCTCAAGGCCCTGCACAGCCGCGAAGCGGTGCTGCGCTTTGTGGACGAGGTAGCGCACTTGGTGCGCTCGCAAGCGGCGGCGGTGCTGGGCAACGTGCTGGCGGTGGTGCCCGCGGTGCTGCTGTTGCACATGGCCAGCGTGGCGTGGTGGGGGCAGCCCATGATCGACACCGCCGTGGCCAACGAGGTGGTGGCCAAGCATCAGCTGTGGGGGCCGACGCTGCTGTACGCCGCAGGTACGGGTGTGTTGTTGTTTGTCAGCAGCCAAATTGCGGGCTGGGTGGAAAATGCTTTTGTGGTGCACCGGCTGCACGATGCGTGGATGCACCACCCAGGCTGGATCCGCTGGCTTGGGGCGGCGCGTGCGCGGCGCTGGGCGCTGTGGCTGCGCGGCCACGTGTCGGGCTTGGCGGCCAACATTTCGCTGGGCTTGCTGCTGGGGCTGGTGCCGGTGGTGCTGCAGTTTTTTGGTCTGCCGTTTGATGTGCGGCACGTCACCCTGGTGACGGGGCAGTTGACCGCCGCGCTGGCCTCGATAGGCCCAGAGGCCTGGGGGCGCCTCGATGTGTGGTCGGCCGTGGCGGCGACGCTGCTCGTGGGGCCGATCAACGTCGCGGTGAGCTTTTACCTGGCGCTGCGGCTGGCCATGCGGGCGCAAAATGTCAACGCGGTCAACCGTGGCCGCATCATGCAAGCGCTGCGGCACCGTTGGCGGCGCGCGCCGTGGAGTTTTGTGTGGCCGCCCAAGGTGGTGGCAGGGGCGCCGAGTGAGCGAGTTTGATCTGATCGCGCGCCACTTTTGGCGCCCTACGCAGGGGCAGTCGGGTGTGCTGCTGGGCAATGGTGATGACTGCGCGTTGCTGGCACCGGCGCCGGGCATGGCGCTGGCGGTCAGCTGCGATATGCTGGTGGCGGGGCGGCATTTTTTGCCCGATGTGGATCCGCAGGCGCTGGGGCACAAGGCGCTGGCGGTCAACCTGAGCGACCTGGCGGCGATGGGTGCGCGCCCGCTGGCATGCACGCTGGCACTGGCCTTGCCGAGCGTGCCCGACGAGGCCTGGCTGGCGGGCTTGGCGCGGGGCTTGCTGGCGTTGGCCGACGCGCACGGCTGCGCGCTGGTGGGCGGGGACACGACGGCGGGGCCGCTCAACCTGTGCCTGACGGTGCTGGGCGAGGTGCCGCCGGCGCACGCCAGCCGCCGCAGCGCCGCACAGCCCGGCGATGACGTATGGGTGAGCGGCGCCTTGGGCGAAGCGCGCCTGGGGCTGGCGCTGCTGCGCGGCGAGTTGGACCTGCAAGGCCCGGGCACCGAGGCCGCGCGCGAGCACCTGTTGCGGCCCCAGCCGCGCGTGGCGCTGGGGCTGGCGCTGCGCGGACTCGTGCACGCCGCGGTGGACGTCAGCGACGGCCTGCTGGCCGACCTGGGGCACATCCTGGCCGCGGCGGGCGTGGCGGCACAGGTGGACGTGGACGCGCTGTTGACCCACGCCGTGCCGCCCGCGGTGCGCGCGCTGCCGCCGGCCACCGCCCTGACGTACGCGCTGGCTGGCGGGGACGATTACGAATTGGTGTTCACCGCCGACCCCGCGCAGCGCGAGGCGGTGCTGGCCGCCGCGCGGCGCGCTGGCACGCCGGTGGCGCGCATCGGGCGCATCGTGCCAGGGGCGCCGGCGGCGCACCCGCTGGCCGACGGCGCGGGGCGCGTGCAACTGGTGGACGGTGGCGGAGCCCCATACACCTTGCCGGCCGGCGTGCGGCTGGCGGGGTTTGACCACTTCGCTACCATAGAGCCATGAGCACCTTTGCCGCCCCCGCGCCCGAACAGGCCCACCCCGCCGCTGAGGACACGCCCCGCCCGGCGGCCTCGGTGGTGCTGTTGCGCGACAGCCCAGCCGGGCTGGAGGTGTTGCTGCTGCGTCGCGCCGGCGGCGCGCGCGAGCTGGGCGGGATGTACGTTTTTCCCGGGGGCAAGGTGGACCCCGACGACGCCGACGAGCGCTGGCGCGGCTGGCTGGGCGCGGACGACACCACGCTGCGCGCGCGCCTGGGCGAGCCGGGGCTGGACGCGGCGCTGGCACGCGCCCTGTACGTGGCGGCGGCGCGCGAGCTGCGCGAGGAGGCCGGTGTGGCGCTGCCAGGGGCGCAGACCTTGCGGCCGTGGGCGCGCTGGATCACGCCGCGCAACCCGGTGGTGGGGGCGCAGCGTTTTGACACGCGGTTTTTTCTGGCGCGGCTGCCCGCCGGAGCCGAGATGCAGCGCGACACCTTCGAGACCACCGCGGCGTTGTGGACCACGCCGCAGCAGGCGCTGCAGCGCTACTGGGCGCGCGAGTTGGAGCTGATCCCGCCGCAACTGATGGGGTTGGCACACTTGGCGCGCCACGCCACCGTGGACAGCGTGTGGGACGAGGCGGGCCGGCGCATGCCACCGTGCGTGGAGCCGGTGCAGTTTCGCGACGGTGAGCACCGCGCGATGTGCTACCCCGGCGATCCGCAGCACCCGGTGCGCGAGCGCGCCTTGCCTGGGCCGACACGGCTGCGATTGGTCGACGGGCGCTTCGAGCCGTACGACGGCTGGCAGGGGTGGTGGGCATGAGCGCGCCGCGTGACGAACCGCTGCCCTGGCCGGTGCCGTCGGCGCGTTTCATGCTGGCGCGCCTGTCGCACCTGGTGGCGTTGGGCTTTGGGGCGGGCTTGGCGCGCATCGCGCCGGGCACCGTGGGCACGCTGTGGGGCTGGGCGGCGTTCGTGGTCATCGACGCGCTGGCGGCGCCGGGCGACTTCGGGTGGGCCGTCATCATCGCCGCGGCGCTGCTGCTGGGGTGGTGGGCGGCCACGGCCACCGCGCGCCGCACCGGCATCGCCGACCCCGGCTTTGTCGTCATCGACGAGATCGTGGCCATCTGGCTGGTGCTGTGGGTGGCGGCGCCGCAGGGGCTGCTGGGGCAGGCGGTGTGCTTTGGGCTGTTTCGGCTGTTCGACGCGGCCAAGCCCGGGCCGGTGGCGTGGGCGGACCAAGCGTTCAAGGGGTCTGGCTGGCGCGGTGGCTGGGGCGTGATGTTCGACGACCTGGTGGCCGCAGGCTGCACGCTGCTGGCGCTGGCGCTGTGGCGCCACCTGGTGGGAGGGGGATGAGGGTGACGCAGGTCGAGTCAGCGCTGTGGTTGCCGCACGACGTGTGGGGGCTGGTGGACGCGCTGGCCGATGCGCTGCGCGCGCACGGTTGGCGCATGGCCAGCGCGGAGAGCTGCACCGGCGGGTTGGTGGCCGCGGCGTGCACAGCGCGCGCCGGCTCCAGCGACTGGTTCGAGCGCGGCTGGGTCACCTACGCCAACGCGGCCAAGGTCGAGGAGCTTGGCGTGCCGGTGGCGCTGCTGGACGCGCACGGCGCCGTCAGCGAGCCGGTGGCACGCGCCATGGCGGCCGGGGCGGCGCAGCGGGCGGGGGTGCCTGCAGCGTTGGCCATCACCGGGGTCGCTGGGCCCACGGGGGGCAGTGCCGCCAAACCGGTGGGTACGGTGTGGTTGGGCTGGAGCGTTGCGGGCACGGTCAGCGCGCACGGCCACCGCTTTGACGGCGACCGAGCGGCGGTGCGGGGCCAGGCCGCTGTGGCCGCCCTGCAGGGGTTGCTGCAGCGGCTGCGGGCGGTTGCCTGACCGGATCGGCACGTCAAGCGCCACAGCACTTTTTGTACTTCTTGCCGCTCCCGCATGGGCACGGGTCGTTGCGACCGGGTTCGTGGGCCTTGCGCACCGTCGGCACGGGCGGCCCCAGTTCCTGGCTGATGTCGTGCAGCGTGTACGCGGCCCACACGGCAGCCCCCAGCAAGTCCAGCCGCGCCGCCGAGTAGCCCACAGGGCCGTCCTCGTCGTCCGGCAGGGGGGTGTCGGTGTCGTCTTCGAGCAACGCCATGATGTCGCGCAGGGCCGCTTCCCAGGCGTCGGCCAGTTCACGCTCGCGCGGCGTTTTCCAGTCGTCGGGCCACGCGGCCACCGCGTCGAGAAAGCCGACGGCCCAGTACTGGCCGATGGGCGGCAGTGTGGGGCCGACTTCCTGCTCCATCGCGGCGCGCTGCTCGGGCGGCAACTGCGCCGCCCAGCCGCGCAGGTCTTGCCACGCGGGCTGCAGCGTGCGCGGGTCGTCCAGCGTGTCCACCGGGGCCTGCAGTGCCTCGGCGATCTCATGCTGGCGGCGCTGCCACAGCTGCACAAAGGTTTGCAACTGCGCGTCGTCGCGGAACTGCGCCGCGCCAAAGCCGGGCGGGCTGCCGGGCTCGTGGCCAAACAGCACGGGGAAATATTCGCTCGGCGCCGGCCTGCGGCGGCCGCACAGCAGCGCGGTCAGAAAGCCGTCGCAGTACTCCCAGTCCTGCGGCAAGCCGGCGTCGGGCGCGCGCGCGTCCAGGTCCAGCAAGATCTCGTTGAGGGTGTCGTAGTCGGCGTCGGCCAGGGGGGCAGGGGTATCCATGGCGGCAGTGTAGCGTGGCCGGTTGCGCGCCGGGTTAGACTGGCGCCATGGAGCCTGACCAGGATCTGTTGGCCCAAGGGCCGGCCCCGCTGCCGGCGGCGGCGCTGCGGCTGCGCGTCGACCCCGCGGCGCTGGGGTTTGAAGACACCGACGAGCTGATCGGCGAGCCGCTGCCCTGGATTGGGCAGGAGCGCGCGCAAACCGCGGCGCGCTTTGGGTTGGCGCTCGATCAGCCACGCCACCACCTGTTCGTGCTGGGCGAGGTGGGCACCGGCCGCGCCACGCTGCTGCAGCAGGAAATGCGCGCCGTGGCCGCGCAGCGCCCGGTGCCGCCGGACCTTTGCTACCTGCACAACTTCGAAAACCCGCAGCAGCCGCGGGCGCTGCGCCTGCCGGCGGGGCAGGGGCGGGCGCTGCGCCAGCGCATGCAGGAGCTGGTGCGCACGCTGCAGGCCGACATCCCCAAGCGCCTGAGCGAGCCCAGCTTCAAGGCGGCGCTGTCGGCGCTGGAGAAAAACTACGCCGACCGCGAGGCGCAGGCCTACGCGGAGCTGGCGGCGTTTGCACGGCAGCGTCACTTTGCGCTGCGCCGCGAAGGGGGGCAGCTGATCTTCACGTTGATCGACGAGCAGGGCGAGCCGCTGGCGGCGGAGGACCTGGCGGCGCTGGACGACGCGCACCGGCGCGCCTACGACGACGGCGAGCGCGAACTGCGCGCCGAGATCCTGCGCTTTCTGGAGGTGACCGCACCGCTGGAGCGTGCGCTGCGCGAGGGCGTCGAGGCGCTGCGCCGCCAGGCCGTCAAGCCGTTGCTGGAGCGCGAGCTGGGGGCGGTGCGCCAGGCGCTGCGCAAGCAGTTCAAGGACGCGCGCAAGCTCAACCAATGGCTGGATGGCATCGCCACCGACGTGCTGGACAACCTGGCGTTGTTCGAACCCGGCGACGCCGAGGACGAACCCGAGCGCAAGGAGGCGCTGGAGCGGCGGCTGCAGCGCTACCGCGTCAACCTGGTGGTGGACAACGCCGACACCCAGGGCGCGCCGGTCATCGTCGAAAACAACCCGCTGTACCGGCCGCTGTTTGGCAGCATCGAGTACCAGACCGACAACGACGTGCTGGTGACGGACTTCAGCCGCATCCGCGCCGGCAGCCTGCTGCGCGCGCACGGTGGCTTTTTGATGCTGCACCTGCGCGACCTGGTGGCCGACGAGCTGGTGTGGGAAAAACTGCGCCGCTTTTTACGCAGCACGCGACTGCAGATCGAAGAGCCGGGCACGATGTTTTCCGCGCTGGCCACCACCTCGCTGGAGCCGGAGGCGGTGGATGTGGACGTCAAGATCGTGCTCATCGGCACGCACGAGCAGTACTACGCGCTGCAGGAAGGTGACCCGGAGTTCGCGCGCCACTTCCGTGTCAAGGTGGACTTTGCCGACAGCTTCAAGGCCAACGTCGACACCTGGCGCGCCACCGGGGTGTTCGTGGCGCACACGGCGCAGCGCCGTGGTCTGCCGGCGTTCACAGCCGACGCGGTGGCTGCGCTGATCGAAGACAGCCACCGCGAGGCCGAAGACCGCACGCGCCAAAGCGCCGTGTTTGCCCGCACCGAAACGCTGGTCATCGAAGCCGCGCAGCACGCCCGCGCGCGCGGGGCGCGGCGCGTCGAGCGCCGCGACGTGCAGCAGGCCATCGCGGCACGCAACCGCCGCCACGACGGGCCCGACGAGCGGCTGCGCGCCACCATCGCCGAGGGCGACCGCGTCGTGCACCTGAGCGGCGCGCGCATCGGCCAGCTCAACGGCTTGTCGGTCATCGACCTGGGCGACTACCGCTTTGGGCTGCCCATGCGCGTGGCCGCGCGCACCGTGCCCGGCACCGAAGGGCTGCTCAACATCGAGCGCGAGGTGGGCTTTTCGGGCCCGATCCACGACAAGGCAGTGCTGATTCTGCACAGCTACCTGTCGGCGCTGCTGGCGCCGTTGGCCCCGCTGGCGCTGAGTGCCTCGATCGTCTTCGAGCAAGAGTACGTCGGCGTCGAGGGCGACTCGGCCTCGTGCGCCGAGTTTTTCGCGCTGTTGTCGGCGTTGAGTGGCGTGCCGCTGCACCAAAGCATCGCGGTGACCGGCGCCATCAACCCCTTTGGCGAGGTGCTGCCCATCGGCGGTGTCAACGAAAAGATCGAGGGATTTTTCCGCGTCTGCGCCGCGCATGGTCTGGATGGCTCGCACGGCGTCATCATCCCGGCGCGCAACCGCCGCCACCTGGTGCTCGACGACGACGTCTGCGTGGCGGTCGAGCGGGGGCTGTTCCACGTGTGGGCCATCGACCACGTGGCCGAGGGCATGACGCTGCTGACCGGCGTGCCGTTTGGCCTGGACGACCCGCGCGCGGCCACCGTCCCGCTGGCCCCGGATGGCCAGCCGACCTACGCACCAGGCTCGGTGCTGGCACGCGCCGCCGAGACGCTGCGCGCCTACCGCCGCGCCTGCCTGCGCGCCGGCAACCCGCGCGCGTGGCGCGGGCGGGGGTGACCCCCTCGCCCTCAGGCCCGCATCAACGCTTCGATCGCGTCGGCCTGCACCGGGACGTCGCGGGTGATCAGCTCGCAGCCGGTGTCGGTGACGATGGCGTCGTCCTCGATACGGATGCCGATGTTCCAGTAGTCGCGGGGCACGTCGTCGGCGGGACGCACGTACAGGCCGGGCTCGATGGTCAGCACCATGCCTGGGCGCAGAATGCGTGCGGGGCGGTTGGTGATGATTTCGCCACTCAGCGGGTCGCGGCGCTGGCTGGCGTGGCCGATGTCGCTGGGCTCGACGTAGCTGCCGACGTCGTGCACGTCCAGGCCCAGCCAGTGGCCGGTGCGGTGCATGTAAAAGCGAAAGTAGGCGCGCTGCTCGATGGCGTCGTCCACGCTGCCGACCTTGCGGCGGTCCAGCAGGCCTACCTCCAGCATGCCTTCGGTGAGCACGCGCACGGCGGCGTCGTGCGCGTCGGTGAAGCGCGCGCCGGGGCGGGTGGCGTCGATGGCGGCTTGCTGCGCCGCCAGCACGATGTCGTACAGGCGCCGCTGGGCTGGGCGAAAACGCCCGTCGGCGGGGAAGGTGCGCGTGATGTCGCTGGCGTAGCCATCGAGTTCGCACCCGGCGTCGATGAGCACGAGCTCGCCGGCGCGCACGGGCGCGGCGTCGGCGCGGTAGTGCAGCACGCAGGCGTTGGCGCCGGCCGCCACGATGCTGCCGTAGGCGGGGTGTTGCGAGCCATGGCGGCGGAAGGTGTGCAGCAGCTCCGCGTCCAGGTGGTACTCGCGCACCTCGTCGCCAGCGCGCAGGCGTTGGGCGCACACCTGCATCGCGCGCACGTGCGCTTGGGCGCTGATGCGCGCGGCGCGGCGCATCAGGTCAAGCTCGTGCGCGTCTTTGATGAGGCGCATCTCGTCCAACAGGCTGCACAGGTCGCGCTGGGCGTCGGGGCACAGCACGCCGTAGCGCACGCGCGCGCGCACCCGTTGCAGCCAGCCGTCGATGCGCCCCTCCAGCCCGGGGTGGGTGGCAAACGGCCACCACACCGTGCGGCGGTTTTCCAGCAACGCGGGCAAGCGCTGGTCGAGCTCGTCCACCGGGTAGGCCTCGTCCACCCCCAGCGCCGCCGGCGCGGCGGCGGGCCCCAGACGGTAGCCGTCCCAGATTTCGCGCTCCAGGTCCTTGGGCTGGCAAAACAGGATGCTGCGCCCCTCGGCCGTGAGCACGAGCCAGGCGCGCGGCTCGGCAAAGCCGGTCAGGTAGTAAAAGTAGCTGTCGAAGCGAAAGAGGTATTCACTGTCGCGGTTGCGCAGCCGCTCGGGCGCGGTGGGGACGATGGCGATGCCGCCCTCGCCCAGTTGGGCGGCCAGGCGCTGGCGGCGTTGCCCGTACAGGTGCACGTGCGGGATGGGGCTGGTCATGGCCCGATGATACGGGCTACGGGCCCGCGCGCCGCATGTCGGCCGCGGGGTTACCGCAGGGGTGCGGCGCTGGCCTGCAGCTGAGCTAGGCGCTCGGGTGTGCCGACGTCGGCCCAGGTGCCGTGCCAGAGCTCGGCGGTGACGCGGCGCGCGGCCATCGCGCGGCGCAGCAGCGGCGCCAGCGGCGCGGCCACACCGTGCGGGTTGCCAGCCGGGATGTCGCACCACGGCGGCGCGAACAGCGCCCGCTTGAACAGGCCGATGGCGGCGTAGGTCCAGCGCGGGCGCGGGTCGTCGGGGGGCAGGTCCAGCGCGTGGCCATCGTCGTCCAAACCAAAGTCGCCGCGTGGGTGCTGCGGGGGGTTGGGTACCAGCCACAGGTGGGCCAGCGCCGCGCCGGCGGCGAAGCACTGGCGGCGCGTGTCGTCGAACGCGAAGTCGGGCGCGTAGATGTCGCCCGCCACCACCCAAAAGACCTCGTCGAGCTGCGGCAGCGCCCGCGCGATGCCGCCCGCGGTTTCCAGCGCCCCACCAAAATCGCGGTCTTCCCTCGAGTAGCGCAGCGTCAGCCGGCCCCAGGGGGTGTCGAGCGCTTCGCCCAGCGCCGCCGGGATGCGCTCGCCCAGCCACGCGGTGTTGATCAGCACCCGGCGTGCACCACCGCGCGCCAGCGCTTGCAGGTGCCACAGCAGCAGAGGGTGGCCGTGCACGGGCAGCAGCGGCTTGGGCGTGTGGTCGGTCAGCGGCCGCATGCGCTGGCCACGCCCCGCGGCCAGCACCATGGCCTGCGCCTTCAGGGTTTGCGCGGATGGTCCGTGGGCGGGGTTTTGACTAAAATCAAGACCGTTTGTCAACACGTGAGGAGTCAGTCCGTCATGGCACACGCGCCCGAGCACACCCCCGAGCCCGACGTGGCCGAGTCGATCGTACACGTGATCCCGTGGTTGATCCCGTTGGCGGGCGCCATTTTGATGTTCCTGCTGGCCTTCATCGCCGTGATGGTTGGCTGAACACCCGGCACGCCTGCGTCAACCCGGTGCCGACCGCACCGGGTTTTTTGTTGCCGGCGCGGCTGTCAGCCAACTGTCATCAAGTCATGCAAAGTTTGCATGACGATTTCGGCGACGGTACGTACCGCCCGGGGCCGCGCTTCCTACAATGACCCGCCACGGCGCGGGCGGGTTGTGCTTGGCGCCGCCCCCAAACCTCGTTTTCTGTTGGTGCCGCGCCGATGAACGCTCCCGTGATGCAGGGCCTGCCGCTCAAGCCCCCGCCGTACGTCAAACACGCCCGTCTGATCGCCTGGGTGGCCGACATGGCCGCGTTGTGCAAGCCCGACAGCATCGAATGGTGCGACGGCAGCCAGGCCGAATACGACCGCCTGTGCGAGCAGATGGTGGCGGCGGGCACGCTCAAACGCCTCAACCCCACCAAACGCCCCAACGCGTACCTGGCCTGGACCGACCCCTCGGACGTGGCGCGGGTGGAAGACCGCACCTTCATCTGCAGCGAACGGCGCGAAGACGCCGGCCCCACCAACCACTGGATGGCGCCGGCGGAGATGCGGGCGATCCTGCAGCACGGCAAGGATGGCCAGCCCGGGTTGTTCGACGGCTGCATGCGCGGCCGCACCATGTACGTGGTGCCGTTCAGCATGGGGCCGCTGGGTTCGCCGATCGCGCGCATCGGGGTGGAGCTGACCGACAGCCCCTACGTCGTCGTCAACATGAAGCTGATGACGCGCATGGGGCGCGCCGTGTACGACGTGTTGGGCAGCGACGGCGCCTTTGTGCCCTGCGTGCACACGGTGGGCGCGCCGCTGCAGCCGGGGCAGGCCGATGTGCCGTGGCCGTGTAACCCCACCACCAAGTACATCGTGCACTACCCCGAAACGCGCGAAATCTGGTCGTACGGCTCAGGCTACGGCGGCAACGCGCTGCTGGGCAAAAAGTGCCTGGCGCTGCGCATCGCGTCGGTCATGGGTCGCGACGAGGGGTGGTTGGCCGAGCACATGCTGATCCTGGGCGTGACCAGCCCACAGGGCAAGAAGTACCACGTGGCGGCGGCCTTCCCCAGCGCGTGCGGCAAGACCAACTTTGCGATGCTGATCCCGCCCAAAGGCTTCGAGGGCTGGAAAGTCACCACCATCGGCGACGACATCGCGTGGATCAAGCCCGGCGCCGACGGGCGGCTGTACGCGATCAACCCAGAGGCGGGCTACTTCGGCGTGGCACCGGGCACCAACACGCTGACCAACCCCAACTGCATGGCCAGCCTGACGCGCGACGTCATCTTCACCAACGTGGCGTTGACCGACGACGGCGACGTGTGGTGGGAGGGCATGGGCGAGCCGCCCGCGCACTGCCTGGACTGGCAGGGCAAGGACTGGACACCGGCGGACGGTGCGGCCGGCCGCAAGGCGGCGCACCCCAACGCGCGCTTCACGGTGGCGGCCACCAACAACCCGGCGCTGGATCCGGCGTGGGATTCGCCCGCGGGCGTGCCGCTCGACGCGCTGATTTTTGGCGGGCGCCGCAGCGACACCGTGCCGCTGGTGACGCAGGCGCGCACCTGGATCGAAGGCGTCTACATGGCCGCCACGATGGGCTCTGAGACCACCGCGGCGGCCTTCGGCGCCCAGGGTGTGGTGCGGCGTGACCCGTTTGCCATGTTGCCGTTTTGCGGCTACCACATGGCCGACTACTTCCGGCATTGGCTCGACATGGAGCACCGGCTGGAGGCCAGCGGCCACACGCTGCCGAGCATTTTCTGCGTCAACTGGTTCCGCAAGGGGCCGGATGGCCGCTTCATCTGGCCGGGCTACGGCGAAAACATGCGCGTGCTCAAGTGGATGATCGACCGTCTGGAAGGGCGTGTGCAAGGCGAAGACCACGCGTTTGGCATCAGCCCCGCCTACGACGAGATGCACTGGGAGGGCCTGGACTTTGGGCCCGAGCAGTTTGCCGCCGTGACCGAGATGAACCCGCAGCATTGGGCGCGTGAGCTGGCGCTGCACCAAGAGCTGTTCGACCAGCTGGCGCAGCGCCTGCCCGCCGAGCTGGCCGAGGCGCGCTTGCGCATGGCGCAGCGCATCCTGGGCTGAGCCGGCGCGGCCGGCGCGCCGACGGGCGTTCAGACGTAGTACAGGCTGTAGCGTCGCCCGCTGGGCATCGTCCACAAACCCTCGGCGTCGCTGGCCGCCCACTCGCGCAGCCACGCGCTGCTGTCAGGGGTGTCCACGGTGGCCAGCGGCGCCAGGGCGGCGTCCCAAGCCGCCGGGCTCTCGGCACGGGTGCGTTGCGCGTCCAGCTCCGCCTGCAGGCGGCGGTCCAGGCGGGCCAGCGCGGCGGTGCGGGCTTCGGCCCGTGCGCGTGCCCGGGCCTGCGCCCAGCCGTCCAGCAGGGTGCCCAGGTGCTGGGCCAGGCGCCGTGCGGGCGAGGCCAGCAGCACGCTGCCGAGAAACACCACCGCCCACATCAACACCCAGGCGGCCAGCAGGTGGCCATCGGCCCAGGTGTCCATCAGGCGGTCGGTGACGACGGCCAGCGCCGCCACCCCGGCCGCCAGCAGCAGCGTGGCCAGGGCGCGCGGCGCCACGGCGCGGCGCGCAGCATCGACATGGGTGCCAGCCCCTGCACCCCGGGTGGGGGTGGCGGTGGGGGCGGTCGAGGTCAGGATGGTGCTCATGGCAGGCTCCCGAATGTTGCAGTGCAAAAACGCGGTAAGCGAATACTAGGGTTATCCCTGATGTAATTCAACTTTTGTTTTTAAATGGCTTACATTCACGTGGGTGATGACTAAGGTCAACTTCCGCACGCTCGACCTCAACCTGCTGCGGGTGTTCGACGAGGTGATGGCCGAGCGCAGCCTGACGCGGGCCGCGCACAACCTGGCGCTGACGCAGCCCGCCGTCAGCAACGCGCTGCGTCGGCTGCGTGAGCTGCTGGGTGACGACCTGGTGCGGCGCAGCGGCTACGGTGTCGAGCCCACGCCGTACGCGCTGCAGCTGTGGCCGGCGGTGCGCGAGGCCTTGCAGCGCCTGCGCGAGTCGTTGGCGCCCGGGCCGTTCGACCCCGCGCGGGCGCAGGACGCCTTTGTGCTGGCGATGGCCGACGCCACCGCCTCGCAGGTCATGCCGGGGCTGGTGGCGATCCTGGACCGCGAAGCGCCCGGGGTGACGCTGCGCGTGCTGCCGCTGACCACGCGCGACCCGCGTCCGCTGCTGGAGCAAGGCGGGGTTGACCTGGCGATCGGCTACTTCCCCGGCGTGCTGGCGGAGCTGGGCGCGACCCACTTGCAGGAGCAAGTGCCCCGCTTCCGGTCACAACGCCTCTACGACGGGCGCTACGTGGTGGCGATGCGCCGCGGCCACCCGCTGGCGCAGGCGCCGCTGACGCTGGACGCCTACTGCGCCGCGCGCCACCTGTTGGTGAGTTTTTCCGGGCGTCCGTTTGGCTTTGTCGATGAGGCGCTGGCGGCGGTGGGGCGACGGCGGCGCATCGTGCTGACGGTCAACCAGTTTTTTACCGCCGGGCAGGTGGTGGCGGCGTCGGACCTGCTGACGGTGCTGCCGCAGCATTTTCTGGGCGCCACCGGGCACGCCGAGGCCTTGGCCACGCAGCCGCTGCCGCTGCAGGTGCCGCGGGTGCATGTGGACATGTTGTGGACGCGCGCGCACGACGGCGTGCCGGCGCAGCGCTGGCTGCGTGCCGCCGTGCAACGCGCGGTGGCCGCCGCGGGGCCGCGCGATGGCTGAGCTGCGCATCCAGTTGCTGTCCGACCTGCACCTGGAGACCAACCCGGGCTGGCAGCCGCGCCCCCACCCCATGGCCGATGTGCTGGTGCTGGCCGGCGACATCGGCTCGTACCAGCGCGGGGCGGACGGCCGCGTCAAAATGACCGAGCCCGACTGGGGCTTGGCGCGCTTTGCCCGCTGGCCGGTGCCGGTGCTGTACGTACCCGGCAACCACGAGTACGACGCGCTGGACTGGGATCAAGCGCACGCGGACCTGCAGGCGGCCTGCGCACGGCACGGCCTGCACTGGCTGGAGCGCACCAGCACCGTGGTGCACGGGGTGCGCTTTGTGGGCACCACACTGTGGAGCGACCACGACGCGCTGGCCACCGTGCCGCTGCGGCGCAAGGGCCGCGCCCGCCCGATCACCGACGCGCAGGCGCACCGCGAACAGCAGCGCCAGCGCGCCTACCGCGCGGCCAACCACCACCTGGCGCAGGCCGCCACGCAGCGCCACGGGCGCCTGTTCGACGCCGAGGCCATGCGCGCCGAGGCGCTGGCGTGTCAGGCCTGGCTGCGCGAAGCGCTGGCGCAGCCGTGGCCGGGGCCGACGGTGGTGGTCACGCACTTTGCGCCCAGCCTGCGCAGCGCCGACCCGCGCTACGGCCTGCAGCCGGGCACGGCCGGCTTTTGCAACGCCCTGGACGATCTGCTGGCGCAGGCGGATCTGTGGCTGCACGGCCACCTGCACTGCCGCCACGACTACCGCGTGGGCCGCTGCCGCGTGGTGGCCCACCCCCTGGGCTACGCCGACAAGGGCGAACAGCAGGGCTTCGACCCCGACCGGCTGATCATCCTGCCGCTGCCTTGAGGCCGATCGCGGCCGCAGGGTCAGGACCCTGCCAACGCCTGCCGCGCGGCCCGTGCCCAACGGGTGCCCCTCGCAACCCAGCGCCCATGGCACGACCAACGCTATCATGCGCCTATGCTCAAACGCATTCGGGTCGAGGATGTACGGCTGGGGATGTACATCCACGGCTTTGCGGGGTCGTGGCTGGACCACCCGTTTTGGCGCAGTCGCTTTTTGTTGGATGATCCGCGCGACCTCAAGCGCATCCGCGCCAGCGCCGTGCGCGAGGTGTGGATCGACGTCAGCCAAGGGGCCGACGTGGCGCCCGACGCCAGCGTGACGGCCACCGCCGACACACCCGAGGCCGCCGCCGAGGAGACCGCGCGGGTGTTGGACGAAGCCCTGCAGCGGCGTGTGCAGCCGACCACGCAGCCGCAGGAGCTGCAGCGCGCCGCCCGCCTGCTGGCCAGCGCGCATGGCGCCGTCAAAGACATGTTCCACGACGCGCGCATGGGCCGCGCCATCGACCGTCAGGTGATGCGCGCCGTGGCCGAGGACATTGCCGACAGCGTCACGCGCAACGCCGGCGCCCTCATCAGCCTGGCGCGGGTCAAGACGGCCGATGAGTACACCTACATGCACTCGGTGGCGGTGTGCGCGCTGATGGTGGCGTTGGGGCGCCAGTTGGGTCTGCCCGACGAGCTGGTGCGGGCGGCGGGCTTTGCCGGCCTGCTGCACGATGTGGGCAAGGCCGACGTGCCGCTGGAGATCCTCAACAAGCCCGGCAAGCTCTCCGACGACGAGTTCGCCATCATCCGCGAGCACCCGCGCAAGGGGTGGCAGCGGCTGCGCGCCGCCGGCATCACCGACGAGGCGGCGTTGGATGTGTGCCTGCACCACCACGAGCGCGTCGATGGCACCGGCTACCCCGAGGGGCTGTCGGGCGAGGCGCTGACGTTGCTGGCCCGCATGGGGGCGGTGTGCGACGTGTACGACGCCATCACCTCCAACCGCCCGTACAAAGCGGGGTGGGATCCGGCGGAGTCGCTGCGGCGTATGGCCAGCTGGAAGGGGCACTTCGACGAGCGGGTGTTTCAGGCCTTCGTGCGCAGCCTGGGCATTTACCCCACGGGGTCGCTGGTGCGGCTGTCCAACCAGCGGCTGGCGGTGGTGGTCGAGCAAAACCCCGGCAACCTGCTCAAGCCGGTGGTCAAGACGGTGCTGTCGCTGCGCAGCGGGGAGCGGCTGGTGCCCGAGCGCATCGACCTGGCCGCGCCAGGGTGCAAGGTCACCATTGAGCAGCGTGAAGACCCGGCGCAGTGGCGCATCCCCGATCTGGACGAGATCTGGTCGGGCATCCCAGGGCTGGGGCGCGCGTCGGCGCACGCGTAGCGCGCGACACGCGCGGCCGGCTACGCCAGCGGCTCCAGGTGGGTGTGCGCCGCCGTGCGCAGCGCCGTGCTGATGCGCGTCAGCGCGTCGGAGGCCAGGTTCCAGCAATGCCAGTGCAGCGCCACCGTGTAGCGGGCGTGCGGGGCGACGTCGACCAGCGTGCCATTGGCCAAACCGGCCGCGGCCAGTGGCCGTGGCACCACCGTCACACCCCACCCAGCCTGGGCGGCGCGCACCTGCCCCTCGGACGACGGCACGAAGCACTGCTGCAGCCGCACCTGCGCCAAGCCAAACGCCTGGCAGACGAAATCGCGCTGCAAATCGTCCTTGCGGTTGAAGGCCACGAAAGGCACGCGGTGAAAATTGTGCGGCGTGAGTTGCCCCCCCAGCACCTGCCGCGCAAACGAGGGGCTGGCCACGGCCACGTAGGGCATGCGGCCCAGCGGCTCCAGCCGGCAGCCACGCAGCGGCTGCGCCAGCGACGTCACGCAGCCCATCACCTGCCCCTCGCGCAGCCACTCATGCGTGAAGTCCTGGTCGTCGTGGATGATTTCCAGCAGCACGCCCTCGCGCACCAGCGGCGTGAGCGCCTCCAGCGCCCAGGTGGCGATGCTGTCGGCGTTGATGGCGATCGATACCCGCCCCTCGTCGCGCGAGCGCTGCGCCAGCGTGGGGTCGAGCTCGCGCAGGTCGTGCTCCAGGTCGGCGCGCAGCAGCCGCATCATCTTGGCGTGTTTGATGAGCAATTGCCCCGCCAGCGTCGGGCGCAGCGGGCGGCTGCGCACCACCAGCACGGTGCCCACCTGCGCTTCCAGCGCGCGCAGCCGCTGCGACACCGCCGACTGCGTCACCGCCAGCCGCTGCGCCGCGCGTTCAAAACCACCCTCTTCGACGATGGCGGCCAGGCACTCCAGCGCGTCGGGGTCGAAGGTGGAGGTCATGGTCAGGCGATGGTGTGGGGGCGGGGACGTGGATAAGATTTTCTGATGACATCGTCGTTTGGTCAATGAGGCTTCACAAAGCGCTCGCGCCCGGGCACACTGCGCCGCACGACGACGGCCGGCGGGGTGCGGCAGCGGGTGCCGCGCGCACGGCCGTAGGGGAACGACGATGCGAGTGGTGGTTTTGGGCGCGGGCATCATCGGCACCTGCACCGCGTGGCACCTGCTGCAGCGCGGGCACGAGGTGGTGCTGGCGGATCGCCAGCCCGACGCGGCGCTGGAGACCAGCTTTGCCAACGCGGCGCAGATTTCGGTCAGCTACTGCGAACCGTGGGCCAACCGGCAAACGCCGCTGAAGGCGCTGAAGTGGATGTTCGATGCGCAAGCGCCGCTGCTGTGGCGCCCGCAGCTCGACCCGGCCCAATGGCGCTGGCTGTGGCAGTTTTTGCTGCAGTGTAACGACCGCGCCTTCGAGCGCAACGTGGCGCAGCTGGTGGCGCTGGGTGCCTACAGCCACGCCACGCTCAAGCAGATGGTGGCCGACACCGGCATCGAGTACCAGCGCAGCCAGCGCGGCATCGCGCACGTGTACTCGGATGCGCGGGCGTTTGACGAAGCCGCCACGGCTGCCGAGCTGATGCGCCGCCACGGCGTGCAGCGGCAGGTGGTGGGGCGCGACGAGCTGCTGCGCATCGAGCCGGCGCTGTCCGCCTACGCCGATCGCATCGTGGGCGGCACCTACACGCCCACCGATGAGCATGGCGACGCGCGTGTGTTCACGCAGGCGCTGGCGCGCTTGTGCGGCCAGCGCGGCGCGCAGCTGCTGTTTGGCCACGCCGTCGAGCGGCTGGGGGTCAGCGGCGGCGAGGTGCAGGGCGTGCACCTGCGTTGCTTGGCCACCGGCCAGCCGCGCGCGCTGCATGCCGACGCCTACGTGGTGGCCTGCGGTTCGTACACCACGCCGCTGCTGGCCAGCGTCGGCGTGCGTGTGCCGATCTACCCCGGCAAGGGCTACAGCGCCACGCTGGCGTTGCGCGAGCCGGCGCGCGCGCCGCAGGTCAGCATGATCGACGACGCGCGCAAGATCGCCATTTCGCGCCTGGGCGACCGGCTGCGGGTGGCCGGCACGATCGAGCTGGGCGGCTTTGACCTGCGCCTGGACACGCCGGTGGCGCGCGCGCGCTGCCACATGCTGCTGCAGCGCATCGAGGAGCTGTTCCCCGGCGTGGCCGACACCCGCTTGCCGCAGCAAGGCGGCGACCCCCAGTTCTGGTGCGGCCTGCGCCCGGCCACGCCGACCAACATCCCGTTGATCGGGCGGCTGCCGCTGCAGCGACTGTGGATCAATGCCGGGCACGGCACCCTGGGGTGGACCCACGGCGCCGGGTCGGGGCGTGCGCTGGCGGAGCTGATCAGTGGCGAGCGCCCGGCGTTGGCGATGACCTTCGTCGGCGTCGACGCGGCGCGCGGCGCTGCGGCGGCCGTGCCGACGGCCTCGCGCTGGGCGTGAGCGGCCGCCGTGCCGTGGGGGCATCGCGCGGGCGCGCCCGGCGCTGGCGGGCAACGCGGCACAATCTCGGCCCATGTTGCATCCCTCGCCCGAGCGGTTCCGGGCGGCCCTTGGGCGCTTCGCCACCGGGGTGACCATCGTCACCACGCGCGCGGCCGATGGCGCGCCTGTGGGCCTGACCGTCAACTCGTTCAATTCCGTCTCGCTGCAGCCGCCGTTGGTGCTGTGGAGCCTGGACGTGCGCTCGCGCGCGTTGCCGGTGTTTGCCCACACCACGCACTGGGCGGTGCACGTACTGGGCGCGCAGCAGCAGGCGCTGGCCGAGCGCTTCGCGCGCCGCGACGTCGACCGCTGGGCCGGCGTGCCGTGGACGCCCAGCGCCGACGGCGTGCCGTTGCTGCCAGGCTGCGCGGCGGTGCTGGAGTGCCGCGCGCGCAGCCGCTACCCCGAAGGCGACCATGTGATCCTGGTCGGCGAGGTGCTGCGCTGCCAGCATGACGATGGCGCCGGCGTCCTGCTGTACCATGGCGGACGCCTGTTCACCGCCCCTCCGCCGCCGTGACCACCAACGCACTGCCTGCGCGCAAAGACCACCTGGACACCCTGGCGGTGACGGTGCTGGTGGCGTGCTGCGCGTTTTGGGGCTTGCAGCAGATCCTCATCAAAGTGGCGGGGCGCGAGATCGCCCCGATGTGGCAGGCGGCACTGCGCATGTGGGGCGCCACCGCGCTGCTGTGGGGGTGGTGCCGCTGGCGCGGTGTGGCGCTGGGGCGGCGCGACGGCTCGTGGCCCGGCGGACTGCTGGTGGGCGCGCTGTTTGCGGCGGAGTTCGTGTGCATCTACCTGGGGCTGCAGTACACCCCCGCATCGCGCTTGACGGTGTTTTTGTACACCAGCCCGTTTTGGGTGGCGCTGCTGTTGCCGCGCTGGGTGCCCAGCGAACGGCTGCGGCCGGCGCAATGGCTCGGGCTGTGCGTGGCGTTCGTGGCGGTGGCGCTGGCCTTTGGCGAGGCGTTCGTGCACGGCTCGGCACCGGGGCAGTGGAAGGGTGACGCGCTGGGGCTGGCCGCCGGTGTCTTTTGGGGCTTGACGACGGTGGCCATCCGCACGACGCGCGTGGCCACGGTCACGGCCGAACAATCGTTGATGTACCAACTGGGGGTCACCGCGTTGGTGACGCCGCTGCTGTCGCTGGCGTTGGGCGAGACGTGGTCGCTGGATTACTCCGCCGTGGCGTGGGGGTCGGTGGCGCTGCAAACGGTGGTGGGCGCGTTTGCCAGCTACCTGGTCTGGATGTGGATGCTGCGCCACTACCCGGCCACCCGCATGGCCACGTTCACGTTTTTGACGCCGCTGTTTGCGCTGGTGTTTGGGGTCGCGCTGCTGGGCGAGCCGTTGACGCCACGCCTGCTGCTGGCGCTGCTGGGGGTGGCCACCGGCATCGTGCTGGTCAGCCGGCGTTAGTCCACCTGCACCGCGTCCAGCGCCGGGTGCAGCTCGTCGAGCCAGTAATCGACCTCGGCGGCGCCGATGTGCTCGCACGCGATGGCGCGCCGCGTCGAGCTTTCCCAAAAGTGCGCCAGCACCGGCGAGTGCACGCGCAAGGCCGAGCGCGTCAAAAAGCCCATCAACAACTGCACCGCGGGGCGTACGCCCATCACGGTCAGCGCCTGCCCGACGGTGGCCACCGGCGTTTGCAGCCCGTACAAGGGGCTGTTGGCCTGGCGAATCAGCGCCGCCGCCATCGCCACATCGGCGCTGGCGATGGCTTCGAGCACGCCGGGCTCGGGGTCACCGTGCGCGGTGGCCTCCAGCAGTTGGCGCAGCAGCTGCGGGCAGGGCGGAATGACGATGTCGCGCACGGGCCCGCGCGTACGGGCGTGGTCGAGTTCGGCTTCGATGGCGGCGTCGCGCATGGGCGCTAGTGTGCCGTTGGTGCTTGAGCGTGCGTTGACACGGCGGCCGAGGCTGCGGTGTCGTTGGCCGGCAGGTGCCGCTGGGCGTAGTCGACGTACCAGGCCAGGCACTGGGGGTTGGCCATTGCATCGGGGTTGATGACCCGCTCGGGGGGGTGGCCCAGCAACAGCTTTTTGATCGGCAGCTCCTGCTTTTTGCCGCTGAGTGTGCGTGGAATGTCAGGGGCTTGCTCGATGACGTCGGGCACGAAGCGCGGCGACAGCCGCGCGCGGATCGCCGCGCGGATGCGCTCACGCAGCGCATCGTCCAGCGCCAGCCCAGGACGCAGCACGACGAACAGCGGCATGAAGCTGGCCCGGCCCAGGTATTCGACGTCCACCACCAGGCTGTCGAGCACCTCCGGCAGGGCTTCGACGGCGGCGTACAGTTCGCTGGTGCCCATGCGCAGCCCGTGGCGGTTGAGCGTGGCGTCGGAGCGCCCATAGATTACGCAGCCGCCGTCGGGGCGCACCTCCAGCCAGTCGCCATGGCGCCACACGCCAGGGTAGGTGTCGAAGTAGCTCGACAGGTAGCGCGCGTGCCCGGGGTCGTTCCACAAGTACAGCGGCATCGACGGAATGGGGCGCGTGCACACAAGCTCGCCGACCTGACCCACCAGGGGGCGACCATGCTCGTCCCAGGCCTCGACGGCGCAGCCGAGCTGCCGGCATTGCATCTGGCCGGGGATCTGTGGCAGCTCGCGGTGGCCGCCGATGAAGGCGCCGCAAAAATCGGTGCCGCCCGAAATGTTGCACCACCACACCGGGCCGCTGGGGCCGCCCGGCAGCGCGCCGTCTTGCACGGGGTGGCCGGCCAGGGCATAGACACGCTCGAACTGCGCACTGCCCCAGCGCTGCACCTCGGGCGGCAGCGGCGAGCCGGTCGAGCCCAGCGCCCGCACGTGCGACAGGTCGTGGCCCTGGGCCTGCAGCGCGGCCAGGTCCACGCCAGCCTTCATCATGTGGGTGTACAGCGCTGCGCCGGCGCCGAAAAACGTCACCCGGTGCCGCGCGGCGAAGCGCCACAGCACGCTCCAATCCGGCTCGTCCTTGCGCCCGCTGGGGCTGCCGTCGTACAGCACGATCGTCGTGCCGCCCAGCAGGCCAGCCACCTGGGCGTTCCACATCACCCAGCCGGTGGAGCTGTACCAATGGAAGCGCTCGCCCCACGAGTTGGCGTCGTAGCTCGGGCCGATGTCGTTGTGCAGCACCTTCAGCGCCAATCCGGTCAGCACGATGCCGCCGTGGCCGTGCACGATCGGCTTGGGCAGCCCAGTGGTGCCGCTGGAGTACACGATCCACAGCGGGTGGTCAAACGGCACCGGTTCGGGGGCAAAGGCGCGCACCGCGGCGTCGTCGCGGTCGGCAAGGGCGGCGAAGTCGTGCGTGTCCGCCAGACGCTCGGCCGCGTAGGGGGTGCGCAGCGTGATGACGTGCTGCAGCGTCGGCAGGCCCACGCGCAGCTCGCGCACGGTGGCGCTGCGGTCCAGTGGGCGTCCGCCGTAGTGCACCCCGTCGGCCGCGATCAGCACCTTGGGCTCGATCTGGCGGAAGCGGTCCAGCACCGCCGCCGTGCCCATGTCGGGCGCGCACAGGCTCCAGATCGCCCCCAGGCTGGCGCTGGCCAGCAGCGCCACCACCGCCTCGGGCCGGTTGGGCAGGTAAGCCGCCACCCGGTCACCGCGCTGCACGCCCAGGGCGCGCAGGCCCACCGCCAGCGCCGCCACCTGGCGTTGCAGTTCGCGCCAGCCCAGCGTGCGCACGCGGCCCAGTTCGTCTTCGGCAATGATGGCCGGCATGCCAGCAGCCTCGGCCGGCTCGACGTGCCGCCAGACTTGCGCCGCGTAGTTGAGCTGCGCGCCGACGAACCAGCGCACGTGCGGCATCGGCCCACCCTGCAGCACCGCCTCGATCGGGGTCGGGGAGCTAAGCTCGAAATAGTCCCACACGCTGTGCCAAAAGCCCTCCAGGTCGCTGACCGACCAGCGCCACAGCGCGTCGTAGTCATCGAACGTCAGGCCGCGGTGGGCGCGCAGCCAGCGCTGGTAGCGGCGGATCTGGGGCTCGAACAGCGGCACGGGGGAATGAGCGTTCATGGGCCGCAGCTTAGCCAATCCAGGCCGCGGCGCGGCGTCGCCTGGGCGTCAACCTTGCGTCGGGTGGCGCAACGCTGACGCCAGGCTTGCAGCGGGCACCCCGGTGCAGGCACAATCGCGCCCATTTGCTACGACACGAGGAGCGAGAACCGATGTTCCACTGGTCCCCCCAGTCCGACGCCGTGCTGCGCGACGGTGGCGTCATCGCCCCGGACGAGCGGCTGCCGTGGCCGCAGACGGCCTTGCTGGGCGTGCAGCACCTGATTGCGATGTTCGGCGCCACGGTGCTGGCGCCGATCCTGATGGGGTTCGACCCCAACGTGGCGGTGCTGATGAGCGGCATCGGCACGCTGATCTTTTTTTTGGTCACCGGCGGCAAGGTGCCCAGCTACCTGGGGTCGAGCTTTGCCTTCATCGGCGTGGTGATCGCCGCCACCGGCTACGCCGGGCCGGGGCCCAACGCCAACATCGGCGTGGCGCTGGGGGGCATCATCGCCTGCGGGGCAATGTATTTCGTCATCGGCGCCGTGGTGCAAGCGCTAGGTGTCAGGTCCCGGACGATTGCATTGATCCGCGACGTCGTGCATTATTCATAGGTCGCGAGACGATGCGTGAGCTGATCGAGGAACTACGGAGGCAAAAGTCATGATGGTTCGACTGCACAAGAACGC
>NZ_VJNA01000003.1 GCF_007556585.1 Tepidimonas aquatica | reverse complement strand
GCCCCCCCTGCGGCAAAGCCTGCCGCGCCTGCAGCGACCGCCACCGCGTCGGCACCGGCGGCCGAGGCAGCCAGCAACACCGGGGCGGTCTTGGGCACGGCTTGGGGCCGGGGTGGCTCGGGCCGCGGGACGGGTTGTGCAGCAGGTTGTGGGGGCGCGGGTTCGGGTGTCAGCAGTTGCACCTGCACGATGCGCGGTGCCGTGGGGCTGGCAGGCTGGCTCCACGCGCGTGACAGCGCCCACAAGCCGGCGACGTGGGCTGCGGTGACGATGGCCGTCACGGTGGCCACGCGGCGGCCGGGCCGGTGCTGCGCACGCCGGTTGCGTGCACCGGGCGCCAAGGCCGGTGCACCAAGGTCGGGGGCAACGAACGCGCTCATCATCGCTTCAGCACCCAGACTGCGGCGGTCAGCACGATCAGCAGACTCAACCCAAGTATCCAAGTCAAGTGCATGGCGTCGGGCTCCGTTCGGGTTGGCTTGTGGCAGCCTTGCTGGGGTCGGTGGGGGCAGGGCTGCGCAGCAGGTTGGGGTGCAATGCGGCGGGCTCGGCGCAGCCCAGCAGCGCCATCGTGCCACGCAGCTCGTCATGCCACTGACGCCACAACGCAGCCACGCCCGCAGGCCCCGCGCTGGCCAGAGCTTCGATCAACGGGCGTCCGACCAGCACGGCGCGCGCGCCCAGGGCCAAGGCCACGGCCACGTCGGCGGCGCTGCGCAATCCACCGTCCACCAGCACCGGGACACGCTCCCCCACCGACTGCACGATGCCCGGCAGCGCCAGCGCCGTGGCGGGCAGACCATCCAGCACCCGACCGCCGTGGTTGGATACGATGATGGCGTCGCACAGCCCTGCGTCGCAAGCGTGCCGGGCGTCGGCGGGATGCAGAATACCTTTGAGCACCAGCGGCAGCGGGCAGCGCTGGCGCAGCCAGGCGACGTCGTCCCAGCGCAGGGCGCAGCGCAGCAGCGCATCCAGCGTGCCGTGGGGGGCACTGGCGGGCAGGTTGGGTTGGGGCCAGTCGGCAGGCAGGGCAAAGCCGGCCGCGCGCGCCTGCGGCGACGCCCATTGCACCGGCGCATCGACGGTGAGCACGATGGCCTCGTAGCCCGCTTGGGCGGCTCGGTCCACCACGTGCAGCCACGCCGTCGGCTCGCCGTACGGGTACAGTTGGAACCACAGGGGACCCCGCGCGGGCTCAGGCAGCACGGCGCGCGCCACCCTCTCCAGAGGCACCGTGGCCTGGGTTGACAAGACCACGCCGGCGCCCTGGGCGGCGCAGGCCAGGGCCAACCCCAGCTCGGCCTGCGGGTGGGCCAGCAACAGATGGGCCATGGGCGCCGCCAGCCACGGCGCTGGCCAGCGCCGACCCAGCAGCTCCACTGTGGCGGTGACATGCGGCGGCGTGGCCAGCACGCGGGGCCACCACGTGAAGGCGCGCCACGCGGTGACGTTGGCCTGCAGCGTGCGCTGCTCCCCGGCGCCGCCCAGCAGGTACGCGCGGGCGGTGGCACTCGGCCCTGATGGGGCCGGGGCGGCAGCAGCATGGGGGGCGGTGGTTGGCGTCATGGCGTGGCCCACAGGCGCAGCAGGTTGTGGTACACCCCGGTCAGTCCGGTGGTGGCTGGGGTTTCGCCCAGTTGCTGGCGCAACTTGAGCACGTTCATGTCCAGCTCGAACAGGATGCGGCGCTGCTCGTCGCTGCGCACCATGCTCTCGATCCACAAGAAGCTGGCCAGCCGCGCCCCCCGCGTCACCGGTGCGACCTCATGCAAGCTGGTGCCCGGGTACAGCACAGCGTCGCCCGCAGGCAGCTTGACGCGCTGCACGCCAAAGGTGTCGTGGATGGTCAGCTCACCGCCGTCGTACTCGTCGGGGTCAGCCAGAAAGACCGTGCACGACACATCGGTGCGTACCCACTGGCCGTCGGCGTGGGAGTGCAGCACGGCACCGTCGATGTGCGGCCCGTAGGCGGGGGCCTCGGGTCGATACCGGTTGAACAGCGGGTTGTAAATGCGCCGTGGTAGGGCCGCCGAGAACAACAGCGGGTCGCGCTGCAACGCTTGCAGCACGATGCCGCGCAGCCTCGCGGCCTGCGGGCTGTCTTGCGCCAGTTGCTCGTTGCGTTTGACCTGGGCGGCCTGCGCACCGGCGCTGGCGCGGCCGTCGATCCAGGGGGCGTCGGCAGCGTCCAGCACGGCGCGGATGTCGCGCAGTTCCTGCGGGGTGAGGATGGCTTTGAGGTGCAGCAACATGGTGCGCAGGCTTGGCCGGGCGGTCAGTTTAGAACACCGTCTTGAGGCTCAGGTACACGCGCCGCGGCGCCCCGGGGGTATAAAAGCCACGGTACAGCGCGTCGGCGTAGAGCTTGTCGGTGAGGTTGGTGACATTGAGCTTGAGGGTGGTGCGCTCATCCAGCGTGTACTCCAGCATCGCGTCCAGCGTGGTGAAGGCCGGCGCCACCACCGTGCGGTTACCCTCGGGGCTTTGCTCGCTGCGGTGGTTGATGCCCAGGCCGGCGCGCCACTGCGGCGCGAAGCGGTAGGTGGTCCACAGGCTCAGGCTGTGCTTAGGCGTCAGGCCCGGGCGGTCGCCGACGCGTTGGCTGTTGCCGGTGGAAGGGCAGGAGCTTTCCGCGCAGCGGTCGATGCGGGCGCTGGGGATCCAGGTGTGGTTGTAGAAGATTTCCCAGTTCGGGGTGATGCGGCCCGCGGCGTTGAATTCCAGGCCCGTGGCGTGGCGCTTGCCTGACAGCAGCTGTTGGGTCGCGGCGCTGTCGGGGTCGGTGTTGCGCTCGTTGTACTTTTCGCTGCGAAACAGCGCCACGCCGACCAGCGCCCGTTGCTGAAACAGCTCCCACTTGGCGCCGACTTCGATGTTGCGGCTCTTTTCGGGCGGCGTGTTGGCAGTCTTGGCGTTGTTGCTGCCGGAGGCGAAGTTGCCCAGCGCAAACTGGTAGGTGTCGCCCGAGGTGTTGTACGACTCTCCGAACGACGCGTAGTACGACGAGGTGCCGTTGGGCTCGTAGATGACGCCGACGCGTGGGCTCCAGAGGCTGTCGCGGCGGCCGCCGCTGGCGGTGCCATCGGTGTAGTCGGCTTCGAAACGGTCGAAGCGCAGGCCACCCACCACCTTCCAATGCGGGGCGAGTTGCACCACGTCTTGGGCGTACACGCCAAGGCTTTTGGCCGTGAAGGTGTTGTACACCCAGGTGCGGGTGTCGGTGCGGCTGTCGCCGTCGTTGGGTGTACCCACCGTGGTCGTCAGGCCCGAGTTGCCGCCGCTGTTGTTGTTGTTGCGCTTGGCGTCTTCGTGGGTGATGTCGACGCCCGCCGTCAGGTGGTGGCGCAGCCCGCCCAGCTCAAACTTGTGGCTGTAGTCGCTTTGCAGCTGGGTGATGTCACTGATGCCGCGGCGCCCTTTGGCGTTGCGGGTCAGGACGGTGTTGGCGGTGGGTGGGTTGGTCAGACTGACGGTCTGGCCTGGGCACAGGGTGGCGTTGTTTTGGCAAAAGCCGATGGCCGACACCCACAGGTCACGCTCATAACGGCCGTGGCGCAGGGTGGTTTTGAGCTCTTCCTGGGGGCTGAGGCGCCAAGTGTGCGACAGGGTCAGCACGTCTTGCGAGCTGTCCATGTAGTCGCTGGCCAGCCCGTAGTAGTTTTTAGCCGCCAGCACGGGCACGATGCGTCGGCCCGTTTCCCCGGTGTTGCCCGTCAGCAGCCATGGGTGGTTGTAGTTGGGGCGCTGATCGGTGCGCAGGTGGTACAGGTCCACAGCCAACTCGTGCCGCTCGCCAATGCCGGTGCGCACGCCCAGGGCCAGGCCATCGCGGTTGTCTTGGGCACCCCATAGGTCGGCGTCTTGTTTCATCACGTTGAGGCGCACGGCGCTGCTGCTGCCGAGCTGCTTGTTGAGGTCGGCTTGCACGCGCTTGTGGTTGCCGTTACCCACCGTGGCCTCGACCTCGTAGCGGTCCATCAGGAACGGCTGCTTGGTGACTTGGTTGACCACGCCGCCGGTGGAGCCTTTGCCAAACAGCATCGACGCCGAACCCTTGAGGACCTCGACGCGCTCGGTGGCAAAGGTGTCGCGGGTGATGAGCTGCCCTTCGCGCATGCCGTCGCGGAAGATGTCGCCCGCTTGCCCGAGCGAGAAGCCGCGCAGACGCACATCCTCTTCGCCGGTTTCGCCGGCTTGGAAGGTCACGCCGGCGGTGGTGCGCAGCACGTCGCGGAAGTCGTCCAGTTGGCGGTCGTCCAACAGCTGCTCGGTCATCACGGTGACGCTTTGCGGGATGTCGCGCACCTGTTGCTCGCCCTTGCCCAGTCGGGTGGTGGAGGGTTTGAGCGTGCTCTTGGCGCGAATCTCGGCAGGTTCTGACTGGCCGGTGACGGTGACCGTGTCCAGTGTGCCCGCGGCTTGCGCCGCAGGTGGGTTGGTCTGCGCCACCGCGTGCAGGCTGGCCGCAAGCAGCACGGCGCCGAGGGGGAGTGCGGGGGTGGGGTGGTCGGTAAGGGTATGGCCATGGTCATGTCGGGTCTGAAGGGGTGGACAGGAACGATGTGTGAGAACGAATTATAGACAGCAAATGAGAATGATTAGCGTTCGTGTAAGTGATCAAGGTATGCGATGGTCAAGATTGAAACTATCAATGACATATCACGATTGTTTTGTACTATGATTTAGGGGTAGACGCGCAGGCAGGCGCGTCCATCATTCCCTCAACCACGAAAGGAAGTCGTGCTATGTCGCTGATCAACAAGCAAGTGCAGCCGTTCAAGGTGCAAGCGTTCCACAACGGCAAGTTCGTCGAGATCACCGAGCAGTCGCTCAAGGGCAAGTGGTCGGTGCTGATCTTCATGCCGGCGGCGTTCACCTTCAACTGCCCGACCGAGGTCGAGGACGCAGCCGACCACTACGAGGAGTTCCAAAAGCTGGGTGCCGAGGTCTACGTCGTCACGACCGACACGCACTTCTCGCACAAGGTGTGGCACGAGGTCTCGCCGGCGGTCGGCAAGGCCAAATTCCCGCTGGTGGGCGACCCCACGCACCAGCTGACGCGTCAGTTCGACGTGCACATCGATGAAGAGGGCCTGGCGCTGCGCGGCACCTTCATCATCAACCCCGAGGGCGTCATCAAGACCGCCGAAATCCACGACAACGCCATCGCGCGTGACGTCAAGGAAACGCTGCGCAAGCTGAAGGCCGCCAAGTACGTGGCCGAGCACCCGGGCGAAGTCTGTCCGGCCAAGTGGAACGAGGGCGCCAAGACGATCGCCCCGTCGCTGGACCTGGTCGGTAAGATCTGACGCCGCCGGCCGTCGGCGCACCCAGGCGGCACCGTGCGGTGCCGCACGCCGATGGCCCGATATTTCCCATCGCTGAGCAACCCTTGGCCGGCCCGCGCAGGCGGGCCGGTTGGGGGTGCGCTGTCCCAGTCACCCAACTCCAGGAGCGCTACGTATGCTGGACGCCCAACTCCAATCCCAACTGCAGGCCTACTTGGCCTACGTCAAGCAGCCGTTCGAGCTGGTGGCGACGCTGGATGACTCGGCCAGCGCGCACGAGCTGCGCGAATTGCTGCACACCATCGCCCGCTTGTCCGACGGCAAGATCACCGTGCGCACCGACGGCACCGCCGCACGGCGGCCGTCGTTTGCCATCCGCCGCGGCGATGGCACGCCGCAGCTGACGTTTGCCGCGGTGCCGCTGGGGCATGAGTTCACGTCGCTGGTGTTGGCGTTGCTGTGGGCCGGCGGCCACCCACCCAAAGAAGCCCCCGAGGTGTTGCAGCAGGCGCGCGAGTTGCCCGGCGAGCACGACTTCGAGGTGTACATGTCGTTGTCGTGCCACAACTGCCCGGACGTGGTGCAGGCGCTCAGCCTGCTGGCCATCGTCAACCCGCGTGTGCGCACCACCATCATCGACGGCGCGCTGTTTGCCGACGAGGTGCGCGAGCGCAACGTGATGGCGGTGCCGCTGGTGCTGCGCAACGGTGAAGTGTTCCACTCGGGCCGGGCCACGTTGGCCGAACTGTTGGCCAAGCTGGACCAAGGGGCCCAGCAGCGCCAGGCGGCCGCGTTGGCGGCGAAAGAGCCGTTCGACGTGCTGGTGGTGGGCGGCGGCCCGGCCGGTGCGGCGGCGGCGGTCTACGCCGCGCGCAAGGGCATCCGCGTGGGCCTGCTGGCCGAGCGCGTCGGCGGGCAGGTCAACGACACGTTGGCCATCGAAAACTACCCGGGTATGTTGGAAACCACCGGGCCGCAGTTGGCTGCCGCGCTGCAGGCGCACGTGCAGCGCTACGAGGTGGACGTGATGACGGGGGCGCGCGCGCAAGCCTTGCACCCCGCGGCGCAGCCCGGCGGCTGGATCGGCGTCACGGTGGAAGGGGGGGCGACGCTGCGCGCGCGCAGCGTCGTGCTGGCCACGGGGGCACGCTGGCGCAACCTCAACGTGCCCGGGGAAGCCGAGTACAAAAACCGCGGTGTGGCCTACTGCCCGCACTGCGACGGTCCGCTGTTCAAGGGCAAGCGGGTCGCGGTCATCGGCGGGGGCAACTCGGGGGTGGAAGCTGCGATCGACCTGGCCGGCATCGTGCAGCATGTGACGTTGCTGGAATACGCCGAGCAGCTCAAGGCCGACGCGGTGCTGGTCAGCAAGCTCAAGAGCCTGCCCAACGTCACCGTGCTGACGCAGGCGCAGACCCTGGAGGTGCTGGGCGACGGTCACAAAGTCACCGGCCTGCGCTGGCGCGACCGTGCCAGCGGCGCCGAACAGACGCTGGCGCTGGAGGGGGTGTTCGTGCAAATCGGCCTGGTGCCCAACACCGAATGGCTGGGCGACGTGGTGCCGCGCAACCGTTTCGGCGAAATCGAGATCGACGCCGCGTGCCGCACCGGCGTGCCCGGCGTGCTGGCCGCGGGCGACTGCACGACGGTGCCGTACAAGCAAATCGTCGTGGCCGCAGGCGAAGGCGCCAAGGCAGCGCTGGCGGCGTTCGATGAGTTGATCCGGATGCCGGCGCTTCAGCCCACCGAGGCCGCCGTGGCCTGAACCCGGATCGGGTAGGCTCACGGCCACACCCAGCCGGGCGCATGCCACTGTGTGGCGTCCCTCGGGGGGCGCCATGCCGCGATCAGCGGCGCCGCGCCATTACTTCAGGTCGTCGACCAGCAGCTTGGCGATACGCTCGGCGTTGGGGCTGCGGTCGGGCTGCCCCTGCGCGTCGAGCACTTGCACGACGGTGCGCTCGCCTTCGCCACGCACCGCGATGCGCAGGCGCAGCGGGGTGCTGTCGGCCTTGTTGCTGCTGCTGAACCAGCCAGCAATGCGCCCGAAAAAGCCCGGCTCCTGCTTGGCGGTGTTGGCGTCCGGGGCCACGTAGCGCACGAAGTACACGCCCTCGGCGCGGTTGCGGTCTTCGACGGTGAAGCCGCTGCGGTCCAAGCTCAGGCCGACGCGGCGCCAGGCGCGGTCGAAGTTTTCCTGGATGACGACGACCGGCCGGCCGTCGATGGTGTCCAGTCGCGCCAGCGTCGGCACCGCGCCGGCGGCCACCGCGGCCTTGGCCTGCTCTTGGCTGACGCCGAGCTTGACCATCAAGCGACGCAAGAATTCAGCCTCCAGCTCCGGGTCGGCCGGGCGCGGCTGCCACACGGTGTTGTCTTTGCGCTCGTTGCTGTAGACCTCCACCATGCCGCGGTGGCTGATGAAGATGTCGCTGCCGCCGCGCTCGTTGCGCTCGACACGGGTGCGGAACTTGTCGCGCTCGCCCGTGGAGTACAGGTTGTCGAACAGCTTGCCGATGGTGGCGCGGATGATGTCTTGCGGGATTTTGGCGCGGTTTTCGGCCCAGTCGGTTTCCAGCAGGCCCAGCTGCGGCTGGTCCAGCGTCAGCAAAAAGCCGTTTTCCTGCCAGAAGTCGCGCAGCGCGGGCCACAGCTGCTCGGGCGGGCGGTCCACCACCAGCCAGCGTTGGTTGCCGGCGCGTTCGATGCGCACATCCCCGATCTGCGCCGGGACGGCCACCTGGGTGCTGGGGCGCGCCGCAGCGGCGGCTTCCATGCCGGTGGCGGTCACCGGCCCACCGGGCAGCGCGTAGCGGCTGTCGCGCGCCAGTTGCGTCAGGTCCGGCGGCACCTCGAGCGTGTTGATTTGCTTGGCGCTTTTGTAGTCGATGCGGGTTTCTTCGAGCACCGAGCAGCCGGTGGCCAGCAGGGCGGCCAGCGCGACGGCGCTCAGCCGCAGGGCCGAGGTGGGGCGGGGGGTGGTGAGCATGTCGTCTCCCATCAGGGCTGGGCGGTTCGGTTTACAGCAGGCCGCTGGCGCGCAGCGCCGCTTCGACCACGGCCTGCCCGTGGGCCGACAGCGGCGTCAGCGGCAGGCGCAGCGTCGGGCCGCACAGGCCCAGGCGCGCCATGGCCCACTTGACCGGGATCGGGTTGGCCTCGACGAACAGCTGCTTGTGCAGCGGCAGCAACTGCATTTGGATGCGGGTGGCGGTGCGCGCGTCGCCGGCGATGGCCGCCGCGCACAGTTCGTGCATCAGGCGTGGCGCCACGTTGGCGGTGACGCTGACGTTGCCTTGGCCGCCCAGCAGCATCAGCGCCACGGCGGTGGCGTCGTCGCCGGAGTAGACGGCAAAGTGCGCGGGCTTTTCGCGGATCAGCCACTGGGCACGCTCGATATTGCCGGTGGCCTCCTTGATGCCGACGATGCCGGGCACCTGCGCCAGGCGCAACGCGGTCTCCGGCAGCAAGTCGGCCACGGTGCGCCCTGGCACGTTGTACAGGATGATGGGCAGGTCGCCAGTGGCTTCGGCGATGGCCTTGAAGTGCTGGTACAGACCCTCTTGCGTCGGCTTGTTGTAGTACGGCACCACCTGCAGCTGGCAGTCGGCGCCGACCTTGCGCGCGAACTCGGCCAGCGCGATGGCTTCGCGCGTGGAGTTGCCGCCGCAGCCGGCCATGATGGGCACGCGGCCGGCGGCGTGCTCGACCGCGACGCGGATGATTTCGCAGTGCTCGTCGACCGTCACGGTGGGCGATTCGCCGGTGGTGCCGACGACACCGATGCAGTCGGTGCCCTGTTCGATGTGCCAGTCGATGAGCTTGCGCAGCGTGGCGTAGTCGACGCTGCCGTCCTCGTGCATCGGCGTCACGAGGGCAACGATGCTGCCGGTGATGGGCTTCATGGGTGTACGGTGAGCTGGATCGAAGCGCCCATTCTAACCAGCCGCGCCGGAGGTCGACGGGGTGGTGAGCGGCAGACGCAGCGGCTCGCTCGGGGCGGGTTGGGGCGGGCGCAGCGCCGCCACGCGTTGCACGTAGCGGGCGGGGTCGCTGTCGTAGCCGTCTTCGTAGGCGACGATGCGCAGGCCCGCGCAGACCTGCAGCAGCTCGCCGGGGGCGAGCAGGAATTCGGGGCGCGCCGGCCGCCCAATCGTCTGTTGGCCCCAGGCAAAGGTTTCGTACAGCAGCACCCCGCCGGGCGCCAGGCTGGCCAGCAGGTGCGGCAGCAGGGGGCGCCACAGGTAGTTGGTCACCAGCACGACGTCAAAGGTTTGCCCGGGCAGCGGCCACGGCGCCGCTTCGAGGTCGGCCGCCAACCGGGTGACGGTGGCGGCCATATCATCCAACGCGGCCAGGGCCTCGGCGTCGCGGTCGACGGCCGTGACGCGGTAGCCCTGCTGCACCAGCCATCGGGTGTGCCGCCCCCAGCCGCAGGCCACGTCCAGCGCGCGGCGCTGCGGCTGTTGCGCGTGCAACGTCTGCAGCAGCGCGCCAAAGCGCGTGATCCAGGGCGAAGGGGGCAAATGCGCGTGCGGCGGGGTCAAAAGCAGCTCCACAATCGGTCGGCCACGGTCAGCATAAAGTCCGGCGTAAGGTACCACGCAAACACCGCCGCGCAGGCCGCCAGCACCGCTGTCCACAGCAGCAGCCGCAGCCGCCACCGGGGTGGCGAGGTCGAGGCGGGGGCGGGGGTCAAGCCGGACATGGCTGTGCGTATTCAGGTTGCGCCGGCGGCGACGCGCACGGGTCCTCGGACCAGCGGTGCTTCGCGGATCGGCAGGTTGACCACGGCGGCCAGCACGCCCAGCGTGATGGCCTGCCACCACACGATGTCGTAGCTGCCGGTGCGGTCGTACAGCAGGCCTCCCAACCAGACTCCGGCAAAGCTGCCCACCTGGTGGCTGAAAAAGACAAACCCTCCCAACATCGACAGGTGCGCCACGCCAAAGATTTGCGCCACCAAGGCGTTGGTGGGCGGCACGGTGGACAGCCACAGCAGCCCCATGACGGCGGCGAACCCATAAACGCTGGCCGGCGACAGTGGTGCGTTCAGAAACACCACGATGGCCACCGAGCGCAGCGCGTAAATGGACGCCAGGATCTTGCGCTTGGCCAGCCGCTGGCCCAGGGCGCCGGCGGCGTAGGTGCCGGCCACGTTGAACAGCCCGATCAGCGCCAGCGCGGTGCTGGCCACCTGCGGCGCCAGCCCCTGGTCTTTGAGGTAGCTGGGCATGTGCACGCCAATGAAGACGACCTGGAAGCCGCATACGAAGTAGCCCGTCATCAGCAGCACGAAGCTGCGCGTGCCCAGCGCCTCGCGCAGCGCGTGCATCACCCCCTGCGTCGGTGCGGCCGCGCGCGCGGCGTGGAAGTTGGGCTCGCGCAGGCCCAGCGCCAGCGGCCCGATGGCCAGCACCGCCACCGCCAACGCCAGCAGCGCGTGTTGCCAGCCCAGCTGCTCGATCAGCCACCCTTCCAGCGGCACCATCAAAAACTGACCGAACGAGCCCGCCGCGGCGGCCACGCCCATCGCCCACGAGCGACGCTCGGCCTCGATTTGCCGGCCGATGACGCCGTAGACGATGGCGTAGGTGGTGCCGGCCTGCGCGGCACCGATCAGCACCCCCGCCGTGAGCGCAAACACGGTGGCGCTGCTGGCCAGCGCCATGCCGACGAGGCCCAGCGCGTACAGCACCGCCCCGGCCCACAACACCCGGTACGGCCCCCAGCGGTCCGCCACCATCCCGGCGCCAATGCCGAGCACGCCCCAGGCCAGGTTTTGCACCGCCATGGCCAGCGCGAAGCTTTCGCGCGGCCAACCGTGGGCGGCGGTCAATGGCTGCAGCCACAGGCCAAAGCCATGGCGAATCCCCATCGACAGGGTGACGATCAGCGCGCCACACAGCAGCACCTGCGTGGCGGACAGGCGTTGTTCGGTCATGCCGCTGATGGTAGCCGAACACGGCCCGGTGCGTGCGCGGGTCCCGACGACGAGGCATGGTGGATGTTGTCGGCCTTGGTTGACGCCAGACGTGCAAAGGGTTCAGCAACCCATTGACGCGCAAGGCGCTTGTGCCGTTATCCCGCGTGCCTGTGGATAACTTTGTGGGCAACCCGTGGTCATCGCTGGCCAAGCCGCGCCGCACAAGCCCTGCAACAGATTGCCCATTTTTTGCGCAATCAAAAACAATAGACAAAACAATGGTGTATGCTGTTTCCGCAGTGCGTTGCGGTACAACCAAGGGAGGAAATCGATGGCGTGCGCCGCGCCACGGCGGCCCCGTTGGGTGTGCACAAACCCGCCGTGCGCAAGCGCCTACAATCGCGCGCTATGGTCGACACCACCCCCACCGTTGCCCCCGCGGGTTATGCCGAGGCCGCCATCCGGGTGCTGAAGGGGCTGGAGCCCGTCAAGCAGCGGCCCGGCATGTACACCCGCACCGACCATCCGTTGCACATCGTGCAGGAGGTGATCGACAACGCCGCCGACGAGGCCCTGGCTGGCCACGGGCGGCGTATCGTCGTGACGTTGCACGCCGACGGCTCGATCAGCGTCGAAGACGACGGCCGCGGCATTCCGCACGGCCTGCACCCCGAGGAAGGCGCGCCGGTGCTGGAGCTGGTCTTCACCCGGTTGCACGCGGGCGGCAAGTTCGACAAAGGGCACGGTGGCGCCTACAGCTTTGCCGGTGGTTTGCACGGGGTGGGTGTCAGCGTGACCAACGCGCTGGCCCGGCGGCTGGAAGTGGCCAGCCACCGCGACGGCCACGTGGCGACGATCGCCTTTGCCGGCGGCGACGTCGTGCAGCCATTGCAGCGCCGGCCGCTGGCCGCGGGCGAGTGGCGCCAGGGTACGACGGTGCGTGTGTGGCCCGACGCGCGCTACTTCGACAGCCCCGACATCCCGCGCGCGGAGCTGGTGCACCTGCTGCGCAGCAAAGCGGTGCTGCTGCCGGGGGTGAGCGTGACGTTGATCGATGAGGTCAGCGGTCAGCGCCAGACGTGGCAATACAAGGGCGGCCTGGCCGACTACCTGGGGCAGCGGTTGCCGGTGGAGCCGTTGCTGCCAATCTTCACCGGCGCCGGCTGGGCCGAGGCCGGGCACGACACCTTTGCCGAAGGCGAGGGTGCGCAGTGGGCGGTGGCGTTCACCGAAGAGGGCCCGCTGGTGCGCGAAAGCTACGTCAACCTGATACCGACGACCGCCGGCGGCACGCACGAAAGCGGTCTGCGCGAGGGGCTGTTTCAGGCCGTGCGGGGGTTTATCGAGCTGCATGCGTTGCTGCCCAAGGGCGTCAAGGTGCTGCCGGAGGATGTGTTTGCCCGCGCCAGCTTCGTGCTCAGCGCCAAGGTGCTGGACCCGCAGTTTCAGGGGCAGACCAAGGAGCGCCTAAACTCGCGCGACGCCGTGCGGCTGGTGGCCAGCTACGTGCGCCCGGCGCTGGAGCTGTGGTTGCACCAGCACGTCGAGCACGGCAAGCGGTTGGCGGAGCTGGTCATTCGCGCCGCGCAAAGCCGCCAGAAGGCCGCGCAGAAGGTGGAAAAGCGCAAAGGCTCCGGGGTGGCGGTGCTGCCCGGCAAGCTGACCGACTGCGAAAGCCGCGACCTGTCGCGCAACGAGCTGTTTTTGGTCGAGGGCGACAGCGCCGGCGGCAGCGCCAAGATGGGGCGCGACAAGGCGTCGCAGGCCGTTCTGCCGCTGCGCGGCAAGCTGCTCAACACCTGGGAGGTGGAGCGCGACCGGCTGTTTGCCAATGCCGAGATCCACGACATCGCGGTGGCCATCGGGGTCGATCCCCACGGCCCCGACGATGCGGTGGACCTGAGCGGCCTGCGCTACGGCAAGATTTGCATCCTGAGTGATGCGGACGTGGACGGTTCGCACATCCAGGTGTTGCTGCTGACCCTGTTTTTCCGGCACTTTCCCCGCCTGATCGAGGCGGGACACGTTTATGTCGCGCGGCCCCCGCTGTACCGGGTGGATGTGCCCGCGCGCGGCAAAAAGCCCGCCAGCAAACACTACGCGCTGGATGAGGGGGAACTGGCGGCGATCCTGGACAAATGCGCCAAGGAGGGGGTGCCGCGGGAGAAGTGCCAGATCAGCCGCTTCAAAGGCCTGGGCGAAATGAGCGCCGAACAACTCTGGGACACGACGCTCAACCCCGACACGCGCCGCCTGCAGCCCGTGACGTTGGGGGGCCTGGATGCCGCGGCGACCGCGGCGCGCCTGAACCGCTTGATGGGCAAGGCCGAGGCGGCCGCCCGCCGCGAGCTGATGGAGCAGTGGGGCGATGCGGTGGAGGTGGACGTCTGATCCACCCCACCAGCCATCCCAGATCGGACCTTCAGGGATCGCGCCGCAGCAGCACCACGCCGCCGCGCTGGTAGATCACGGTGTGCGGCACATCCGGCAGGCGGTCGAGCCGGGTGAGGGCCCACTCGCCCGGCTCCGGCAGGCGCTTGGGGGTGATCGACTGGGCATAGACGCTGAAGCTGGGCGCGTCGAAGCGCCACAGCACCGCCGGCGCCTGGGCCTGGTGCGCAAGGCGGCCCGCGTGGCGCACGGCGCCCTGCAGCACATCGCCAAACCACGGCGCCACCAGGGCGCCGAGCAGCAGGGCCTGCATGGCCGCCAGCGCCTGCAGCCGCCGCCAGACGGGCCAGCGCCGCTGCAGCGCCACTACGATGCCCGCGATCAAAACCGCCCAGGCCACGGGTGCATACAAGGCGGGGGCCAGATCCCGGGCCAGCGCGAGCTGGGCGCGGTAGTAGGGGTTGCCGGTGCGCAGCCCGGCTTCGTGCAGCAGGGCGGGCAGGTGCGGCCACAGCGCCAGCAGGGCCACGGGCACGATCAACCAGGCGCCACGCAGCGCGGGCAGGCGCAGCGCCAGCAGAATCATCAACGGGGTGGAGCCGTAGAGCACATAGTGTGGTAGCTTGGTTCCGGACAGGCTGAAGAACACCAGCACGAATCCACACCACAGCCACAGGTAGCGCGTCAGCGGCGTCTGGACATCGGGTTTGATCTGCCGCAGCACGGCGGGCAGGGCTGCACTCCACGGCAGCAGCAGCAGCGGCAGGGCGATCAGGTAATACAGCCAACCCCCGCTGTGCCCCTCCAGCGTACCGGTGAAGCGCTGGACGTTGTGGCGCAGGATGAAGCCGTCCACGAACGCCTGCCCATGGGTCAGCAGCATCGCGGCATACCACGGGGCCGCCACGGCCAGGAGCAGCAGCCAGCCCCGCATGTCGAATGCGATGCGCCGCCAGGTGGACCCGTCGCGCGTCAGCAGGGTGTATAGGGTGCCTGCTGCGGCGGGGATCAGCACGGCCACCGGCCCCTTGGTCAGCAGCCCCAGCCCCACCCAGAAATACACCCGCAGCAGATCCGGCCGTTGCCCTCGCTCCAGATAGCGCCACAGATCCAGGCAGGCCAGCGTCAGCCACAGGTTGAGCAGGGCATCGGCCGTGGCGGCGCGCGCCATGATCCACGGCCCCAAGGCCGTCGCCACGATCCACAGGGCGCGCTCTGCCGCCGCTGCGTCCGCGCGCTCGCGCACGAAGCGCCAGACCGCCCAGCCCCACCCCATCGCCGCCAGGGCGGACGGCAGACGCAAAGCCCATTCGTGCAGGCCCAGCACCGCGACCGACAGCGCCTGGAGCCAATAGATCAGAATCGGTTTGTCGTACCGCGGCACGCCGTTGAGCCAGGTCGACAGCCAGTCGCCGTTGACCAGCATCTCCCGCGTCGCTTCGGAAAACGCCCCTTCGTCCACATCGAACAATGGCGGCGTGCCCAGCCCAGTGAGCCATGCCGCCAGGGGCACCAGCCAAAGCATCCAGCGCATTCCTGCGATCACTCCATTTCTCTCAGTCGCCGCAGCGGCACGGCTGTCGAGGCGCGGCGCAGCCAGATCCGCCGCGCCGCCGCGACCAGCGCGACCCCGACGACCAAGCCGCCGAGGGCGTGGGCCAGCGGTTCGACGGTGGCGGGCACGGTACGCCACCACAAGCCCAGACCGAGCACGCCGGCGGCGCCGATTTCCCAACGGTGCAGCGCATCCCCCGGGCGCGGCCCCCAGCGCCCGGCGGCGAGGACGGCCGCGGCGGCACAAAGCCACCCCAACAATGCCCCTACGGCGACATCCAGAGGCCAATGCGCCCCGACTCCGACCCGCGACAGGCCGATGGCGAATGCCAACGGCAGCGACACCGCCGCGGCCATCCCGCGCTGCGGGGGGCGAGCGGTCAGTATCCAGCAAGCCGCGAGTGTAAAGGCCGTGACCGTGTGCCCCGACGGAAAACTGCCCTGCCTGAGCACGTCGCCGATGATGTGGAGGGCTTCAGGGGGCAAGACGGCGGCGGGCCGGGGGGCTGCCGCCAGCGTCTTGATGCCATGCAGGGTCAGTGTGGCGGGCGCGATGCTCCACAACAAGGCGGGGGATGCGTGGCGGTGGCCAGTCGCGATGGTGGCCGCCAGAAACAGCGCCAAGGCGAAATGTGTGTCGCCCATCCAGGTCAACCACCACCACAGCAGATCCGGGGCGGCGCGCGTCAACCGCTGCACACCGGCCAACGCATCGACGGGTGGGGTGAGCATCAAACCTGCGATCACGAGCAAGCACAACCCTGGCAGGAGCCAGAACCAGGCGCTGCGGAACATCGATGCAAAGGAAGAGGCTGTCGGCGGGGTATGCATGGCGAGACATGCAGTCGAAAAGCCGACAGATTGCCGGCACTGTGTGAAAATGCGGTGTCGGCGGGCGCGGGTGTGTCGCCAAGGACGGCACCAGCCCGGCCGGCCGGTCGAACGATTAAACGCCCGCAGGGCTTAACGAGGCCTTAACCCCCAACGCCCTGGGGACACGCTTCCAGCGTGTCGGTTGGACCGCAGGCCGCGCGAGCAGGAGATTGAAGGATTGCGCATCCTGATCGTCGAAGACGACACCGCCATTGCCGAGGGCGTGGCCGCGCTGCTGCGCGCGCAGGGGCATGGTTGCGATGTCTGCGCGACCTTGGCCTGCGCCAGCCGTGCGCTGCAGGCGGAGCCGTTCGACCTGGTGCTGCTGGACCGCGGATTGCCGGACGGTGACGGCATCGATTGGCTGCGCGCGCGGCGCGCGGCCGGGCTGCATGCGCCGGTGCTGGTGCTGACCGCCCGCGACGCATTGGCCGACCGCGTGGCGGGGCTGGACAGCGGGGCGGATGACTACCTGGTCAAGCCGTTTGCACCGGAGGAGCTGCTGGCGCGCATGCGCGTGGCGCTGCGCCGCAGCGCCGGGCAGGCCGAGGCGGTGTTGCGCCATGGCGCGCTGCGGGTCGACCCGGCCGCGCGCGCGGTGTGGCGCGACGGTCAGCCGGTGGCGCTGCGCGCCAAGGAGTTTGCATTGCTGTGGGCGCTGCTGCGCGCCCGCGGCCGTGTGTTGACGCGCGCGCAGCTCGAGCAGGCGCTGTACGGCTTCGACGACACGGTGGAGAGCAACGCGCTGGAGGTGTATGTGCACCACCTGCGGCGCAAGCTCGGCGAGGACCTGATCCAGACCGTGCGCGGGGTCGGCTACACCATCCCGCCTCGGGCGGAGGGGGACGATGGCCACGGCTGAACGCGCCCCCCGGCTGGCATGGCGGCTGCTGGCATGGACCTTGGCCACGCTGCTGGGGGTGTGGCTGGTGCTCGTGGCCAGCGCCTATCAGACCGCGGTTCATGAGGCGAAGGAGATCAGCGACGGGCAATTGACGGCCGCTGCGCGCTTGCTGTTGACCGCTCCGGTACAAGGCCCGGTTCCCATAGTGGATGCGGCGGCGCTGCCGGTGCGGGCGGAGCCGCGCTATGCGCCCGAGCTGCATGTGGTGGTCTGGGAGAGCGGGGCGCTGCGCTGGGATCCGCAAGCCTGGGCAGCGCGGTTGCCGCCGTCGTTACCCGAGGGCTATCACACGCTGGTGTTGCCGCTGGCGGGCGAGGTGCGCACGTGGCGCTGGTTCGTCGCCGGGCATGGCGCGCGCCGGGTGGCCGTTGGGTTGGATGTCAGCCGCCATGCGGAGCTGGGGCGCGACGTGGCCGAGCACCTGGTGCGGCCGGCGGTGGTGTTGCTGCCGCTGGTCGCGCTGCTGCTGGGGTGGGCGATCCGGCGCGGGCTGGCGCCTCTGTCGGCGCTGGCCGAGGCCCTGCAGCGCTTCGATGCCGATACCGCGCGTGGCCTGCTCCCGGCACAGCGCTACGACGAATTGCAGCGCGTGCAGCGGGCGCTGCAGGCGCTGGTCGAGCGGCTGCACGCACTGTGGCAACGCGAGCGGCGCTTCACCTCCGACGTCGCGCACGAGCTGCGCTCGCCGCTGACGGCACTGGTGTGGCAGGCGCGGTTGGCGCGGCTGCAGGTGGGCACGCCCGCCGGCGAGGCGGCCCTGCAGACGGTGGAGCGCGAGGCGCTGCGCGCCGGCGAGATCCTGACCCAGCTGCTGGCGCTGGCGCGTGCCGACGCCCCGGGCGGCGAGGCCGCGCAGCCGGTGGCGCTGCACGCGCTGGCGCAAGAGGTAGCGCAGGAGTGCGCCACGGCGATGGGCGGCGGGCGTACCCCGCCCGAGGTGCAGGGGCCGCCGACCGTCGTCCGCGGCCGGCCGACGCTGCTGCGGCTGGCGCTGCGCAACCTGGTCGACAACGCGCTGCGCCACACCCCGGCGCAGGCACGGGTGGCGGTGCGCGTCGGCCCGCGCACCGACGGGGCGGTGGCGGTCGAGGTGCTGGACGAGGGGGGCGGCCGCGGCGAGGCACCCGCCGACCGCGGCGGCCTGGGTCTGGGGTTGACGCTGGTGCAGCGCATCGCCGAGCACGAGGGGGCGCGGCTGGAGCGGCTGGCAAGTCCTTCGCCGCCGTGGGCCACCGGCTACGCGCTGGTGTGGCCCTCGGCGCCGACCGGACCCGAGACCGGTGCCGCGTCGCGGTGACCCCGTCCGCCGCCGCGGATCGGGGGTTTAAGGCTGCGCTAATCCTGGGGTGTCATCGTGCGCGGCCATGAGAGGCATCCGCACGGGAATACGAATGGCAGACGGCGCCGAGGGCTCGACCGCGGCGGACAGCGCGGCCGGCTGGCACCCCTTGGCGGCGCTCGCCCTGCTGGCCGGCTGGCTGGCCACGGTCGGCAACGTGCCGCTGTGGTCGGCGGTGTGGCCGGTGCAGGGGTCGCTGGGCGCGCGTGGCTGGGCCGTGGCGCTCGCGTGGGCGCTGGTGCTGGCGCTGGTCAACCTGGCGGTGCTGGCGTGGCTGGCCGTCGGGCCGCTGCGCCGACCGGTGGGGGTGGCGCTGCTGGCGCTGGCGGGGGGGGCGAGCTACTTCATGCTGGCCTACGGCATCGTCGTCGATGCGTCGATGGCGGCCAACGTGTTCCAGACCGACCTGCGCGAGGCGCGCGACCTGCTGACCCCGGGCCTGCTGGTCGCGCTGGCGCTGGGCGTGGCGCTGCCGGGATGGCTGTGGTGGCGCCTGCCGGTGCGGCGGTGGCCGGCGCGCCGTGCGGTGCTGGTTCGCGTCGGCGTTGGCGCGGCGGCGCTGGGGCTGGCCGTCGCCCTGCTGTGGTTGACGTTTCAGGATCTGGCGGCGCTGATGCGCAACGACCGCGCGCTGCGCTACCTGATCAATCCCTACAACAGCGTCTACGCCGCGCTGCGCCACGGCGTGGGCCAGCGGGCGCTCGCGTCCGAGCCGCCGCAGCCCATCGGCCTGGACGTACAGCCGCTGCCCGCAGCGGCCCGCGAGGACGAGGCGCCGCTGGTGGTGTTGGTGGTCGGCGAGACGGCGCGCGCGGCCAACTGGGGCTTGAACGGCTACGCGCGCGACACCACGCCGCGCCTGCGCGCGCTCATCCAGCAGGGGCAGCCGATCGTGTCGTTCGCCGCCGTCACCTCGTGCGGCACCAACACGCAGACGTCGGTGCCCTGCCTGTTCGCGCCGGAGGGGCGGGCGCGCTGGAACCCCTCGCGCGCGCAGGAAAACCTGCTCGACCTGCTGCAGCGCGCGGGGCTGGCGGTGACGTGGCTGGACAACCAGTCCGGCTGCAAGGGCGTGTGCGCGCGCGTGCCGTCGCGCCAGACCGACCATCTGCAGGTCCCGGGCCTGTGCCGTGGCGACGAATGCCACGACGAAATCCTGCTGCGCGAGCTGCCCGGCGCGCTGCAGGCCTTGCCCGAGCCTGCCCGCCAGGTCGGCACGCTCGCGGTGCTGCATCAGATGGGCAGCCACGGGCCGGCCTACTTCAAGCGCACGCCGGCGGCGTTCAAACGCTTCCAGCCGGAGTGCACGACGGCGCAGCTGCAGGCGTGCGAGCCGGCGCACATCGTCAACGCCTACGACAACACGCTGCTCTACACCGACCATGTGCTGGCGGAGCTGATCGGCTGGCTGGCGCAGCGGCGCGGCCCTACGGCGCTGCTGTACGTCTCCGACCACGGGGAGTCGCTCGGCGAGGGCGGGCTGTACCTGCACGGCATGCCGTATGCCGTGGCCCCGCGCGAGCAGAAGGAGGTGCCGATGCTGCTGTGGGCCAACGGCGGCATGCAGCGGCGCCTGGGGCTGGATTGGGCCTGCCTGCAGCGGCGCGCGCAGGAGCCGTCCTCCCACGACCATGTGTTCCACACCGTCGCGGGGCTGTTCGGCGTGCGCAGCGCGGTATTGGACGCCGAGCGCGATCTGCTGGCGGCGTGCCGCCGCGCGGGCTGATCGACCGTCAGCCGCGCCACCACGTCCACAGCGCCGCGCCCCAGACCCCGCCGGCAAACAGCAGGGACAGCAGCACGGCGGCGCTGCCCAGGTCCTTGGCGCGCTTGGACAGGGCATGCCATTCGGGGCCCACGCGGTCCACGACCGATTCGACCGCGGTGTTGAGCAGCTCCACCACCATGAGCAGCATCACCGAGCCGACGAGCAGGGCGATCTGAACCCAGTCCCGGCCCAGCCAAAAGGCGGCGGGCACCAGGACTGCGGCCAAGAGCACTTCCTGCCGGAAGGCCGGCTCGTGCCAGCCGGCTTGGAGCCCATCGAGGGAGTGGCCCGCGGCGTGCCAGAGTCGGGCCACCCCCCGGCGCTTGGGGACAACGGGCGGGGACATGGGCGGGCGACGACTCACGCGGGCCGGTGCAGGGCGCACAGTTTGTTGCCGTCCGGGTCGCGCACATATGCCAGGTAGAGCGTGCCGCTGGGCCCGTGGCGCGGGCCGGGCGGGGCCTCGATGGAGGTGCCGCCGTGGGCCACGGCCACGTCGTGAAAGCGTTGCACCTGCTCGGGCGATTCGCATCTGAAGCCGATCGTCCCGCCGTTGGCGTACGTGGCGGGTTCGCCATTGATCGGTTGCGACACCCCGAAAGTGCCGCCCCCGTGGCGGTAGAACACCCGCTCATGACCGCTGGCGGCGGTGTTGCGGACGCCCGCGGGGGCCCCCAGCACGCCCAAGACGGCGTCGTAGAAGCGTTTGGCTCGGTCGATGTCGTTGGTGCCCACCATCACATGGCTGAACATATCGGAGGTCTCCTGTCGAAAAAGGGAATGACGCTGTCGCCCGCTATTGTCGGTCCCCCCCCGCGCACCGCGCGACGCGGGGCGGGGGAAAGGCCCCGGGGCGAGCGACAATCCGCACATGAGTCTAGACGTGTTGCCCCCTTCCGACCGGTCGCCCGCCGAGCCGGTGGTCGACCCCGACAGCCTGGCCGCGTACGCCCAACGCGCCTACCTGGAGTACGCTTTGAGCGTGGTGAAAGGCCGCGCGCTGCCCGATGTGTGCGACGGCCAAAAGCCCGTGCAGCGGCGCATCCTGTACGCGATGCAGCGCATGGGGCTGGGCTACAGCGGCCCGAATGCCAACACGCCCGCCAAGCCGGTCAAGAGCGCCCGCGTGGTGGGGGATGTGCTGGGCCGCTTCCACCCCCACGGCGACCAGGCCGCTTACGACGCGCTGGTGCGCATGGCGCAGGACTTCGCGCAGCGCTATCCACTCATCGACGGGCAGGGCAACTTCGGCAGCCGCGACGGCGACGGCGCTGCCGCCATGCGCTACACCGAAGCGCGCTTGAGCCGCATCAGCACCCTGCTGCTGGACGAGATCGACCAAGGCACGGTGGATTGGGTGCCCAATTACGACGGCTCCACCGAGGAACCGCGCCAGTTACCGGCCCGGTTGCCGTTCGTGCTGCTCAACGGCGCCAGCGGCATTGCCGTGGGCATGGCCACCGAGATCCCCAGCCACAACCTGCGCGAAGTGGCCGACGCCTGCGTGGCGCTGGTCAAAAACCCGCAACTGTCCGACGACGACCTGTTCGCCCTGCTACCGGGGCCGGACTACCCCGGTGGCGGCCAGATCATCAGCCCGACCGCCGACATCCACGACGCCTACCGCAGCGGCCGCGGCAGCCTGAAGGTGCGCGCGCGCTGGAAGATCGAAGACCTGGCCCGCGGCCAGTGGCAGCTGGTGGTGACGGAGCTTCCGCCCGGCGTCAGCGCGCAGAAGGTGCTGGAGGAAATCGAAGACATCACCAACCCCAAGGTCAAGGCCGGCAAGAAGGCGCTGACGCAGGAGCAGACGCAGCTCAAGGCCAGTGTGCTGGCCGTGCTCGATGGTGTGCGCGACGAGTCGAGCCAGATCGCGCCGGTGCGGCTGGTGTTGGAGCCACGCAGCAGCCGCGTCGGGCAAGCCGAGCTGATCGGCACGTTGTTGGCGCACACCAGCCTGGAGACGTCGGTACCGATCAACCTGACGGTGGTTGGAGGCGACGGCCGGCCAGTGTGCAAGCCGTTGCGCGCCATCCTGCAGGAGTGGATTGCGTTTCGGCAGCAGACCGTCGTGCGGCGTACCCAGCACCGGCTGCAACAGGTGCTCGACCGCATCCACATCCTCGAAGGCCGGCAGGCGGTGTTGCTCAACATCGACGAGGTCATCGCCATCATCCGCGCCAGCGACGAGCCCAAGCCGGCGCTGATGGAGCGTTTTCGCCTCAGCGAGCGCCAGGCCGACGACATCCTGGAAATCCGCTTGCGGCAGCTGGCGCGGCTGGAGGCGATCCGCATCGAGCAGGAGCTGCAGGCGCTGCGGGACGAGCAGCGCACGTTGCAGGAGGTGTTGGACGACCCGGCCAGCCTGCGGCGGCTGCTGGTGCGCGAAATCCGTGCCGACGCCGAGGCCTTTGGCGACGCGCGCCGCACGCTGATCCAACCCGAGCGGCGTGCCGTGGCCGAAGTCAAGGTGGTGGACGAGCCGGTGACTGTGGTCGTGTCGGCCAAGGGCTGGGTGCGCGCGCGCACCGGCCACGGGCACGACGCCGCCGGCTTTGCCTTCAAGGCCGGCGACCAGCTGTACGCCACGTTCGAGTGCCGCACGGTGGACACGCTGATCGTGTTGGGCAGCAACGGCCGCACCTACAGCGTGCCGGTGGCCAACCTGCCCAGCGCGCGCGGCGACGGGCAGCCGATCAGCACGCTGATCGAGCTGGAGCCGGGCACGCAGGCGGTGCACTTCCTGGCCGGCGCGCCCACCTCGATGTGGCTGTTGGCCGGCAGCGGCGGCTACGGCCTGCTGGCCACGGTGGAGGATCTGACCTCGCGCCTGAAGGCGGGCAAAGCCTTTTTGACGTTGGGTGAGGGTGAGCAGCCGTGTGTGCCAAGCCCCGTGCGCGGGCACGGGCGCTGCCAATGGGGCGGCGCCGACGGTGTGGTGGCGTTGCAGCGGCCCGCGCCCGAGCAGCCTTGGCCCGAGGCCAGCCACGTGTGCTGCGTGTCGCAGCAGGGGCGCATCCTGACCTTTGCGCTGGGCGAGCTGCGCCACCAACCGGCCGGTGGGCGCGGTCTGATGCTGCTCAGCCTGGAGAACGACGACCGCCTGGCCGGCGCAGCGGCCTACCGCCAATCGGTTGTGGTGGTCGGCACCGCCCGCGGCGGGCGCGCGCGCAGCGAGGTGCTGACGCAGCGCATGCTGGACAACGCCGCCGCGGCCCGTGCCCGCAAAGGGCGCGACGGGCGCTTTGGCTTCAAGCCCACGCAGGTGCTGCGGGCGGCTTGATGGCATTGCGCCGTCGCCGTAGGGCGACTCAGCGCAGCTCGGCGATCAATTCGATTTCCACGCAGGCGCCCAGCGGCAGCTGAGCCACGCCGAAGGCGCTGCGGGCGTGGGTGCCGACCTCGGGGCCGAACACCTGCTGCAGCAGCTCCGAGCAGCCGTTGGTCACCAGGTGCTGCTCGGTGTAGTGCGGGCCGGAGTTGACCAGGCTGAGCACCTTGACGACGCGCGCCACGCCGTCGAGGTCGGTGCCAGCGGCTTGGCAGGCGGCGTGCAGCGTGCCCAGCAGGTCCACCGCCACCGCGCGCGCTGCGGCCTTGCCTTCGTCGGTGCCCATCGTCACACCCAGCTGCCCGACCCAAGGCGCGCCGTCGCGCTTGGCGATGTGACCACTCAAAAACACCAACTTGCCGCTGCGCACAAACGGTACGTACGCCGCAGCCGGCACGGCCACCGGCGGCAAGGTGATGCCCAAGGTTTGCAAACGGGTGTAAACGCTCATCGCAGGCTCCTAATCGAGTCAGGGTTGGAGCGCCGCATTGTAGGCAGCCGCCACGGGCGGCTACACTGCCGCCATTGCAGACACCGCCGGGCGATGCCGCAGGGAGGATGGAACACCACAACCGCGATGCCACGTTGACGGCACACCGCGCCGCCTGGGTGCGGATGGCGTGGGTGCCGGTGCTGCTGGGCTGGGTGCTGGGCTGCGGCGCGCAGTTGCTGCAGTCGGGGCTGTGGTCGGCCGGGCATTACGCGGTGGCGGCTGCTGCTGGCGGCGTGGGATTGCTGTTGGCCGGTTGGCGGGCGCGTCCGGGCGGCTGGTGGATGGCGGCCGTGGCGGCGGCCGTGCTGGGCTGGGGTCAGGTCGGCTGGCGCGCGGCCGACATGGCGGGGCGGTTGTGGCCCGCGGCGCTGGACGGCAGCGTCTGGCAGGCCCGTTGGCAGGTGGTGGATCTGCCGCGTCAGCACCCCCATGGCCACGCCGTGCGGGTACAGGTGCTGGCGCTGCAGGCCGTGGGGTCCACGCCCGCGGCACCGCCTCCGTTGCCCATCGACGTTTGGCTGCACCAGCGCGATGACCGCACCCAAACCCCTGCCCCGTGGCCCGGGCAGATCTGGCAAGGCCAGCTGCGGTTGCGGCAGGTGCAGGGCAGCGCCAATCCCCGGGGCTTCGACGCGGCGGCCTGGGGCTGGCGTCAGGGTCTGGCCGCTCAGGCGACGACCGTGGGGGCGCCGGCGTGGGTGCGCGACGAGCCGTGGGCCTACCCGGTGGCGCGTGCCCGCGCTGCGGTGCGCGAATCCATGCGGCAGCGGCTGGCGCAACGCTTTGACGCCGCCACCGTGGGGCTGCTGGTGGCGCTGGTCACGGGCGACCAAGCCTCCATCCCGGCACCGGGTTGGGACGTGATCCGCGCCACCGGTGTGGCGCACCTGGTGGCGATCTCTGGGCTGCATGTGACGATGTTCGCGGCCGCCGCGGTGCTGGCGCTGGGGCGCCTGTGGCGCGCGTGGGGGCGGCGCCGGCCGACGCTGCTGTTGCGCTGGCCGGCCCCGACGGTGGCGGCGTCGGCAGGGCTGGCGCTGGCTACGGCCTACGCGGTGTTTGCGGGGTGGGGCATTCCGGCGCAACGCACGCTGCTGATGCTGGCCATCGTGTTGGGCTTGCGTCTGGGCGGTCGCTCCTGGCCGTGGCCGGTGACGTGGCTGACGGCGCTGGCGGCCGTGCTGCTGATCGACCCCTGGGCGTGGTTGCAAGCAGGGTTTTGGCTCAGCTTCGTTGCGGTGGCGGTGCTGTTCGGGCAGGGGTGGGACGTGCTGCTCGGTGCCGGCTGGGGCGAGCGCTGGCGTGCCGCGGCGCTGCAGCTGTGGCGCAGCCAATGGGTGGTGACGCTGGCGCTGGCGCCGCTGTTGTTGGCCTGGTTCGGCCAGGTGTCGCTGGTCGGGCTGCTGGCCAACCTGCTGGCGGTGCCGTGGGTGACGTGGGGTATCACGCCGTTGGCGCTGCTGGGGGTGGCTGTCCCTGTGGTGTTGGACGCGGCGGCGTGGTTGGCGCAGGCCCTGTGGTGGGCGCTGGAGCGCATGGCTGCATGGCCCGGGGCGGTATGGCACCGCCCCGTGGTGCCGTGGCCGCTGGCAGCGCTGGCAACCCTGGGTGCCTACGTGCTGGTGCAGCGCTGGCCGTGGTTGTGGCGCGCGTGGGGGGCGCTGCTGCTGTGGCCGGCGCTGGCCTGGCGCGTCCCGACCCCGGCGCCCGGCACCTTCGAAGTGCTGCTGCCGGACGTCGGGCAAGGCAGCGCCGCCATCGTGCGCACGGCGCGCCACACGCTGGTGTTCGACACCGGCCCACCGTTGGGCCAACGCAGCGCCGCCGAGCGCGTGCTGCTGCCGCAGCTGCGCGCGCTGGGGGCGCGGGTCGATGCCGTCGTCATCAGCCACGACGACAGCGACCACGCCAGCGGTGCTTCGCGGTTGTTTCAAGCGTGGCCGCGTGCCCAGCGTTGGCATTCGTCGCCCGCCGCCCTGGGTGACCCTACCGAGGTGCTGCCGTGCCGCGCCGGGGGGGCGTGGACGTGGGACGGGGTGCCGTTCACCTTCATCCATCCGCCGCCCGACGGTGTGCCGGCAGGCGACAACGAACGTTCATGCGTGCTGGTGGTGGGGCAGGGCGAGGCCGCGGCGGTCTTGCCGGGCGATATCCCTGCCACGGTCGAACAGGCTATCGTGGCGGCGTACCCGCGGCTGCGCGCAGGGCTGTTGGTGGCGGCGCACCACGGCAGCCGCACCTCCACCTCCGACGTCTGGCTGGATACGTTGCGGCCGCGCGTGGTGGCCATCCAGGCCGGGGCGGGCAACCGCTACGGTCACCCCCACCCGCAGGTGCTGCAGCGCGTGCAGGCGCGCGGCATCGACGTGGTCAGCACGCAGCGGTGTGGCGCCATCACGTGGCGCAGTGCCGCGCCGCGGCAGTGGGACTGCGCACGCGATGGGCGCGCTTTTTACTGGCAAGCGGGCGCAACAGCGCTGACGGCAGCCGTTCCTGCAGCGTCCGCCACAAGGGAATGAGCCGGCCCTTCACCCACGTCCGACAATATCTGGATGCCAACGTGGCCCTGCTTGGCGTGGTGCTTGGCCAGTGCGGCGGCGTTGGCCACCGCCTCGGCGCTGGCGTAGTGGGCAGGGTCGACTCGCACGACACCGACGCTGAGCGTCGTCAGTGGGTGAAAACGGCGCACGCCGTGGCGGTCTTCGGCCCAAATGCCCCCCGCCTGACGGGCGGTGGTTTCGTACAGCAGCGCTGCTTCGGTGTTGAACGTGTGCACCGCGCGCTCGATGCGGGCCAGCCAGTCGCCGCTTTGCATCAGCAGCACGAAGTCGTCACCGCCCACGTGCCCGACAAAGTCCAGCCGGGCGTCGCACACACCGGTCAAACAACGTGCCAGCAGGCGGATCATGCCATCGCCGCGCCAGTAGCCGTACTGGTCGTTGTACACCTTGAAATGGTTGAGGTCGGCGTAGCACGCCACAAACGGCTGGCCGTTGTGCAGCAGTCGCTCGATGTGTTGCGTGATGGGCACGTTGCCGGGCAGGGCGGTCAGGGGGTTGGCGTGGCGCGCGGCCTCGATGCGGGCCTCGGTGACCCGGCGCACCAGTTGTTCGCTGGTGCCCAAGCCTCGGTAGCGACCGTTTTCAGTGAGGATGAAGCCCTCGCGCAGGTAGCGCTGGTCGGGTGAGGTCAACACTTCGGTCAGGCGCTCCAGCGGGGTGTGGATTTCCACGCACAGCGGCTGGGTGTTGGCGTGCATGATGGCTGGGCGGCGCCCGTACAGCTCGCGAAAGTAGGGGTTGTGCAGCGATTCCTCCTGAAAGGTGTGCCGTGTGATCAGCCCCACCGGTCGCTGCTGATCGTCCAGCAGGGCCACCGATTCGAGGTCGTGGTGGCGCTGGAACAACTCCAGCACGTCTTGGTGGCTGGCGTGGCCGGGCAGGGCGGGAGCGGCGCGCAGCAGCGTGGCGGCGGTCAACCCGCGGTGGATCACGTGCGGCTCCTGCGGCAGCACCCAAATTTGACGTGACTGCAGGGCTTGCTGCACGTTGACGGGCAGCGCGCTGCACGGGGTGGGCAGTGGGCGGCCCAGCAAGTAGCCCTGTCCTAGCGTGAGGCCGAGGTCGCGCAGCACCATCAGCTCGTCCACCGTCTCGATGCCTTCGGCGATCAGTCGTGTGCCGAAGGTGTCGGCCAACTGCTGTAGCGCGCGGATGGTTTTGGTTTTGTCGCCGCTGCGGTGCACATCGCGCACAAAATATTTGTCGATCTTGACGTATTCGGGTCGCAGCTCAGCCCATAGGCGCAGGCTGGAGTGGCCGTCGCCAAAGTCATCCAGCGCCAGTGCGGCGCCAGCCGCCCGCCACCGTGCCAAGACGTCGCGCAGGGCGGCCAGGTCACGTACGCGCTCGTGCTCGGTCAGTTCCACCACTACGCCTGCCAGCGGCAAATCGGGTTGACCATGCGGGGTGTGCGCGGGCGCGTCGGTCCACGCGGCCAAGGCGTTGGCGCTCAGGTTGACAAACAGCAGCCCCAGCCCCGCGTGCCCTGCCTCGGTCGCAGCCAGCTGCACGCAGACGCGCTCCAGCTCCATCGCACAGCCCTCGCGGCGGGCGGCTGCAAACAAGTGGTCGGGGTTGCGCCACGCACAACCGGCAGGGGTGCGCACCAGGGCCTCGTGGCCGATGACGTCGTGGGTGGCGAGATCGAACAGCGGTTGCCAGTGCATCAGCAGCCGCCGCTCGCGCATCAACATCCAGACGGAGTGCGGGTCGCGCACGGGCGTGGGGGCGGGTACAGGCAACACCGTCATCGGTGCATCGGGCGTGGTTGCGACGTCCGCACTGTGCCACCCGGTGGTGACAGGCTCGTGACAGTTCAATCGGGGGCGCGGCACGCGCGCAGCCGCACCACCCCGCTGGTGGGCGGTGCCGCGCTGGGCAGCCAGCGGGTCAGGGGCGCGCAGCGGCCGTCCAGGCACAGGGTGTGGTCGGTGGCGTAGGCGCTGTGGGCCAAATGCAGCGCGGGCAAGCGCCGTTGGGGCGACCAGACGTACCACCCACCTTGCCAGCGGGCGTCGGGCGCGGGCTCCATGCCGGCGCCGCTGCCGCGCACGCGCGCGGCGGTGGCAAGCAACAACGGCGGCTCGTCGGACGCGCGGGGCAGTGCGTAGTCCTCCTCCCAGCGCACGCGCTCGATCGTGTGTTGCCACGCCAGCGTCAACGTCCCGGCGGGCCAGAGGGCTTCCCCAGCGTCGGGGTCGGGGCTGACCGGCGACGTCAGCAGCGCCGCGCTGGCGGCCCAGGCCACGCACAGTGCCCACGCCATGGCTGCCTCAGCGCGCGGTGGGGCGTGGCGCGGGCTGGCGCTGCCGCCAGCGGTGCCACAGCAGCAGCGCCGCCGCGGCGGCCAGGCCCAGCTCGTCGGTGATCGGCAGCGCCACCACCAACAGCGCCGCCGCCAGCAGCGCCCACACACGCTCCCACGCCTTCAGTGGCCCCCACAGGTAACCAATGGCGGCCATGCCCCACAGCCCAACGGCCACCAGCGCCTTGAACGTGACCCACGCCACGGCCACGGCGCCGCCTTCGCCTTGCAGCATCAACGCTGGGCTGTACACGGCCATGTAGGGCACGATAAAGCCGGCGATGGCCACCCGCACCGCCTGCAGGCTGATCAGCAGCCCGCGCTCGCGCGCGATCGGCGCCGCCGCAAACGCCGCCAGCGCCACGGGGGGCGTGAGGTCGGCCATGATGCCAAAGTAAAACACAAACATGTGGCTGACGATCAGCGGCACCCCCAGCTCCAGCAACACCGGCGCGGCCAGCGTGCTGGTGATGATGTAGTTGGGAATGGTGGGGATGCCCATGCCCAGCACCAGGCAGGTCAGCATCGTCAGCAGCAGCGCCAGCAACAGGTTGTCACGCCCCAGGCCGATCACATAGCCGCCCAGTTCGGCCGCCACGCCGGTGAGGTTGATGACGCCGATCAGAACCCCGACCAGCGCGCACGCCGAGGCCACCGGCAACGCATGCTGGGCGCCTTCGACCAGCGCCGCCAGCGCCTGGGCGCGCGCCTGCGCGCCGCTGCGCAGCACGTAGGTCAGCGCCACCAGTACCGCCGTGATAGCGAGAAACGTGCCCGCACCGAAGCGGAAAAAGCCGCTGCACGCCAACGCCAGCAGCACCCAGAACAACACCCGCAGCCCGCTGCCGCGCAGCCCCTGCATGACGGCGGCGCCGAAGATCAAAATCACCGTCAGCGCCAACCCAACGGTGCCGGAAAACATCGGCGTATAGCCGCCAAACAGCAGCGCCACCAGCGCCGCCAGCGGCAGCAGCAAAAACCAGCGTTCGTGCACCGCCGTCCACGGGTTGGGGCACTGGTCTTTGGGGAGCCCGTGCAGGCCACGCCGGCCAGCTTCCAGGTGCACCATCCAAAAGACAGTCACGAAGTACAGGATGGCCGGGATCAGCGCCGCTTGCACGATGGCGACGTAAGGGACATTGATCGTTTCGGCCATGATGAAGGCCACCGCCCCCATCACCGGCGGCATGATCTGCCCGCCCATGCTGGAGGTGGCCTCGACGCCGCCCGCGAAGGCTGGGCTGTAGCCAAAGCGCTTCATCAGCGGGATCGTGAACTGGCCGGTGGTAACGACATTGGCCACGCCCGAGCCGTTGATCGTGCCCATCAGGCCCGACGAGATCACCGCCACCTTGGCCGGCCCGCCGCGCGTGTGGCCGACCGTGCCCATGGCAAAGTCGGTGAACAGGCGCACCATGCCCGCCTGCTCCAAAAACGCGCCAAACAGAATGAACAAAAAGATGTAGGTCGATGACACGTAGGTGGGCGTGCCGTAGATCCCCTCGGTGCCAAAGCCCAGCGTGGCGATGAGCTGTTCCCAGTCGTAGCCGCGGTGCGCCAGCGGCCCGGGCAGGTGTTGGCCGAACGCCGCGTAAGCCAAAAACAGCGCGCAGATGACCGGCAGCCCCCAACCCATGACGCGCCGTGCCGCCTCGAACACCAGCGCGATGGCCACCGTGCCGACCAGCCCATCGGCGCCGGCAAGCTCACCGGCGCGTTAGGTGAGGTCGGCTTCGAACACCCACTGGTACAGCCCGGTGGCGATGCCGGCCAGGCCCAGTGCCCAGCCCAGCGCCAGGCCCAGGCGTTCCCGTGCGCCGCCACGCCCTTTGAGCGGTGGGTAGACGATAAAAATGAGCCACAGCACGAACCCGACGTGCAGCGCGCGGATGACCTGGCTGGACAGCGGGTGAAACGCCGCCATCGCCAACTGGAAGGTGCTGAACGCCAGCGCCACCCACACCACGGGCGAGCGCAAGCTTACCCGTGCCGGGGCGGGCGCCGTCGCCAGCGGGGCGGCGTGGTCCATCACGGTGCGTTCACTTCAGCAGGCCGACTTCGCGGTAGTAGCGCGCCGCGCCCGGGTGCAGCGGCACCGGCATGCTGGTTAGCGCATGCTCGCGCTTGATGGCGCGCGCGGCGTTGTGCGCGGCGTACAGCGTGTCGAGGTTGTCGAACATCGCCTTGGTCATGCGGTACACGGTCTCGTCGGGCACGCCGGCGTGGGTGACCAAAAAGTTGGGGATGGCCGCGGTGGGCACGTCGGTGGTTTGGCCGTGGTAGGTGTTGGCGGGGATCACGGCCGGCTGGTAAGCCGGATCACCAACCTTGGCCACGACCTCCGGCGGCACGGGGATGACGACGATCTTGATCGCCGTGGCCAGGTCGCGGATCGAGGCCACGCCCAGCCCGGCGGACTGCAGCGTGGCGTCGAGCTGGCGGTTTTTCATCAGCTCCACCGACTCGCCAAAGGGCAGGTACTCCACCTTGGCCAGGTCGCTGTACGACAGACCGGCGGCTTTGAAGATTGCGCGCGCGTTGAGCTCGGTGCCCGATCGCGCCGCGCCCACCGAGACGCGCTTGCCCTTGAAGTCGGCCAGCGTGCGGATGCCACTGTCGGCGTTGGCCACGATCTGGATGTAGTTGTTGTACAGCGCCGAGATGCCGCGCAGTTTGTCGAGTTTTCGCTTGAAGCCGGCCTCCTCGTTGCCCTTCCAGGCGTCGGACAGCGCATCGGCCAGCGTAAAGGCGGCCTCGCCGCGGCCGGCCTGCAACAGGTTGAGGTTTTCAGCCGAGGCGCGCGTGACCTGGGCGGTGGCGCGCACGTTGGGGATGTCCTTGGCGTAGATTTGCGACAGCGCCACACCGACCGGGTAGTACACGCCGCTTTGGCCGCCGGTGAGCACGTTGATGAACTGGGTCGATTGCGCGTGGACGCTGGCGGCCAGGAACGCAGCTCCCCACACGAGGGCACGGGTCAGACGACGCAGGGATCGCATGGTGGGTGTCTCCTTCGGCACGGATGGTTCTTGAGACGCCCATCGTACCGCGACCGCGGGTCCGCGAAGCTTGGGAAAACCCCCTCGCGTGTCACGCGGGTGGCAGCGCGCGCCACCGCCCTCAGGCGCGTCGCTGCCGTGCCACGGTCTCGCCCAGCTCCAGCACCGCCAGCGCGTAGTAGCTGGAGCGGTTGTAGCGCGTCAGCGCCCAAAAGTTTTGCGTGCCCAGCACGTAGGTGGGCGCGCCGCCCCCGGCGGCGGGATCGCCGTTGTGCAGCAGCACCAGTGCCAACGGGCCCGGGTGGCGCTGCGCCTCGGGGGGCAGCTCGGCGCCCAGCTCACGCAGTTGCGCCGCGGTGAACGTCGGGCGGATGTCCGGCGCCAGCAGCGTGCCCAACGCTTGCGGGTGGGTGGGTGGCGTGACGGCGTAGCGCACCGGCATGTCCTGCTGCCAGCCGTGCGCGGCCAAAAACGCCGCCACCGAGCCGATCGCATCCACCGGGCTGCCGATCAGGTCGACGCGGCCGTCGTCGTCGAAATCCACCGCGTGGGCCAGCCAGCTGCTCGGCATGAACTGGGGCCAGCCCATGGCGCCAGCGTAGCTGCCGCGCCAGGTGTCCGGCGGGATGCCGCTGTGGCGGGCCAGCCGCAGCAGCGCGCGCAGCTCGTCTTGGAACATGGCCTGCCGCTGCGCGGCGCGTGGATGCTCGGGCGGGAAGTCCAGCGCCAGCGTGGCCAACACGTCCAACACCCGGTGCTGGCCGAGGTGGCGGCCGTACAGCGTCTCGACGCCGATGATGCCGACCACCACGTGCGCGGGCACGCCCCAGCGTGCTTCGGCGCGCGCCAGCGCCTCGGCGTGCGCGGCCCAAAACGCCACGCCGGCGGCGATGCGCCGGGGCTCGACAAACCGCGCCCGGTAGGCGGCCCAGTTGGGGTAGGCGGTGGCCGGGGGCGGGGTGTTGAGCGCGCGCGAGCGGGCGTCGGGCTGGGCGCGTGGTAGCCACTGCTGCGCCCAGCCGTCGTCCCAGCCTTCGGCGCGGTCGATCGACACCGCCAGCGCACGCAGCGCGGCTTCGTCCCACCCCGCGCTGGTGCGCGCCGGTTGGGCGTGCGGCTCATCCAGCGGCAACGCGGCCGCCAGCGCCATGCCCAGCAGCCAGCGCCCCGCCGCACGCCGCGTGGGCGCGCGCGCGGTCAAGGCGGGCAGATCGCGCAGACGTTGGCGCAGCGCACGCTGTTCGCCAGCAGGAAGGGATGCGGCCATGGCCGGATCGTAGCGCAAGGCCTCCAGTTGCAGCAGCGCGGCTTCCCATGCTCGGGCGGTGGCTTCGGGCACCCCCGGGTGACGGCGCACCGCCGTCGCCAGCGCCCGCGGGGTGAGTGGCTGCGGGGGCACCACACCTGCCGCGGCGGCGCGCTGGGCGGCCAGCCGAAGCCACCGTTGCCAGGGGTCGGCGCGGCGCGGGCGCAGCGGCCACAGCAGCCAGGCCACCGCCACCACGGCCGCCAGCCCCAGCACCGCACCCAGCGCGCGCAGCGCGTCGCGCCAGTCCTGCGCCGACCAGCCCAGGCGTTGCAGCAATTGCAGCTGGCGCGTGGGGCCGTAGTCGAGCACCCATTCGTTCCAGCGCTGGTTGGTGGCATCCCACCAGGCGCGCGCCAACTGCAACAAGCGCGGATCGACCTGCACCACGGCGCGCGCCAGCGGCCCCGGCGGGGGCTGCAGCCGGACCCCTGCGGCGGTGCGCGACGGCGCCACCCAGGCGGTGGGGTCGATGCGTGTCCACCCTTGGGCCGGCAGCCACACTTCGGCCCAGGCGTGGGCGTCGCTGTGGCGCACGGTCCACAGGCCATCGACGGGGTTGAATTCGCCGCCCTGGTAGCCGGTGACGATGCGCGCTGGGATGTCCAGCGCACGCAGCGCAACGACAAACGCCGAGGCGATGTGCTCGCAAAACCCGGCCTTGCGGTCGAACCAGAACTCGTCGGCGCTGTGCGGCCCGTAGACGCCCGGCTCCAGCGTGTAGCGGTAGCCGCCGTCGCGTAGGCGCTGCAGCAACGCGGCCACCAGCGCCGCGGGTTCGGGGTCGCCCAGCTCGCGGCGCAGGGCTTGCGCCCACGCCAGCGTGCGCGGGTTGTAGCCGGGCGGCAGCTCGCGGTCGACCTGCAACGCCAGCCGGTCGGCCTGCGCGCCCCAGGCCACGTCGGTGTGGGCCTGGGCGTCGTAGCGCAGCACGTCGGTGATGGGGGCGGGCAGCCACCAGGCGCCGTCGGGGGCGGTCAGCGGCGCTGCGTGGGGGGCGCCACCCTGCACCTGGGGGGCACGCAACGTGTGCTCCAGCGCCGGCAGCCATGGGCGCTGCGTGGGCTCCAGCGTGACACGGTAGCGCAGTGGCGGCCCGGCGGCCGTGCGCGTCACCGCGGTGTCGGCGTGCACCCACGCGGCGTCCACCACCGGCGCGGCCTGCGGTCCGTGCAGCGGTCGCCACTGTTGGCCGTCGAACACGCGCAGCACCGGCCCCCGGAAGTACAGCGCCTGCACGGGCGGCGCGCCGTCGGGGAACGCCACGCGCAGCGCGACGCGGTCATCCAGCGCCAGGCGCGCCACGTCGCCCACGCGCATCTGGCCCGACAGACCGCTGCGGCCCAGCGTGCTGTCCAGCGGCAGGCCCCACAGCGGCGGCAGGCGCGGAAACAGCGCGAACAGCACCACCATCAGCGGTGTGCCCAGCAGCATCAGGCGCGCTGCGGTGCGGGCGGCGTCACCCACCGGCACCGCGCCGACCGGACGGCGCGCCAGCACCAGCGCCGTCAGCAGCCCCCATACCGCAACGGCCACGCCCAGCGCCATCGGCAGCGCCTGCGAGCGCAGCAGCGGCGTCAGCAACGCAAAAAAGGCCAGAAAAAACAGCACCCAGGCGTCGCGCCGCGCGCGCAGCTCGAGCGTTTTGAGCGCCAGCAACACCACCACCAGGGTGACGCCGGCGTCCGGGCCCAGCAGCGTGCGGTGCTGCGCGACGGTGGCGGCCAGCGCCGCCACGCTCAGTCCCGCCCGCCACGGCCAACCGGGCAGGGGACGCTGGCGCCAGGCCAGCCAGCCGCGCCACAGCAGCAGCGCGGCGCCCAGCGCGCTGGCCCACAGCGGCACGTGACCCAGCAACAGCGCCTGAACCCAGGCCAGCACGGCCAACAGCAGCAGGGTGTCGCGCACCTCGCGCGGGCGCTTGGCCAGTGCACGAAGGCCGCGCGTCAGTGGCATGCCAGCACCTCCAGACAGCGGCGCCGGTGCTCGGGGCCGCGCCCCGGCGGGACCGTGATACCGCCCACGCGCAGGCCGTAACGCCCGCCTGAGCGCTCGGCCTGCAGCACCCAGGCGCACAGGCGGGCGCGGCGGCGCTCGACGTCCGGCAGCGCGCAGTCGGCCTCGTCCAACCAGCGCTCGGGGCCGTCGGCGTCGGGGCGGGACGTGCGCACCCACCACCGGGTGGGGTCATCGTCCACCTGGGCGGCTTTTTTCCACAGCACTTGGCGCGCCGAGTCGCCCGCGTGCCACGGGCGCACGTCGTCGGGCCAGCCGGTGGCACAGGCGCCGCCATGGGCGCTGGCGGACCCGGCGCCGCTCGGTGTCAGCGGGGGCGGTGGGGCGTCCGGTTCCGGCGCGGGGTAGACCAGGATGTCGGAGGCGGGGCGCCACCAGCTCCACACGCGGCATACCCCGAGCGGGTAGCGGGTGGCGACGCGCACCAGGGGCGCAGGCTGCCAGCCGCGGCGCGGCGGTACCCACGGCACCTCGATGGCCACCTCGGGGTCGACGAGGTCCTGCGGCACGGCGGGCGGGCCGCCCAGGGCGTCGACCTCCACCGCCCAGCGCGGCCGTTGGGCGCCCGTCACGCGCACCGTCAGCGTCGCGGGCTGGCCGGCCCAGGCGTCGCGCGCGTCGCCCAGCGTCAGCGTCAGGCCGCGCATGTTGGCGTGAGCGCTCCACACCGCCGCGGCGGCGCTGCCAGCCAGCATGAAGGTCAGCGCGTAGCCCAGGTTGAGCTGAAAATTGATGCTGCCCACCAGCAGCAGCGTCAGGGTCAGCGTCAGCATCCACCCTGGCCGCGTCGGCAGCACGTACAGCGTGCGGTGGGTGAGCCGGTGCGCCGGCGTGCGCGGCAGCCGCCCCAGCCACCACACACGCCAGCCGCGCACGCCATCCATGGCGGTCATCCCAGCTCCTGCTGCAGCGCGCGCAGCAGCGCGGCGCTGTCGTGCGCCACGCCCGGGGCCGGGCGCAGCCGGTGGGCCGCCACCGGCACGACCACGGCGTACAGGTCGTCCGGGGCCACGTAAGCGCGCCCCTGCAGCAGCGCGTACGCGCGCGCCGCGCGCAGCAGCGCCAAGCCAGCGCGCGGGCTGAGCCCCTGCGCAAAGCGGCCGCCGCTGCGCGTGGCGTGCAGCAGCGCCTGCAGGGTGTCGAGCAGCGCGTCGGCCACGCCGACGGCGGCCGCCGCGTGCTGCAGCGCGCGCAGGCCCGCCGCGTCGGTCAACGCCGGCAGGGTGCTGAGCAGCTCGCGCCGGTCTTGCCCGCGCAGCAGCGCGCGTTCGGCCGCAGCGTCGGGGTAGCCAAGCGACAGCCGCATCAAAAAGCGGTCCAACTGCGATTCGGGCAGCGGTTGCGCGCCCACCTGCTCCAGCGGGTTTTGGGTCGCGATGACGAAAAACGGCTGCGGCAGTGGGTGCGTGACGCCGTCGACCGTGACCTGGCGTTCCTCCATTGCTTCCAGCAGCGCGCTTTGCGTGCGCGGGCTGGCGCGGTTGATTTCGTCGGCCAGCAGCACGTCGGCAAACACCGGTCCGGGGTGGAAGACAAAGCTGCGCCGCTCGCGGTCCCACACCGAGGCGCCGACGACGTCACTGGGCAGCAAATCGGCCGTGAACTGCACCCGCGCCAGACGCAGGCCTAACGTACGCGCCAGTGCCTGCGCCAGCGTGGTCTTGCCGACGCCGGGCACGTCCTCGATCAGCAGGTGGCCGTCGGCCAGCAGGCAGGTCAGCGCTTGGCGCACCACCTCGTCCTTGCCCAAAACGACCGTGGTAAGCTACTGCTGCAGCGCGTCGATCAGCGGTTGTGGTGACGTCATGGTAGGGTGACGATACCGCAAGGGCGGCGCGCCCGGCATCACCACCCGAGGCAGACCCCACGATGAAACCGACCGGCTACTTCACCCATCCCGCTTGCGCCCGCCACGACATGGGACCGGGGCACCCGGAATGCCCCCAGCGGCTGGGTGCGATCGAGGACCGGTTGCTGATCACCGGGGTGCTGGACGCGCTGGCGCAGCGCACCGCGACACTGGCGTCGGTGGCGGAGCTGGAGCTGGCGCATGACCGGCTGCACGTGGCGGCCTTACGTGGTTTGGCCGACGAGCTGCGCGACAACGTGCAGGCCGGTGGCCCGACGCATCTGGCGCTGGACCCCGACACGGCGCTGGGCCTGCACACGTGGGAGGCGGCGCTGGCCGCGGCAGGCGCGGCCATCGACGCCGCCGAGGCGGTGGTCAACGGCGAGCTGGCCAATGCCTTCTGCGCCGTGCGCCCGCCGGGCCACCATGCCTGCCGCAACCGGGCGATGGGATTCTGCTTCTTCAACAACGTGGCGGTGGCGGCCAAGTACGCGCTGGCGCGCCTGGGGCTGCAGCGCGTGGCGATCGTCGACTTCGACGTGCACCACGGCAACGGGACGGAGGACATCGTCGCCGGCGACGAGCGCATCCTGATGTGCAGCTTTTACCAACACCCGCACTACCCGGAGTGGGACCACCGCGACGACGCCAACCTGGTCAATGTGCCCGTGCCGGCCTACACCCGTGGCATGGAAGTGCGTGAGCTCATCGAGATGATGTGGCTGCCGCGGCTGGAGGCGCACCGCCCGCAGCTGATCCTGATCAGCGCCGGCTTCGACGCCCACCGCGAGGACGACCTCGGCCAGCTTGCGCTGGTGGAGCAGGACTACGTCTGGATCACGCAGCGGCTGATGGACGTGGCGCGCCGCCATGCCAAGGGCCGCATCGTCAGCGTGCTGGAGGGCGGCTACAACCTCAGCGCGCTGGCGCGCAGCGTCGAGGCGCACGTGCGCACGCTGGCCGACCTGTGACGGCGAACGCCTCCGTAACGAGGAGACCTACCCATGTCGATGAGCGAGCAAGAGCCCATCTTGTTGCACCAGCGTGATGCGCGCGGCGTGCACACCCTCACGCTCAACACCCCCAAGACTTTCAACGCGCTCAGCGAGGCGATGCTGGCGGCGCTGTCGGCCAAGCTGGACGAGGTGGCGGCCGACGAAGCCGGGCGCGTGCTGGTCATCGCGGCGGCGGGCAAAGCGTTTTGCGCCGGGCACAACCTCAAGGAAATGCGCGCCAACCCCAGCCTGGCGTACTACCAGCAGTTGTTTGCCCAGTGCTCGCGCATGATGCTGCAGATCCAGCGCCTGCCGGTGCCGGTGATCGCGCGCGTGCAGGGGCTGGCCACCGCGGCCGGTTGCCAGCTGGTGGCGCAGTGCGACCTGGCGGTGGCGGCGCAGGAGGCGCGCTTCGGTGTCAACGGCATCGACGTGGGGCTCTTTTGCGCCACGCCCAGCGTGCCGCTGGTGCGCAACGTACCCACCAAGGTGGCGATGGAAATGCTGTTGACGGGCGAATTCATCGGCGCGCACGAGGCGCACGCGCGCGGTCTGGTCAACCGCGTGGTGCCGCTGGAGGCGCTGGACGCCGAGGTCGAGCGGCTGGTGACGTCGATCCTGGCCAAGCCGCGTGCGGCCATCGCGATGGGCAAAGCGGTGTTTTACCAGCACCGGGAGACCGGCATCGAAGCCGCCTACCAGTTGGCCGGGCAGACGATGGCGTGCAACATGATGCACGAGGTGGCGCAGGAAGGCGTGCAGGCGTTCGTCGAAAAACGCGCCCCGGCGTGGCGCAGCGGGGGGGTGTGATGGCGCGCTCGCCGGTTCCGCTGGACGATCTGCAGGCGTGGCTGCGCGCCTTTGCCCAACCCGGCGCGCTGCTGGAGCTGGGCGTGCTGGCGCTGGCAGGGGCGCTGGCGTGGTTGGCAGTGCGCGGGTTGCAGCGCGCGTTCAACCCGGATGCCGAGCGCTCGATCTGGTTTGGCCGCCGCGGCATCGACGGCGTGCTGTTTCCGCTGCTGTGGCTGGTGCTGGCTTACGCCGGGCGGACGCTGACGGCGATGTGGGTGCCGCGTGCGGTGTGGAGCGTGGCCATCCCCGCGCTGATCGCGCTGGTGGCGATTCGGGTCGGCGTCAAGGTGCTGGAGGTGGCGTTTCGCGACGCGCCCTGGCTGCGCCCGGTGGAGCGGTCGCTGTCGTGGCTGGCGTGGCTGGCGGCAGTGGCTTGGATCACCGGGTTGCTGCCGGTGGTGCTGGCCGAGCTGGACCAGATCCACTGGAAGCTGGGCGGCAGCACGGTGTCGGTGCGCACGCTGCTGGAAGGCGCGCTGTCGGCTGCGGTGGTGCTGATCGTGGCGTTGTGGGTGTCGTCGGCCATCGAGGCGCGGCTGCTGCGCGACGCCAGCGGCGAGTCGCTGTCGCTGCGCAAGGTCGCCAGCAACGCCACACGGGCGTTGTTGCTGTCCGTCGGGTTGATGCTGGCGCTATCGGCAGTGGGCATCGACCTGACGGCGCTGTCGGTGTTGGGTGGCGCCATCGGCGTGGGCATCGGCTTTGGCCTGCAAAAACTGGCCGCCAACTACGTCAGCGGCTTTGTCATCCTGACCGAGCGCAGCATGCGCATCGGCGACATGGTGCGCCTCGACGCCTTCGAAGGCGTGGTGGCCGACATCAAGGCACGCTACACGGTCATCCGCGCCGTCAGCGGGCGCGAGTCCATCGTGCCGAACGAGATGCTGATCACGCAGCGGGTGGAAAACCTGTCTCTGTCCGACCCGCGCGTGTGGCAGTCCACGGTGGTCAGCGTCGCCTACGACAGCGACGTCGACCTGGTGCGGCGGCTGCTGGAACAGGCGGCGCTGGAGCAGCCGCGTGTACTGCGTGACCCCGCGCCGCTGGCGGCGCTGTCGGCCTTCGGCGCCGACGGGCTGGAGTTCACGCTGGGCTACTGGATCGCCGACCCGGAAAACGGCCAGCTCGGGCTGCGCTCGGCCATCAACCTGCGCATCTTGGCGCTGCTGCGCGAGCACGGGGTGGAGATCCCTTACCCGCAACGCGTGCTGCACCTGCGCGGCGCGCCCGCTGCGGTCGTCGCGCAGGCGACGGATGCGGGCGCGGGGTAGGGCTTGTGGCGCGCAGAGGCTGTGCCTATAATCGCCAAAAATCGAACGATCGTTCGTTTTTTGTGGTCCCGGCGCCGCCGGGGCCCGTACAATGGGGTCCGGGTTGACGTTGACGTTGACGTAAACGTCAACCATGGCATACACGCTTTGGTCACCTTCAGGAGCAACGCATGAAGATCCTCGTCCCCGTCAAACGCGTGGTGGACTACAACGTCAAGGTACGGGTCAAGGCCGACGGCAGCGGTGTCGATATCGCCAACGTCAAGATGAGCATGAACCCGTTCGACGAGATTGCGGTGGAAGAAGCCGTGCGCCTGAAGGAAAAAGGCGTGGCCACCGAGATCGTGGCGGTGTCGTGCGGCGTGGCGCAGTGCCAGGAAACGCTGCGCACCGCCATGGCCATCGGCGCCGACCGCGCCATTCTGGTCGAGACTGACGCCGAGCTGCAGCCGCTGGCGGTGGCCAAGCTGCTGGCGGCGCTGGTGCAGCGCGAGTCGCCGCAGCTGGTCATCCTGGGCAAGCAGGCCATCGACGACGATGCCAACCAAACCGGCCAAATGCTGGCCGCGCTGCTCGATTGGCCGCAGGCCACCTTTGCCTCCAAGGTCGAGGTCAAGGGCGACGAGGTCGAGGTCACGCGCGAGGTCGACGGCGGCCTGGAGACGCTGGCGCTGAAGCTGCCGGCCATCATCACCACCGACCTGCGCCTCAACGAGCCGCGCTACGTGACGCTGCCCAACATCATGAAGGCCAAGAAAAAGCCGCTGGACACCGTCAAGCCCGCCGACCTCGGCGTAGACGTGACGCCACGGCTGCAGACGCTGCGGGTGGCCGAGCCGCCCAAGCGCAGCGCCGGCATCAAGGTGCCTGACGTGGCCACGCTCGTGGACAAGCTCAAAAACGAAGCCAAGGTCATTTGAGGAAAGGACGCGCCACCATGACCATCCTCGTCATTGCCGAACACGACAACGCCTCCCTCAAGGGCGCCACGCTCAACACCGTTGGGGCGGCGCTGAAACTGCAAGCCGCCGGTGCCGGCGACATCCACGTGCTGGTGGCCGGCCAAGGGGCCGCGCCGGCGGCGCAGGCGGCGGCGCAGATCGCCGGCGTGGCCAAGGTGCTGCACGCCGACGGCGCGGCGTTGGCGCACGGCCTGGCCGAAAACCTGGCGGCGCAGGTGCTGGCGCTGGCCGCCGGCTACAGCCACATCCTGCTGCCGGCCACCGCCGCCGGGCGCAACGTGGCGCCGCGCATCGCCGCCAAGCTGGACGTGGCGCAGCTCAGCGACATCACCGCGGTGGTGGACCTGCACACGTTCGAGCGCCCGATCTACGCCGGCAACGCCATCGCCACCGTGCGCAGCAGCGACGCGCAGCACGTCATCACCGTGCGCACCACCGCGTTCGACGCGGCGCCGGCCAGCGGCGGCGCCGCCGTGGTCGAGTCGGTGCCGGCGGTGGATGACAGCGGCAAGAGCCGCTTTGTGGCCAGCGAGCTGGCCAAGAGCGACCGCCCCGAGCTGACCGCCGCCAAGATCATCGTCTCCGGCGGGCGTGCGCTGGGCAGCGCCGAGAAGTTCAACGAGGTCATCACCCCGCTGGCGGACAAGCTGGGGGCGGCCATCGGTGCCAGCCGCGCCGCTGTCGACGCCGGCTACGCGCCCAACGACTGGCAGGTCGGGCAGACCGGCAAGATCGTCGCGCCGCAGCTGTACATCGCGGTGGGCATCAGCGGCGCCATCCAGCACCTGGCGGGCATGAAGGATTCGAAGGTCATCGTGGCCATCAACAAAGACCCCGAGGCGCCCATCTTCAGCGTCGCCGACTACGGCCTGGAAGCCGACCTGTTCCAGGCCGTGCCGGAGCTGGTCAAGGCGCTGTAACGGCCACGACCAACCACCCAGGGCATCCAGCGCATCGCTGCATGCCCCTTTTTTTGCCGACCGGAGACACACCCCATGACCTTCAAAGCCCCCGTGCAGGATATGCTGTTCACGATGCGCCACTTGGCGCGTCTGGACGAGATCGCGCGCATCCCCGGCTTCGAGGACGCCAACCTCGACACCGCGCAGGCGGTGCTGGAGGAATGCGCCCGCCTCAACGAGGAGGTGGTGGCGCCGCTGAACTGGGAGGGCGACCGCAACCCCTCGTCGTGGCACGACGGCCAGGTGCTGACGACGCCGGGCTTCAAAGAGGCGTTTCGCCAATACGCCGAAGGGGGCTGGCAGGGCTTGCAGCATCCGGTCGAGTTCGGCGGTCAGGGCCTGCCGAAGACGATCGGGGCGGCGTGCACCGAAATCCTCAACGCCGCCAACTTGAGCTTTGCGTTGTGTCCGCTGCTGACCGATGGCGCCATCGAGGCGCTGCTGACCGCCGGCAGTGAGGCGCAAAAGCAGCTCTACATCCCGCCGATGATCGAGGGCCGCTGGACCGGCACGATGAACCTGACCGAGCCGCAAGCCGGCAGCGACCTGTCGCTGGTGCGCACGCGTGCCGAGCCGCAGGGCGACGGCACCTACAAGCTGTTTGGCACCAAGATCTTCATCACCTACGGCGAGCACGACATGGCGGACAACATCGTCCACCTGGTGCTGGCCCGCGTGCCAGGCGCGCCCGAAGGGGTCAAAGGCATCAGCCTGTTCATCGTGCCGAAATTCTTGGTCAACCCCGACGGCAGCCTGGGTGCGCGCAACGACGTGCACTGCGTCAGCATCGAGCACAAACTCGGCATCAAGGCCAGCCCGACGTGCGTGCTGCAATTTGGTGACCACGGCGGGGCGGTGGGCTACCTGGTCGGCGAAGAAAACCGCGGCCTGGAGTACATGTTCATCATGATGAACGCGGCGCGCTACGCCGTGGGGCTGCAGGGCATCGGGCTGAGCGAGCGCGCCTACCAAAAGGCGGTGCAGTACGCCCGCGAGCGCATCCAGAGCCGCCCTGTGGATGGCAGCGTCGCAGGTGCTGCCCCGATCATCCACCACCCGGACGTGCGGCGCATGCTGATGACGATGCGGGCGCTGACCGAAGGCTGCCGCGCGATGGCCAGCGTGGCGGCGGCCGCGTACGACGTCGCGCACCACCACCCGGACCCCGAAGCGCGCAGGCACAACCAGGCCTTTTACGAATTCATGGTGCCGCTGGTCAAGGGCTACAGCACCGAAATCAGCCACGAGGTCACCAGCCTGGGCGTGCAAGTGCACGGCGGCATGGGCTTCATCGAAGAAACCGGCGCGGCGCAACACTACCGCGACGCCAAGATCCTCACCATCTACGAAGGCACCACCGCGATCCAGGCCAACGATTTGGTCGGACGCAAGACGGCGCGCGACGGTGGCGCCACGGCGCTGGCGGTGGCGCGCCAGGTGCAGGCCACCGAAGCGGCGCTGGCGGCCAGCGGCACCGAGGCGGCGCGCGCCGTGCAGGTGCGCCTGCAGGCCGCGCGCGAAGCTTTTGAGCAGGTGGTGGCCTACATCGCCGCGCAGGCCAAGGCCGACCCCGTGGCCGCCTACGCCGGCAGCGTGCCGTACCTGATGCTGGCGGGCAACCTGATGGCCGGCTGGCAGATGGCGCGCGCGCTGCTGGCCGCGCAACAGGAGCTGGCGGCCGGGCGCGACGAGGCGTTCATGCGCGCCAAGATCGCCACCGCGCGCTTTTACGCCGAGCACATCCTGCCGCGCGCGCTGGCCGCGCGCGACGCCATCGTGCACGGCGCCGACAGCCTCAAGGCGATGGCGCTGGAGGCGTTCTGACGCCGCTGAAGCCAACCATTCAAGCAAGGATTGCCCATGTCTCGGATCCCCGCCGCGCTGCAACGGCTGGCGCTGCCCGTGATCGGCTCGCCGCTGTTCATCATCAGCAACCCCAAACTCGTCATCGAGCAGTGCAAGGCCGGTATCGTCGGCTCGATGCCGGCGCTCAACGCCCGCCCGGCGTCGCAGCTCGACGAGTGGCTGGCCGAAATCACCGAAGCGCTGGCGGCGCACAACGCCGCGCACCCGGATCGGCCCGCGGCGCCGTTTGCCATCAACCAGATCGTGCACAAGAGCAACGACCGCCTGGAGCACGACATGGCGCTGTGCGAAAAGTACAAGGTGCCGATCATCATCACCAGCCTCGGCGCGCGTGAGGACGTCAACCAGGCCGTGCACGGCTGGGGTGGGGTGGTGCTGCACGATATCATCAACAACACCTTCGCGCACAAGGCCATCGACAAAGGCGCCGACGGCCTGATCGCCGTGGCGGCTGGCGCCGGGGGGCACGCGGGCACTAAAAGCCCCTTTGCGCTGATCCAGGAGATCCGCCAGTGGTTCGATGGGCCGCTGGCGTTGTCGGGGTCGATCGCCACCGGCGGTGCGGTGCTGGCGGCGCAGGCCATGGGGGCGGACTTTGCCTACATCGGCTCGCTGTTCATCGCCACGCACGAGGCCCGCGCCAGCGACGCCTATAAGCAATGCATCGTCGAGTGCACGTCGGACGATATCGTCTACACCAACCTGTTCACCGGCGTGCACGGCAACTACCTCAAGCCCTCGATCCGCGCCGCCGGTTTGGACCCGGACAACCTGCCCGAGAGCGACCCGAGCAAAATGAATTTTGGCGGTGGCGCAGTCAAGGCGTGGAAGGACATCTGGGGCTGCGGGCAGGGCATCGGCGTGGTCGATGCGGTGCGCCCGGCGGCCGAGGTGGTCGAGCGGCTCAAGCGCGAGTACGCCGACGCCCGCCAGCGCCTGTGCGTGGCCTGACCGTGGTGATCCCCGGCGCCCGCGCCGGCGCGGCGGGCCAAGCACGGGTCAAGCGGCGGGCGCGCAGCCCGGCGGGCCCCAGGCCGCGCTGACCTGCCGCAACAGCGCGCGGCGCAGTTCGGCCTCGGGGGCATCGGCAGGCAGCACCACCCGTTGCGGCATCGAGCGCAGCCAGGTGAGCTGGCGTTTGGCCAACTGGCGTGTCGCGGCGGCGGTGCGCTCGTGCAACCGCGCGTGCGCGGCGGCGTCCAACGGAGCGTCGCCGGCGGCGTCGAGCGCTTCCCACACCTGGCGATAGCCGACGCAACGCAGCGCCGGCAGTCCCAGGTGCAGGTCGCCGCGGGCGCGCAGGCGCCGTACTTCGTCGACCAGGCCGTCGCGCCACATCGCCTGCAGCCGCGCATCGATGCGCTCGCGCAGCCAGTCACGCTGGCTCGGCTCCAGGCTCAACAGACACCCACTCAGCCCGTCGACGATGGGGGCCGCGGGCATGGCGGGCGCACCGCGCCAGCGGTGCTGCAACGCCGACAGCGGCTGCCCGGTGGCGCGCCACACCTCCAACGCCCGGCCGATGCGCTGGGCGTCGTGCGGGGGCAGGCGCGCGGCCGTGACCGGATCGACCTGCGCGAGCTCCGCATGCAGCGCGGGCCAGCCGCGCGCGCGCGCTTCGGCCTCGATGGCCGCACGCAGCTCGGGCTGTGCTGGCGGGAGCTCATCCAGCCCCTCCAGCAGGGCTTTGAAATACAGCATCGTGCCGCCCACCAGCAGCGGCCAGCGACCACGCGCGCGGATGGCGTGCAGCAGCGTCGTGGCGTCGCGCACGAACTCGGCGGCGCTGTAGGGTTCGCTGGGGTCGCGGATGTCGATCAGGTGGTGCGGCACTTGCGCACGTTCGGCGGCGCTGGGCTTGGCGGTGCCGATGTCCATGCCGCGGTACACCAGCGCCGAGTCCACGCTGATGATCTCCAGCGGCCAATCCTGCGCCAGGGCCAGCGCAAGCGCCGTTTTACCGCTGGCCGTGGGGCCAGCCAGCGCCAACCAGGCGGCGCGGGGGACGGTCGCCGATGGTGTGGTCATCGGCCCTCCGTTAGCGGGCGGTTGCCTGTGGCGCCGGGCGCGCCTCGCCGTGGCGCTGCACCAGCGTCCACGCGACGGTGGCGATCGCCGCGGCCCAGAACCACAAGCCGTTGGTCAGCGGGTACACATCGGCGGCCGCGCCGTCGGCCATGCGGTGGCCCAGCCAGGTGCCCATCGCGAAGGCGGTCACCATCATGATGAAGCCAGCCAGCGCCGAGGCGGCGCCGGCCGCTTGCGGAAACGGTGCCACCGCGCCGCTTTGGCCGCACGGCTGGTGCACGCCGTGCGCCAGGATGAACAGGTAGTACGGGCCCATGATGGCCCAGGTGGTGTGCAAGCCGGCCAGCGCCAGCACGCCGCACAACGTGCCGCCGGTCAGCGTGAGCGCCGCGGCCACGGCCACCGTGCGGCGCACACCCAGACGCGGGATCAGTCGGCGGCACATGAAGGTGCCGCTGATGTACACCACCGACATCGACAGCATCAGCAAACCGTAGCTGGTCTTGCTGTGCCCCAGCACGTTGATGAAGACGAACGACGACGTGGCCAAAAACGTGAACAGGCCGCCGTACGACGTTGCTGCCAGCAGCGCCCAGGCCCAAAACGTCGGATGCTGCGCGATGCGCGCCCAGATGCGCAGCATTTCGCGTGGACGCAGCGCATGGGGGTTGCGCTGGGGCAGCGTTTCCTCGAAGCGCCAGGCCACCAGCGCCAGCCCCGCGGCGCCGAACACGGCCAGCGCCGCCATCGTCGCTCGCCAGCCCAGCCATTCGGTCAGCCAGCCCCCAAGCGGGCCGCTGATGACGGCAAACAACCCCAGGCCAGTCAAGCCCTTGGACATCACGCGCGCGCCCTCGGTGGGGGCGTACAGGTCACGCACGATGGCACGCGCGCCCATGACCGCCGCGCCCATCGCCGCCCCTTGCACGATGCGCCCCAGGATCAACTGCTCGATGTTGGTGGCCAGCGCGCACGCCACCGCCGCCAGCGCGTAGGCCGCCAGCCCGGCCAGCAGCACCGGGCGGCGCCCCCAGCGGTCCGACAGCGGCCCCCACAGCAGCTGCGCCGTGCCAAACGCCAGCAGCAGGGCCGACAGCGTGGCCTGCACCTGGGCCATCGGCGCCTGAAACGCGGTGGCGATCGACGGCAGCGCGGGCAGGTACAGGTCGGTGGCCAGCGGCTGCACCCCCAGCAGCAGCGACAGCAGCACGACGACCCAGCCAGCGCTCATGCGTGGGTGGACGGTGGCGGTTGACATGGTTATGGATGGTAACAACAAACGTGATCACAGGCCGCCTGCAGGCGACTCAGCGTCCGCGCAAAAACAACGCGTCCAGCTCACGCAGCGTCAGTTGACGCCACGTCGGACGCCCGTGGTTGCACTGGTCGCTGCGGGCCGTGGCTTCCATCTGGCGCAGCAGCGCGTTCATCTCCTCCAGCGTCAGGCGGCGGTTGGCCCGTACCGCGCCGTGGCAGGCCATCGTGGCCAGCAGTTCGTGCTGGGCGCGGCGCAGCACGTGGGCGCCGCCGTGCTGGTGCAGCTCGGCCAGCACGGCGCGCGCCAGCGCCACCGGGTCGGCGTGGGCCAGCAACGCCGGCACGCTGCGCACGGCCAGCGTGTGTGCCGCCAGCGGCGCCACGTCCAGCCCCAGTTGCAGCAGCGCCGCCGCGTGTTCGTCGGCCGTGGCGATTTCCAGCGGTGTGGCCTGGAAGGTGGCCGGCACCAACAGGGGCTGGCTGGGCAGTTGCGCCTGCGGCGCGTCCAGTTGGGCCTTGAGCCGTTCGTAGACGATGCGCTCGTGCGCCGCATGCATGTCCACCAGCACCAGCCCGTGGGCGTTTTCGGCCAGGATGTACACGCCGTGCAGTTGCGCCAGCGCGCGCCCCAGCGGCCAGTCCGCTGCCCCGTGCGGCTGCTCGGCTTGCGTGACCGGGGCCGGGGTGGTGGTGCCGGGGTCGGCGGGCGCAGCCGGCGCGCTTGGCCAGCCGGGCCAGCGCGGCGTGGGTTCGTGCGCGGCCAGGGCCAGCGTCGGGGCGCCGCGGTAGCGCGTCGTATCCCAGCCGCGCGCCGTCGCCGAGCTGGGGGGGGTGGCCGGCGTGGGTTGGGGCGCCGTAGCACTGTCGCGGCTGGGGGGCAGCACCACGGCGGGCGCCGCCGCGCGCGGGGTGGCCAACGCCGCCTCGACGGCGCGCTGCACCGTCTGGTGCACCGCGCCGCTGTCGCGAAAACGCACCTCGATTTTGGTGGGATGCACGTTGACGTCCACCGCCTGCGGGTCGATGTCCAGCCACAGGATCCACGCCGGCTGGCGTTGGCCGTGCAACACATCATCGTAAGCGCTGCGCACGGCGTGGGTCAGTACCTTGTCGCGCACGTAACGCCCGTTGACGTAGGCGAACTGGCGGTCGCTGCGGGTGCGGGTTGCATCGGGGCGCACCACCCAGCCATGCAGCCGCAGCGGGCCGGCCTCCGCCTGCACCGGCAGCGCCTCGGCCAGGAAGTCGTCGCCCAGCGCGTCGGCCACCCGGCGCTGCCAGGCCAGCGTCGTCGTCAGCGCCGCCACCGCGCGCCACTGCTGCACGAGGCGCCTTTCGTGCCAGATGGCAAAGCCGACGTCGGGCCGCGCCAGCGCGTGGCGCCGCACGGCCTCGATGCAGTGCGCCAGCTCGGTGGCGGGGCTTTTGAGGAATTTGCGCCGCGCCGGGGTGGCAAAAAACAGCTCGTGCACCTCGACGGTGGTGCCCACGGTGCGGGCGGCGGGTTGCAGCTCGCCGCTGCGGGCGTGCAGGGTCCAGGCGCAGCCCTGCGCATCGTCGGCGCTGCGCGACGTCAGCGTCACGTCCGCCACCGAGGCGATGGCGGCCAACGCTTCGCCCCGAAAGCCCATCGTCGCGACCGCTTGCAGCTCCTGTAGGTCGCGGATTTTGCTGGTGGCGTGGCGCTGCAGCGCCAACGGCAGCTCGGCGCGCGGGATGCCGCAGCCGTCGTCTTCGACGACGATGGTCCGAATGCCCCCCGCCACCAACCGCACGGTGATGCTGCGCGCGCCGGCGTCCAGCGCGTTGTCGACCAGCTCGCGCACCACCGAGGCGGGGCGCTCCACCACCTCGCCGGCGGCAATCTGGCTGATCAACTCGTCGGGCAGCGGCTGGATCGGGCGGCGCGCCACGCGCGCGGCGGCGGAAAAGGCGTCGGTCACGGCCGCCATTGTAGGCCGCGCCTCAGGTGCGGCGGCTGCGCGCCAGTGGCGGGTTGCGTTCGAAGTAGCGTCGGATACCCTGGGCCAGCGCGCGCGCCAGGCGACGCTGGAACGCTGGGTCGCGCAGCCGCTGCTCTTCGTCCGGGTTGCTGATGAAGGCGGTTTCGACCAGCACGCTGGGGATGTCGGGCGCGCGCAGCACGGCAAAGCCCGCTTGCTCGACGCGCGGTTTGTGCAGCGGCCCCACGCTGCGCAACAGGCCCAGCAACGTGTCGCCGAGCTTGAGGCTGTCGTTGATCTGCGCCGTCATGCTCATGTCCAGCAACGCGCGCTGCACGTGCGCATCACCCACCTGGATCGGCAGGCCGCCGACGCGGTCGGCGGCGTTTTCCTTGTTGGCGATCCAGCGCGCCGCGGCACTGGAAGCCCCCCGCTCACTGAGCGCATAGACGCTGGCGCCGCGCGGCCGTGGCGAAAAAAACGCGTCGGCGTGGATGCTGACCAGCAGGTCGGCCTGCACCTGCCGCGCCTTGGCCACGCGGGTGTGCAGCGGCACGAAATAGTCGCCGTCGCGCGTCATGAAAATGCGCAGCGGGTTGCCGCGCACCTCGGTGCCGTCGAGCTCGTCGCGCAGCAGCCGCGCGATGGCCAGCACGACGTCTTTTTCGCGCGTACCGTTGGGGCCGATGGCGCCGGGGTCTTCGCCTCCGTGCCCGGGGTCGAGCGCCACGATGATGAGGCGTTGGGTGGCCGGTGCGCTACGGGCGGCTGGTTGCGGGGCGCGCGCCGCCGGCGCGGCCGCCCCAGTGCGCCCCGACGCCGCAGGGGCAGGGGCGTCGGTTTGGGCGTGGTGCCGGGCCAACCATTCGCCCAGCGGATCGGGCGCGTCCGACGGCGGCGCAGCGGCGGGCGCAGCGGCGGGCGCGGCGGCGCTGTGGCGCGCGATCAGCGCCTCCAGCGGATCGAGCGGCTGCTGGGGGTACAGGTCCAGTACCAGGCGGTGTTGGTACGCCGCCACCGGCTCGAGCTGAAACACCTGGGGCGCCACCGGCGCCTTGAGGTCCAGCACCAGCCGCACCGTGTTGGGGTCGAACAACCCCACCCGCACCCGTGCTACGTACGGGTCCTCCGGCGTGATGCGCTGCACCAGCGCCTGCAGCTGCGGCAGCAGCTCAGCGCCCCGGATGTCCACCGCCAGCCGTGGTGGGTCGGCCACGTACTGCGGCGTGGCCTGCAGAGCTTGGTCAGCCTCGATGGTGACGCGCGTGTAGTCCCGCGCCGGCCAGACGCGGATGCCGACGACGCGCGCGGCCCAACCGACGGCGGGCAGCGTACCGGTCAGCGTTGCCAGCCAGGTGCCAAGCGCACGGGCCAGCAGCCGTCGGCGCAGGGGCGCGGTGGGGTGATACCTTGTCATCGGGAGGATTGCAGGGCTTGCAGCGCAGCAAAGCCCGCCGCGGTGTAGGCGTGCCATGTCAGGTGGCGGTGGTGTTCGTCATCGTGCTGCAGGTGCAGCGCGGCGTCCACCGTACCCAGCAGGCGTCCTGCGCGCTCGGGCCATTCGATCAGCTTGAGTCCGGGCGCGTCCATAGGTTCCGCCAGCCCCGCGTCGAGCCATTCGCGGGGGTCGCTCAGCCGGTACAGGTCGGCGTGCATCACCGTCACCGGCGTGGCGCCCAGCGTGACCTCATAGGGTTCCACCAGTGCAAACGTCGGGCTTTGGATACGCCCTTGCACGCCGAGCGCGCGCAGCAGGTGGCGCGTCCAGGTGGTCTTGCCGGCTCCCAGCTCGCCGTGCAGCGTCAGCCGCAGGTTGGCGCGCGACGGGTCGGCGCGCAGCCAGGCGGCCAGACGCTGCGCCAGCGCCGCCAGCGCCTGCTCGTCCAGGTGGTGCCAGCTGTGCTGGGCGAGTAAGGGGTGATCGTCGTCGAGCATGGCGTTCTTTACAATGGCACGCTATGGATCGCGCCGCACCGACGCCGCCCGCCGACGCGGCGCACGACTGGCTGGCCCGCATCGAGGGCTGGGCGCGCGAGCTGGGATTTTCCCAGATCGGTGTGGCCGACGTCGACCTGTCCAGCGCCGAGCCAGGCCTGCAGGCGTGGCTGGCAGCAGGCTACCATGGCACGATGGACTACATGGCGCGCCACGGGCTCAAGCGTGCCCGGCCGGCCGAACTGGTGCCGGGCACGGTCAGCGTCATCACCGCCCGCATGGATTACCTGCCACGCAGCGCCGCCAGTGACTGGCGCGCCGTCGAGTGGGCCCGCCTGCACGATGGGCGCCAGGCCTGCGTATCGCTTTACGCGCGTGGCCGTGACTACCACAAGGTGCTGCGCCAGCGCCTGCAGCGCTTGGCGCAGCGGCTGCAACAGGCGTGGGCAGACGCCTACCCCGATGACGCGCCGCTGGCGTACCGGGTCTTCACCGACTCGGCGCCGGTGCTGGAGGTGGAGCTGGCCCGCCGCAGCGGGCTGGGCTGGCGCGGCAAGCACACGCTGCTGCTGTCGCGGCAGGCGGGGTCGATGTTTTTCCTGGGGGAGATCTTCATCGACCGCTGGTTGCCGCGCTCCGCGCCCACCGACGGCCATTGTGGACGCTGCCGCGCCTGCTTGGACGTGTGTCCAACCGGGGCCATCGTGGCGCCGTACCGCCTGGATGCACGGCGCTGCCTGTCGTACCTGACGATCGAACACGCGGGCGCCATTCCCGTCGAACTGCGCCCCGCGCTGGGCAACCGCATTTACGGCTGCGACGACTGCCAGCTCGTGTGCCCGTGGAACAAATTTGCCCAACGCAGCCCGTTGCCGGACTTTGATGCGCGCCCGGCGCTGGCCGACGCCACGCTGTTGCAGCTGTGGGCGTGGGACGCCACCGCCTTCGAGTGCCACACCGAAGGCTCGCCGATACGGCGCATCGGCTACGCACGCTGGCGGCGCAACCTGGCGGTGGCGTTGGGCAACGCGCGCCGCAGCGCGCTGCAGCGCGGCGACGGTGGGTACGCCCAGGCCGTGCAGCAGGCGCTGCACGATGCGCTGCGGCACGGCGGCGACGACGCGCTGGTGCGCGAGCACATCGTGTGGGCGCTCGGGTAATATGCGCGCATGGCAATGTCCGATGGCGCCCCCGATGCTGCGCTGCGCTCGGCCTGGGCTGTTTGGCGCGAATTGCTGCGCCTGACCGGGCGGGTACTGGCGCTGGCGTTGCAGCCGGCCAGCTACCGCGGCGCACGCTGGCCGGTGGTGGCGCGCCACCTGGTGCACGCGGCGCTGCCCGCGCTGTGGTGGTACACCGTGCTGTCGGCGCTGGCGGGGCAGGTGCTGATCCGCATCGTCGTCGTCACCGCCCAAGGCTACGGCCTGAGTCAGTACGCCGTCGAGATGGTGGTGCGCGTGCTGGTGCTGGAGCTGCTGCCGCTGGCTGCGGCGGTATTTGTGCTGTTGCGGGTGATGATGGCGCACGCCGCCGAGCTGCGCCGCGCCTGGCGCCAAGACCGCTGGGCAGCGCTGCTGGCCGCCGGCGGCAATCCCTGGCGCGACCGCGTGCTGCCGGTCGCGCTGGGCGGGGCGTTTGCCACCGTGCTGCTGACACTGGTCAGTGGTGTGGTGGCGTGTGTGCTGGTCTACCTCAACCTGTACGGCTTTTCCCCTTGGGCGCTGGCGGTTTACACGCGCGCCGTCGGGCAGGTCTTCGACCCGGTGGTGACGGTGGTCTTCGCCGTCAAGACCCTGGGTTTTGCGCTGGCCGTGGCGCTGGTGCCGCTGAGCGCCATATTCGATGCGCGCCGCCCCAGCGACGTGCGTGCCCTGGTGCGCACTGCCAGCGTGCTGCTGGCGGTGGAACTGTTGGCGCTGGTAGGCAACTATTGGTGATCCCTTGGCGACGCGTGACATGGCAACCGACCAACCCAACGCATCCCCCGCCACCGATGCACCGGCCGCCGCGGCGACACAGACGCTGGAGCGGCGCGCGCGCGCCCTGCTGGCGCTGCTGGCGGCGCTGCTGCTGGGTGTGACGCTGTACCTGATGGTGGCGCGGGGCGTGTTCGAGCCGACCCAGCAACTGACGTTGGTGACCGACGACGCCGAGGGCGTGACCGTCGGCATGGACCTGACGTTTTCCGGCTTTGCCATCGGGCGCGTGCGCCGCATCGACCTGGCCGACGACGGCAGCGTGCACCTGCTGATCGATGTGCCCAAGCGCGACGCGCGCTGGCTGCGCGAGTCCAGCGTCTTCACGCTGGAGCGGGGCCTGGTCGGCGGCACGCGGCTGCGCGCCTACACCGGCGTCATCGACAGCCCACCGCTGCCCGACGGCGCCGTGCGCCCCGTGTTGCGGGGCGACGCCATGGCCGACCTGCCGCGCGTGCTCAACACCGCGCGCGAAGCGGTGGAGCACCTGCGTGCCATGACGGCGGCCGACGCCCCTGTCAACCTTGCGCTGCTTGAGCTGCACGCGCTGCTGCAGCGCGCCAACGGCCCCGGCGGAGCGCTGCAAGCCGCGCTTGGCGACGCCGACCGTGCCCGCCTGAGCGCCGCGCTGCGTCAGCTCGACGCCACTGTGGCTGCAGCGCGCCAGCTGTTACAGCGGGGCGATACGCTGGTGCAGCGCGCCGACGCGCGCGTGCTGGGGCCGGGCGGCGTGGTGGACGACGTACAAGCCGCGTTGCGCGAGGCCGCTGCCCGCTTGGCCGAGGCCAAGGCCACGCTGCAACGTGTCGATGCCATTTTGGACGATGTTCAGGGCGTGGCGCGCAACGCGCGCGCGGCCAGCGTCGACCTGGACGCCCTGCGTGCCGAGGTGGAGGTGACGCTGCGCCGCGTCGACGCCCTGATGCTGGACCTCCAGCGGCGCTGGCCGTTTGCTCGCGAGACGGAGGTGCGGCTGCCATGAGGGCGTGGCGTAGGTTACACGCGGTAGGGGCGGCGCTGGCTGCGGCGCTGCTGGTCGGCTGCACGTCGCAGCCACCGGTGCCCCAGTGGCGGCTGGATCTGCGGCAGGCGGTCGAGCAGGGCACGCTGGCGTACCTGCAAGGCCACGACCGTAGCGCTGCGCTGCACGTGCAGCGTGCCCAGCAGGCCGCGGCGCAAGGCGCCCAGGCCCCGGCGTTGGCGCGTCAAGCGCTGGCGCACTGCGCCGCGCAACTGGCCGCGTTGCAGGGCCAGGGCTGCGCCGCTGCCGCGCCCTACCTGGCCGACGCCACGGTAGCCGAGCAAAGCTACGCCGCCTGGCTGGCCGGCTGGCCCGCGCGCCCGTGGGACGGGCCTGGCCGCCCGGACGCTGCAGCCCTGCCACCGGCGGCCCGCGCGCTGGCGCAAGCCTGGCCTGCGCCGCCGGCAGCCGACCTGGCGCACTGGCTGATGGGGCTGGACGACCCGCTGACACGCCTGGTGGCCGGCGGTTGGCTGTGGCACGCCGCTGGGCTGGACGCCGCGGCCGTGGCGGTGTTGGTCGACACCGCCAGTGAACAAGGCTGGCGCCGTCCGCTGGCGGCGTGGCTGGCGGTGCAGCAGCGCATGGCCCAGCGCTTGGGCGACACCACCACCGCCGCGCAGGCGCAGCGCCGCTTGGATTGGCTGCTGCGTCCCCAAGCCGCGCCAGCGGCCGGCTCGCCATCGGGCCCCGCCGTGGCGGATCCGGCGGCGCCGGACCCCCGCTGACGGCGCCGCGGCGCGGCTTGCGGCACAATGTGGGCTTGGCGCCCCAGCCGTCTAACCGCAGGGCCGGGCGGGGTGTGTCTTTAGTCGCAGTGCCCTGCCATGGCCTTTGTCCTTTTACTCGATGATCAAGCCTCGCTACCCCGCCAGCGTGCGGACCCCGCATCGCCGTACCTCCTCTCCCTCCGTGTCGACAGGCCCCGCCATCGCCTTGGTCGATGAACGCTACCTGATATGGCTGGCCAGTCAAACGGTCAGCGCGCCCGTGCGTACGCTGCAACGTGGAGCACTGCACGGTGTCATGGCGCAACTGGCGCGCGCCGGCGGCGCCGAAGGGGGCCTGCTGCGCACCGTGCTGTTCACCGACCAGGCCTGCACCGAGTTGCACGACGACGTCGTCATCCGCACCGTCCCGGCGCACGCCAGCGACGGCGGCCTGAGCCTGGTGCGTGCGCTGGGCGGCGAACTGGCGCAGCTGGCCCGCCACCAGCCTGGCGTGACGTTGATCGTGGCCAGCGACGACGAACGCCTCATCCCCTACATCGACGAGGCCCAATGGCGCGGCGCGCGCGTGGTGCTGGTGGCTGATGACAGCGTGCACGACTTTGCCCGCCTCAGCGCCGACGACCCGAGTTGGGCGCGCCTGCTGCTGCAGGCCGACCGGCGCGTGGCGTTGTCGCCGGCGGCGTGGGACGCGCTGACGCAGCCGGCCGGCGCCGAGTCCACCGACGCGGGGCGTGAGGCCGACCAGCCAGACGAACATTGGCGCGCCGAAGTGGCCCGCATCATCGACCAATGGTGGTCGGCGCAGACCGACGACGAGCGCATCGACCTGACGGCGGCGATGCGCGTGCAGCAAGGCGTGCCTGCCGAGGCCGACCGCAGCATCCTGATGCAGGTGCGCCGCGAGCTGGGACGCAACCTCAGCTTTGCCGAAAAGCGCCTGATGCGCGAGATGGTACGCCACATCGTGCTGGGCGAGGACGCCGCGTCGGCCGAGGCGCCGGCGCCCGAAGCGCTGCCCGTGGCGCAAGACTGAACCGCGTACCCTGCCGTGAGCGCGGATCGCCCCCGTGCCCCAGCGGCCCCCGAGCACGGCGCGGGGCAGGCCTTGGCGGCTTGGTTTTGCACCCCGCCGGGGCGCTACCTGCTGGCATGGGAAGCGCGTCACTTCGCCGATGCGGTGGCCGATGCGTTTGGCTACCATGCGTTGCAGCTGGGCATGCCGCAACTCGACGCGCTGGCCGCCAACCGGATGCCCCACCGCTGGCTGGCTGCGCCGGAGGAGGCGCCGCCTGACCTCGTCGTGGTCCAGCCGCCGCAGCGCCCGATCGACCTGGTGGCACACGCGGCGGCACTGCCGTTTGCGGCCGACAGCCTGGACCTGGTGGTGTTGCCCCACACGCTGGAGCTCAGCGCCGACCCCCATGCGGTGCTGCGCGAGGTCGAGCGCGTGCTGGTGCCCAACGGCCGCGTTGTCATCAGCGGCCTCAACCCGCTGAGCCTGTGGGGGCTGCGCCAGGCGCGCGCGCACCTGTGGGCCCGCGCCGGCTGGGCGGGTTCGCGCTGGGCACGCCCTTACCTGCCGGAGGCCGGGGCGTTCATCGGGCTGGGCCGATTGCTGGACTGGTTGCGCCTGCTCAGCCTGGAGGCCGAGCGCGTCGAACGCGGCTGCTACCGCCCGGCCGTGCGCAGCGAGCACTGGCTGCGGCGCTGGGCCTGGATGGACCGCTGTGGCGCGTTGCTGTGGCCACCGCTGGGCGCGGTGTATTTCATCGTGGCCGTCAAACGCGTGCGTGGCATGCGGCTGCTGGGGCCGGCTTGGCGTCCGACGCGGGCCGCGGCCGCGCCGGCCGTGGTGGCACGACGCGACGGACAACCCACCCCCCCATGACCGACGTCATCATCTACACCGACGGAGCCTGCAAAGGCAACCCCGGCCCGGGCGGCTGGGGTGCGCTGCTGCGCGCTGGCCAGGCCGAAAAAGAACTGTGGGGCGGCGAAGCCCGCACCACCAACAACCGCATGGAGCTGACCGCGGTCATCGAGGCGCTGGCTGCGCTCAAGCGCCCGTGCCGCGTGCACCTGTACCTGGACAGCGAGTACGTGCGCAAGGGCATCACCGAGTGGCTGCCCGGCTGGAAAGCGCGTGGCTGGCGCACCGCCGACCGTCAGCCGGTCAAAAACGCCGACCTGTGGCAGCGCCTGGACGAGCTGGTGCACGGCCGCGGGCACGACATCCACTGGCACTGGGTGCGTGGCCACAGCGGCGACCCCGGCAACGAACGCGCCGACGCCCTGGCCAACCGCGGCGTGCCCAGCACCTGAACGCGCGCGGGCGGCCCACCGTGGGGTTACGTTACCGCCGTTAACACGCCAGCAACGCGTCTCGGTTACAGTGGCCGCCTGCCCAAGTGGCCCACATTTGCAGGAGTGCCGATGCCCCGTCGCGCCGTGATGCCGTTGGCCGTGTTGGCCTTGATCGCGCTGGCTGCCGCCGCTTGGTGGTGGCAGCGCCGCCCCGCCACGCCCGCGCAACCGCCGGCGGCCGCGGCGCCCGCGTCGGCCCCCACGGCGCGCGCGCCCGGACCCGGCGTGGGCGGCCCCGCGGGGCCGGGGCGCGGCGGGCCGCCGGCGGTCGAAGTGGCGTCGGTGCAGGTCGCGCCACTGGTGGACCAAGCGCAGGCCGTTGGCACGCTGGTGGCGCGCCAGCGCGTCGTGGTGCGGCCCGAGGTGGCGGGCCGCATCGTCGCCATCGGGTTTGCCGATGGCGCGCCGGTACGCAAAGGGCAGTTGTTGTTCCAACTCGACGACACCCTGCAAAAAGCCGAGCTGGCCCAGGCCCAGGCTCAGTTGGCGGTGCAGCAAGCCAACCTGCGTCGCAACGAGGAGCTGGTGGCGCAAGGCTTTGTGGCGCAGCGCGTGCTCGACGAAAGCCGCGCCGCCGTGCAGGTGGCTCAGGCGCAAGTCGAGCTGGCGCAGGCACGGCTGGCACGCATGCGCATCGTGGCTCCGTTCGACGGCGTGGCAGGCATCCGCCAGGTGCACGTCGGCGAGTACGTCAAGGATGGCGCCGAGCTCGTGCACGTGGAAGACACGTCGCAGTTGGTGGTGGATTTCCGCTTGCCGGAGCGGCTGCAGCCGCGCGTGGCGGTGGGACAGACGTTGCGCCTGACGGCGGACGCGCGCCCGCAAACGGTGTGGGAGGCCAAGGTGCAGGCCATCGACCCGGCGCTGGACGCTGACGGCCGCGCCCTCATCGTGCGCGCCGCGCTGCAAGACGCCCGCCACGGGTTGCAGCCTGGCATGTTCGTGCGCGTGGCGCTGGTGCTGGGCCGTGAACCGGCTGCCCTGTGGGTGCCCGAGGAAGCCATCCAGCCGCAGGGCCAGCAGTTCTGGGTCTGGCGTGTGCGGCAGGCGCAGGGCGAGCAGCCGCCCGAGGTCGAGCGCGTGGCGGTGCAGCCGGGCGCACGCCGGGGTGGCCAAGTGCACATCGTGCAGGGCTTGCGTGAAGGCGACACCGTGGTCGTGGCGGGGCAACAGCGCCTGCAGCGCGACGGCACGCCGGTGCGCATCGTGCAAGCCGGGCAGGGCGGCCCGGCCAGCGGCCCCGTAGGCCCCGCCGCTTTGGGACAGCACCCGCCCGCGGGGGCGGACCGTGCGTCCCAGGCCGGCCAAGGCGGCTGAGTTCCGACAAGCGCGCAGAGGCCGGCCATGCCATTGCCCGAAATCGCCATCCGCCGCCCGGTGTTTGCCACCGTGCTGTCGCTGCTCATCGTGTTGGTGGGCTGGGTGTCGTTCCAGCAGCTCTCGGTGCGTGAGTACCCCAAGATCGACGAGCCGGTGGTCACCGTCACCACCCGGTTGGCCGGCGCGTCCAGCGAGGTCATCGAATCCACCGTCACCAAAGTGCTGGAGGATTCGCTGGCCGGCATCGAAGGGGTGGACGTCATCACCTCGATCAGCCGGCCCGAGCAAAGCCAGATCTCGGTGCGTTTCCGGCTCGAGCGCGACCCCGACGCCGCCGCAGCCGAGGTGCGCGACAAGGTCGCGCGCGTGCGCGGACGCCTGCCGCAGACGGTCGACGAGCCGGTGGTGGCCAAGGTCGAAGCCGACGCCTTCCCCGTCATCTGGATCGCGCTGAGCTCCGAGCGCTACTCGCCGCTGCAACTGACCGACTTGGCCAACCGCATCGCCAAGCCGGTGCTGCAAACGGCCACCGGTGTGGCCGAGGTGCGCATCTATGGCGAGCGGCGTTTTGCCATGCGGGTGTGGCTGGACCCCGACCGGCTGGCCGCCTACGGCCTGACCGTGCAGGACGTCGAAGACGCGCTGCGCCGCGCCAACCTGGAGGTGCCGGCCGGCCGGGTCGAGAGCTTGCAGCGCGAGTTCAACGTCACCGCGGCCACCGACCTTCGAACCCCGCAGCAGTTCGAGGAGGTGGTCATCCGCACCGCGGCCAGTGGCCTGCCGGTGCGGCTGCGCGACGTGGCCCGTGTCGAGCAGGGCGCGGCGGACGAGCGCACCTCGGTGCGCCTCAACGGCCGCGACACGGTCTCGCTGGGCGTGATCCGGCAGGCCACGGCCAACCCGCTGGAGCTGTCGGCCAGCGTGCGCGCGCTGCTGGCCAAGGTGCAGGCCGACCTGCCCCCCGGCATCGAGGTGCAGGTGGCCAACGACAACTCGGTGTTCATCGATCGCTCGATCAAAGCGGTGTACCAGACCATCCTCGAAGCGGTGGTGCTGGTCACGCTGGTCATCGTGCTGTTTTTGCGCACCGCTCGCGCCTCCATCATCCCGCTGGTGACCATCCCCGTCAGCCTCGTGGGCGCTTTTGCGCTGATGGCGTTGTTCGGGTTCACGATCAACACCCTGACGCTGCTGGCGTTGGTGCTGGCCATCGGCCTCGTGGTCGACGACGCCATCGTGGTGCTGGAAAACATCCACCGCCACATCGAGGAGGGCATGACGCCGCTGGCCGCAGCGATCAGAGGTTCGCGCGAAATCGCCTTCGCGGTGGTGGCCATGACGCTGACGCTGGCGGCGGTGTACGCGCCGCTGGCGTTCACGCCCGGACGCACCGGGCGGCTGTTTGCCGAATTCGCGCTGGCGCTGGCCGGGGCGGTGCTGGTGTCGGGCTTTGTGGCGTTGACGCTGTCACCGATGATGTGCGCGCGGCTGCTGCGGCATCAGGCCAAGCCCTCGTGGTTCGACCGCACGATGGAGCGGGGCTTGGCCGCGGTCACCCGCGGCTACGGGTGGGCACTGGGATGGGCGCTGCGCGCGCGTTGGGCCGTCGTGCTGCTGATGGTGGCGTGCGCGGCGGCCAGCGTGTGGCTGTTGACGACCACCAAACAGGAACTGGCGCCGCTGGAAGACCGCGGCGTCATCCTCAACATCGTCAACGCGCCCGACGGCTCCACCGCCGCCTACACCTCGCGTTACGCCGCGGCCATCGAGCGCATCGGCCAGCAGTACCCCGAGTTCGATCGCATCTTTGCTCTCGTCGGCAACCCGACGGTGTCGCAGGCAACGGTGTTTTTCCGCGCCAAGCCGTGGGAGGAGCGCCAACGCTCCACGCTGGAGCTGGCGCGCGAAATGGCGCCGAAAATCGCCAGTCTGCCTGGCGTGACGGCGTTTCCGATCACGCCACCTTCACTCGGGCAAGGGTTTCGCGAGCGTCCGGTCAACTTTGTCATCACCACCAACGACAGCTACGCCAACCTGGCGCGCGTGGTGGCGGAGTTTCAGCGCCGCGTGGCGCAGTACCCGGGTTTTTTGCAGGTGGACACCGACCTGCGCATCAACAAACCCGAGCTGCGCCTGGAGGTGGACCGCGAGCGTGCGGCGGCGTTGGGTGTCAGCGTCGATGCCGTGGCGCGCGCCGTGGAGACCATGCTCGGCGGGCGCACGGTGGGCCGCTACAAGCGGGAGGGTGAGCAGTACGACGTCATCGTGCAGACCGAAGCGGTGCGACGCAGCGCGCCGCAGGACATCGAGCGGCTGTACGTGCGTGGCCGCAACAGTGCGATGGTGCCGTTGGCCGCGCTGGTCAAGGTGCAGGAGGTGGTCGCGCCGCGCGAGCTCAACCACTTTGCCCAGCGGCGCAGCGCCTCGATCACCGCCAACCTCAGCCCGGAATTCGCGTTGGGCGAGGCGCTGCAGGTCATGGACACGATCGCGCGCGAGGTGCTGCCCGAGGGCTACGCCACCGACCTCAACGGCTCCAGCCGCGAGTTTCGCGCCGCGGCCGGGTCGTTGGCGGTGGTGTTCGTGCTGGCGCTGCTGTTCATCTACCTGGTGCTGGCCGCGCAGTTCGAAAGCTTCGTCGACCCCTTCGTCATCATGCTGTCGGTGCCGCTGTCGATGCTGGGGGCGCTGGCGGCGCTGAAGTGGAGCGGTGGCACGCTCAATGTGTTCAGCCAGATCGGGCTGGTGACGCTGGTGGGCTTGATCACCAAGCACGGCATCCTGATCGTCGAGTTTGCCAACCAGCTGCGCCAGCAGGGGCTGGGCCTGCTGGACGCGGTCCGCCGCGCCGCGGAGCTGCGCCTGCGCCCGATTTTGATGACCACCGGCGCGATGGTGCTGGGGGCGATCCCGCTGGCGTTGGCCACAGGGGCCGGCGCCGAGAGCCGTCAGCAGATCGGCTGGGTCATCGTTGGCGGCATGAGCGTGGGCACGTTGCTGACCATTTTCGTCGTGCCCACGGTGTACCTGCTGCTGGCGCGCCAGCGGGTGCCCGGCGCCGACCGCACGCCGGTGCCGGTGCAGGTCGAGCACGCGCACGGCTGAGTGCAAGACCCCACGGCTCGCAGCACGGTGGCGGCCAAAGGATCTATGCGCGGAGGCTGAAGCGGTGGACCGGTCTTGCTGAGCGGTGGTTTCTCATAACTTGTACAATGAGCTTGTACAACAACGAGGATGCCGCTATGACCATCGAAACCACCTACAGCCAGGCGCGCGAACAGCTCAAGGTGCTGATGGATCGCGCGGTGGACGATCGCGAGGTCATCGTGGTCCGCCGCCGCTCGGGCGGCGCTGTGGCGATGATTGCCGCCGATGAGCTCGAGGGTCTGTTGGAGACAGCCCACCTGCTGCGGTCATCCAAAAACGCCGAGCGCCTGTTGACGGCACTCAACCGGGCGCGCCTGGGTCATCTGAAGCCCACGACGCTGAACCAACTCAGGAAGGACGTGGGCCTTGAGCCGTGAGTCCATCCGGCTTGCGGTGTGCCATCCTGAATTCCTGGAGGACCTGCGCCACTGGGTCGAGACCGACCGGCGCACCGCCAAGCGTTTGCTCGACATCGTCGAAGCGGTACTGCGTGAGCCCTTCGACGGCATTGGTAAGCCCGAGCCCCTGAAATACCTTGGGGCGGACGTTTGGTCGCGCCGCATCACGCAGGAACACCGCTGCGTCTACCTCGTCAAAGCCGACCGGGTCGAATTCCTGCAGGGGCGCTACCACTATTGACCGTAGGCACGACAAGCGGCTGCGTTGTGCGGTGAAGAGCGGCGCAATCGGCCTGAGGGTGCCCTTCGGTCCCCAAGCGCGACTTCACAGAACCTCGCTGGCAAAGTCCGCCAGGCGCGAGCGTTCGCCACGCGCCAGCGTGACGTGGCCGCCGTGCGGCCAGCCTTTGAAGCGGTCCACGACGTAGGTCAGCCCCGACGATCCCTCCGTCAGGTAGGGAGTGTCGATTTGCGCCAGGTTGCCCATGCACACGAGTTTGGTGCCCGGCCCCGCGCGGGTGATGAGCGTCTTCATCTGCTTGGGCGTGAGGTTTTGCGCCTCGTCGATGATGACGTATTTGTTCAGGAAGGTGCGCCCGCGCATGAAGTTCATGCTCTTGATCTTGACGCGGCTGCGGATGAGGTCCTGCGTCGCGGCGCGTCCCCACTCGCCAGCCGGGTTTTGTCCTCCCTTGGCCAAAAACTCCAGGTTGTCGTCCAGCGCACCCATCCACGGCCCCATTTTTTCTTCCTCGGTGCCGGGCAAAAAGCCGATGTCCTCGCCCACGCTGACGGTGGCGCGGGTCATGATGATCTCGGTGTAGCGGCGCTCGTCCAGCACCTGCGTCAACCCCGCGGCCAGCGCCATCAGCGTTTTGCCGGTGCCGGCGGTGCCCGCCAAGGTGACGAAGTCGATCTCCGGGTCCATCAGCAGGTTGAGCGCGAAGTTTTGCTCGCGGTTGCGCGCGGTCACGCCCCACACAGCGTTTTTCAGGTGCGTGTAATCCTTCAACGTGCGCAGCACGGCGGTTTTGCCGCGCAGCTCCACCACGCGCGCGTACAGCGGCGGCTCGCCCGGCGCCTCGTGGTAGACGAACTGGTTTAACAGCATCTGCTGCACCAGCGGGCCGCCGATACGGTAAAAGGTGTGGCCGCCTTGCTGCCAGCTTTCCACTTTTTTGCCCTGGCGCGCCCAAAAGTCCGTGGGCAACGCCAGCATGCCGGTGTACAGCAGCTCGACGTCGTCGATGGTTTTGTCGTTTTCGTAATCCTCCGCCGCCAGGCCCAGCGCCCGCGCCTTGATGCGCATGTTGATGTCTTTCGACACCAGCACCACGTCGCGCTCGGGGTGGCGTTGCTTGAGCCCCTGCACCACCACCAGGATGTGGTTGTCGGCCTTGCCCTGGGCGATGCCGTCGGGCAGGGAGTGGCTGAATGCCTCGGTCTGAAACAGCAACGTGCCGGTGGCTTCCCGGTGGCCCAGCGCCGTCAGCGGCACGCCGTCGCGGATGTCGCCGCGCACGGTGGCGGCCAGCGCGTCGAGCGTGCGGCTGGCCTGGCGCGCGTTGCGTGCCACCTCGCTCATGCCTTTTTTGTTGTTGTCCAGCTCCTCCAGCACGATCATCGGCAAGTAGATGTCGTGCTCTTCGAAGCGGAATAGGCAACTGGGGTCGTGCATCAGCACGTTGGTGTCGAGCACGAACAGCTTGCGCGGCCCGCCGTTGCGCCGCGTGGCGCGGCCTGCAGCGGCGCGCGGCGTGGCCTGCGGTGGCGCTGCCATCGCGCCGCCGGGCGCCGTTGCGGCCGCCTCGAGCGGGGCCGCCTCGGGGGCCGGTGCCGGCGCCGCGGCGCGGGCCGGGGTTGGCGCGCTGGCCACGTCGGCCGCAGCGGGCCGCCGCGCGCGACGTGCGGCGGGCGTTGCGCCCGCCGTCGGCACCGGGGCCGATGTGGCCAGCACGGGCGCGGTCACAGTCGGCGAAGGCGCAGGCTGTGGGGCGGGGGCGGCAGGGGTGGCGCTGCGGCGGACGGTGGCGTCGGCTTGGACGCGATCGCCTTTGCGGCGTGGAGGGGGCGGTAACGGCATGGTGGGATGATGCCAGAAAAGACGACGCCGCCCTCGGGGGCGGCGTGCGGGGTTCAAACGGGCTTCGGCGCGTGAGCCATGCGGGGCGATACGGGGGTCACGCTGCCTTTTTGCTTAGCATTTTGACGGCTTTGAGCACCTCGTCGACGTGACCCGGCACTTTGATGCCACGCCACTCTTGCAGCAGGATGCCCTCGGGGCTGATCAGAAACGTGCTGCGCTCGATGCCTTTGACCTTTTTGCCGTACATGATTTTATTTTTGACCACCCCGAACATGTGGCACATTTTTTCTTCGGTGTCGGCGATCAGCTCGAACGGCAGTTCCAGCTTGGCTTTGAAATCTTCGTGCGACTTGAGGTTGTCGCGCGACACCCCGAACACCTGAGCCCCTGCCTTGACGAACTCCGCGTAGTGGTCGCGGAACTGCATAGCCTCGGTGGTGCAGCCCGGTGTGTGATCCTTGGGGTAAAAATACAGCACCAAGATCTGGCCGAGGTGGGACTGGTGGGTGACTTTGATGCCGCCGGTCGCTTGGGCTTCGAATTCGGGTATGGGTTTGTTGACGACGACGGCCATGCAGCAAGTCCCCTTATAACAGAAACGTGCCGATTGTAACACATCGCTGCGCGGCAACCCACGGCCGCGCCGCCGCGTGGCGGGGTCAACCGTGGCCCGATTCGATCAGCAACGCCGCCACGACGCGGCGGCCTTCGCCGGCCAAGATGTTGTAGGTGCGCGCCGCGGCCATCGTGTCCATCGTCTCGACGCCGATGCCGCGTTCGATCAACGGACGCAGCAGCGCCGGCGGCACAAAGCGCAGCCGCGGCCCGCTGCCAAACAGCACCACTTCCGGCGCCAGCTCGGCCAGCTGCGCGAAGTGTTCGACCGTCAACGCCTCGAAGCGCGTACAGTCCCATGCCCGCAGCACGCCGCTGGCGGCGATCACGACGCTGTGCTCGTAGCGCTGGCCGCCCGCGTGCAGCCAGCCTGGACCATGGGCCTGGATGGCCAGGGTGTCGATGCGGTCGGGCTGGATCTTCATGGGCGGCGCGTGCTGTAGCGGTATTCTGTGGTGAAATTATGCCCGCCATGCTGCCCACCATCCACAAATCCGCCAAACTCGCCAACGTCTGCTACGACATCCGCGGCCCCGTGCTCGAAAAAGCCCGTCAGATGGAGGAAGACGGGCACAAGATCATCAAGCTCAACATCGGCAACCTGGCGGTGTTCGGGCTGGAGCCGCCCGACGAGATCGTGCAGGACATGATCCGCAACCTGCCGCAGGCGGCCGGCTACACCGACAGCAAGGGGCTGTTCGCGCCGCGCAAGGCCATCGTGCACTACACGCAGGAAAAGCGCATCGCCGGCGTGACGGTGGACGACGTCTACTTGGGCAACGGCGCGAGCGAGCTCATCACCATGAGCATGAACGCGCTGCTCAACGCCGGCGACGAGATCCTGGTGCCGGCGCCGGACTATCCGCTGTGGACGGCCTCCGTATCGCTGTCGGGCGGCACGCCGGTGCACTACCTGTGCGACGAGGCCAATGGCTGGATCCCGGACCTGGACGACATGGCGCGCAAGATCACGCCGCGCACCAAGGGCATCGTCGTCATCAACCCCAACAACCCCACCGGCGCGCTGTACCCGGTGGAGGTGCTGCAGGCCATCGTCGAGCTGGCGCGCAAGCACGGGCTGATCGTCTTCGCCGACGAGATCTACGACAAGGTGCTCTACGACGGCAACGTCCACACCTCGATCGCGTCGCTGGCGGACGACATCCTGTTCGTCACGTTCAACGGCCTGAGCAAGAACTACCGCTCGTGCGGCTACCGCGCGGGGTGGATGATCGTCTCCGGCGACAAGCGCCGCGCCAAGGACTACATCGAGGGGCTGAACATGCTGGCCTCGATGCGGCTGTGCGCCAACACGCCGGGGCAGCTGGCGATCCAGACGGCCCTGGGCGGCTACCAGAGCATCAACGATCTGGTAGCCCCGGGCGGTCGGCTGTGCCGCCAGCGCGATCTGGCGCACCGGCTGCTCACCGAGATTCCGGGCGTCACCTGTGTCAAGCCGAAGGCCGCTCTGTACATGTTTCCGCGCCTGGACCCCAAGGTTTACCCGATCGAGGATGACCAGCAGTTCGCCTACGACCTGCTGGCCGAGGAAAAGGTGCTGATCGTGCAGGGTACGGGCTTCAACTACCCGACGCCGGACCACTTCCGCCTGGTGTTTTTGCCGCACGAGGACGACCTGACCGAGGCGATCGGGCGCATTGCGCGCTTCCTCGGCCACCTGCGGCGCCGCTACGGTACCGACTGAAGCGCTGGCCCCCCTGACTTTACCCACCGCGTTACGACGAACGATCCGAAGAGCGAACATGACTCAACTTCCCCCCATCCAAGTGGGCCTGCTGGGCATCGGCACCGTGGGCAGCGGCGTCTTTCGTGTGCTGCAGCGCAACCAGGAGGAGATCCGGCGCCGCGCAGGCCGTGGCATCGCCATCACGATGGTGGCCGACCTCGACACCGAGCGCGCGCGCGGCATCGTGGGGGATGCGGCGCAGGTGGTGGCCGACGCCCGCGCGGTGATCGCCAACCCCGACATCGACATCGTCGTCGAGCTCATCGGCGGCTACGGGATCGCCCGTCAACTGGTGTTGGAAGCCATCGCCGCGGGCAAGCACGTCGTCACCGCCAACAAGGCGCTGCTGGCGGTGCACGGCAGCGAGATTTTTGCTGCCGCGCAGGCCAAGGGGGTGATGGTGGCGTTCGAGGCGGCCGTGGCCGGTGGCATCCCCATCATCAAGGCCTTGCGCGAAGGGTTGACCGCCAACCGCATCCAGTGGGTGGCCGGCATCATCAACGGCACCACCAACTTCATCCTGTCCGAAATGCGCGACAAGGGGCTGGACTTCGACGTCGTGCTGAAGGAGGCGCAGCGCCTTGGCTACGCCGAGGCCGACCCCACGTTCGACATCGAGGGCATCGACGCCGCGCACAAGGCCACGCTGATGAGCGCGCTGGCGTTTGGCATCCCGGTGCAGTTCGACAAAGCCTACGTCGAAGGCATCACGAAGCTGCAGGCGGCCGACATCCGCTACGCCGAGCAGCTGGGCTACCGCATCAAGCTGCTGGGCATCACCAAGCGCGTGGCCGGTGGGGTGGAGCTGCGCGTGCACCCGACGCTGGTGCCGGCCAAGCGCTTGATCGCCAACGTCGAAGGGGCGATGAACGCGGTGGTGGTGCAGGGCGACGCCGTGGGCACGACGCTGTACTACGGCAAGGGCGCCGGCAGCGAGCCGACCGCCAGCGCGGTGATTGCCGACCTCGTGGACGTGACGCGCCTGCACACCGCCGACCCGCAGCACCGCGTGCCGCACCTGGCGTTCCAGCCGCACGCGATGAGCGATCTGGCCATCGTCCCGATGGCGCAGGTGGTCACCGGCTACTACCTGCGGCTGCGCGTGGCCGATCAGCCCGGGGTGCTGGCCGAGGTCACCGGCATCCTGGCGCGCGCCGGCATCAGCATCGACGCCGTGCTGCAGCGCGAGGCCGACGAGGTCGGCGGCGAAGGCAGCACGCAAACCGACCTGATCATCCTGACGCACGACACCGCCGAGGGCACGATGGACGCGGTGCTGGCGGCGATGCAGGCGCTGCCGACGGTGCTGGCGCCGATCGTGCGCATCCGCAAGGAGGAGCTGGCCTGATGCGCTATCTCTCGACCCGTGGCGAGCCCGCGCGGCGCCGCTTCAGCGACATCCTGCTGGAGGGTCTCGCGCCTGACGGTGGCCTGTACCTGCCCGAACACTACCCGCAGGTGGACGCCGCGACGCTGGCGCGTTGGCGGCGCATCTACCACGAGCAGGGCTACGCCGAGCTGGCCTTCGAGATCCTGTCGCTGTACATCGACGACATTCCGCCCGACGACCTGCGCGCGTTGTTGCGCCGCACCTACACGGCCGAGGTGTTTGGCACCGGCGAGATCGTGCCGCTGCGCCACCTGGAAGACGGCCTGTGGCTGGAGGCCCTGTCCAACGGCCCGACGTTGGCGTTCAAGGACATGGCGATGCAGTTGCTGGGCCACCTGTTCGAGTACGAGCTGGCGCGCCGCGGCGAAACCCTCAACATTCTGGGTGCCACCAGCGGCGACACCGGCAGCGCCGCCGAGTACGCGATGCGCGGCAAGCGCGGCATCCGGGTCTTCATGCTCAGCCCGCACGGGCGCATGAGCCCGTTTCAGCAGGCGCAGATGTACGGCCTGCAAGACCCCAACATCCACAACATCGCCATCGAGGGCGTGTTCGACGACTGCCAGGACATCGTCAAGGCGGTCAGCGCCGACCTCGACTTCAAGCGCCGCTGGCGCATCGGCACGGTCAACTCGATCAACTGGGCGCGGCTGCTGGCGCAGGTGGTGTACTACGTCGCGGGCTGGATCCAGGCCACCGAGCGTGACGATCAGCGCGTCAGCTTCGCCGTGCCCAGCGGCAACTTCGGCAACGTCTGCGCCGGCCACATCGCGCGCATGATGGGGCTGCCGATCGAGCGGCTGGTCGTGGCCACCAACGAAAACGACGTGCTGGATGAATTTTTCCGCACCGGGGTGTACCGCGTGCGCGGCAGCGCCGACACCTACGAGACCTCCAGCCCGTCGATGGACATCAGCAAGGCCAGCAACTTCGAGCGCTTCGTCTTCGACCTGCTCGGGCGCGACGCGGCGGCCACGCGCCGGCTGTTTGCCGAGGCGCTGGCGCGGCACGGGCGCTTCGACCTGTCGCAGCACCCGGCGTTTGCCCAGGTGCGGCAGCGCTATGGTTTTGTCAGCGGCCGCAGCACCCACGCCAACCGCATCGAGACGATCCGCGCCACGTGGCAGCGCCATGGCGTGCTGATCGACCCTCACACGGCTGACGGCGTCAAGGTGGCGCGCCAACACCTGCAGCCCGGCGTGCCGATGATCGTGCTGGAAACCGCGCTGCCCATCAAGTTCGCCGCCACCATCGTCGAGGCCATTGGGCAGGAGCCGCCGCGCCCGGCGCATCTGCAGGGGATTGAGCAGCTGCCCAAGCGCGTGCTGGTCATGCCGGCCGACGCCCAGCGTGTCAAAGACCACATCGCCGCGATGTGCCAAGGAGGTTGACCGTGCCATGACCGACCGCCCCAATCCCCCAAGCTCGCGTGGTCCGCTGCTCAGCGTCGAAGAAGCGCTGCAGCGTTTGTTGGAGGGTCTGGCGCCCGCGGTGCAGGCGGTGCAGCAGGTGCCACTGGAACAGGCCGACGGGCGCGTTTTGGCGCAGGACGTAGTGGCCGAACTCGATGTGCCGGGGTTCGACAGCAGCCAGATGGACGGCTACGCCGTGCGCTGCGCCGACGTGGCGCGCGCCATAGAACAAGGCCGGCCGCTGCCGGTGGCGCAGCGCATCGCGGCCGGGCACTTCGGCGTCGAGTTGGCACCGGGTACCGTGGCACGCATCTTCACCGGTGCGCCGCTGCCCGCCGGCGCCGACGCGGTGGTCATGCAGGAGGACGCCCAGCCTGCCGAGGCGCCGGCGGACGCGCCCCAGGCACCGTTGGGCTGGATTCGCGTAGAGCGCGCGCCGCAGCCCGGCCAGTGGGTGCGCCGCCGCGGCGAGGACGTGGCGCGCGGCCAGGTCGTGCTACGGGCCGGGCAGCGGCTGCGCGCGGCGGATCTGGGGGTGGCGGCGTCGTTGGGCATGGCCAGCGTGCCGGTGTGGACGCGCCTGCGCGTGGCGCTGGCGCCCACCGGCGACGAACTCGTGCAGCCCGGTACCGTGGCGCCGGCGGACCTGCCGCCGGGGGTGCTGTACAACTCCAGCCGCTACGTGTTGGTGCCGCTGCTGCAACGCCTGGGCTTCGAAGTGACCGTGTTGCCGGTGTTGCCTGACGACCGCGAGGCCACCGAGCAAGCGTTGGCCGCCGCGGCGCTGCGGCACGATGCCATCGTCACCACCGGCGGCGTGTCGGTGGGGGAGGCCGACCACGTCAAGCCCGCAGTACAGGCGCTGGGCGCGTTGGACCTGTGGCAGGTGTCGATGAAGCCGGGCAAGCCCTTCATGCACGGCTGGATCGACCGCGCTCGCCTGGGCGGGCACGGGCGTTGCCACGTGCTGGGGTTGCCGGGCAACCCCGTGTCCAGCGTGGTCACGTTGGCGTTGCTGGCGCGCGCCGTGCTGCTGCGGCTGGCCGGGGCCGCGGTGGCGGCGCAGCTGCCGCCGGCGCTGTGGGTGCGGGCCGACTTCGATTGGCCGCGCCCCGACCGACGGCGCGAGTTTGTGCGCGTACGCCGCAACGCGGACGGTGGGGTCGACTTGTTTCCAAACCAAAACTCGTCGGTGTTGACCTCGGTGGCGTGGGCCGACGGGCTGGTCGACATTCCCGGCGGCACCACCGTGGCGCGTGGCCAATGGGTGGCGTACCGTGCGCTGGATGGTTGGTGGGATTAGCATGTACGATCGGGCCTTGCCGTCATGGACAAACGCATCCGCATTCGCCTGTTTGCCAGCCTGCGCGAGGCTTTGGGCACCGCCGAGCTGGCGCACACCACCGCGGCCGCCACGCTGGGGGCGCTGCGCGACGAGCTGATCGCCCGTGGGGGCGCGTGGGCCGAGGCGCTGGGTCGCCACCGTCCGGTGCGTGTCGCGCTCAACCAGGCCATGGCGACCGAGGAAGCGACGTTGCCCGACGGGGCCGAGGTGGCGTTTTTTCCCCCCGTCACCGGAGGCTGAAGGCCATGGCTTTGCTGCGGCGCAGCGTCACGATCCAAACCGCCGACTTCGACCTCGGCGCCGAGGTGGCCGCGCTGCGCGCGGGCGATCCCGGGGTGGGGGCGGTGTGCGCGTTCGTGGGCACGGTGCGCGATGTCAGCGACGGTGCCGCCGTGGCGACGATGGAACTGGAGCACTACCCCGGCATGACCGAACGCGCCATCGACGCCATGATCGACGAGGCTGCGCGTCGCTTCGACATCCGCGCTGTGCGTGTCATCCACCGCGTGGGTCCGCTGCAACCGCAAGACCAGATCGTGCTGGTGGCGGTCACGTCGGCACACCGTGGGCAGGCGTTTGCCGCGTGCGAATTTTTGATGGATTACCTCAAAACGCAGGCGCCGTTTTGGAAAAAAGAGCACACCCCCAGCGGGGCGCGCTGGGTTGATGCGCGCGTCAGCGACGACGCGGCGCTGGCGCGCTGGGGCATTGAGGCGCGCAACGCGGGTTCCGCGGCCGGCTGAGGGGCGCCGCCCGCGCGTGGGGCACGAGGGCGCACGACGTTTGATCCAGCGCAATGCGCGTGCCCTTGAAATCGGGGACGCTGCGCCCCATGTGGAAATCAGTCCATCATCGGAGCTGTTTCCATGCGCATCGACAAACTCACCACCCAATTCCAAGAAGCACTGGCCGAGGCCCAATCGATGGCGTTGGCCAAGGACCACGCTTACATCGAGCCGGCGCACGTGCTGGCGGCCATGTTGGCGCAGGACGGGCCGCGGGCGTTGCTGCAGCGCGCCGGGGTCAACGTGGCGCAGCTCAAAAAAGCGGCTGAGGACGCGGTGCAGCGCCTGCCGCAGGTGCAGGGCCAGGAGCAGGTGCAGGTTGGCCGCGACACGGTCACGCTGCTGCAGGCCGCCGAGAAGGAGGCCCTGAAGCGCGGCGACCAGTTCATCGCCAGCGAGCTGTTTCTGCTCGCGCTGGCCGACAGCAAGATCATGCTGGCCGACGCCGCGCGCGCCGCGGGCCTCAACCGCAAGGCGCTGGAGGCGGCCATCGACGCCGTGCGAGGAGGACAAGCCGTGACCAACCCCGAAGCCGAAAACCAGCGCGAGGCACTGAAAAAATACACGCTGGACCTGACCGAGCGCGCCCGGCAGGGCAAGCTCGACCCGGTCATCGGCCGTGACGACGAAATTCGCCGCACGATCCAGATTTTGCAGCGGCGCAGCAAGAACAACCCGGTGCTGATCGGCGAGCCGGGCGTCGGCAAGACCGCCATCGTCGAGGGGCTGGCGCAGCGCATCGTCAACGGTGAGGTGCCGGAGACGCTCAAAGACAAGCGTGTGCTGGCGCTGGACATGGCGGGGCTCTTGGCCGGCGCCAAGTACCGCGGCGAGTTCGAGGAGCGCCTCAAGGCGGTGCTGAAGGAAATCGCCGCCGAGGAAGGGCGCATCATCCTCTTCATCGACGAAATCCACACGATGGTGGGCGCCGGCAAGGCCGAAGGCGCGATGGACGCCGGCAACATGCTCAAGCCCGCCCTGGCGCGCGGCGAGCTGCACTGCATCGGCGCCACCACGCTGGACGAATACCGCAAATACATCGAGAAGGACGCGGCGCTGGAGCGGCGCTTCCAAAAGGTGCTGGTCGACGAGCCCAGCGTCGAAGCCACCATCGCCATCCTGCGCGGGTTGCAGGAGAAATACGAGCTGCACCACGGCGTCGAGATCACCGACCCGGCCATCGTCGCCGCGGCCGAGCTGAGCCACCGCTACATCACCGACCGCTTCTTGCCGGACAAGGCCATCGACCTCATCGACGAGGCCGCCGCGCGCATCAAGATGGAAATCGACTCCAAGCCGGAGGCGATGGACAAGCTCGAACGCCGCCTGATCCAACTGAAGATCGAACGCGAGGCCGTGCGCAAAGAAACCGACGAAGCCTCGCGCAAGCGGCTCGAGCTGATCGAGGAAGAAATCGCCAAGCTGGAGCGGGAGTACGCCGACCTCGAAGAGATTTGGAAGGCCGAAAAAGCCCAGGTGCAAGGCTCGGCGCAGATCAAGGAAGAGATCGACCGCATCCGCTTCCAGATCGAGGAGCTCAAGCGCAAGGGCGACTTCAACAAAGTGGCCGAGCTGCAGTACGGTCGGCTGCCCGAACTGGAGCGTCGCTTGCAGGAGGCGCAGGCGCGCGAGGCCGGCAAGGATGGCGCCAAGGGCTTCAAGCTGCTGCGCACGCAGGTGGGGGCCGAGGAAATCGCCGAGGTGGTGTCGCGTGCCACCGGCATCCCGGTGTCCAAGCTGATGCAGGGCGAGCGCGAAAAGCTGCTGCAAATGGAAGACAAGCTGCACGAGCGCGTCGTCGGGCAGGACGAGGCGATCGCGGCGGTGTCCAACGCCATCCGGCGCGCGCGCGCGGGGTTGTCGGACCCGAACCGGCCGCTGGGGTCGTTCCTGTTCCTGGGGCCCACCGGCGTGGGTAAAACCGAGCTGTGCAAGGCGCTGGCGGGCTTTTTGTTCGACAGCGAGCAGCACATGATCCGCATCGACATGAGTGAGTTCATGGAAAAGCACTCGGTCAGCCGCCTGATCGGCGCGCCGCCGGGCTACGTCGGCTACGAGGAAGGTGGCTACCTGACCGAGGCGGTGCGGCGCAAGCCCTACAGCGTGGTGCTGCTGGACGAGGTGGAAAAGGCCCACCCGGACGTGTTCAACGTGCTGCTGCAGGTGCTCGATGATGGGCGCCTGACCGACGGCCAGGGCCGCACGGTGGATTTCAAGAACACCGTCATCGTGATGACTTCCAACATTGGCTCGCAGCGCATCCAGCAACTGGCTGGGCAGGGGCACGACATGGAGGACATCAAGGACGCGGTGTGGGAGGAGCTCAAGGCGCACTTCCGCCCCGAGTTCCTCAACCGCATCGACGAGACCGTGGTGTTCCACCCGCTGTCGAACGAGCACATCAAGAATATCGCGCGCATCCAGCTGCGCACGCTGCAGGAGCGGTTGGCCAAGCTGGACCTGACGCTGTCGTTCACCGACGCGGCGTTGGAAGAGCTTGCCAAGGTCGGCTACGATCCGGTGTTCGGTGCGCGGCCGCTGAAGCGGGCCATCCAACAGCGCATCGAAAACCCGCTGTCCAAGTTGATCTTGGAGGGGCGCTTCCCGCCCAAGAGCGAGATTCCGGTCGACGTCGACCCGGTGCGCGCGCCCGGCCAGTTCATCTTCGGCCGCACGGTGCACTGACGCCGCGGGGCGGGCGTGCCGCTGGCCCGCCATCGCGCGCCTCGAACGTTTCCATCGCAAGGCCCCGTCGCGGGCCTTGTGGTGCTGGGGCGGGTCGCCGCCTACACGCCGTGGTAGTCGCGGTACCAGCGCACAAACGCCGCCACGCCTTGCCGAAACGGCGTCTGCGGCCGGTAGCCGGTGAGCCGTTGCAGCAGCGAGCACTCGGCCCAGGTGGCCGGCACGTCGCCGGTTTGCAGCGGCAGGTGGTTGCGCACGGCGGGCTTGCCAACCTCGGCCTCGATGGCCTCGACAAAGTCCAGCAGCCGCACCTTGTCGGAGTTGCCGATGTTGACCACGCGCCACGGCGCCGCGGGGCTTAGCGTGTCGCCTTCGATGGGCTGCCAGCCGCGCGCGGGCGTGCGCTGTTCGGGCGCCGGGGGCACCACGTCGATCAGCAGCCGGATCGCACGCACGAGGTCGTCCACGTAGGTGAAGTCACGCCACATGTCGCCGTGGTTGTAGATGTCGATCGGCGTGCCCTCCAGGATGCCCTTGGTGAACTTGAACAGCGCCATGTCCGGCCGGCCCCACGGCCCGTAGACGGTGAAGAAGCGAAACATCGTGGTGGGCACGCCGTGGATGTGCGCGTAGGCGTGGCCCATCGCCTCGTTGGCCTTTTTGGTGGCGGCGTACAGCGTCAGCGGCCAGTCGGTCTTTTGTTGCTCGCCAAACGGCATCTCCGGGTTGGCGCCGTAGACGCTGCTGGTGGAGGCCATCAGCAGGTGGCGTGGCTTGATCGCTCGAGCAACTTCGAGCAGGTTGAACGTGCCCACCAGGTTGGCGTCGATGTAGGCGCGCGGGTTTTCTAGGCTGTAGCGCACGCCCGCTTGCGCGGCCAGGTGCACGATGACGTCGGGCTGCGCGGCGCGGGCCGCCGCTTGCAGGGTTGCGGCATCTTCCAGCATCGCCTCGGTGGCGGCAAAGGCTGGAAATTCGCGCAGCAGCGCGTGGCGGCGCTGCTTGAGGCGCACGTCGTAGTAGTCAGTCAGGCCATCGTAGCCGTGCACGGTGTGGCCTTGTTGCAGCAGCAGCCGCGCCAGATGAAAGCCGATGAAGCCGGCGCTGCCGGTGATGAACACACGCATCACGCGTCCCCCCCGAACAGGTCGCGCGTGTAAACCTTGTGTTCGACGTCGGCCAGGTCCGGGTGGTGGCGGTTGGCCAGGATCAGGTCGGCCTGCTGCTTGAAGGCGTGCAGGTCGTGCAACACCGGCGAGTGGAAAAAGTGCGGCGCGTGCAGCGCGGGCTCGTAGACGATGATCGTCACGCCCTTGGCCTTGAGGCGCTTCATGACCCCCTGGATGGCCGAGGCACGGAAGTTGTCGCTGCCAGCCTTCATGACCAGGCGGTACACGCCGACCACAGGCGGCTGCGGTCCGCGCGGCAGGGCCTGCAGGCGGCGCAGCACGTCCTCGGCGATGAAATCCTTGCGCGTGGCGTTGGCCGCCACGATGGCGCCGATGAGGTTTTGCGGCACCTGCTGGTAGTTGGCCAGCAGTTGTTTGGTGTCTTTGGGCAGGCAGTAGCCGCCGTAGCCGAAGCTGGGGTTGTTGTAGCCTGGGCCGATGCGCGGGTCCAGGCACACGCCGTCGATGATTTGGCGCGTGTCCAAGCCGTGGGTGGCGGCGTAGGTGTCGAGTTCGTTGAAAAACGCCACGCGCATGGCCAGGTACGTGTTGGCGAAGAGTTTGATGGCCTCGGCTTCGGTGGGCTCGGTCAGCAGCACCGGGGTGTCGGGGCGTGCCGTGCCGCCGCGCAGCAGCTCAGCCACCCACTGGCCGCGCGCGCCGCGGTCGCCCACGACGATGCGGCTGGGGTGCAGGTTGTCGTGCAGCGCCTGACCCTCGCGCAAAAACTCCGGCGAAAAGACGATGCGCTCGGTGCCGTGGCGCTGGCGCGCCGCGGCGGTGTAGCCCACCGGTACGGTGGACTTGATGACGATGGTGCTGCTGGGGTGCACCTGCAGCGCCTGCGCGACGACGGCATCGACGCTGCTGGTGTCGAAGGCATTGGTGGTGGGGTCGTAGTCGGTCGGGGTGGCGACGATGACGAGGTCGGCCTGCGCCAGCGCCTGCGCGGCGTCGGTGGTGGCGTGCAGGCGCAGCTCGGCGCGCTCGGCCAGCCACTGGGCCGCCAGCGCGTCATGCACCGGGGGGCGACGCTGGCGCAGCGCGGCCACCCGCTCGGGGTTGATGTCCAGCACCGTCACATCGTGGTGCTGCGCCAGCAGCAAGGCATTGGCCAGGCCGACGTAGCCGGCGCCGGCGACGGTGATGCGGGGTGAGGTTGGAAGCAGGCTGGGTGCGGTCATGGGGTGGCTGGGCGACGGCCGATGCGCCGGGGTCAGGCGCGGCGCAGTATACGGCAGCGGCCCACTACAATGCCGCCGCACCCCGGCCTCGCGCCTGACCTTCGTTTGCACGAGGTTTGCACACCATGCCTTCTGAAGTGATGCCCAACGCCAACCCGCCCCCGAGCACTGCTCAGGGCGTCCCCGACGTGTCGATCGTGGTGCCGGTTTACCACGAACGCGACAACTTGCGCGAGTTGGTTGAGCGTGTGCAGCAGGCGCTGGGACCGACGCCGTGGTCGTTCGAATTGATCTGCGTCGACGATGGTTCCACCGACGACAGCGCGCTTATTTTGGCGGAGCTGGCCCGGCGCCACGCCTGGCTGCGCCCGGTGGTGCTGGCGCGCAACTACGGGCAGTCCACCGCGCTGCAAGCCGGTTTTGAGCGCGCCCGTGGGCGCTACATCGTCACGCTGGACGGGGACTTGCAAAACGACCCGGACGATATCCCGGCGCTGATCGAGCGCCTGGAGCGCGACCCGGAGGTGGACGTGATTTCTGGCTGGCGCCACCAGCGGCAGGACAAGGCGCTGTCGCGCAAGTTGCCCTCCGTGCTGGCCAACCGATTGATCTCGTGGGCCACGCGGGTGCCGCTGCACGACTATGGCTGCGCCCTGAAGGCTTACCGGCGCGAGATCATCGAGCGCATTCGGCTCTACGGGGAGCTGCACCGCTTCATTCCGTCGCTGGCGCGCGAGGCCGGTGCCCGCATCGTCGAGGTGCCGGTGCGGCACCACCCGCGCACGCGTGGTCAGTCGAAGTACGGCATCGACCGTACGTTTCGCGTGATCCTGGACCTGGTGCTGATCGTCTTTTTCTTGCGCTACCGCCAGCGCCCGTTGCATGCCTTTGGCGGCCTCGGGCTGTGGCTGCTGACCCCGGGGCTGCTGATCCTGACGTACCTGCTGGGTGTCAAGCTGATGGGGGATGACATTGGCAACCGGCCGCTGTTGCTGGCGGGTGTGATGATGGTGCTGATGGGGGTGCAGCTCGTGGTGGCCGGTTTGACGGGTGAGTTGCTGATTCGCATCTACCACGAAGGGGCGGCCCGACCGCAGTACCACACACGGCCGCTGCCCGCGCCTGGGAACCCAGCATGCGATTGAAGGCGCCACTCGGGCGTGGGGTTAAGCTGCTGCTGCGCCTGGCGGTGTCGCTGGCGTTGCTGGTGGCGTTGCTGCACGCCATCGGGTGGTCGAATGTGGTGCATACGCTTGCCGGGGCCGACCCCGGCTGGGCTGCGCTGGGGTTGCTGCTGGCCGTGCTGGCCAACACCGCGTGCGCCTGGCGGTGGCGCGCGTTGGTGCGCTGGTTGCGGCACGAGGTGGCCTGGCCGTGGGCGTGGGTGGCCTACCAGCGCGGCGTGGCGCTCAACGCGGTGCTGCCAGGGGCCACGGTCGGGGGTGATGTTTGGCGCGCCTGGGCCTTGCAGCGCACCGGGCTGGACTGGCCGCGCGCCAGCGCCAGTGTGCTGCTGGACCGTATCAGCGGCCTATGGGGGCTGGCATTGCTGGGCGGAGGGTGTGCCGTGGGGGCGCTGCTGGCGGACGGCACGGCGCTGCGCTTGACGCTTGCGCCTGGCGGGCGCGGGGCTACGGCCGCCGCGGTGGGCGTGGCCGTGCTGGTGCTGGCGTGGTTGCCACGCGCGTTGCTGCGCTGGGGCGCAGCGCGCTCAGGTGGGCGTCATCCGTGGTGGGGCTGGTGGACGATGCTGGCGCAGCACGAGCCGTTGCGTCACTGGCGGCAACAGTTGCTGGCTTCGGTCGGGGCGCAGGCCGTGACCGTGGCGGCGCTGTGGGCCGCGGCGCTGGCGGTGGGGGCGCCGCTGGCGTGGTGGTGGCTGGCGCCGGCGGCGGTGCCGATTTTCGTGGCGGCAGCGTTGCCGGTGGGGCTGGGCGGCTGGGGCACGCGCGAGGCGGCCAGCGCCGCCGTGCTGGCTTGGCTGGGCGTGCCCGCCGCGCAGGCGGTGGGTATGTCGCTGCTGTTTGGCGCCTACGCGCTGTTGCAGGCGCCGCTGGGTCTGCTGCCCCTGCCGCGCCCGCCTAGCGGCGCCTGAGGCCGGTCACTGCACCTTGGCTTTGGCGCGCAGTTCTTCCTGGAACTTGGCCAGCTTTTGCTGCTGCAGCTGCTGCTGCAGCTGCGGCTTGACGGCTTCGAAGTCGGGCAGCTGGGCTTTGCGCACATCGTCCACCCGGATGATGTGCCAGCCGAACTGGGTCTTGACCGGGGTGGAGGTGGTTTGACCCTTGCCCAGTTGCGCCATCGCCTGACCGAACTCAGGCACGAACACGTCGGGGGTGGCCCAATCCAAGTCGCCACCGTTGGCGCCCGAACCTTTGTCCTTGGAGCGCTGCCGTGCGAGGTCTTCGAACTTGGCCCCTTTGGCCAGCTCGGCCAGCACCGCTTTGGCTTCGTCTTCGCTGTCGACCAGGATGTGGCGTGCGCGGTATTCCTGGCCCATGGCCTGCGCGATGCGGTCGTACTCGGCACGCAGCTCGGCGTCGGTGATGGGGTGGCGGCGCTGCTCGTCGGCAAACAGCTCGCGGATCAGCACGGTTTGCGTGGCCAGCTCCAGCTGCGCCTTGACCTCGGGCGAGGCGCGCAGGCCGCGGCGCTCGGCTTCCTGCATGAAGATTTCGCGCAGGATGGCTTCCTCTTTCAGCTGGGCGCGCACCTGGTCGTCGACCGGGCGGCCCGAACGGGCGATTTGCTGCTCCAGGGCCTTGAGCCGTGCACTGGGCACCGGCTTGCCGTTGACGATGGCCAGGTTTTGCGCGTGGACGGCGCCGGCACCAGCCAGCGCCACGGCCAGCACCGCGCGGGTAAGGGTATGTTTCATCAGAACGTCAGAATGCAGAGGGATGGGTCACACGGCGGGCGTGGGCGAACGCTCGATTTCCAGCGCCAGCGCATGCACGCCGGCGTCGAACGCCGGGCGCAACGCATCATACACAAGGCGATGGGCCGCCACGCGGCTGAGCCCGTCGAGCGCGTCGGCGGCGATGCGCACCCGAAAGTGGGTGCCACGGCCGCTGGCGCTGGCTTCCAGGTGGCCGGCGTGGGCCGCGCTCTCGTCGATCACTTCGAGCTGCCGGGGCTGCAAGCGCTGGCGCAGCAGCGCAGCCAGCAGCTCGGCGCTGGGCTGGCTACGGGGGGTGCTGGGGGTCATGCGGTGTCGTCCTTGAGGTGGCGGGCCACATACAGCCCCTGACCGACGATGAAGGCGAGCGGGAAGATATAGCCCCAGAGCTTGAAATCGACCCAGGCGTCGGTGGACCACCAGGCGGCCACGACGCCGTTGAGCACGGCCATGAACACGCAGTAGGCGATCCAGGCCACCGTCAGCCGGTGCCACACGGTGGACGGCAGCGGCAGCTGGCTGCCCAGCAACAGCTGCAGCACGTTACGCCGCCAGCCCCACAGGGCCGCCGCCAGCGTCAGCGCCAGCGCCCCGTACAGCACGGCGGGCTTCCATTTGATGAAGCGCTCGTCGTGCAGCGCCAGCGTCAGCGCCCCGAACACCCAAATCAACGCCAACGTGATCTTGTGCAGCGCCTGCAGCCGGCGGTCCAGCGCGTAAATGATGGCCATTTGCACGGTGGTGGCCGCCATCAACACCGCTGTGGCGGTGTAAATGCCGTCCCAGCGGTACGCGACAAAGAACGCCACCAGCGGCGCGAAATCGAGCAACCAACGCATGGGGGCGATTATGCGTCGGGGCCACCACCCGTGGGGGTGTTGTGGCCATCGGTCCAGCGCAGCGCGGCCGAATTGAGGCAGTAGCGCGTGCAGCGAGGCGCTGCAACACACCTCCACCCGGTTGAAATCGAGCGTCACCCAGCCGCGCGCTTCGAACTGCTTGAGCACCCGGTTGATCGTCTGGCGTGACAACCCCGCCAGGTGGCCCAGATCCTCCTGCGACAGGGTGATGCGTGGCACGCCGGCGCTGCAAAACATCAGCAGAATTTGCGCCACCCGCTCCTGCGGCGTGCGCAGCCGGCCCGCTTCGATGGTCGTCATGGCCTGCCCCAGGCGCTCGTTGAGCCGCTCGATCAAAAAGTGATTGAACGGCAAATGGGTGGCGTGCAGGCGCCGAAACCAGGCCAGCGGCATGCCCACCAGCGTGGTGTCGCGCACGGCCACGACGTCGTAGCGCCACGGGCTGCCCTTGAGCACGGTGCCTTCGCCAAACCATTCGCCTGCCGGCACGCCCAAAAACGCCGACACGCGACCATGCGGCCCCTCGGTCTGCAGCTTGGCCATGCCGGCCAGCACGGCCCACCAGGCCACGACCTCGGTGCCGCGGCGCACCAGCAGCTCGCCACGCGCCGCGCGCTGCAGCAGCATGGCGTGCACCAGCTCGTGCTGCGTCGTTGCCTCCAAGTCGTGAAACCACGGCTGCTGCGACAAAAAGATGCGCACGGGGTGGCGGGGGTCGAGCGTCATGACGGGGTGCGGGAGTGTCGGGTGAGCGACAAATGGGGGCCTTGCAGGGACGGGTTCACCAGCTTGACAGCGCCGGTACGGTTTGCCATCGTCGTAAGCTTAGCGGAAGTACGGGGCCACCCCGAAGCGCCCCGCCATCCACCTGTTGAGGAGTCGGAGACCATGCTGGGATTGATGCAAGAGCGCCCTTTGTTGATTGCGGACCTGATCGAACACGCGGCGCGCCACCACGGCGACGTCGAGATCGTGTCGCGTCGCGTCGAGGGGGACATCCATCGCACCACCTACGCCGAAGTGGCGCAGCGGGCCCGCCGGCTGGCGCACGCGCTCGATGCCATGGGGCTGCAGCAGGGGGAGCGCGTGGCCACGCTGGCCTGGAACGGCTACCGCCACTTCGAGATGTACTACGGCGTCAGCGGCTCCGGGCGCGTGCTGCACACCATCAACCCACGCTTGTTGCCCGAGCAGATCGCCTGGATCGTCAGCCACGCCGAAGATCGGGTGCTGGCGTTCGACATGACGTTTTGGCCGATCGTCAAGGCCATCCACGGCAAGTGCCCCACTGTGCAACGCTGGGTGGCGCTGTGTGACGATGAGCACCTGGCGCGCCTGACCGCCGATGGCAGCATCCCCAACCTGGTGTCGTACGAAGCGTGGATCGAACCCCATCCGGCGCAGTACACGTGGCCGGTGTTCCCCGACGACACCGCCAGCAGCATGTGCTACACCAGCGGCACCACTGGCCACCCGAAGGCGGCGCTGTACAGCCACAAAAGCACGATCCTGCACGCCTACGCGGCTGCGCTACCGGACGTGATGGGCCTGAGCGCGCGCGACTGCGTGTTGCCCGTGGTGCCGATGTTTCACGTCAACGCCTGGGGCATTCCGTACTCGGCGGCGGCGGTGGGCTGTAAGCTGGTGTTGCCGGGGGCGCAACTGGACGGCAAGTCGGTGTACGAGCTGCTGGACGCCGAGCGCGTGACGATGGCCGCGGGGGTGCCGACGGTGTGGCAGATGTTGCTGGCGCACATGGGCGCCAACGGGTTGAAGCTGCCGTACCTGCAGCGCACCGTCATCGGCGGCTCGGCCTGCCCGCCGGCGATGATCCAGGCGTTTCGCGAGCAGTACGGCGTGGAGGTGCTGCACGCCTGGGGTATGACCGAGCTCAGTCCGCTGGGCACGCTGTGCACGCTGAAAAACAAGCACCTGCAGCTGCCCGAAGAGGAGCAGATGAAAATCCGCCTCAAGCAGGGGCGTGCCATCTTTGGCATCGACATGAAAATCGTCGACGCCGACGGCCGGGAACTGCCGTGGGACGGCAAAACGCAGGGCGACTTGCTGGTGCGTGGCCCGTGGGTCATTCGGGACTACTACCGCAGCGATCAGCCCAGCCCGTTGGTGGATGGGTGGTTCCCCACCGGCGATGTCGCCACCATCGACCCCGATGGTTACATGCAGATCACCGACCGAAGCAAGGACGTCATCAAGTCCGGCGGCGAGTGGATCAGTTCGATCGATGTCGAAAACATCGCGATGGCGCACCCGGCCGTGCTGATGGCGGCCTGCATCGGGGTCAAGCACCCCAAGTGGGACGAGCGGCCGATCGTCGTGGTGGTCAAAAAGCCGGGCGCCGAGGTGACCCGCGAGGAGCTGCTGGCGTTTTACGAAGGCAAGCTGGCCAAGTGGCAGATCCCCGACGATGTCGTGTTCGTCGACAGCATTCCGCTGGGTGCCACCGGCAAGATGCAAAAGATGAAGCTGCGCGAAATGCTGGCCGACTACCGGCTGCCGGGCACCTGACGGCCTGCGGCGAAGGCTGGCGACTGTGGCTGGCACGACAGTCGCCAAGGTGATAGGTATGCGGGCTTTCCCTGATCGTTGCGGCGCAACATGCGGCGTAAGCTGCGAAGCTGCAACCCCACCCACGAAGGAGACAACCATGCAACTGACCATTCGACCGATCGTTGTGGCGGCCATGCTGGGGCTGGCGCTGACCGCCACCGCGCAGGCGCAAAGCGCGCGTCAGGCCAAACGCGAGCAGGCCCAGGCGGCCGGCGCCGCGCCGTTGGCCGGGCAAACCGTCAAAATCGCCTGGATCGACCCGCTGTCGGGCCTGATGGCGCCGGTGGGCTCCAACCAGGTCAAGAGCTTTCAGTTCTTTGCCGAGAAGTTCAGCGGCCCCAACAAGCACAACCCCGCCGGCGTCAAGTGGGAGGTGGTGCCGTTCGACAACAAGCTCAGTCCCGCCGAGAGCCTGACGGCGCTGCAGTCGGCCATCGACCAGGGCATCCGCTACATCACACAGGGCAATGGCTCGTCGGTGGCCGGTGCGCTGATCGAAGCGGTGGCGCGCCACAACGCGCGCAATCCGGGCAAAGAGGTCGTCGTTCTGAATCACTCGGCGGTCGATCCGGACTTCACCAACAGCAAGTGCAACTACTGGCACTTCCGCTTCGACGCCGATACCTCGATGAAGATGGAGGCGCTGACCACCTTCATAAAGGACGAAGCCGACGTCAAGAAGGTCTATCTGCTCAATCAAAACTATTCGCACGGCCATCAGGTGGCCAAGTACGCGAAGGAACTGCTGGCGCGCAAGCGGCCCGACATCCAGATCGTGGGCGAAGACCTGCACCCGCTGGCGCAGGTGCGCGACTTCGCGCCGTACATCGCCAAGATCAAGGCCTCCGGCGCCGACGCGGTGATCACCGGCAACTGGGGCTCGGACCTGGCGCTGCTGGTCAAGGCCGCGGTCGAAGGGGGCTACAACGGCAAGTTCTACACCTACTACGCGGGTGTCACCGGCACGCCCACGGCGCTGGGGCAGTCCGCCGCGGGCAAGGTGTATCAGATTTCGTACAACCACTACCACATGGGCGGCGAGTACTCGCAGTGGCAAGACGAGTTCAAGAAGAGGTTCAACGCCGATTTCTACACGGGCTCGGTGATCCACATCTACCGTGCGCTCAGCGAGGCGATGGCTCGGGCCAAGTCCACGGATCCGGTCAAGGTCGCCAAGGAGCTGGAGGGCCTGAAGTTCACCAGCTTCAACGGTGAGGTCGAGATGCGCAAGACCGACCACCAACTGCAGCAGCCGCTGTATCTGTCGCGCTGGCAAAAGACGGACAACAAATTCACCTACAACGTGGAAAACACCGGCATGACGTTTGCCTTGGTGCGTGAATTCCCGTCCTACGTGTCCAGCACGCCCACCAGCTGCAACATGCAGCGTCCCAACTGACCGCTGGAGGCTGTCACGCCGCTGTGGCCCGCGCGCACGTGTGACCGTGCGACGTTGGCCGCCGCCCCACCCGCCTGTTGCGGGTGGGCGGGCGGGGTTGCGCCGGCTCAGCCCCTAGGGCACCACGTTTTGCCATCCCAAGCCATGGAATTCGTCCTCGTCTCGCTGCTCAACGGTGTGAGTTACGGGCTGCTGCTGTTCATGCTCAGCTCCGGCTTGACGCTGATCTTTTCGATGATGGGCGTGCTCAACTTTGCGCACGCGAGCTTTTACATGCTGGGGGCGTATTTCGCCTACGCGCTGAGTGGCGTGTTGGGTTTTTGGGGGGCGTTGCTGATGGCGCCGCTGCTGGTGGGACTGGCCGGCGCGCTGTTCGAGCGCTACAGCCTGCGCAAGGTGCACGCCTACGGCCACGTGCCCGAGCTGCTGATCACGTTCGGCCTGTCGTACGTGATCCTGGAGCTGGTGCAACTGGTGTGGGGGCGCACGGCGGTGCCGTTTCGACCGCCGGAGCTGTTGCAGGGGCCGGCGTTCACACTGATCCACCACGCGGACGACGCGATGGGCTTCGTGTGGGGCCAGGCCCCGGCCGAGCTGTGCGCGCAAGCCGCGTGCACGCCGTTTCCGGCCACACGCGCGTTCATGATGCTGGTGGCGGTGAGCATGTTGGTGGCGTTGTGGCTCTTGATCACCCGTACCCGGGTGGGGTTGGTGATCCAGGCGGCGCTCACACACCCGCAGATGGTCGAGGCGCTGGGGCACAACGTGCCGCGCGTGTTCATGCTGGTGTTCGGCGCTGGCTGCGCGCTGGCGGGCCTGGCAGGGGTGATCGGCGGCAGCACCTTTGTGACCGAGCCGGCCATGGCCGCGACCCTGGGCTCGCTGGTGTTCGCGGTGGTGGTGATCGGTGGGCTGGGCTCGCTGCCCGGCGCCTTCGTGGCGTCGCTGCTGATCGGCATCATCCAGACGTTTGCCGTGGCCATCGACCACTCGATCGGCTCGCTGCTGGCCAGCCTGGGGCTGCCGCTGAGCGAAGCCGCGCGCAGCAAAAACTTGTTGCGCCTGACGCTGTCGCAGATGGCACCGGTGTTGCCGTACCTGCTGCTGGTGTTGATTCTGATTTTCCGGCCCAAAGGGCTGCTGGGCACGCGCGACCACTGACCACCGCGCACGGGGCCGCATCGAGATGAGCAAGGCTTACTACGCTTTTCAACCGTACAACGTCGGGCGCTGGGTCGTCTGGTCGCTGTTCGCGCTGCTGCTGGCGCTGGCGCCGCTGGTGTTCACCAGCAACCTGTCGATCAGCATGCTGGCGCAGATGGGCATCGCCATCATCGCCTGCCTGTCGTACAACATACTGCTGGGGCAGGGGGGCATGCTCAGCTTCGGGCACGCGGTGTACTCGGGGCTGGGGTCGTACGTGGCGATCCACACGTTGCTGAAGGTGGCCGCAGGCACGCTGTGGCTGCCCGTGTCACTGATCCCGTTGGTCGGGGGTCTGGCAGGGCTGTTCTTCGCGGCGCTGTTTGGCTGGGTGACGACACGCAAGGCCGGCACGGCGTTTGCCATGATCACGCTGGGCGTGGGCGAGCTGGTGTTTGCGCTGTCGCTGATGTTTTCGGACTTCTTCGGTGGCGAGGCCGGCATCAGCGCCAACCGCGTGGTCGGCGACCCGGTGCTGGGCATCACCTTCGGTCCAGCGGTGCAGGTGTACTACCTGATCGCCCTCTACACCTTCGTCTGCGTGGCGGCCATGTACGCCTTCACCCGCACGCCGCTCGGGCGCATTCTGAATGCCGTGCGCGACAACCCGGAGCGGGTGGAGTTCGTCGGCTACAACACCCAGGTCGTGCGCTATCTGGCGTTCATGATTTCGGGATTTTTCGCCGGCATCGCGGGCGGGCTGGGCGCGATCCAGTTCGAGATCGTCACGGCCGAGGTCGTCGGGCCGCTGCGCTCGGGCGCTTACCTGCTGTTCACGTTTCTGGGTGGGGCGACCTTTTTCTTCGGCCCCATCATCGGCGGCGTGTTGATGGTGCTGGCGCTCGTGCTGCTGTCGGAGCTGACCAAGGCCTGGCTGCTGTACTTGGGGCTCGTATTTTTGTTCATGGTGATGTATGCGCCGGGCGGCATCGCCAGCCTGATCATGATGAACCTGCGGGTGGCGTCGTTTGGCCGGCTGCGTGAGCTGTGGGTCAGCTACCTGGCGCTGGCCGGCACGGCGCTGGTGGCGCTGGCCGGGGCAGGGGCCATCGTCGAGATGGTGTACCACCTGCAGCTGGGGGCGACGCTGGGGGGCGAGTTGCGCTACCTGGGTGTGGTGCTGGACGTGACCTCGGCGCAGAGCTGGTTTGGCTCGGTGTTCGTGATGTTGACCGGGGCGGGCTTGTTCGAGGTGGCGCGGCGGCACTTCCGCGCGCACTGGAACGAGATCCAGGTCGACATCGAAAAAGAAATCAAGCGGCGGGAGTTGGCGGCATGAGCACCCTTCACACCCCGGCGGGCGCGCAGCCGCCCGCGCTGGAGCTGCGCGGCGTGACCAAGCGCTTTGGCAAGACCGAAATCATCCGCGGTGTCGATTTGCAGGTGCGCCGCGGCGAGCGCGTGGCGGTCATCGGCCCCAACGGGGCCGGCAAGTCCACGCTGTTCAATTTGATCAGCGGCCGCTTTGTTCCCACCAGCGGCGAAATTCTGCTCAACGGACGCCGCATCGATGGCAAAAAGCCGTTCGAGATCAACCGCATGGGCCTGAGCCGCAGCTTTCAGATCACCAACATCTTCCCCAAGCTGAGCGTGTTCGACAACCTGCGCTGCGCGGTGCTGTGGAGCCTGGGGTATCGCTACACGTTTTTCAAATTTTTGGCCGACCTGGACGACGCCAACGAGCGTGCCGAGCAGTTGCTGGACCGCATCGGGCTGCACAAAAAACGCGACACGCTGGCCATGAACCTCACCTACGCCGAGCAGCGTGCGCTGGAGATCGGCATCACGATCGCCGGCGGCGCCGAGGTGATTTTGCTGGACGAGCCCACCGCCGGCATGAGCAAGAGCGAGACGCGCCGCTTCATCGACTTCATCCGCGAAGTCACCGAGGGCAAAACGCTGCTGACGGTGGAGCACGACATGGGGGTGGTGTTCGGGCTGGCCGACCGCATCGCGGTGGTGGTGTACGGCGAGGTGATCGCGTTTGACACGCCCGAAGCGGTCAAGGCCAACGCGCGCGTGCAGGAGGCCTACCTCGGCTCCGTGCTGGCCGAGCAACAGGCCGCCGAAGTGGTGCACTGAGGCGCGCCAACGCAAAGGTTCAACGATGCTGCAGATCGACAATTTGCACGCCTTTTACGGCAAAAGCCACGTGCTGCACGGGGTGCACTTCCGCGTCGGCGAGGGCGAGATCGTGGCGCTGCTGGGGCGCAACGGCTCGGGGCGCTCGACCACCGCCAAAGCCATCATGGGCCTGGTCGATGCCGAGGGCGACGTGCGCTTCAAGGGCGAGCGCATCACCGGGCTCAAGCCGTTCGAGGTGGCGCACCGAGGCATTGGCTACGTGCCCGAAAGCCGCGACATTTTCCCCAAGCTGACGGTGCACCAGAACCTGACGCTGGGCATCAAGGGCAGCGGCAAGGGCTCGCGCTGGAGCTACGAGGACATGTACGCGCTCTTTCCGCGCCTCAAAGAGCGCCAACACACCGAAGCCGGCGTGTTGTCCGGCGGTGAGCAGCAGATGCTCACGCTGTGCCGCTCGCTGATGGGCGACCCTGACCTGATCATCATCGACGAACCCACGGAGGGGTTGGCGCCCAAGATCGTCGAGCAGGTGGCGCAGTACCTGCGCGCGCTCAAGGCGCGCGGCATTTCGGTGCTGCTGATCGAGCAAAAACTCACCATCGCGCTGGAGATTTCCGACCGGGTGCTGGTGATGGGGCACGGCAGCATCGTGTTCGAGGGCACGCCCGACGAGCTGCGCGCCAACCCGTACGTGCGCCGCGAGTGGCTGGAGGTGGGCTGATGCCCCCGTCAGACAACTGCGCGACAGTCGGCGCTGGCCGAACGCAGGGGCGCCCCCTAGAATCCATCCAAAACCGAACGATCGTTCAGTTTTGCTTGTCATCGCTTGTGCAGGAGGCATCATGACCGCTCATTACGAGGTCCGCGGCGACGTGGCCGTGATCACGCTGGACAACCCGCCCGTCAACGGGTTGGGGCTGTCCACCCGGCAGGCCATCGCCCAGGGGCTGGACCGCGCCCACGACGACGCGGCGGTGCGCGCCATCGTCATCACCGGGGCGGGCAAAGCCTTTTCAGGCGGCGCCGACATCAAGGAGTTTGGCTCGCCCAAGGCGTACCAGGATCCGAACCTGCTCAGCCTGATCCTGACGCTGGACCATGCCCGCAAGCCCGTGGTGGCTGCGGTGCACAGCGTCTGCATGGGCGGTGGTTTGGAGCTGGCGCTGGGTGCGCACTACCGCATCGCGGCGCCGGGCACCAAGGTCGCGTTGCCAGAGGTCAAGCTGGGCCTCATCCCGGGCGCGGGCGGCACGCAGCGCCTGCCCCGGGTGCTGGGTGTGGAGCCGGCGCTCAACATGATCGTCAGCGGCGAGCCGGTCAACGCGGAGCTGCTGGCGCAGCTGCCCGGCCAAAAGCTGTTCGACAAGATCGCCGCCAGCGCTGACACGCTGCTGGACGAGGCGCTGGCCCTGGCGCGCGAGGCCGCCGAACGCCACGCCCAGGGGGCGCCGCTGCCGCGCGTGCGCGACCTGCCGTGCAAGCACCCGCAGGCCGAGGCGTACTTCCAGTTCGCGCGCAACATGGTGGGTGCCCAGGCCAAACACTACCCGGCGCCGTTGAAATGCATCGACGCGGTGCAAGCTGCCACCACCAAGCCGTTTGACGAAGGGTTGGCGCAGGAGCGGCAGACCTTCCTCAACCTGATGACCGACCCGGTCAGCATCGCGCTGCGCCATGTGTTCATGGCCGAACGCGCGGCTGGCAAGATCGCCGACGTGCCCGAAGACGCCCCGCTGCGCGAGGTGCGCAGCCTGGCCATCATTGGTGCTGGCACGATGGGCAGCGGCATCGCGATCAACTTCCTCAACATCGGGCTGCCGGTGACGCTGCTGGAAACCAAGCAAGAGGCACTGGACCGCGGCGTGGCGCACATCCGCTCGGTGTACGAGGGGCAGGTCAAGAAGGGCAAACTCAAACCCGAGCAGGCCGAGCAGCGCCTGGCGCTGCTGCGCACGACGCTCAGCTACGACGACATCCGCGACGCCGACATGGTCATCGAAGCGGTGTTCGAAGACATCGAGGTCAAGCGTCAGGTGTTCGAGCGGCTCGACGCCGTGATGAAGCCCGGCGCGATTCTGGCCACCAACACCTCGACGTTGGACGTCAACAAGATCGCCTCGTTCACGAAGCGGCCGCAGGACGTGGTGGGCACGCACTTTTTCAGCCCGGCCAACGTGATGAAGCTGCTGGAGGTGGTGCGCGGCGCGGCCACCGCCAAGGACGTGCTGGCCACCGTGATGGCATTGGGCAAGAAAATCAAAAAGACCTGTGTCGTCAGCGGGGTGTGCGACGGCTTCATCGGCAACCGCATGATCGAACAGTACAGCCGCCAAGCCGGCTTCTTGCTGGAAGAGGGGTGCACACCCGAGCAGGTGGACAAGGCGATCGAAAAGTTCGGCTTTGCGATGGGGCCGTTCCGCATGGGCGACCTGGCCGGCAACGACGTCGGCTGGTACATCCGCAAGCGCCGCTACGTCGAAAAGCCGCACATGCGCTACAGCAAGGTGGCCGACCGGCTGTGCGAAATGGGGCGCTTCGGGCAAAAGACCGGCGCCGGCTGGTACGACTATGCGCCCGGCAAGCGTGACGCCATTCCCAGTGCGGTGGTCAACCAAATGATCGAGGAGTACCGCAAGGAGCTGGGCATCACCCCGCGCAAGATCAGCGACGAGGAAATCGTGCAGCGGCTGGTGTTTGCGCTGGTCAACGAAGGCGCGCACATCCTGGAAGAAAAAATCGCCGCGCGCGCCAGCGACATCGACATGGTGTACCTGACCGGCTACGGCTTCCCCGTGTGGCGCGGTGGCCCCATGCACTACGCCGAGCAGTACGGGCTGTTTAACGTGATGCAGGCCATGAAGCGCTTTGCGCTCAACCCGCACGACGACGCGCAGTTCTGGCAGCCGGCCCCGCTGATCCAGCGCTTGGTGGCCGAAGGCAAAGGTTTTGCCGCCGCCTGAAGGCGTCCGCCCCCCGAAGCAGACAAGGAATACCGACATGAGCAACGCTGTCATCGTTTCCACCGCCCGCACACCGCTGGGCAAGAGCTGGAAGGGCTCGTTCAACATGACGCACGGCGCCACGCTGGGCGGTCACGTCGTGCGTGCGGCCATCGAGCGCGCGCGCCTCGATCCGGCCGAGGTCGAGGACGTCATCATGGGCTGCGCCAACCCCGAAGGTGCCACCGGTTGGAACATCGCGCGCCAAATCGCGCTGGCCGCAGGCTGTCCGGTCACCGTCAGTGGCATGACGGTCAACCGCTTTTGCTCGTCGGGGCTGCAAACGATCGCCCTGGCCGCGCAGCGCATCATCAGCGGTGAGGGCGAGATCTACGTGGCGGGCGGGGTGGAGAGCATCTCGTGCGTGCAAAACGAGATGAACAAGCACATGATGGCCGACCCCGCGCTGCTGGCGCGCAAGCCCGAGATTTACTGGAGCATGCTGCAAACCGCCGAGCAGGTGGCCAAGCGCTACGGCATCAGCCGCGACGCCATGGACGAGTACGGCGCGGCCAGCCAGCAAAAAGCCTGTGCCGCGGCCGCGGCCGGCAAGTTCGACGATGAGATCGTGCCCATCACGGTGACGGCCGGCGTGTACGACAAGGTGCGCGGCCTCATCACGAAAGAGGTAACCGTGACGCGCGACGAAGGCCTGCGGGAGGGCACCACCAAAGAAGCCATCGCGGGCATCAAACCGGCGCTGCCCGGTGGCACGATTGCGGCGGGCAACGCCAGCCAGTTTTCCGACGGCGCCGGCGCGTGCGTGGTGATGGACGACAAGGTGGCCGAGCGCAAGGGCCTGCAGCCGCTGGGGCGCTTCCTGGGGTTCGCGGTGGCCGGCTGTGAACCAGACGAAATGGGCATCGGCCCGGTGTTTGCCGTGCCGAAGGTGTTGCAGCGCCTGGGCCTGACGGTCGACGATATCGACCTTTGGGAGCTCAACGAGGCGTTTGCGGTGCAGGTGCTGTACTGCCGCGACCGCCTGGGCATCCCCGCCGAGCGGCTCAACGTCAACGGGGGCGCCATCGCCATCGGCCACCCGTACGGCATGTCCGGGCAGCGCCTGACGGGCCACGCCCTCATCGAGGGCAAGCGCCGTGGCGCCAAGCGGGTGTGCGTGACGATGTGCATCGGCGGCGGCATGGGCGCGGCCGGGGTGTTCGAGGTGTTGTGACATGGCCCAGGGTTTGCGCGCAGCTATCGACTTTTTGTTGTACGGGTGGTTGCAGGTGCAAACCCTGACCACCCGACCCCGCTACGCCGAGCACTCGCGCGAGACGTTCGACGCGGTGCTCGACACCTGCGAGCGCATTGCCCGCGAGAAGTACGCGCCCTTCAACCGCCTGGTGGACACGGAAGAGCCGCGCTTCGACGGCGAGCGCGTGGTCTTGCCGCGCGCCACGCACGAAGCCTGGCAAGCCTACGCCGCCAGCGGCATGCTGGCGGCAGCCCAGGATTACGAGCTGGGCGGCATGCAACTGCCGTACACCGTGGAAGCGGCGGGCAACGCGTTTTTCGCGGCGGCCTCGGTCAGCATCGGGGCGGGCATGCTGACAGTGGGCAACGCCAACCTGCTGCTGGCGCACGGCACTCCCGCGCAGCAGCGCGCGTTTGCGCTGCCGCAGTTGGCCGGGCGCTTTTCCGGCACGATGTGCCTGAGCGAGCCGCAGGCCGGCTCCAGCCTGAGCGACATCTCCACGCGCGCCGTGCCGGATGGGCCCGACTTCGAGTCCGATGCGCTCGGGCCACGCTACCGCCTGCGCGGCAACAAAATGTGGATCAGCGCCGGCGAGCACGAACTCACCGACAACATCGTGCACCTGGTGCTGGCCAAGATTCCCGGGCCGGATGGGCGCTTGGTGCCGGGCGTGCAGGGGATTTCGCTGTTCATCGTGCCCAAGAAGCTGGTGGACACCGAGGGCCAGCTCACCGGCGAGCGCAACGACGTGGCTCTGGCCGGCCTCAACCACAAGTGCGGCTGGCGTGGCACCACCAACACGCTGCTCAACTTTGGCGAGGGCCGCTACCCGGTGCGCCCGCCGGGGCTGGACGGGCAGGGTGCCGGGGCCATCGGTTACCGGGTGGGGGCGGTGGGGCAGGGCCTGCGCTGCATGTTCCACATGATGAACGAGGCGCGCATCGGCGTGGGCATGGCGGCGACGATGCTGGGCATGGCGGGCTACCTCGCCAGCCTGGATTACGCGCGCACGCGGCTGCAGGGACGGCCGCTGGGCCCGGCTGGCAAAGACCCCACGCAACCGCCGGTGCCAATCATCCAGCACGCCGACGTCAAGCGCATGCTGCTGGCGCAAAAGGCCTATTGCGAAGGGGCGCTGGCGCTGGAGCTGTACTGCGCGCGGCTGGTGGACGAGCAGCGCACCGGCGCCCCTGCGGCAGCTGACGAGGCCCGCCTGCTGCTGGAGGTGCTGACACCGATCGCCAAGAGCTGGCCGAGCGAGTGGTGCCTGGAGGCCAACAGCCTGGCCATTCAGGTGCACGGTGGCTACGGCTACACGCGCGACTTCCCGGTCGAGCAGTACTGGCGCGACAACCGCCTCAACATGATCCACGAGGGTACGCACGGCATCCAGGCGCTGGACCTGCTGGGGCGCAAGGTGCGCATGGAGGCCGGTCGTGGCCTGCAACTGCTGGGCCAGCGCATCGCCGCTACGGTGTCGCGCGCGCAGGGCGACGCTGCGTTGCAGGCGCACGCGCACGCGCTGCAACGTGCGTGGCAGGAGGTGCTGGACGCCACCCGTGCCGCGTGGGCGGACGACGACGCCGCGGCGGCGCTGGCCAACGCGGTGCCGTACCTGCAGGCCTTTGGCCACACGGTGCTGGCCTGGATCTGGCTCGACGTGGCGCTGCTCGCCGCAGACGCGGGTGACGCCGCCCAGCGCGGGCGGCGCCAAGCCTGCCGGTACTTTTTCCACTACGAACTGCCCAAGATCGCGGCCTGGCTGCAGGTGGTGCGCACGCGCGACCTGACCTGCGCCGAGATGCCTGAAGCCGCGTTTTGACACGACCACCCCCGCAAGGAGACACCATGACCCGAACCATCCACGAACTTTTTGACCTGCGCGGCCGCGTCGCGCTGGTCACCGGCGGCTCGCGCGGGCTGGGCTTGCAGATCGCCCAAGCCTTGGGCGAAGCCGGCGCCAAAGTGATGCTGGCGGCGCGCAAGGCCGATGAGCTGGAGCAGGCCACCGCCGAGCTGCAGGCGCGTGGCATCGACGCGCGTTGGATCGCGGCCGACTGCGCCGACCCCGACGACCTACACCGGTTGGGCAGTGAAACCCTGCAACGGCTGGGCGACATCGACATCCTGGTCAACAACGCGGGCGCCGCCTGGGGCGCGCCGGCCGAAGAGCACCCGTTGGCCGCGTGGGACAAGGTGATGAACCTCAACATCCGGGGCTACTTCATCCTCAGTCAGTACGTCGGCAAGCACAGCATGATCCCGCGTCGCCGCGGCAGCATCATCAACGTGGCCTCCATCGCCGGCCTCGGGGGCAACCCGCCCGACCTCAAAACCATCGCGTACAACACTTCCAAGGGCGCGGTGATCAACTTCACCCGTGCGCTGGCGGCGGAGTGGGGGCGTTACGGTATCCGCGTCAACGCCATCTGCCCGGGCTTTTTCCCTAGCAAGATGACGCGCGGCACGCTCGAAGCCCTGGGGCAGGAGCGGCTGGCGGCGCACGCGCCGCTGAACCGCTTGGGCGATGACGAGGACCTCAAGGGCACCGCGGTGCTGTTCGCGTCCGACGCAGGCAAGCACATCACCGGGCAGTGGCTGGCGGTGGACGGAGGCGTCAGTGCCGTCACCGGAGGCTGATCTGCCGTTCAGCGTGCACATCCCGTTCGTCGAGCTGCTGGGCTTGCGCCTGTGTCGCTGGGACGAGGGGGTGGCGGAGATCGCGCTGGACCCCACCGGGCAGCACCTCAACTCCTTTGGCGTGGTGCACGGCGGGGTGAGCATGACGCTGTTGGACGTGGCCATGGCGCATGCGGCGCGCAGTGTGCAGCGCGATGTGGGCGTGGTCACGATCGAGATGAAGACGAGTTTCATGCAAGCGGCCAAGGGGCCGTTGCGAGCCCGCGGGCGGCTGCTGCACCGCACCGCCACGCTGGCCTTTACCGAGGGCGAGGTGCGCGACGCCCAAGGGCGGCTGTGTGCGCACGCCAGTGGCACCTTCCGCTACGTGCGTCGGCTGCCCGCCGCCGACCGCACGGTGCAACCCCTGCAAACCAAAGCGGTGGCGCCCGACGTTGTGTCCAACGCCCCCGCTGCGCCATGTCCATGAAAGGATCGCACGATGCCCCGTAACCAACAAATCCTGCTGGTCAGCCGCCCGCAGGGCCAAGCCTCGGTGGACAACTTTCGCCTGGTCGAGAGCGACACGCCACCGCTGTCGGACGGTCAGGTGTTGGTGCAGCACCACTACCTGAGCCTTGACCCTTACATGCGTGGGCGCATGAACGAAGGCAAAAGCTACGCGGCGCCGCAGCCGCTGAACGAGGTGATGATCGGCGGCACGGTGGGCCGGGTGGTCGAAAGCCGCCACCCACGCTACGCGCCGGGCGACTGGGTCGTCGGCATGGGGGGCTGGCAGTTGTACAGCGTGGTCGATGCCAACCAGCCAGGCGTGCTGCGCAAGGTCGATGTGTCGCGCATTCCGCCGAGCCACTACCTGGGGGCGGTGGGCATGCCGGGCGTGACCGCCTGGTACGGTCTGGTCAAGATCATCGAGCCCAAGCCTGGGCAGACCATCACGGTCAGCGCCGCCGCAGGCGCGGTGGGCAGCGCCGTCGGGGTGCTGGCCAAGCAGCGCGGCTGCCGCGTCGTTGGCATCGCCGGTGGGCCGGACAAGTGCGCTTACGTGCGCGACGAGCTGGGCTTTGACGACTGCATCGACTACAAGCAGCACCCCGACCTGCGCGCGCTGGCGGGCGCGCTCAAGGCCGCCTGCCCGGATGGCATCGACGGGCACTTCGAAAACGTCGGCGGCACGGTGCTGGACGCCGTGATGCTGCGCGCCAATGCCTTCGCGCGCGTGGCGCTGTGCGGCATGATCGCTGGCTACGACGGGCAGCCGTTGCCGATGCTCAACCCGGCGCTGATCCTCATCAACCGCATGCGCATCGAGGGCTTCATCGTCAGCGAGCACATGGAGGTCTGGCCCGAGGCGCTGGCCGAGCTGGGTGAGCTCGTTGGCAGTGGGCGTTTTCGCCCGCGTGAGAGCGTGGCGCAGGGACTCGCGGCGGCGCCGGAGGCGTTTTTGGGCATGCTCAAAGGGCGCAACTTCGGCAAGCAACTGGTCAAGCTGGTGGACGATTGAGGCGGAGGGCAGCGCCATGTTGGACCCATGGAGCGGGCGCACCGCGGTCATCACCGGTGCGGGATCAGGGTTTGGGCTGGAGTTGGCCCGGTTGTGCGCGGCGCGTGGCATGCGCCTGGTGCTGGTGGACGTGCAGGACGACGCTTTGCAGCGCGCGGCGCAGGAGCTGCAGCCCCAGGTGCCGGCGTTGCTGGCGCGCCGCGTCGACGTGGCCGACGCCGCCCAGATGGAAGCGCTGGCGGCGGAGGTGCACGCGCACCTCGGCGCGCCCCACCTGGTGTTCAACAACGCCGGTGTGGCCGCGGGCGGTCTGGTGTGGGAAAACACCGTCGCCGATTGGCAGTGGGTGCTGGGCGTCAACCTGTGGGGTGTCATCCACGGGGTGCGCCTGTTCACGCCGATGATGCTGCAAGCCGCCCGCGCCGATCCCACGTGGCGCGGGCATATCGTCAACACCGCCAGCATGGCCGGCTTGCTGACGCCGCCCAACATGGGGGTGTACAACGTCAGCAAGCACGCGGTGGTGGCGTTGACCGAAACGTTGTACCAGGACCTCAGGCTGGTGACCGACCAGGTGAGCGCCAGCGTGCTGTGCCCCTATTTCGTGCCCACGGGCATCGCGCACAGCGAGCGCAACCGCCCTGCCGCGCTGGCGGGCGGCGCGCCGACGCGCAGCCAGCTCATCGGTCAGGCGATGAGCCAAAAGGCGGTGGCCAGCGGCAAGGTCAGTGCTGCGGATGTCGCGCGTGCCGTGCTCGACGCCGTGGAGCACGACCGCTTTTACATTTACAGCCACCCCCACGCGCTGGACGGGGTGCGCGAGCGTCTGCAGGCCATCGTCGCCGGCACCAATCCGCCCGACCCGTTCGCCGAGCGGCCCGAGGTGGGCGCGCAGCTGCGCGCGGCGCTGCGCGGCATGGACGGCGTCGACGCCCTCAACCGTGCATCGCCGTGAACAGGCGGTCGTTGTCCAACACGGCGATCAGCACCTGTCCCCCGCGGGCACGTATCAGGCGGTCGATCAGTCGCCGGCTGCTGCCGCCGAAGGCTCTCGACCGCGTACGCCGGGTCGGTCTGCACGAGCACGTTGCCCTCGGTGTCCAGCAGAAAAATCTCGTCGTACACGGTGTACTTGCGCCGGTACGACCGCAGCCGTGCACGCACCGCGTCGACGTCGCGCACGTGGCCGGCGACGAACTCGCACAGCACCCGGTCGATGGCCAAGAAGCCCACGTCGGCCGTGCGCTCGTACAGGTTGCGCACCACGATGTCGATGATGTAGCCCGCCCGTGTCGCGATGGCTGACATGACGTTGTCGATCTTTTCCGTTACCAGGCTGCGCACCAGCTCGCTTTCCAGCCGGTCGAAGCCGGAGCGGGTGGCGGCGATGGTCGGCAGGATCGCCTGAGCTTCGGTGGGGCAAACCATGCGGGCGGTCGACTCGATCAGTCGCCACATCACGTTGAGCTCGCGCAGCGACGTTTCGCAGCGCACCACATCGGGCATGTAAGGCAGGTAGTTGTCAACGGCAAGGGCGGGATGGGCCATAGAAGCAGCACGAAGGAAATAGCGTTTTCCCACTGGGTAGCAAACGGCGTGCCGAAGCGCCTGTGGCACACTTTCGCACTCTTCGAGTGACCGCGAATCCCATGCAAGCAACGATCGTCGAGCGCATCGCCGCCGAGCTGGGCGTGCGCCCTGTGCAGGTGCAGACCGCCGTGGACCTGCTGGACGGTGGTGCCACCGTCCCCTTCATTGCCCGCTACCGCAAAGAGGCCACCGGCGGACTGGATGACACCCAACTGCGGCTGCTGCAGCAGCGGCTGGCGTACCTGCGGGAGCTGGAGGAACGCCGTGCCGCGGTGCTGCGCAGCATCGAGGAGCAGGGCAAGCTAACACCGGCGCTGCGCGCTTCGCTGGCGGCGGCCGCCACCAAGCAGGAGCTGGAAGACCTGTACCTGCCGTACAAGCCCAAGCGGCGCACCAAAGCGCAGATCGCGCGCGAGGCGGGTCTGACGCCGCTGGCCGATGCGCTGTGGGCCGACCCGAGGCTTGACCCGGCGGCGGCTGCGCAGGCCTACGTCAAGCCCGCCGTGGGCGACGACGGCAGCGACTTCACCACCGTGGCCGCGGTGCTGGACGGCGTGCGCGACATCCTGAGCGAACGCTGGGCGGAGGATGCCGCCATCGTGCAACCGTTGCGCGCTTGGCTGTGGGCCGAGGGGCTGCTGCGCAGCCGCCGTATCGACACGACCAACCCCGACGACCCCGAGGTGGCCAAGTTCCGCGACTACTTCGAGTACGACGAGCCGATCGCGCGGGTGCCGTCGCACCGGGCGCTGGCCATGCTGCGCGGGCGTGCCCAGCAGGTGCTGGACGTGCGCTTGGCGCAGCCCGAAGAGCCGCTGCCCGGGCAACCGTCGCTGGCCGAGCAGCGGCTGGCGCATCTGCTGGGCTGGCAGCATCAGGGCCGCGCCGCTGACGATTGGCTGCGCCGCTGCGTGGCCTGGACCTGGCGCGTGAAGCTCAGCCTGTCGATCGAGCGCGACTTGTTCACCCGCCTGCGTGAGCAGGCCGAGGCGGTGGCGATCCAGGTGTTCGGTGCCAATTTGCGCGACCTGTTGCTGGCGGCCCCGGCCGGCGCGCGCCCAACGATGGGGCTGGACCCCGGCATCCGCACCGGCGTCAAGGTGGCGGTGGTCGACGTCACCGGCAAGGTGGTCGATACCGCCACCGTCTACCCGTTCGAGCCGCGCCGCGACGTCGAAGGCACGCTGGCGACCCTTGCGGCGCTGGTGCAGCGCCACCGTGTCGAGCTGATCGCGATTGGCAACGGCACCGCCAGCCGCGAAACCGACCGCCTGGCCGCCGAACTGCTGCAGCGGCTGCGCGCGCACGGCGTGCAACCGCTGCCCACCAAGGTGGTCGTCAGCGAGGCCGGCGCCTCGGTCTACAGCGCCAGTGAGCTGGCCGCGGAGGAGCTGCCCGACCTGGACGTCAGCCTGCGCGGTGCCGTCAGCATCGCGCGCCGGCTGCAGGACCCGCTGGCCGAGTTGGTCAAAATCGACCCCAAAAGCGTGGGCGTTGGACAATACCAGCACGACGTGGACCAAGCGGCGCTGGCGCGCACGCTGGACGCCGTGGTGGAAGACTGCGTCAACGCCGTCGGGGTGGACCTCAACACCGCCAGCGCCCCGCTGCTGGTCCGCGTGTCGGGGTTGACGCCATCCACCGCGCGCGCCGTGGTGCGTTGGCGCGACGCGCACGGGGCGTTTCGCCGCCGGCAGCAGTTGCTGCAAGTCACCGGCATCGGGCCCAAGACCTTCGAGCAGTGCGCGGGCTTTTTGCGCATCCGCGGCGGTGACGAGCCGCTGGACATGACCGGCGTGCACCCGGAAGCCTACCCGGTGGTGCAGCGCATTCTGGCCGCGGCCGGGCAGCCCATCGAGGCCGTGCTGGGCCGGCGCGACGTGCTGCGGGGGTTGGCGCCTGAGCGCTTCACCGACGAGCGCTTTGGCCTGCCGACGGTGCGCGACATCTTGGCTGAGCTGGAAAAACCCGGCCGCGACCCGCGTCCGGAATTTCGCGTCGCGCGGTTTGACGATGCGGTGCACGACATCACCGACCTCAAAGCAGGCATGGTGTTGGAGGGCACGGTCACCAACGTGGCGCAGTTTGGCGCCTTCGTCGACATCGGTGTGCATCAAGACGGGCTCGTGCACGTCAGCCAACTGGCCAACCGGTACGTGGCCGATGCGCGCAGCGTCGTCAAGGTGGGCGACGTGGTGCGTGTCAGGGTGCTGGAGGTGGACGTGGCCCGGCGCCGCATTGCGCTGAGCCTGCGCCTGGATGCCGAAGCACCCAACGCCACCGGCGCGCGAAGCGGCCCGGGCGCCCAGCGGCCGCGCCACACCGCCCGCGGGCCCCAGGCCGCCGCCCCCACCGCGCTGGCAGCGGCGTTTGCCCGCGTGCAGGCCGGGCGGCGCTGAACATCCAACCACAACAGCGGCGTTCGGACTATACTTGACAGGGCAAAAAACGAACAGCACCGCCCCCCGTGGCCGGACCTCAGCTTCGCCATGACGCCAAAAATCTTCAGGCCACTGCCAACCGCCAGACTGTAAAAGCCCACGACTTTGCCACTCGTGCAGCACACGTACGTCTGGGCGCTGTGGGCCTTCTGGTTGACGAGGGCGTAGCGTTGCAGGAACTGATTCAGTGCCGGTTGTCCGCAGTCGAAGCCTTCCGTTGAATCCTTGGCAGCGAGCTTGTGGATCGGTTTCTTGTGGCGGCAATGTGCCGCTTCTTGCTGGGCAAGGGCAACGGCCTGCGCAAGCCGGCAGGGGCGTGCAAGCTATCATCGGCCCTACCATGACGTTGGACGAACTGCTGCAACAGGCCAAAGCCATTCCCAGCATCCCGCGGGTGGTGTCCGAGGTCCTGACCGAGCTGGACCGTGACGACCCCGATCCCTGCCGGCTGAGTGAGCTTATCGCCACCGACCCCGGGCTGACCGCACGGCTGCTGAAGCTGGCCAACTCGGCCTTTTTCGGGCTGACGCGGCAAATCGACTCGGTCGACGAAGCCATCCAGGTGCTGGGGCTCAACCACCTGCGCACGCTGGTGCAGGCGGTGGCGCTGGGCACCAGCTTCAAAACCGTGCCCGGCGTCAACCTGGAGCAGTTTTGGCGCTACAGCCTCAACGCCGCCAAGATCTGCCGGCCGCTGGCGCGCAGCCTCAAACTGCCCGACGGCTCCGCGTTCACCGCGGGGTTGGTGCACGCCGTGGGCGACCTGGTCATGCACATCGGCATGCCTGACGTCGTGGCCAAAATCGACTGGCGCGTGTCGCCGTTTGACCTCACCCGCGCGGAGGTCGAACGCTCGGTGCTGGGCTACACCTACGCCGACGTCAGCGCGGCGTTCGCCCAGCGCTGGGATTTCCCCGTGGCCATCGTCACCGCGCTGAAGCACCAGTTGGTGCCGTTCGAAGGCGATATTTACGAGCCGCTGGCGGGTGTGGTGCACATGGCCGCATGGCGTGCGCGGGTGCAAGAAATGGGGCTGGACCGCGAGGCGATGCGGGCGACTTTCCCCGACGTGGTGGCCACCCTGTTGGGGCTAAGCCTGGACACGGTGCTGGACAAAGACCCGCAGCAGTGGACGTCGGCGGGGGAGTTGGCCGCTTTTTTGCATTGAGCGACGACGATGCGCCTGGACGAACTGCTGCAACGACCCGAAGCCCTGCCGGTGGTGCCGGAGGTGGCGGCACGGCTGATCGCCACCTTCGGTCAGACGGAGGTCGACCTCAACGAGGTGGCGCACGCGTTGGAGCAAGACCCCGCGTTGTCGGCGCGGGTGCTGCGTCAGGCCAATTCGGCCTTGTTGCGGCTGCTGCGCCCGGTGCACAGCGTGCGCGACGCCGTGTGGGTGCTGGGCCTGACGCGGCTGCGCGCGCTGGTGTTGGCTGCGGCGGTGCAAAGCCGCTTCCCGGCGCCGGCCGGTATCGAACTGGAGCGGTTTTGGGACTACAGCCTGGCCGCCGCCGGCCTGGCGCGTACCGTGTGCGCGCCGCGGCGGCTCGATGACGCGGTGGCGTTGACTGCCGCGCTGCTGCATGGGGTGGGCACACTGGTTATGCACCAGGTGATGCCGGCGCCGATGCTGGCGCTGCAGGACCAGGTGCCATGGTGGTCGCTGCAGCGCCCGCTGGCCGAGCAGCAGGCGCTGGGCTACACCTACGCCAACGTCGGGGCAGCGCTGGCGGCGCACTGGCGGCTGCCGGACACGCTGGTGCGCGCCATTGCGCAGCACGTGCAGCCGCTGCGCCACGAGCCCCCGGATCCGCTGGCGGCGGTGGTGCACATGGTGGCGTGGCGCGCCCGGGTGTGGATGACGGACAACGCGCGCGACACGCTGATCCACAGCTACCCTGACGCGGTGGGCGAACTGCTGCAGCTCGACCCTGACCTGCTGGTCGACCCGGACGTCGTGCCGGCGGGGCAGGGGGCGTGATGCGGGCGCTGCGCATCTACGCCGGAGCGGCGGCCCGGGCGCACCTGCGCCAGCACGGGCTGCGCCCGCACGACGTTGGCGTCGTGCCCGGCGCGGCCGGTGGGCCCAAGGGATTGATCCTGGGGCCGCTGGATCGGTGGTTGTTTGGCCACTGGTTGCCGCAGGCCCAGCGCACCGTGCATCTGGTTGGGGCCTCGATTGGGGCATGGCGCATGGCCACCGCCTGCTTGCATGACTGCGTGGCGGCGTTCGAGCGGCTGCAGCGCGATTACATTGCGCAGGACTACGTCGTCGAGCCCGGCCGCACGCGGCCCACGCCACAGCACGTCAGCGCAGCGTTTGCGCACAACCTGCAGCTGTTTTTTGGTGGCCGTGTGCACGAGGTGCTGCAGCACCCGCACTGGCGCGTGCACATCGTCACCGCGCGGGGGCGCCACGTGCTGGCGCGCGAGGGGCGCTGGCGCACGCCGCTGGGCTACGCTGCGGCCTACGTTAGCAACGCCGTGCACCGGCGTGCGCTGCAGGCCTGGCTGGAACGGGTGGTATTCACCACCGCCGCAGCCGGCGCAGCGCCCCCCGAGCTGCCGTTTGATACGCGCGACTACCGCACCCGCACCGTCACACTCAGCGCCGACAATTTCATGCCGGCGCTGCAGGCCAGTTGCTCGATCCCGTTCGTGCTGCAGGCGGTGCACGACATCCCCGGCGCGCCGCCGGGCGCGTACTGGGACGGCGGCATCACCGACTACCACCTGCACCTGCGCTGGCGCCCCGAGCTGGGGTTGGTGCTGTACCCGCACTTTCAGCGCCACGTGGTGCCCGGCTGGTTGGACAAAGCGCTGCCGTGGCGCCACCGGGCCACCGACGCGCTGGCGCACACCCTGGTGCTGGCCCCCGACCCGCAGTGGGTGCGCACGCTGCCCAATGGCAAGTTGCCCGACCGCAGCGACTTCCCCCGTTATGGCCGGGACTTGGCGGCGCGTATGCGCGCCTGGACCACCGCGGTGCGTGAGGCGCAGCGCCTGGCCGACGAGTTCGAGACCTGGCTGCAGCGCCCAGACCCCAGCGTCGTCGAGCCGCTGTGACGGCCGCGCCGCCCGCGCGGGCAGCGCGTCACAGCGACGCTTCGAGCATGGCTTCGTAGTCGTCGGCCGTGGCCAGCCGTGGGTTGGTCTTGTGGCAGTGGTCGGCCAGCGCGCCTTCGATGATGCGTGCGAACATGGCGCGGGTCACCCCCAGCTCACCCAGGCCGGTGGGCAACCCCAGCCGTGCGGTCATCGAGCGAATGGCCGGGGCCACCTCCTGGGCGTCGGCCAAGCCCATGGCCTGCGCCAGCCGCTGTAGCCGCCGCTCGTGGCGCACGCTGTCGGCCCGGGCGTTGAATTCGATCACCGCCGGCAAAAAGATGGCGTTGAGCGTGCCGTGGTGCAGGGCCGGGTTGAGCCCGCCCAAGCTGTGGCTGAGCGAGTGCACGCACCCCAGGCCTTTTTGGAACGCCATGGCCCCTTGCATGCTGGCGCTCAGCATCTGCAGCCGCGCCTGCAGGTCGTGGCCATCGCGCACCGCGCGCTCGATGTGCGCCCAGCCCCGCTGCAGGCCGTCCAGCGCGATGCCGTCGGCGGGCGGGTTGAACGCCGGCGCCAAAAACGTTTCGATGCAGTGCGCGATGGCGTCCATGCCGGTGGCTGCGGTCAACCGCGGCGGCAGGCCGACGGTCAGCTCGGGGTCCAAAATCGCCGCTTTGGGCAGCAGGTGCCAGCTGTGAAAGCCGAGCTTGCGCCCATCGTCGACGATGATGATGGCGCCGCGCGCCACCTCGCTGCCGGTGCCGGCGGTGGTGGGGATCGCGACCAGTGGCGGCACCCGCTCGGTGATGCGCGGCGAGCCGCCTTCGATGGTGGCGTAGGTTTTGAGCGGCCCGTCGTGCGTGACGGCGATGGCCACGCCCTTGGCGCAGTCGATCGGGCTGCCACCGCCCAGCGCGATCAGGCCGTCGCAGCCGGCGTCGCGGTACAGCGCCGCCGCGCTGCGCACCGCGGCCTCGGTGGGGTTGGATGGGGTGCCGTCGAACACGGCCAGCACCACTCCAGCGCCCAGCGTGTCCAGCACCCGCTGCAACAAGCCAGCGCCACGCACCCCGGCGTCGGTCACGATCAGTGGCCGCCGTATCCCCACCCGCGCGCACTCGGCGGGCAGCAGGCGCAGCGCACCCGGTTCGATCTGGATCGTGGTCAGGTAGCGGATTTCGGCCATCGTCGTTGTCTCCTCGCACCAAGGTAGTCTAGGCTAGCACGGGCCGCGGTGCATGGCTGACGCCAAGGTGGCAGGCGGGCAACACCCGGGCAAGCCAGCAACGCTCCGCTTGCACGACAATCGGCGCAGCATGCACCACCCCAACCCTCGCCACCTGTTGAGCCCTGCGATGCGGGGCGTGATCGACCGCATGGCGCGCGCCGGGCGGCCGCCGATGCATGCCATGACGCCGGCGCAGGCGCGGGCCTTTTACGAGGCTGGCGCCAGCGTGCTGGACCTGCCGCCGCCGCGCATGGCGCGGGTGCAGACGGTGGGCATCCCGACCCGCGACGGCGCCACACTGCCGGCCGAACTGGTGGTGGCGCACGGTGCGCCGCCAGCGCCGCCGGTGCTGCTGTACCTTCACGGCGGTGGGTTCGTCGTCGGCAGCGTGCGCACGCACGCGGCGTTGTGCCGCCACTTGGCGCACCTCAGCGGCGTGGCGGTGCTTTCGGTGGACTACCGCCTGGCGCCCGAGCACCGCTTCCCCACCGCGGTGCACGACGCCTTGGATGCGCTGGCCTGGCTGCGCGGGCAGGCCGGGGCGCTGGGGTTGGACGCCAGCCGCATCGCGGTGGGTGGCGACAGCGCCGGCGGCACGCTGGCGGTGGTGACCGCGCTGCAGGCGCGTGATGCCGGCTGGCCGCTGGCGCTGCAACTGCTGTTCTACCCCGGCTGCAGCGCGTGGCAAGACACGCCCTCGCACCGCCGCTTCGCGCACGGCTTTGTGCTGGAGGCGGAAACGATCCAGTGGTTTTTCCGTCACTACATCGACGATGCGCAGCGCGAGGACTGGCGCTTTGCGCCGCTGCTGGCGCCCGACTTCGACGGCGCGGCGCCCGCCTGGATCGGCCTGGCCGAGTGCGACCCGTTGGTCGACGAAGGCGTGCAACTGGCCGACGCCTTGCGGCTGGCCGGTGTGCCGGTGGAGCTGGAGATCTACCACGGCGTCACGCACGAGTTCATCAAAATGGGCCGGGCGATCCCCGAGGCGTTGCGTGCGCACCAGGACGCCGCGCGTGCGCTGCGGCAGGCGATGGATGCGTAGGCGGCAAGTCGATCGTTGCCCACCTATCACCTGGGTGACGAGGCGCGCTTTGCCGACCTGGTGCAACAAGCCCTGCACGACTTATGATGGCGGCATGACCGCGATCGACCCCGTGACCAGCCCGCACATCGAACTGTGGTGGGAAGACCTTGCCGTCGGCGACACGCGCGAGCTGGGCAGCCTGACCGTCACCGAAGACGAAATCGTTGCGTTTGCGCGCCAGTTCGACCCGCAGCCGTTTCATTTGGACCACGAAGCGGCGCGCCACTCGGTGTTCGGGGCGTTGTGCGCCAGCGGCTGGCACACGTGCGCGCTGGCCATGCGCCTGATGGTGACGAACTTTTTGCACCGCACCTCGAGCCTGGGTTCGCCGGGACTGGACAGCCTGCGCTGGCTCAAGCCGGTGTTCCCCGGCGACACGCTGACGCTGCGGCACAGCATCGTCGACAAACGACCGATGAACAAGCGCCCCGACGTCGGCCTGGTGCGCACCGTTTGGCAGATGTTCAACCAGCACGGCGAGCAAGTGCTGCAGATGGAAGGCTGGGGCATGTTCCGGCGCCGCACGCCGGGGGGCGTGTAAGCGCATCGCGCGGCCGGCGTCCCCGGCGCGCGTAGGGGATTGCGCGGCAGGGATGGTGCGCCGCAGCCACCGCGCCTACAATGCGCAGCCCTGTGTTGGCCAGCCCTGTGAGGCTGGCCAACGTCGTCGGGCCCAGAGCCCCCACCAGACGCGCCATGAATGCCCCCCTGCACCCCGCCCATGTCACGCCGGCGCCCAAGCCGCTGATGCGCTACAAGCCGTACTGGGCCAAGCGCTTTGGCGTGGCGCCGTTTTTGCCGATGAGCCGCGCCGAGATGGACGCGCTGGGGTGGGATGCGTGCGACGTCATCCTGGTCACCGGCGACGCCTACGTCGACCACCCCAGTTTTGGCATGGCGGTCATCGGCCGCGTGCTGGAGGCGCAGGGGTTTCGTGTCGGTATCATCGCCCAGCCCGATTGGCACAGCGCCGAGCCGTTCAAGGCGCTGGGTCGGCCGCGCCTGTTTTGGGGCGTGACTGCGGGCAACATGGACTCGATGATCAACCGCTACACGGCGGATCGCAAAATCCGCTCCGACGATGCCTACACCCCAGGCGGCGTCGGCGGGCGGCGCCCGGACCGCGCCAGCATCGTCTATGCGCAGCGCTGCCGCGAGGCCTACAAGGATGTGCCGATCATCCTGGGCGGCATCGAGGCCAGCCTGCGCCGCATCGCGCACTACGACTACTGGAGCGAGACGGTGCGCCGCTCGATCCTGCTGGACGCCAAGGCGGACTTGCTGCTGTACGGCAACGCCGAGCGCGCGCTGGTGGAGGTGGCGCACCGGCTGGCGCGTGGCGAGCCGGTCGAATCGATCACCGACGTGCGTGGCACCGCCTTCGTGCGCCGTACCCCGGCTACGGACTGGGTCGAAATCGATTCCACCGACGTCGATCGACCTGGGCGGGTGGAGGCCCACGTCAACCCCTACCAGATGCCGGCCGAGTCCGCCGACGGCGGCTGCGCCAGCGCCGCCAGCGACGCTGGGGCCGCACCGGTGCGCCTGGTGCCGCGGGCGGCGACCTTGCGTGCGCCGCGCGGCCGCACCGTCATTCGCCTGCCCAGCTACGAACAGGTCAAGGCCGACCCCGTGCTGTACGCGCACGCCAACCGTGTGCTGCACCTGGAGACCAACCCCTACAACGCGCGCGCGCTGGTGCAGCGCCACGGCCAGGGGCCGGCCGCGCAGGACGTGTGGGTCAACCCGCCGCCGCTGCCGCTGAGCACCGAAGAAATGGACTGGGTGTTTGGCTTGCCCTACGCACGCAGCCCCCACCCGGCGTACGCGGACGAGCGTGGCCGCCACGACGGCCCGACCAAGATCCCCGCGTGGGAGATGATCCGCTTCTCGGTCAACATCATGCGCGGGTGCTTTGGCGGCTGCACGTTTTGCTCGATCACCGAGCACGAAGGGCGCATCATCCAAAGCCGCTCGGAAGATTCGATCATCCGCGAGATCGAGGAGATCCGCGACAAGGTGCCGGGCTTCACCGGCGTCATTTCGGACCTGGGCGGCCCCACCGCCAACATGTACCGCCTGGGCTGCAAGAGCCCCACGATCGAGGCCGCCTGCCGCAAGCCCAGTTGCGTGTACCCGGACATCTGCGCCAACCTGCGCACCGACCACGGGCCGCTGGTGCGGCTGTACCGCCGCGCCCGCACGCTCAAAGGCATCAAAAAAATCCTGATCGGCTCCGGCCTGCGCTACGACCTGGCCGTGCGTGACCCTGAGTACGTGCGCGAGCTGGTGCAGCATCACGTGGGCGGCTACCTCAAGATCGCGCCTGAGCACACCGAGCCCGGCCCATTGTCCAAGATGATGAAGCCGGGCATCGGCACCTACGACCGCTTCAAGGCGATGTTCGACCGCTACTCACGCGAGGCGGGCAAAGAGCAGTACCTGATCCCGTACTTCATCGCCGCCCACCCGGGCACGACGGACGAGGACATGCTCAACCTGGCGTTGTGGCTCAAGCGCAACGGCTTTCGCGCCGACCAGGTGCAAACCTTTTACCCAAGCCCCATGGCCACCGCCACGGCCATGTACCACACGGGCCTCAACCCGCTCAAGGGCATCCACCGCGATGAGCGCACCGAGCGCGTCGATGTCGTCAAGGGCGAGCGCCGACGGCGCCTGCACAAGGCGTTGTTGCGCTACCACGACCCCAACAACTGGCCGCTGCTGCGCGAGGCGCTCAAGGCCATGGGGCGCGCGGACCTGATCGGCAACGGCAAGCACCACCTGGTGCCGACTTACCAGCCGCTGACCGACGGCAGCTACCGTGCGCCGCGGCGCGCCAACTCCACCCCGCCGGCGGCCCGTGCGCGCGCCGGCGCCGGTTCGGGCAAGCCGACTCAGCCACCCAAGGGCCGTGTGTTGACACAGCACACGGGGCTGCCGCCGCGCGTCACGGGGGCCGAGCCGACCCAACCCATGCATCAACGCCGCAAGCCAAAATCGAGCGGCAGGCCGACGTAGTTTTCGGCGATCGTGCGTGCGCCCGCCTCGCTGTGTATCAGGTAGTCGAGCTCGGCTTCCTGGAATTTCTGCGCGATCTCACCCTCGCCGGGGAAGCGGTGCATCAGGCTCGTGAACCACCACGAAAAGCGCTCGGCGCGCCACACGCGGCGCAGGCAGCGCTGCGAGTAGTGGTCGATGCCGGCGTCGCTGCGCTCGTGGTAGTGCTCGATGAGCGCGTCGGCCAGGTATTTGACGTCGGTGGCGGCCAGGTTGAGCCCCTTGGCACCGGTGGGCGGCACGATGTGCGCGGCATCACCCGCCAGCAACAGCCGCCCAAAACGCATCGGCTCGCTGACAAAGCTGCGCAGCGGCGCGATGCTTTTTTCGAACGAGGGGCCGGTGACCAGCGCCTCGGCCGCGGCCGGGTCCAGGCGGCGGCGCAGCTCGTCCCAAAACGCCTGGTCACTCCAACTGTCCACGGTGTCGGACAGCGGCACCTGCAGGTAGTAGCGGCTGCGGGTGCGGCTGCGCATCGAACACAGCGCAAAGCCGCGCGGGCTGTTGACGTAGATCAGCTCCTCGTGCACCGGCGGCGTGTCGGACAGCAACCCGAGCCAGCCAAACGGGTACACCTTCTCGTACTCGGTGATGGCGCTGCGCGGCACGCTGGCGCGGCACACGCCGTGGAAGCCGTCGCAGCCGGCGATGAAGTCGGCGTCGATGCGGTGGGTGACGCCATCCTTTTCGTAGGTCACCCACGGCCGCGCGCCGTCAAAGCCGTGGATGGCCACGTGGCCGGCCTCGTACACCGTGGTCTGGCCGCTGGCCTGGCGCGCGTCCATCAGGTCGCGCGTGATCTCGGTTTGACCGTACACCAGGACCGTCTTGCCCCCGGTCAAACCCTTGAGGTCCACCCGGTGGCGCTCGCCCTTGAACAACAGGTCGAAGCCCTCGTGCACCAGCCCCTCGCGGTGCATGCGCTGGCCCACGCCGGCCTCGTCCAGCACGTCCACGGCGACTTGCTCCAGCACGCCGGCGCGGATGCGCCCCAACACGTAGGCAGCGCTTTGCCGCTCCAGGATGATGTTGTCGACGCCGGCTTTGTGCAGCAGTTGGCCCAGCAGCAGGCCCGACGGGCCGGCGCCAACAATGACGACTTGGGTGCGCATGGCAATGTCTCCTCGTGAGGTGGGTAGGGGAGCCGCCGCCCGGGGCGCGGCGCGGTGGCGGCATCGTAGGCGCCGTGCTGGTCGAAGGACGCACCTGGCCGTGGTCCGTTGTGCGAATATCGCGCAGCGTGCGCGAATATCGCGCAACCAAGTGGGGCCGTTGCCCACGGACGCTGGGATGCGCTATCGTTGTCGCCATGGATCTCGCTGCCGCCGACACCATCGCCGGGCTGGTCAAAGGTCTGGCCGTGCTGGAGAGCTTCGACACCGAGCGCCAGCGCCTCAACGCCACGCTGGCGGCCCAGCGCACGGGGCTGTCGCGTGCGGCGGCGCGGCGCCACCTGTTGACGCTGGCGCACCTGGGCTACCTGGAAACCGACGGGCACGATTACTGGCTGGCGCCCAAGGTGCTGCGTCTGGCGGGGCGCTACCTGGCGTCGGCGCGCTTGCCGCGCACGGTGCAGCCGGTGCTGGACCGGCTGGCCGCGCGCGTGCGCGAACCGTTTTCGGTGACGGTGCTGGACGACGAGGCGGTGGTCGTGGTGGCGCGCAGCGTGCCGCCCGCGGCGCATGAGCCCAGTGTGGATTGGCAAGGGGGCTCGCTTGGGGCCCCGGGCGGGGCGTGGCCGGCGCGACCGCAGCGGCTGGCCTACGGCTTGCACTTAGGGGCGCGGCTGCCCGCGCACGTCACCTCCACCGGCCGGGTGCTGTTGGCGGCCCTGCCCGCGGTGCAGTTGCGGCGTTGGCTGGCCGCCCGTTGCACCGCCGGGGCGGGTCTGCCGCGTCTGACGCCGTACACCGTCACCGACCCCGCGGTGCTGCGGCGCATCCTGCAGCAGGTGCGCCAGGCCGACCACTGTGTGTGCAGCGAGGAGCACGAGCTGGGCGTGCACGCGGTGGCGGTGCCGCTGCGCGACATGCAGGGCCGCACGGTGGCGGCGATCAACGCCGTGCTGTCGCAGCAGCGCTTGCAGGCCGGGGCCGTGCAGCACGAACTGCTGCCGCTGTTGCAGGAGGCCGCGCGTGAGCTGCGGCCGCTGCTATGACGGGCGTCTTGGATCGTGCGGTGTGGGTCGCCGGCCTGGTGCTGCTGGCGCTGCTGTGCGGCCTGGGCGGGTGTGTCGGCGCTGGCTCTTCTGCGGTGCAGGCCCAGGCCGATTGGGTGGTGGTGGCCGTGCACGATGGCGACACGCTGCGTGTGCGCGGCCCCGATGCGCGGCTGCGCACCGTGCGCCTGGCAGGCATCGATGCCCCGGAACTGGACCAGCCCGCCGGCCAGCAGGCGCGCGATGCGCTGCGTGCGTGGGTGCTGGGTCGCGCGGTGCGTCTGGACGACCGTGGGGTGGACCGTTACGGACGTTGGCTGGCGGTGGTCCGAGGGCCATCGCCCGAGGACGAACGGCTCGTGCAGGATGTCAACCTGGCCTTGCTGCAGCAAGGCTGGGCGTGGCACGACGCCCGTCACGCTCACCAGCAACCCTGGCTGGAGCGGTGGCACTACCGCGCAGCCGAGTTCGCTGCCCGTGCGGTAGGGCGTGGTTTGTGGGCGCAGGATGAGGCGCTGCCCCCGTGGGAGTGGCGGCGCGCTACACGTCGATCGCCTGCACCGACCCCGCCAGGCGCCGCAGCTCAAATTTCTGAATTTTGCCGGTGCTGGTCTTGGGCAATTCGGTGAACACCACCGCGCGCGGGATTTTGAACCCCGCCAGATGGGCGCGGCAGTGCGCGATGATGTCCTCGACGCTGGCGTGCGCGCCGGGCTTGAGTTCGATGAACGCGCACGGGGTCTCGCCCCAGCGCGGGTCGGGTTTGGCCACCACCGCCGCCGCTTGCACCGCAGGGTGACGGTACAGCACGTCTTCGATTTCGATCGACGAGATGTTCTCGCCGCCCGAGATGATGATGTCCTTGCTGCGGTCCTTGATCTTGATGTAGCCGTCCGGGTGTTGCACCGCCAGGTCGCCGGTGTGGAACCAGCCACCGGCCAGCGCTTGCGCGGTCGCCTCGGGGTTTTTCAGGTAGCCCTTCATCACGATGTTGCCGCGAAACATCACCTCGCCGATCGTTTCGCCGTCCCACGGCACCGGCTGCAGCGTGGCCGGGTCCAGCACCCGCGCGTCTTGTTGCAGGTGGTACCGCACGCCCTGGCGCGCGTGCAAACGGGCTTGCTCCTGCAGCGGCAGGTCACGCCAGCCGGGCTGGAGGGCGCACACCGTGGCCGGCCCGTACACCTCGGTCAGGCCATACACGTGCGTCAGCTCGATGCCCATGCGTGCCATCGCCTCCAGCAGCGCCGCCGGTGGCGCCGAGGCCGCCACCATGCCCCGTATGCCCGGGTGCAGGCCGGCTTTGAGCTCATCCGGGGCGTTGGCCAGCATCGCGTGCACGATCGGCGCTCCGCAGTAGTGGGTGACGCGCCAGGCGCGCATCAAACCCAGCACGGTGGCCGCATCCACCTTGCGCAAGCAGACGTTGAGCCCGGCGCGCGCCGCCAAGGTCCAGGGGAAGCACCAGCCGTTGCAGTGGAACATCGGCAACGTCCACAGGTAGACGGGGTGCTTGGGCATGTCCCACTCGAGGATGTTGGACACGGCGTTGAGGGCCGCGCCACGGTGGTGGTAAACCACCCCCTTGGGATGACCGGTGGTGCCACTGGTGTAGTTGAGGGCGATCGCGTCCCACTCGTCGGGTGGCCCCTCCCAGGGGAAGTCTGGGTCACCTTGGCGCAGCCAGTCCTCGTAGTCCACCGCGTCCAGCGTGGCGGTGGGGGCGCCGAACCATGGATCCTGGGTTTGCACCACCAGCAGCGGCTCGCGCCGCGTGCGCAGCGGCAGGGCTTGCGCCAGCAGCGCGCTGAACTCCGGGTCGACCAGGATGACCCGGGCTTCGCCGTGGTCCAGCATGTAGGCGATGGACGCCGGCTCCAGCCGGGTGTTGAGGGCATTGAGCACCGCGCCCGCCAGCGGCACGCCAAAGTGGGCCTCGACCATCGGCGGGGTGTTGGGCAGCAAGGTGGCCACGACGTCCCCGCGCTGCACCCCGGCGCGCCGCAGCGCGCTGGCCATGCGGCGGCAGCGTTGGGCGGTCTCGCCCCAAGTCTGGTTCGCCGCGTGCGCGCCGGTGCCGTGCACGATGGCCGGCAGCTGCGGGTGCACCTCGGCGGTGCGGCGTAAAAAATCCAAGGGCGTCAGCGGCGCATGGTTGGCGGCGCAGCGCGGCAGATCGTGGTCGGCGATCGGCATCGGTCGTCTCCTGCAGGGGGGTGGTCAGGGCAGCAGGTCGCTGGCGGTGGGCGGCCAGCGGTGCGGCCAGTGTTCGGGCAAGGTGCCGTGCAGGGCCACGGTGTCGGCCACCGCGGCCTGCAGGTCCTCGGGCGGGGCGGGCCAAGGCAGCGTGCTCAGGCGCGCGCCCAGCAACCCGGCCAGCGTGTCACCGCTGCCGGCAGTGGCCAGCCAACCGCTGCCGCTGGCCACGATGCGCGGCGTAAGGCCGGGCGCGGCCACCACGCTGCCGCTGCCTTTGAGCACGACGACGGCGTGCCACCGTTCGGCCAGGGTGCGGGCGGCGGCCAGCCGGTCGCGCTGCACGGTGGCGGTGTCGGTGCGCAACAGCCGGGCCGCTTCCAGCGGGTGCGGCGTCAGCACGGTCCACCAGCCACGCGCCTGGCGAGCGGCCAACGGCTCGGGGTCGGGTCGTTGCGCCAGGGCATTGAGCGCGTCGGCGTCCAGCACCAGCCGCGGGCAGCGGGCCAGCACGGCGTCCAGCAGCGTCGCCATTGCCGGGCCACCGCCGCAGCCGGCCACCACCGTGGCGCGCTCGGGTAGGTCGCTGTCCAGCGCTGCTGTGGCGCTGCGCAGCATCAACGCGGGCTGGCCCATGTCCCACGGCGGGACCTGCTCGGCGTCGCCCAGCAGCGCGGCGTAGACGCGGCCGGCGCCAGCACGCAGGGCCGCGCGCGCCGCCAGCAGCGCCGCGCCGCCCATGCCGATGCCCGCGTGCGCGTGGGGCAGGGCACCGCCCAGCACCAGCACGTCACCGCGGCTGCCTTTGTGGCTGGCGTGGTCTGCCCGCAGCGCGGCCGTGTCGGGCCAGCCCCCCGGCGCGACCAGCCACGCGGCGGCGGTACCCGGTTCCGGTTCGGCCCCGAGGTCGTCGAACCAGATCGACGCACCGGCCACCACCCGACCATGCCCGGTGAACAGGCCGGGTTTGAGCGTCAGCAACGACAGCGTGGCGCGCTGGGCGGCGGGTTGGGGCGGTGCGTCGGCCCACCAGTGGCCGGTGTTGGCATCCAGGCCGCTGGGCAGATCGACGCACAGTGTCGGGGCGGGGCAGGCTTGCAGCCAACGCAAGGCCGCCAGCGCCGTGCCGCGCACGGGGCGGTCCAGCCCCAGCCCCAACAGCGCGTCGATCACCAGGTCGGGGGGGTGTTCGGGCGCGGCTTGCAGCCACGTCAGGTTGGCGGCGCGCGCTTGCTGCCAGGCCCAGCGGGCGTCGTCGGGCAGGCGCTCGGGCGCCCCCTGCCACCACACCGCGACGTCGCGCTGCGGCCAGTCGCGCGCCAGCCGGGTGGCCGCCACCAGCCCGTCGCCACCGTTGTTGCCACCGCCGGCCAGCACCACGATGCGCTGGGCGTGGGGCTGCCATGCCATCGCCAGGCGCGCCACTGCCAGGCCCGCGCGCTGCATCAGCGTGTGGGGTGGCAGCGACGCCGCCAGACGCTGTTCGAGTTGACGGCTGGCAAGCCGGTCGTGCAAGGGGCGGGGGGGCGCGCTGGGCGTGGGGCAAGGGAGGATACGCTGCATGGTGGACACGTCGTGCGTGCTAAAATCTCAAAGTTTTGCTGCAAGGCCTGTCGGCTCTGGGTCGGTGGGTGTGGCAAGGCAATCGCAAGCCGGCCCCTTCCGGGTGCCGCCGCCCGTGCGCGGGTGGTGGTCGTCGGCCGGCTTTAGGCCCAACCTTTGGAAAGTCCATATCATGCCCGTGTCCATGCGCGAAATGCTGGAAGCCGGTGTCCACTTCGGGCACCAGACGCGCTTCTGGAACCCCAAGATGGCCCCGTACATTTTCGGCCATCGCAACAAGATCCACATTATCAACCTCGAAAAGACGGTGCCGATGTTCGAGGCGGCGTGCAAGTTTGTGCGCCAACTCACCGCCAACGGCGGTACCCTGCTGATGGTGGGCACCAAGCGCCAGTCGCGCGACATCATCGCAGCCGAGGCGCAGCGTGCGGGCGTGCCGTACGTCGAGCAGCGCTGGCTGGGCGGCATGCTGACCAACTTCAAGACCGTCAAGACCTCGATCAAGCGCCTGAAGGACATGCAGGCCCAGCGCGACGCTGGCCTGGACAATATGTCGAAAAAGGAGCAGCTGCTGTTTTTGCGTGAGCTGGCCAAGCTCGAGCGCGACATCGGCGGCATCCAGGACATGAACGCGCTGCCCGACGCGATGTTCGTGGTCGATGTCGGCTACCACAAGATCGCCGTGGCCGAAGCCAACAAACTGGGCATTCCGGTCATCGGTGTCGTCGACACCAACCACTCGCCCGAGGGCATCGACTACGTCATCCCCGGCAACGACGACTCGGCCAAGGCCGTGGCGATCTACGCCCGCGGCATCGCCGACGCCGTGCTCGAAGGCCGCAACGCCGCACTCAACGCGGTGGTGGAGGCCGTACGCGCCGACGACGAATTCGTCGAGGTGCAGGAGGGCTGAGGGCGCGCCCACGAGGCCGCTTTCGATGGGGCGCAGCAGCCCCTTTTTCGTATCTTGGCCCGATGACGCCGCCGGCGCGCGCTTGGTTCGCGCTCAGGGTGTCATCGGGTTGTCGAACACAGCGTCAATGATTTGAGGGTGGCCAAGGCGGCCACCCGTCAACAGGAGCATCACAATGGCAGCCATCACCGCCAGCATGGTCGCGGAACTCCGCGCCAAGACCGACGCCCCCATGATGGAGTGCAAAAAGGCCCTGACCGAGGCCGACGGCAACATGGAAAAGGCCGAGGAAATCCTGCGCGTCAAGCTGGGCAACAAGGCCAGCAAAGCCGCCAGCCGCGTCACCGCCGAGGGTGTCGTGGCGGCGCACGTGGACGGCAGCACCGGCGCGTTGGTCGAAGTCAACTGCGAAACCGACTTCGTGTCGAAAAACGAGCTGTTCGGCGGCTTTGCGCAGGCGCTGGCGCGCCTGGTGGCCGAGCACGACCCGGCCGATGTGGCCGCGTTGGCCGCGCTGCCGCTGAGCATGGAAGGCTTTGGCCCCACCGTGGAAGACGTGCGCAAGGGGCTGATCGGCAAGATCGGCGAGAACATGACGATTCGCCGCTTCAAGCGCTACAGCGGCGGTGGCAACCTGGCGGTGTACCTGCACGGCGTGCGCATCGGCGTGCTGGTGCAGTACCAAGGTGACGCCACGGCGGCCAAGGATGTGGCGATGCACATCGCCGCGATGAAGCCGGTGGCGCTGTCGGGCGCCGACGTGCCGGCCGAGCTCGTGGCCAAGGAGCGCTCGATCGCCGAACAAAAGGCGGCCGAATCGGGCAAGCCCGCCGACATCGTGGCCAAGATGGTCGAGGGCGCGGTGCAGAAGTACCTCAAGGAAGTCTCGCTGCTGGACCAGGTGTTCGTCAAGGCCGCCGACGGCAAGCAGACCGTGGGCCAGTACCTGAAGGGCGCCAACACCGCGGTGCAGTCGTTTACGCTGTTCGTGGTTGGCGAAGGCATCGAGAAAAAGCAAGACGACTTTGCCGCCGAAGTGGCTGCCCAGGTGGCCGCGGCGCAAAAAGCCTGACCGCGCCCTCTGCGCCGTTAGGGCCGGCTCCTCGGGTTGGAGGCCGGCCCTTTTTGCAACCCGCACCCGCACCAAGCCCCGTACAATCGCCCCACATCCGGATTGCATCCATGCCCGCACTGCAGCGCATCCTCCTTAAATTGTCTGGTGAAGCCCTGATGGGCGACGAAGCGTTTGGCATTCACCGCGGCACCATCGAGCGCATCGTGACCGAGGTGGCCGAGGTCGCCCACCTGGGTGTGCAGGTGGCCATCGTCATCGGTGGCGGCAACCTGTTTCGCGGTGTGGCCGGGGGGGCCGTCGGGATGGACCGCGCCACGGCGGACTACATGGGCATGTTGGCCACCGTCATGAACGCGCTGGCCCTGGGTGACGCGCTGGAGCGCGCCGGTGTGCGCGCGCGGGTGATGTCGGCCATCGCCATCGACCAGGTCGTCGAGCCGTACGTGCGCCCCAAGGCGCTGCAGTACCTGGAAGAGGGCAAGGTCGTGGTGTTCGCCGCCGGCACCGGCAACCCGTTTTTCACCACCGACACCGCCGCGGCGCTGCGCGGCGCGGAAATCGGTGCGCAGCTCGTGCTGAAGGCCACCAAGGTCGACGGCGTCTACACCGCCGACCCCAAAAAAGACCCCAGCGCCCAGCGCTACCAGCGCATCAGTTTCGACGAGGCGATGGTGCGCCAGCTCCAGGTCATGGATGCCACCGCCTTTGCCCTGTGCCGCGACCAAAACCTGCCGGTGCGGGTGTTTTCGATTTTCAAGCCCGGCGCGCTCAAGCGCGTCGTCATGGGTGAGGACGAAGGCACGTTGGTGCACGTCTGACACGAGCTACGCAAGGCCGATACGACGATGAGCAGCATTCCCGAGATTAAAAAGACCGCCGAACAAAAGATGCAGCAGTCGCTCGAAGCGCTGCGTGCCAACTTGGCCAAGGTGCGCACCGGGCGCGCCAATCCGGCGCTGCTGGACACGGTGCAGGTGGAGTACTACGGCACGATGGTGCCGATCAGCCAAGTGGCCAACCTGACCCTGCTGGACGCACGCACCATCGGCGTGGCGCCGTGGGAAAAAGGCATGGGCGCCAAGATCGAAAAGGCGATCCGCGAGTCCGACCTGGGGCTCAACCCGGCTTCGCACGGTGATCTGATCCGCGTGCCGATCCCGCCGATGACCGAAGAGCGCCGTCGCGAGCTGGTCAAGGTCGTCAAGGCCGAAGGCGAACACGCCAAGGTGGCGATTCGCAACCTGCGCCGTGACGCCAACGAGCACGTCAAGCGCCTGGTCAAGGACAAGCTCGCCTCCGAAGACGACGAGCGCCGCGCGCAGGACGATATCCAAAAGCTCACCGACCGCATGATCGCCGAGGTGGACAAGATGGTGGCGGCCAAAGAGGCCGACATCATGGCGATTTGAGCGTGTCGGGCCACGCACGGGTTGCCAAGGAGCGGGGTTTGGGGACGCCGTCGGTGCCGCACCACATCGCCATCGTGATGGATGGCAACGGGCGCTGGGCGCGCCAGCGCTTGCTGCCGCGCGTGGCCGGGCACCGTGCGGGCAGGGAAACCCTGCGCCGCGTGCTGGGGTGGTGCGCCGAGCGCGGCGTGCGGGTGCTGACGGTATTCGCGTTTTCGTCGGAAAACTGGGCCCGCCCCCCTGACGAGGTGGACGCCATCCTGCGTCTGCTGGCGCAGGCCCTCATCGACGAAGTGCCACGCTTGCAACAAGCGGGTGTGCGGCTGCACGTGGTGGGTGAGCGCAGCGGGCTGGCGCCGGAGTTGGTGCAGGGCATCGCCGAGGCCGAGTGCGCCACCGCCGGCAACACGGCGCTCATCCTCAACGTGTGCTTCAACTACGGCGGGCGCTGGGACATCGTGCAGGCCGCGCAGCGCCTGGCGCAGCAGGGTGCGCCCATCACCGAAGCCAGCTTGGCCGGTGCGCTGGCGCTGGCCCATGTGCCCGACCCGGACCTGGTGATCCGCACCGGGGGCGAGCAGCGCGTCAGCAACTTTGTGCTGTGGCAGCTGGCCTACAGCGAGCTGTATTTCACCGACACGCTGTGGCCAGCGTTCGACGAGGCCGAGCTGGACCGCGCGCTGGCGGCCTACGCGCAGCGCCAGCGGCGCTTTGGCCGTACGCCGGAGCAAGCGGCTGCGGCCTAGAGCATCACGCCGACCGAAAGACGTTTGCCGTGTTGCGCCAACGGGTCATCACCGCCGTCGTGCTGCTGGCTGTGTTGCTGCCAGCGCTGTTGTACCCCGGCGGCAGCGGCCCCTTTGCCATGCTGACGCTGGTGCTGATGGGGGCCGCCGGCTGGGAATGGGCGCGCCTAAGTGGGGTGCATGGCGGCGCAGCGGCGTGGCTGGGGGTCGGGCTGGCGCTGACCGTAGGCGATCGGCACGCGCATGTCGGGCGTGCCCAGCTGCGCCACCACCGAACGGTCGCGGTACTGCACCATCGAGTGCACCACGCTTTGCGGGT
>NZ_VJNA01000029.1 GCF_007556585.1 Tepidimonas aquatica | reverse complement strand
CTGTACAATCACCACATCCCCCAGAAAGCCCTGGGACATGTCCCGCCCATCGAGGCCATGAAAAGATGGTACAAAGAAAAACCGGAACTTTTCATAAAAGTGCCACGCAATCGTCCGGGACCTGACAGCTGAGTTTCACGAGCTCGAAGCCGCCGACGGCACCCCCATTATGGCCGGCCTGATCCCGCTGCGGCTGGCCATGCAGCCGTTGTACGTGGTGGCGCACAGCAGCCCCGGGCGCGGGCTGTCGCCCATCAAGCGTACGTTTCTGTGGCGCATGGCCGGGCTGCTGCTGTTGACCGCGGCGCTGGTGGTGTTCACGCGCCACCAGGTGTACGTGCTGATCGAACGCTGGATCCACCGCCTGCGCACGGCCCTCGACGCCATCGGCCAGGGGCGCTTCGAGCCGCCCTTCGCGCGGCCCTCGCCGGTGCGTGAGCTGGGGGCGGTGGAAACGGCGATCAACCAGATGGCCGACGCGCTGCGCCGCCACCGCGACGACCTGCACCACCTCACGCACCACGACCCGCTGACCGGACTGCCCAACCGCGTCTTGCTGCGCGACCGCCTGGAACACACCATCCAAAGCTGCGTGCGCCACCAGCGCTACGCCGCGTTGCTGCTGGTGGACATCGACCGCTTCAAACACATCAACGACACGTTCGGTCACGACGGGGGCGACGCCGTGCTGCGCCAAGCGGCCCAACGGCTGCGGCAAGCGGTGCGCGAACAAGACACCGTGGCCCGCCTGGGCGATGACGCCTTTGCCGTGGTGTTGGAGGATTTGCCGGCCACGGCACCGCAGGCCGCCAGCACCGCCGAACGGCTGGCGCACAAAGTGCAAACGGCGATGCTGCAACCCTACGCGTGGGATGACCAACAGCCGCCGTATTACGCCACGGCCAGCATCGGGCTGACCCTGTTCGATGGCGACAGTGCGCACGCCGACGCCGTGCTGCGCCAGGCCGAAGTGGCGCTGTTTCGCGTCAAAGAGGAAGGACGCAACGGCATTCGCTTTTTCAGCGACGAGCTGCAAGCCATCGTGCGCACCCGCGTGCACACCGAGCAGGGCTTGCGCGAGGCACTGCAACGCGGGCAGTTGGTGGCGTTTTTACAGTCCCAGTGCGACGCCGACGGCCGCGTGCTGGGGGCCGAAGTGCTGCTGCGCTGGCAACACGAGGACGGCACCATCCGCCCGCCGGGCGCCTTCATCGACGTCGCCGAAGAGACCGGGCTGATCGTGCCGATCGGCGAGTGGGTGTTGCGCGACACCTGCGCCCGCCTGCGGCGCTGGTCCAACGACCCGCGCCTGCAAGCGCTATCCCTCAGCGTCAACGTCAGCTCACGCCAGTTCCGTGAGCGCGACTTCGTCGAGCGGGTGCTGACCATCTTGGACGAAACCGGCGCCCCACCCGATCACCTGACGCTGGAAATCACCGAGAGCGTCGTGCTGGGCGAGCTGGAGGACACGGCCCAACGGTTGGCGCCGTTGCGGGCGCGTGGCGTGCAGATTTCGCTGGACGACTTCGGTACCGGCTACGCGTCGCTGGCGTACCTGACCGCGTTGCCGCTGGACGAACTCAAAATCGACCAGACCTTTGTGCGCGAGGCCGGTACGCGCGAACGCGACCGGACGGTGGTGCGCGCCATCGTCAAGCTGGCGCGTACCCTGGGGCTGCGCACGGTGGCCGAAGGCGTCGAGACCGACGACCAGCGCCGCTGGCTGCGTGACCTGGGCTGCGAACGCCTGCAAGGCTACGCGCTGGGCCGCCCGATACCCGCCGCCGAGTGGGAATCGATGGTGCCGCTTGTCTGACTCGAACAGACGACCTACCGCTTACAAGGCGGGTGCTCTACCAACTGAGCTAAAGCGGCATGCGCAGACCGCCATTGTAGCGGTCACTTGACGCGCTTGAGCGCCGGACGGCCGCCGCGCGGTGGGGACGGCGGCGGCTCATCGCCGTCGTGCGCAACGCCCCCGTCGCCGGTCTGGCCAGCGGTGGGCGCGGGCGGCTCGTCCGCGCTCGGCGTCACCACCTGCAAACGCTGCGGGCCCTTGCCGGGCGCCACCGGCGGCACCGGCCCGTCCTCCTCGTCCTCCGGGACCGGATCGGGATGCGGAAAGGCCAACCCCTGACCGTTTTCACGGGCGTAGATGCCGACCACGTTGCCGATCGGCACCACCACATCGCGCGGCACACCGCCGAAGCGCGCGCGAAACGTCACCACCTCGTTGTCGATGCGCAGGTTGGCGGTGGCGTCGTAACTGACGTTGAGGATGATTTCGCCGTTGCGCACGTACTCGCGCGGCACCTGCACCCGCGCGTCCACCGCGACGGCCATGTACGGCGTGAAGCCGTGGTCGGTGCACCATTCGTGCACCGCGCGTACCAGGTATGGGCGCAGCGAGGGCAGGTCGGCGTCCATCATTTGCGCATGACCTTTTCGGAAGGTGTCAGCGCCTCGATGAACGCCGGGCGCGAAAAGATGCGCTCGGCATACTTCAGCAACGGCGCGGCGTTCTTGTTGAGCTCGATGCCGTAGTGGTCCAGGCGCCACAGCAGCGGGGCAATCGCCACGTCCAGCATCGAAAAGTTTTCGCCCAGCATGTATTTGTTCTTCAGGAACACCGGCGCCAGTTGCGTCAGGCGCTCGCGGATATGCGCACGCGCCTTGTCGAGCTGTTTGTCGGTGGGCTTCGGGGTGCGCTGCTCCAGCACCGACACGTGGGTGAACAGTTCTTTTTCGAAGTTCAGCAGAAACAGCCGCACGCGCGCGCGGTCCACCGGGTCACCCGGCATCAGCTGCGGGTGCGGAAAGCGCTCGTCGATGTATTCGTTGATGATGTTGGATTCGTACAGGATCAGGTCGCGCTCGACCAGAATCGGCACTTGCCCGTACGGGTTCATCACCGAAATATCTTCGGGCTTGTTGTACAGATCCACGTCGCGGATCTCGAAGTCCATGCCCTTTTCGAACAACACGAAACGGCAGCGGTGCGAATACGGACAGGTCGTGCCCGAATACAAGACCATCATGGCGTTGTCGCTCCAAGTCCAAGCAAAAAACAGTGGGCGGCCGCTCGCCGGCGGCCCCACCCACTGTGGGGGTGACCCGGGCGGCGCAGCGCGCCGCTCAGATGGGGGTCACTTGACGTCTTTCCAATAGGCGGCGTTGAGGCGCCAGGCCACCACGGTGAACAGGCCAAGGAAAATCATCACCCACACGCCCAGCCGCACCCGGCTGCTCTTGACCGGCTCGCCCATCCACTCCAGGTAGGCCACCAGGTCCGCCACCGTGCGGTCATACTCCTCCGGCGTCAGCAGCCCAGGTTTGACTTGCTCCCAGCCCTTGAAGACCTCGCTCTCGTGACCGTGGCTGTCCACCTTCTCGAAAACGGGTTTGCGCTCGCCCTGCAGCTCCCACAGCGGGTGCGGCATGCCGATGTTGTGAAACACCACGTTGTTCCAGCCGGTCGGGCGGTTGGGGTCGCGGTAGTAACCGCGCAGCAGCGTGTACAGGTAGTCCGCGCCGCTGTAGCCATGACCAGCGCGCGAGCGCGCCACCAGCGACAGATCCGGCGGCTGGGCGCCGAACCATGCCTTGGCCTGCTGCGGCGAAATCGCCGCCACCATCGGATCCCCCACCTTCTCGGTGGTGAACATCAGGTTTTCCTTGATCTGCTTTTCGGTCAGGCCCAGCTCCGTCAGGCGGTTGTAGCGCACGAACGACGCCGAGTGGCAGCTCAGGCAGTAGTTGACGAAGATCTTGGCGCCGTGCTGCAGCGCCGCTTGGTCGTTGGTCAGGCGCGGCGCCTTGTCCATCGGGAAGTTGGTGCCTGCCGCGTGCACCGCGGTGTGGGCGCCCAGCAGGGCACTCAGAGCCAGCAGACCCGTTGCGATCCATCGTTTCATGGCCAATGCCTTTCTCCTCGATCGGTGGTGCCCATTCAGTGGGGCTGGAAGGTCACACGCGCGGGCACGGGCTTGAATTCGCCCAGTCGGCTCCACCACGGCATCAGCAGGAAGAAGCCAAAGTAAAACAGCGTGCCAACTTGGCTGATGCGCTCACCCACCGGCGATGGCGGCTGCACCCCCAGGTAGCCCAAGATCAGGAAGTTGATGATGAACAGACCGTAGAGCCACTTGTTCCAGTTTGGGCGGTAGCGGATCGACTTGACCGGGCTGTTGTCCAGCCAGGGCAGGAAGAACAGCACGATGACGGCGCCACCCATCACGACCACGCCCCAGAACTTGGCGTCGATGGTCAGCATCAGCGCTGCCAGCACGACCGCGCCGCCCAGCATCGCCGCCTTGCCCAACGCGCCGTAGCCGGACTTCAGCGCCCCCAGCAGCGCGCCCACCAGCACCACCGCGACCAGCACGTACATCATCTCGGTGGTGGTGGCACGCAGCATCGAGTAATACGGCGTGAAGTACCACACCGGCGCGATGTGCGGCGGCGTCACCATCGGGTCGGCCGGGATGAAGTTGTTGAACTCCAGGAAGTAGCCACCCGCTTCGGGCGCGAAAAACACCACCGCGGCAAACACCAGCAGGAACACCGACACGCCCAGGATGTCGTGGATGGTGTAGTACGGGTGGAACGGAATGCCGTCCAGCGGCTTGCCGTCCGGCCCCTTGGTGGCCTTGATCTCGATGCCATCGGGGTTGTTGGAGCCAACCTCGTGCAGCGCGATGATGTGCGCCACCACCAGCCCCAGCAGCACCAGTGGGATGGCGATGACGTGGAAGCTGAAGAAGCGGTTCAGCGTCGCGTCGGACACCACGTAGTCGCCGCGGATCCAGATCGCCAGGTCAGGCCCGATGAAGGGGATGGCCGAGAACAGGTTGACGATCACCTGCGCGCCCCAGTACGACATCTGGCCCCACGGCAGCAGGTAGCCAAAGAACGCCTCGGCCATCAGGCACAGGAAAATCGCCACCCCGAAGATCCACACCAGCTCGCGCGGCTTGCGGTACGAGCCGTAGATGAGGCCGCGCCACATGTGCAGGTAGACGACGATGAAAAACGCCGACGCCCCCGTGGAGTGCATGTAGCGGATCAACCAGCCCCAGGGGACATCGCGCATGATGTACTCGACCGAGGCGAACGCCACCGGCACCCCCGCGGCGTTGAGCGAGGCGTCGGGCTTGTAGTGCATGACGAGGAAAATGCCGGTGACGATCTGGATCACCAGCACCAGCATCGCCAGCGAACCGAAGAAATACCAGACGTTGAAGTTCTTCGGCGCGTAGTACTCCGACATGTGCTCCTTGTACATTTTCGACAACGGGAAGCGGTTGTCGATCCAGGTCAGGAGCTTTTCGGCGCGCGTGGCGTTGGGGGGAGCTTCCTTGAATTCGGCCATGGTGGTTCCCTTGTGCTAAGCGGGCGTGGCAACGGCGCGTCAGGCCTTCGGCGGATCCTCGCCGATCAGCACCACGGTGTCGGACACGTAGTGGTGCGGCGGGATTTCCAGGTTGTCCGGCGCCGGCTTGTTTTTGAACACGCGGCCGGCCATGTCGAACGTGGAGCCGTGGCAGGGGCACAGAAAGCCGCCTTGCCAGTCGTCCGGCAGCGACGGCTGCGGCCCGGGCTGCAGCTTGTCCACCGGCGAGCAGCCCAAGTGCGTGCAAATGCCCACCGCCACGAGGTATTCGGGCTTGATCGAGCGGTGACGGTTACGGGCGTAGGGTGGCGTGGGGTAGGCCTTGCGCTCGGAATTGGGGTCGGCCAGCTGCGGCTCGACCTTTTCCAGCGACGCGAGCTGCTCCGGCGTGCGGCGCATGATCCACACCGGCTTGCCGCGCCACTCGACGACGATTTTTTCGCCTGGCTGCAGCTTGGACACGTCCACCTCGACCGAGGCGCCTGCGGCTTTGGCGCGCTCCGAAGGTGCCAACGAGCTGACGAAAGGCACGAGGGTGGCGACGGTGCCGGCACCGCCCATGGCGCCCGCAGTGATGAGCCAGGTTCGGCGTTGGGGATCGACGGTGGCTTCGCTCATGAGGGAAGACTCTCCGGGTGGGGATGACAAAGCCGCCAACCGCACGGGACCGCGCCAGCGCAGCGCCGTCCCAGCCTGCTGATGGCAGACTATCCGACATTGTAAAGGAACGGCTGGCGATTACCCTGACGGGCGCACCTCCTCGGTGACGGGTGTGGCCGCCCGCAGCGCGGCGCGTATGGCGGCTTCCAGGCTGGACGGGTCGGCCACGCCACGGCCGGCGATTTCGAACGCCGTGCCGTGGTCGGGGCTGGTGCGCACGAACGGCAGCCCCAGTGTCGTGTTGACGCCGCCTTCCCAGCCCAGGTACTTGACCGGGATCAAACCCTGGTCGTGGTACATGGCGACGACGACGTCAAACTCGCCGCGGCGCGCGCGCATGAAGACGGTGTCGGGCGGGTACGGGCCGCTGACCTCCCAACCCCGTGCCTGCGCACGGGCCACGGCCGGGGCGATGATGTCGAGCTCCTCGCGGCCGAACAAGCCACCTTCGCCGGCGTGCGGGTTGAGCCCGGCCACGGCGATGCGGCAACGCGGCCAGCGCAGCACCTCGGCAAAGTGGCGCTGCACCACCGCCAGCGTCTCGTCCAGACGCGCGGGCGTCAGCAGCTCGATGGCCTGCCGCAGCGGCACGTGGATGCTGACCAGCACCGTGCGCAGCTCGGCGTTGTGCAGCATCATGCGCACGGGCAGCTGCTCAGGCGCCAAGCCCAGGTGGCGCGCCGCCAGCGCCTGCAGCAGCTCGGTGTGGCCGGGCACATCGAGGCCAGCCGCGGCCAAGGCCGCCTTGTTCAGCGGTGCGGTGACCACGGCGCTGACCTCACCGCGCAGCGCCGCTTCGGCCGCCAGCGTCACGGCGTCGGCGGCGGCGCGGCCGGCCGCCGCGCTCACCTGCCCCCAGGCTGGCAGCGCCGCCAACGTCACCGCCGGCCACAGCGGCACCACCCCCGGCGGCACGTGCGCGGCGTCGGCCGGTCCGTCCAGCTCGGCGATCGGCAGCAGGCCGCCCGTGACGGCCGCGGCGCGCCGCAGCACCGCCAGGTCGCCGATGACGACGCAGCGCGACGACCACGACGGCTGGCGACGAAACACCTGGGTGATGAGCTCCGGGCCGATGCCGGCGGCGTCGCCCATCGTGATGGCGATCGGGGCGGAAGGTGGCATCGGACGCTCAGGCTGGGTTGTCGATGTCGATGAAGCGGTGCGCCAACCCATAGCGCTCGGCCAGCCACGCGCCCAGTGCGGGCGCGCCGTAGCGCTCGGTGGCGTGGTGGCCGCAAGCGTAAAACGCCACGCCGGTTTCGCGCGCCAGGTGGGCTTGCGGCTCCGAGATCTCGCCGGTGATGAACGCGTCCACCCCGGCGGCCAGCGCGGCTTCGAAATACCCTTGCGCGCCACCGCTGCACCAGGCCACGCGCACGATCGGCCGCCCGTCACCCGGCACCCACACCGGCGAGCGTCCCAGCACACGCTCGAGGTGCGCCGCCAGCGCAGCCGCGTCGGCCACGGGGCTGCGGCCCAGAAACACGAGCTGCTGTTCACCGCAGCGCTGCCACGTCTCACCCTCCGGCACGAACCCGAGTCGCTGCGCCAGTTGCGCGTTGTTGCCCAGCTGCGGGTGGGCGTCCAGCGGCAAGTGGTACGCCAGCAGGCTGATGTCGTGCACCAGTAGCCGCTGCAACCGCGTCTTGAGCCAACCGGTCACCGTGCCACGCTGGCCGCGCCAGAAAAGGCCGTGATGCACGACGATGGCGTCGGCGCCGTCCTCGATGGCCGCCTCGATCAGGGCCAGGCTGGCGGTGACACCGCTGACGACGCGGCGCACGGTGGGACGGCCCTGCACCTGCAGGCCGTTGGGGCCGTAGTCCTGAAACCGGGCGGGCTCCAGCAGCCCGTCCAGCGCGGCGACCATGTCGCCCAGCGCGACCTCGCCACGCGGGGTGTCAGCATCGGTGGTGCTCATGCGCGCATTGTCGCATCCACACCACGCTGCCGCGCGGCGCGCGACCGTGCCGTCAGCCGCCGCGGCGCGCTTCGCGCTCGGACTCGGCGATCTTGCGCGCGAAGAAGCGCGAGAACCACCACCCCATGACGATGATGAAGACGATCACCCCCAGGCTCATGAGGCCGTAATCGGTCGAAAAAAGATCGACAATCGCTTTCATGTGTCGTGCTCCACGATGCCTTCGTTGTGCATCGCCGGTCATTGGAACCCGAAACGCACGGCAGCGAATTGACCCACGTCAACCCTACCGGCGCTGGGGTTGATGACGGCCAAAAGGGGTGAGCGATGCGACGATGGTGGTTGGTGTTTGCGCAAACGGTGACGGTGCTGCTGGCGGCGTGGTTCGTGGTGGCGACGCTGCGGCCGCAGTGGTTGGCCCGGCCCGGGGCGTTGGTGCGCAGCATCCCGGTGCTGGAAACGGCCGACCCCGCGCGCAGCCCGGTGGTCGAAGCCACCAGCCTGGCCCACGCCGCCCGCGCCGCTGCGCCGGCGGTGGTCAGCATCTCCACCTCCGTGCGCATGGCCAACCCCCACGCCGACGAGCCATGGTGGCGCGATTTTTTTGGCGACCGCGGTGAGGCCGAGCCACCCAACGGCCTGGGCTCGGGTGTCATCGTCAGCCCGGCCGGCTACATCCTGACCAACAACCACGTCGTCGAAGGCGCCGACGAAATCGTCGTGCAGCTCAGCGACGGCCGCCAAACCACCGCGCAGGTCATCGGCACCGACCCCGACACCGACCTGGCGGTGCTGCGCGTGACGCTGGCCGACTTGCCCACCATCGTGCTGGGGCGCAGCGACACGCTGCAGGTGGGCGACCGCGTGCTGGCCATCGGCAACCCGTTTGGCGTGGGGCAAACCGTCACCGCCGGCATCGTCAGCGCACTGGGGCGCAGCCAGCTGGGGCTCAACACGTTCGAAAATTTCATCCAGACCGACGCCGCCATCAACCCCGGCAACTCGGGTGGTGCCCTGGTGGACGCCGAAGGGCGGCTGGTCGGCATCAACACGGCGATCTTTTCGCGCTCGGGAGGCTCGATGGGCATTGGCTTTGCGATCCCGATCGACACCGCCCGCGGGGTCATGGAGGCCATCGTGCGCGACGGCAGCGTGACGCGTGGCTGGATCGGGGTGGAGCCGCGCCCGCTGGAGCCGCAGTGGGCCGAGCATCTGGGCTTGCCCGAGGGGGTGCGCGGCGTCGTCGTTGGCGGGGTGCTGCAAGACGGCCCCGCGGCGCGCGCGGGCGTGGAGCCGGGCGACGTCATCACCCGCGTCGGCGAGCGCGCCGTGGCCGACGTACCGGCGCTGCTGGCCACCGTGGCGGCGCTACCACCCGGCGAGCCCACCACGCTGACGCTGTGGCGCCAAGGCCGCGAAATCAAACTGCGTGTGGTGCCCGGTCGGCGCCCCGCCGCGCGGGACATGCGTTAGGACGAGGCACCACCCGGTGTCGCCGCGGGTGCGGCGGCAGCGCAACACGTGATCGCGGCGCTGGCCTGGCCGCCGGCGCACGTCATGGTCGATGCGGCGCGCCGTGGCTCAATCGCCGGACGACGGTGAGGCCGGTGCATCGGCATCCGGCGCGCGGCTGATGCGCGCGTACCAGATCGAGCCCCAGATGCCCAGCTCGTACAGCAGCGTCATCGGCACCGCCAGCGCGATTTGCGAAATCACGTCCGGCGGTGTGACCACGGCAGCGATGATGAAGGCGATGACGATGAAGTAGCCGCGGAAGGACTTGAGCTTGTCCACCGTGACCATCTCGAAGCGCACCAGCAGCATCACCACCACCGGCACCTGGAAGGCCAGCCCAAAAGCCAGGTACAGCGACAAGATCGCCTCCACGTACGAGGCGATGTCGGGTGTGGCGTTGACGCTGGCCGGGGTCACCCCCTGGATGAAGGCAAACATCTTGTCCAGCACGAAAAACTGCACGAACGCGATGCCCAGGTAGGCCAGCGCGCTGCCGATGATGATCAGCGGCAGGGCGAAGCGCTTTTCGTGGCTGTACAAGCCCGGCGCCACGAACGCCCAAATCTGGTAGATGACCCACGGCAGCGCCAGCAGCAGCCCGGCCATCATCAGCACCTTCAGTGGCACGAAAAACGGCGTGAACACGCCCACGGCGATCAGCCGTGCGTCGGGTGGCATGTGCGCCCGGATGGGGGTGGCGATGAGGTCGATCAGGCCGCTGGGGCCGGGCCAAATGGCCAGCAACGCCATCGCCGCCCCGACGCCGTACAGGGCGTACAGGATGCGGTCGCGCAGCTCCATCAGGTGCACCACGAACGGCTGCTCGGTGTCGGCCAGCTTGTCGTCGGGGTGCTCGGGGCGTGGGTCGGCCATGACGTCTCAGCGGGGAAGTGTCTTGGGGCGGTAGCGCGCCACGCGCGCCGCGCCAGACAACGCGTAGCGGCGCACCCCGGCGCGCGCCTTGTACCACTGCGGCACGGCCTGCCGTTTGAGGCGGAAATTCTTTTTCGGGCGCTTGTACTCGGGGTACAGCGGGCTGCCCAGCGCGGCCAAATCGGCGCTGACGTCGGGCGCCGGGGCGCTGGCACTCTCAAGCCCGGCGGTCACCTGCGACCATTCGCGCTCGAAGTCGGCGGCGGTCGAGCTGACCTGCGTTTCGACTTCGCGCGCGGTCTTTTCCACCGATTCCTTCATGCGCTTGAGCTCTTCGAGCTCGATGCTGCGGTTGACCTCGGCCTTGACCTCGGCGACGTAGCGCTGCGCCTTGCCCAGCAGCGCGCCCACCGTGCGGGCCACGCGCGGCAGCTTCTCGGGGCCGATGACGACCAGCGCCACCACCCCAATGAGGGCCAGCTTGGAAATGCCCAGGTCGATCATGACAGGCTCAACCCATCCGCACCAACACGGCGCCTCACGCCTGCAGGGTCAGGCGTGCTCACGACTTGGTCTTGGCGTCGACGTCGATGGTGGTCTTGTCGGTGACTTGCTTGTCGGCCGTCACCTGGGGCGCAGGGGCGCTCGTCTCGGGTGTGCTGCCCTGCGCCATGCCATCCTTGAAGCCCTTGACGGCGGCGCCCAAGTCGGAGCCCAGGTTCTTGAGCTTTTTGGTGCCAAACACCAGCACCACGATCAGCAGCACCACCAGCCAGTGCCAAATCGAAAAACTACCCATAACCGACTCCATCTGGCGGGGCCATGCGCGACCCCGGTTCAACCTTGGATTCTAGGACCTCGCGCGGGTTCGTTGGCACCCACGGGGGTATGCGATTGTGCCGCAAGCGCGCACCGTGCGCATCAGCCCTTGCGCCATGGGCGCGGGCCACCGATGACGTGCACGTGCAGGTGGTGCACCTCCTGGCCTCCGTGCTCGCCGGTGTTGCACACGATGCGAAAGCCGCCCTGCGGGTAGGGCTGACACCCCTGCTCCAGGGCCAGCCGCGGCGCCAGCACCATCAGGCGCCCCATCAGGCGCTCGTGCTCGGGCGCCAACTGCGCCATCGACGGGATGTGCTGCTTGGGCACGATCAAAAAGTGCACCGGCGCCCACGGGTGGATGTCGTGAAAGGCGTACAGCTCGTCGTCCTCGTACACCTTACGGCTTGGGATCTGGCCGGCGATGATTTTGCAAAAAATGCAGTTCGGGTCCGCGTTCATGGTGCAAGCAGGTGGCAAGGAGGGTCAAACCGGCAAGGGCTTGCGGTCGTTCCAGTACAAAAAGCCCTTGACCAGCCGGTACAGCGTCCAGACGAAATCGGCCGCCAGGATCACAAAACCGACGCCGATCATCAGCGTCACTGCGCCCACGATGGCCCACAGCAGGCCCCACCAAAAGGTGCGGATCTGCCAGGTGAAGTGGCTCTCGTACAGCGTGCCGGCCACGTCGTCACGCTTGACGTGGTTGATGATGATGGCCACCAGCGCCGTGATGCCCACAAACCATGACAGCGCGTACAGCACGTAGACGACCAAGGTCAATTGCCGCAGGCTGGCCAGGCGTTCGGCATCCGGGCCGGGCACCATGCGCGTGGGTGTGACGTCGACGATGTCGGGGTCGTGGGCCATGGCAGCTCCTGGGCAAGGTTCACGTGGGGCGCGAGGCGGCGTCGGCCTCGCGCGCGCGGGCCTGGCGCAGCGCCTTTTCTTCCAGCCCCGACAGGCCCTCGCGGCGGGCCAGCTCGGCCACCACGTCGGCCGGCCCGAGGCCAAAGTGGGCCAGCGCAATCATGCTGTGGAACCACAGGTCGGCCACCTCGCCCACCAGCGCCTGGGGGCTGCCGGTGCCGTGCTGCAGGTCCTTGGCGGCCATCACCACTTCGCCGGCTTCCTCGGCGACCTTTTTCAAAAAAGCATCCGGCCCCTTGTGCAGCAGCCGCGCGACGTAACTGCGCTCGGGGTCGCCACCGGCGCTGGGCTTGCGGCCGTCGATGACGGCGGCCAGGCGCAGCAGCACATCCAACGGGGATTGGGCGTGGGCAGGGGCGTTCATCGGGTCAACGGTAGATGGTTTCGGGCTCTTTGAGCACCGGATCGACGGCCTGCCAGCGCCCCTGCGCAACGTCCAGCCGCTGGTAAAAGCACGAATGCCGGCCGGTGTGGCAAGCGATGCCCGGCGTGTGCCCCAGTTGCGTGACCTTGAGCAGCACCACGTCGCCGTCGCAGTCCAGGCGGATATCGTGCACCTGTTGCACGTGGCCGGACTCTTCGCCCTTGTACCACAGCTTGCCGCGCGAGCGGCTCCAGTACACGGCGCGGCCCAGCTGCGCGGTCTTTTGCAGCGCCTCGCGGTTCATCCAGGCCACCATCAGCACGTCGCCGCTGTCGCGCTCCTGCGCCACCACCGGCACCAAGCCTTGCGCGTCCCAGCGCACCTCGTCCAGCCAATCCATGGGCGTAAGCGTACCACGCCCGCCGCGCGCACCCACGGCTACCACCGCACGGGGATGCCCGCTTCGGCCAGCCGCTGCTTGGCCTGCGCGATCGTATAGGTACCGTAGTGGAAGATGCTGGCGGCCAGCACCGCATCGGCCCCGCCGACACGGATGCCATCGACCAGGTGGTCCAGGTTGCCCACGCCCCCTGAGGCGATGACCGGCACGTCCACCGCGTCGCTGACGGCGCGCGTCAACGCCAGGTCAAAGCCGGCCTGGGTGCCGTCGCGGTCCATGCTGGTCAGCAGGATTTCGCCGGCGCCGTAGGCGGCCATCTGCCGCGCCCAGGTCACGGCGTCCAGCCCCGTGTTTTTGCGCCCGCCGTGCGAGTACACGTCCCACCCCGGCCCCACGGGCTGGCCGTGGGGCCCGGGGCGCTGCGCATCGTCGGCGCTGCGCCGCTTGGCGTCGATCGCCACGACGATGCACTGCGAACCGTATTTGCCGGCGGCGTCGCGGATGACCTGGGGGTTGGCGATCGCCGCCGAGTTGAAGCTGACCTTGTCGGCGCCCGCGTTGAGCAGACGGCGCACGTCTTCGACGGTGCGCACGCCGCCGCCCACCGTCAGAGGGATGAAGACTTGCGAAGCCACCGCCTCGATGATCGGCAGGATCAGGTCGCGCCCGTCGCTGGTGGCGGTGATGTCGAGGAAGGTCAGCTCGTCGGCGCCCTGCTCGTTGTAGCGTGCGGCGATTTCGACCGGGTCGCCGGCGTCACGCAGCTCGACGAAGTTGACGCCTTTGACGACCCGGCCACCGGTGACGTCCAGACAGGGGATGATGCGCTTGGCCAGCATCGTCGCCTCAGGCGCTGAGCTCGTCGGCCAGCCGCACCGCGGCGGCAAAGTCCAGCTCGCCGCTGTAGATGGCACGACCACAGATGACGCCCTCGACCCCCTCGGACTCGACCTCGCACAGGCGGCGGATATCGTCCAGGCTGGACAGCCCGCCCGAAGCGATGACGGGGATGGTGAGCGTCTGCGCCAGCCGCACCGTGGCGTCGATGTTAAGGCCGGTCAGCATGCCGTCGCGCCCGATGTCGGTGTAGATGATGGCCTCGACGCCGTAGTCTTCGAATTTGCGCGCCAGGTCCACCACCTCGTGCCCGGTGAGTTTGCTCCAACCGTCGGTGGCCACTTTGCCGTCCTTGGCGTCGAGCCCGACGATGATGTGCCCGCCAAACGCGGTGCAGGCGTCGTGCAAAAAGCCCGGGTTTTTGACCGCGGCGGTGCCAATGATGACGTAGCGCAGCCCCGCGTCCAGGTAGCGCTCGATGGTGTCGAGGTCGCGAATGCCCCCGCCGAGCTGCACATCGACCTCGTCGCCGACTTCGCGCAGGATGCTGCGGATGGCGGCTTCGTTCTTCGGCTTGCCAGCAAAGGCGCCGTTGAGGTCCACCAGATGCAGCCGTTGCGCACCCAGCTCGACCCAATGGCGCGCCATCGCGGCGGGGTCGTCGCTGAACACGGTGGACTGCTCCATGTCGCCTTGCTTGAGGCGCACGCATTGGCCGTCTTTCAGGTCGATGGCGGGGATCAGCAGCATGGCGTTGACTCGCGGCGGGGATTCAAGGGTTCCAGTGCAGAAAGTTGCGGTACAGCGCCAAGCCCTGGGCGGCGCTTTTTTCGGGGTGAAACTGGGTGGCAAACAGGTTGTCGCGCGCGATCGCGCTGGCAAAGCGCACACCGTAGTCCGTCATGCCAGCCGCGTGCGCGGGGTCGGCCGGGTGGGCGTGGTAGCTGTGCACGAAATAAAAGTAGCTGCCGTCCGGTATGCCCGCCCACAGCGGGTGGGCCGCCGCGGCTTCGCTGCCGCCGTGCTCGAAGCCATACCAGACCCGGTTCCAGCCCATTTGCGGCACCTTGAAGCGGCTGCCGTCGGGCTGACGCTGGCCTTCGAGCCGGAAACGCACCACCCGCCCCGGGATCAGGCCCAGGCCCGGGGTGTCGCCCTCTTCGGAGTGCTCCAGCAGCATTTGCATGCCCACGCACACGCCAAACAGCGGCTTGGTGGCGGCTGCGTGCAGCACGGCGTCGCGCAGGCCGCTGCGCTGCAGCTCGGCCATGCAATCCGGCATGGCACCTTGGCCCGGCAGCACGACGCGGTGCGCGTCGCGCACCACCTGGGGGTTGTCGGTGACGACGACGTCCACGTGGTCGGTGGCCAGCGCCGCATGGATGACCGCCTGCGCCACCGAGCGCAGGTTGCCCATGCCGTAGTCCACAACGGCGACCTTTTCACGCCGGGGCGTCAAGCTCATCGGTTCACCTCGGGGTGCGCGCGGCCACACAGACTCACAAACTGCCTTTGGTAGAAGGCACCGCGTCGCCCAGGCGAGGATCGCGCTCCACGGCGGCGCGCAGCGCGCGCGCAAACGCCTTGAAGATCGTTTCGCACTGGTGGTGGGCGTTGTGGCCCTTGAGGTTGTCGATGTGCAGCGTGACGCCGGCGTGGTTGACCAAGCCCTGGAAAAACTCGTGCACCAGTTGCGTGTCGAACTGGCCGATCATCGCCGCGGTGAAGCGCACGTCCAGGTGCAGGCCCGGTCGGCCCGACCAGTCGATGACGACGCGCGACAACGCCTCGTCCAGCGGGACGTAGGCGTGGCCATAGCGACGGATGCCGCGCTTGTCGCCCACCGCGCGCGCCAGCGCCTGGCCCAGCGTGATGCCGACGTCTTCCACCGTGTGGTGGCCGTCGATGTGCAGGTCACCTTCGCACTGCACCTCAAGGTCGATGAGGCCGTGGCGGGCGATCTGATCGAGCATGTGGTCAAAGAAGCCGATGCCCGTGTGCAGGCGGCTTGTGCCCGCGCCGTCCAGGTTGACGCGCACGTGGATGCGGGTTTCGGCCGTCACACGCTGCACCTCGGCGGTGCGGGCAGCAGCGGCGGGCGCGGTAGGCAGGGTGGTCATAGCGAAGGTGCCAGCGCGGCCAGCAGCGCGTCGTTTTCGGCGGGCGTGCCCACCGTCAGGCGCAGACAGTTGGCCAGCAACGGGTGCATTGTAGAAACATTCTTGACCAACACGCCGCGCTGGCGCAAGCCAGCGAAGGCGCGTGTGGCGTGCGGCACACGCACCAGGATCATGTTGGCCTCGCTGGGGTACACCTGCACGCCGGGCAGCGCCGCCAGCGCGGCCATCAGACGCGCGCGCTCGGCACGGATGGCCGCCGCCTGGCGCGCGTACTCGTCGGCGTGCTCCAGCGCAAACAGCGCGCACTCGGCGTTGAGCGCGCTGACGTTGTAGGGCGGGCGCACCTTGTCGAGTTCGGCCACCAGCGCCGCGGCGCCGATCAGGTACCCCAGCCGCACCCCCGCCAGCCCGAATTTGGACAGCGTGCGCATGATCAGCACGTGCCCGTGCGCGTGCGGCTCGGCGCGCCAGACGTCGAGCCAGGTGTGGCTGGCAAAGGGCTGGTACGCCTCGTCGATGACGACCAACCCGCCGACGTCGGCCACGGCATCGATGAGGCGGCGCATGACACCCGCATCCCACAGGTTGGCGGTGGGGTTGTTGGGGTAGGCCAGGTACGTGATCGCGGGCCGCTCGCGCGCGATCGCCGCGTGCATCGCCGCTTCGTCCAGCGCAAAGTCGGCGGTCAGCGGCACGCCCACAAAGCGCAAGCCTTGCAGCCGCGCCGACATCTCGTACATCACAAAGCCCGGCAGCGGCGCCAGGATCGTCGCGCCGGGCGTGTCGCACGCCATGGCCAGCAGGCTGATGAGCTCGTCGGAGCCGTTGCCCAGCATCAGCGCGGCGCCTTCGGGCAGGCCGACGAACGCCGCCAGCGCACGCTTGAGGTCGTCGATGCGCGGCCCGGGGTAGCGGTGGATCGGCACACGCCCCAGCCGCTCGCCCAACGCCCGCTGCAGCGCCGGCGGCAGCGCGTAGGGGTTTTCCATCGCGTCCAGCTTGATCAGGCCGGTGGCGTCCTGGATCGCGTAGGCGTGCATGCCCTGCACGTCGCGCCGGATGCGCGCCAGCGCCTGGGCGGTGCGGCTCATGGCTGGTCCTCCAGACGCAGCTCGGCCGCGCGGGCGTGCGCCTGCAGCCCCTCGCCGTGCGCCAGCACCGAGGCGATGCGGCCCAGGCGTTGCGCGCCGTCGGCGCTGACTTCGATGAGGCTGGAGCGCTTTTGGAAGTCGTACACGCCCAGCGGGCTGGAAAAGCGCGCCGTGCCGCTGGTGGGCAGCACGTGGTTGGGGCCGGCGCAGTAGTCGCCCAGGCTTTCGCTGGTGTAGGCGCCCAGAAAGATGGCGCCAGCGTGCTTCAGCAGCGGCTCCCAGCGCTGCGGCTCGCGGCTGGCGACTTCCAGGTGCTCCGGCGCGATGCGGTTGCTCAGCGCGCAGGCCTCTTCCATGCTGCGGGTGCGCACCAGCATGCCGCGGCCGTTGAGGCTGGCGGCGATGATGGCCGCGCGCGGCAGCGTCGGCAGCAAGCGGTCGATGGCCGCTTGCACGGCGTCGAGGTAGGCAGCATCCGGGCACAGCAGGATCGACTGTGCCAACTCGTCGTGCTCGGCCTGGGAAAACAGGTCCATCGCCACCCAATCGGGCGGCGTGCTGCCGTCGGCCAACACCAGGATTTCGCTGGGGCCGGCGATCATGTCGATGCCCACGGTGCCAAACACGCGCCGCTTGGCCGCGGCAACGTAGGCGTTGCCAGGGCCGGTGATTTTGTCGACGGGCGGCACCGTGGCGGTGCCGTAGGCCAGCGCCGCCACCGCCTGCGCGCCGCCAATGGTGAACGCGCGCGTGACCCCCGCCACGTGCGCCGCCGCCAGCACCAGCATGTTGCGCTCGCCGCGCGGCGTGGGCACGACCATGATGATCTCGCCGACCCCCGCCACGTGGGCCGGGATGGCATTCATCAACACACTGCTGGGGTAGGCGGCCTTGCCACCCGGCACGTAAATGCCAACGCGGTCCAGCGGCGTGACCTTTTGCCCCAGCAGCGTGCCGTCGTCGTCGCGGTACTGCCACGAACGGCCGCACGCTTCGAGCTGCGCTTCGTGGTAGCGCCGGATGCGTGCCGCGGCTTGCTGCAGCGCGTCGCGCTGCGCAGCGGGCAGCGCTTCGAACGCCGCGCGCAGCGTGGCCGGGTCGATTTCGAGCTCGGCCACGCTGGCCGCGGGCAGCGCGTCGAAGCGCTGCGTGTAGTCCAGCACCGCTGCGTCGCCGCGCGCGCGCACGTCGGCCAGGATGTCAGCCACGCGCGCTTCGAACGCCGCGTCGGTATCGGCGCTCCAGTGCAGGCGCTGCGCAAACGTCGCTTCAAAATCGGACTGGGCGGTGTCCAGCCGCAGGGGGCGGGCGGTGGGCGGTTCGGTGGCGTTCATAGAGGCCATGGTAACGGGTGACGGGCTAGACGTGGGGCCAGGGAGACAACCACGGTTCAACAGCGCTCAGGGTTGGGGCGCGGCGTGCCCCAAGGCCTGCGCGAAAGCGTCCAGCAGCGGGCGAATCAGCGCACCTTTGACCTTCAGCGAAGCCGGTCGCACGACCAGGCGCGACGAAATGTCCATGATGCGCTCGACCTCGACCAGCCGGTTGGCCTTGAGCGTATTGCCCGTCGACACCAGGTCCACGATGGCGTCGGCCAGGCCCGTCAGCGGCGCCAGCTCCATGCTGCCGTACAGTTTGATCAGGTCCACGTGCACGCCCTTGGCGGCGAAGAACTCGCGCGCGATGGCCACGTATTTGGTGGCCACGCGCAGCCGCGCGCCCTGGTGTACCGCGCGCACGTAATCAAACTCCGCCGGCACCGCCACGCTCATGCGGCAGCGCGCGATGCCCAGGTCCAGCGGCTCGTACAGCCCGACGTGGGCGCTGCCACCCCAGGCGGCGGCGTGCTCGATCAACGTGTCCTTGCCGCACACCCCGAGGTCGGCCCCCCCGTGCTCGACGTAGGTCGGCACGTCGGTGGCGCGCACCAGCACCACGCGCACGCCAGGGCGGTTGGTGGGCAGGATCAGCTTGCGTGAGGTCTGCGGATCCTCCAGCACCTCGATGCCGGCGGCGCGCAGCAGCGGCAACGTCTCGTCGAAGATGCGGCCCTTGGACAGGGCCAGCGTCAGTGTGTCGGTGCTCATGCCACCCTCTCGATGTCGGCGCCCAGCGCGCGCAGCTTGATTTCCATTTGATCGTAGCCGCGGTCCAGGTGGTAGATGCGGTCCACCACCGTCTCGCCGTCGGCCACCAGGCCCGCGATGACCAGACTGGCCGAGGCCCGCAGGTCGGTGGCCATCACCGCGGCGCCGGACAGGCGCTGCCCCCCTTCGACGAAGGCCGTGCGTCCGTCGATGCGGATGCGCGCGCCCAGCCGCACCAGCTCCTGCACGTGCATGAAGCGGTTTTCGAAAATGGTTTCGGTGACGGCGCTGGGACCCTGGGCGACGCAGTTGAGCGCCATGAGCTGCGCCTGCATGTCGGTCGGGAAGCCGGGGTACTCGGTGGTGCGAAAACTCTGCGCTTGCAGCGCGGCGCCGCCCGGCGAGCGCACCTCGATGCCACCCGCGTCGGCCTGCACCTGCGCCCCGGCGGCCAGCAGTTTGTCGATAACAGCGTCCAGGTGGTCGGCGCGCGCGGCGTGCAAGCGCACTTGCCCACCGGTGGCCGCCACGGCGCACAAAAAGGTCCCCGCCTCGATGCGGTCGGCCACGACGTGGTGCTCGGCGCCGTGCAGGGCGTGCACCCCCTGCACGTGGATGCGGCTGGTGCCGTGGCCTTCGATGCGCGCGCCCATCGCGATCAACAACTCGGCCAGATCGACCACTTCGGGCTCCTGCGCGGCGTTTTCCAGCACGGTTTCACCGTCGGCCAACGCGGCGGCCATCAGCAGGTTTTCGGTGCCGGTGACGGTGACCATGTCGGTGGTGATGCGCGCGCCGCGCAGACGGCTGCGCCCTGGCGGCAGACGGGCCTCGATGTAGCCATGCTCGACCGTGATCTCGGCCCCCATGGCCTGCAAGCCGCGGATGTGCTGGTCGACCGGCCGCGCGCCGATCGCGCACCCGCCTGGCAGCGACACGCGCGCGTGGCCGCAGCGCGCCAGCAACGGCCCCAGCACCAGGATCGAGGCGCGCATCGTGCGCACCAGCTCGTACGGCGCCAGCGGTTGCAGCGGGTGCGCCGCCTGCAGTTGCAGGCCGCCCCGCTGGCCCAGCGTGTCCACACGCACACCCATGCCCTGCAGCAACGCACGCATCGTCGCCACGTCGCGCAGCCGCGGCACGTTGCGCAGCGTCACCACCTCCTCGGTCAGTAGGACGGCGCACAGCTCGGGCAATGCCGCGTTTTTGGCGCCCGAGATGGTGACCTCGCCGTGCAACCGCTGGCCGCCACGGATGCGCAGCTTATCCACGCGCGCTCTCCGCTTGCGCGCGCCATTCCGCCGGCGTCAGCGTCTTCATCGACAGCGCGTGCACCTCGTCGGTGTGCAGCCGCTGCCCCAGCGTCGCGTAGACCATTTGGTGGCGCTGCACGGGGCGCTTGCCCTCGAAGGCCGGCGACACCACCGTGGCGTACCAGTGGCGGCCGTCGCCCGAGACGTCCAGGTGCTCGCACGGCAAGCCGGCGGCGATGAGGCTGCGAAGTTGTTCAGCGGTCATGGTGCAACCAGGGTCGATGCCAACGGTTCAGGCCAAGGGACGAAGCCCCGCGGCTGGTTCAGTGGCGGATTTTGTAGCCGATGCGCAACAGGTGCACGGTCAGCCCCGCCACCCCCAGCAACGCCACCGACACCACCGCCAAGCTGAGCCAAGGCGAGACGTCGCTGACGCCAAAAAAGCCGTAGCGTGCCCCGTCGATCATGTAGAAAAACGGGTTGAGGTGGCTGACCGCCTGCCGCACCGGCGGCAGCGAGTGGATGGAGTAAAACACGCCGGACAAAAACGTCATCGGCATGATGATGAAATTTTGGAACGCCGCCATCTGGTCGAACTTTTCGGCCCACAGCCCGGCGATGACGCCGAGCGACCCCATCAGCGCCGCGCCGAGCACGGCAAACGTCAGGATCCAGCCCGGGTGCGCCCAGCGCAGCGGCGCGAACCAGGCCGTCACCAGCAGCACGCCGCCGCCCACCACCAGACCGCGCAGCACCGACGAGCCGACGTAGGCAACCAACCACGCCCAGTGCGACAGCGGCGCCACCAGCACGAACACCAGGTTGCCCATGATTTTGCTCTGGATCAGGCTGGACGAGCTGTTGGCAAACGCGTTTTGCAGCAGGCTCATCATCGCCAGTCCAGGCAGCAAAAACGCTGTGTAGGACACACCGTCGTACACCTGCACGTGCTCTTCGAGCACATGGCCAAAAATCAGCAGGTACAGCAACGCCGTCACGATCGGCGCGGCCACCGTCTGGAAGGCCACCTTCCAAAAGCGCAGCACCTCCTTGACGAACAGGGCGCGCCAGCCGCTCATGCCACCGCCTCCTGCCGCCGCTGGGCCATCAGCTCCAAAAAGACGTCTTCCAGGTCGGCCTTGTGCACCTCGACGTCCTCCAACACCACGCCGGCCTGGCGCAGTGTGGCCAGCACCTGCTCCACCTCCAGCGCGTCATGCACTTTGATCTGGGCGATGCGCCCGGTCACCCGCGCCCGCGCGGCCAGCGCCGGCGGCAGCGCCTGGTCGGTTTTGAAGCGCACCACGTGCGCCGAAAAACGCTGCAGCAGCGCCGCCGTGCGCTCCAGCGCCACCACGCGCCCCGCGCGTAGCATGGCAATGCGCGTGCACAGCGCCTCGGCTTCTTCGAGGTAGTGCGTGGTCAGCAGCACCGTGCTGCCCTGCCGGTTGAGCTGCGCGATGAACGCCCACAGGCTCTGGCGTAGCTCGACGTCCACCCCGGCGGTCGGCTCATCCAACACGATGACCGGCGGACGGTGCACCAGCGCCTGCGCCACCATCACGCGCCGCTTCATGCCACCGGAGAGCTGGCGCATGTTGGTGTCGGCCTTGTCGCGCAGGCCCAACCCGGCCAGCAGCTCGTCGATCCAATCGTCGTTGCGCGGCAAACCGAAGTAGCCGGACTGAAAGCGCAGCGCCTCGCGCACGGTGAAAAAGGGGTCGAACACCAGTTCCTGCGGCACGACGCCTAGCCGGCGGCGCGCCTGCAGCGGCTGCGCGTGCACGTCAACCCCCGCGACGGTCACCCGCCCGGTGCTGGGTCGGCTCAACCCCGCCAGGATACTGATCAGCGTGGTTTTGCCCGCACCGTTGGGACCCAACAGGCCAAAAAATTCCCCGGGCTCGATGGTGAAGGAGACCTGGTCGAGCGCCTGCAGCACCCCACGCGAGGTGCGGAACTGCTTGCTGACCTGCTCAAAGGTAACGGCGGACATCGAACCGGGCATTCTACCCCGGCAGCAGTTCGGCCACCCCGTACACCTCGGCCAGCGTGCGCAGCTTCGGGGGTAAACCCTCGACACGCCACCCCAACCCACGCCGCAAGGCAGCGCGGCGCAGCGCCAGCAACACCGCCAGCGCCGACGAGTCGAACCCCTGCAACGCGGCGGCCGACACCACCGCGGTGGCCCCCGCGGGCAGGGACGCCAGCGCACGCTCGGCGTCGGCCAACCAGCGCGGGGCCTGCTCGTGCGTCAGCACCGCCGGCAGCGCCGGCAAGGTGGCCTCAAGAACGCTGGGCATTGCTGCGGTTGCGCTCGGCCAACGTGGCAATCAGACCGTCGATGCCGCGGGCGTTGATCTCTTGCGCGAACTGCGTGCGGTAGGTGTCCACCAGCCACACCCCCATCACGTTGAGGTCGTACACCTTCCAGCCTTGGGGCGTGCGCACCAGCCGGTAGTCGAGCTGGACCGGTTCGCCCTTGCCGCGGATTTCGGAGCGCACCACCACCTCGGTAGCGTCGGCAGCGGCGCGCAGCGGCCGCACGACCAGGGTCTGGTCGTTGATCTGGGTCAGCGCCCCCGAGTAGGTGCGCACCAACAGCGTCTTGAATTCGGCCATCAGGCGCTGGCGCTGCTCCGGCGTGGCGCTGCGCCAAAAGCGCCCCACGGCCGAGGCCGTCATGCGCTCAAAGTCCACGTGCGGCATCAGCTTGGTGTCGACCAGCGCGCTGATGCGGGCGACGTCGCCCGCACGCAGGGCCGGGTCGCGCTTGACGGTGTCGAACACCTCGGTCGCCACGCGCTGGATCAGGGCGTCGGGCGCCTCCAGCGTTTGCGCACGGGCCGCCGGCGCCCAGGCCCAAGCGGCCGCGCCGAGGGCCAGGGCGGCCAGCCAACGGCGGCGCGTGGCCACCGCGGGGTCCATCGTGGTCATCATAAGCTTGTCCATGGTTGGGTTGACCTCCGGGGTCGGCCGTCGTTCCCCGGTCGTTACACCTGCTGACATCCGCAACAGCGCGGCAGCGCCCCAATCAATCGGTGTCATCGTCCTCGCCGCGCGTGGCTTGCACCTGGCGCTGGCGCCGCGCCAGGTAGGCGTCGCGCGTGAAGCTGTACTTGTCCAGCGCGGCCTGTTCCAACAAATCGCCGGCGCGCAGCAACCCCGCGCGCGTGTCCACCACCCGCAAGCCTTGGGCGGAGTTGCGCGTGGCCACGTCGTCGATGCCCTGCGCCACCGCATCGCCGCGGTGGTCCACCGGCAGCGCGACCGTTTCGCGCACGCTGGACGGCCCCAACAGCGGCAACACCAGGTATGGGCCGGCGGGCACCCCCCAGCGCCCCAGCGTGTGACCAAAGTCCAGCGTCGTGCGCGGGATGCCCATTTCGGTGGCAATGTCCAACAGGCCGCCCAACCCGAACACGGTGTTGACGGCAAAGCGCATGGTGTTTTCCGCCGCTGGCTGCGGGCGCGCCTGCAGCACAGCGTTGACGGCCGACCACAGGTCGCGCCAGTTGGCGAAGAAGTTGCGCACGCCGGTGCGCACGGGGCTGGGCACCACGTGGGTGTAACCCGTGGCCACGGGCTTGAGCACCGCCGCGTCCACCGCCTCGTTGAATTGAAAGACGCCCCGGTTGAACGGCTCCAGCGGATCGGCCGGGTGCGCTTGCGGCCCCGTGGCGCAGCCCCCCAGCGTCAACGCCGCGCCCAGCAGCAGCCCCGCCGTCGCGCGGCGCTCGGGCAGGCAGCGTCGGGTGTGCATGGTCATTTCCCTTCCCCTCCCATCTCGGCCGCTTTGTTGAACAGGAACTGGCCGATCAAGTTTTCCAGCACCAGGGCCGACTGGGTGCGCGTGACCACGTCGCCATCGGCCAGGTTGGCGTCCGCCCCGCCGGGCTCGATGCCGACGTACTGCTCGCCCAACAAGCCGCTGGTGAGGATTTTGAACGAACTGTCTTTGGGGAAAGCATAGCGCTTTTCCAGCGCCAACACCACGCGAGCCTGAAACGTGCGATCGTCGAACGTGACCGACTCCACCCGCCCCACGGTCACACCGGCGCTGCGCACGGCCGCGCGCGGCTTGAGCGAGCCGGCGTTGTCAAACAGCGCCGTGACCCGGTAGGTGGACTGCCAGCTCAGCTGCAGCAGGTTGGCCGCCTGCAACGCCAAAAACAGCACGGCCAGCGCCCCCAGCAGCACGAACAACCCCACCCACACATCGACTTTGGACCGTTGCATGCACGTACCTCATACCGTAAACATCAGCGCGGTCAGAATGAAGTCCAACCCCAGCACCGTCAGCGACGCCATCACCACCGTGCGGGTGGTGGCGCGCGACACCCCCTCGGGCGTCGGGTGCGACTCGAAGCCCTGCAGCAGCGCGATGAAGGTCACCGCGATCCCGAACACCACGCTCTTGATGATGCCGTTGCCGACGTCAGACCACACGTCCACGCCACTTTGCACCTGGCTCCAAAACGCCCCGCCATCGACACCGATCATGGGCACCCCGACGATCCAGCCACCAACGATGCCCATGCTGCTGAACACCGCCGCCAGCAATGGCAGCGCCACCACCCCGGCCACGAAGCGCGGCGCCAGCACGCGGTCGATGGGGTCGACCGCCATCATCTCCATCACGCTGAGCTGTTCGCCGGCTTTCATGAGGCCGATCTCCGCCGTCAGCGACGTACCCGCGCGGCCGGCAAACAGCAGCGCTGTCACCACCGGGCCGAGCTCGCGCACCAAGCTCAGCGTCACCAGCAGCCCGAGCGATTCGGCCGAGCCGTAGCGCTGCAACGTGTAGTAGCCCTGCAACCCGAGCACGAAGCCGACGAACAAGCCGGAGACAGTGATGATCGACAGCGAGTGGTTGCCCAGAAAGTGGATTTGATCGCGCACCAGGCCAAAGCGCCGCAACGCCTGGGGGCATCCCGCCAGCAACCGCAACAGCAGCCGCGCCCCCCAGCCCAGATCCGCCAGCTTGCCGCGCACCGCCGCACCCAACGCCGCCAGCATCGACACCCCCTTCATCGCGCTGCCTCCGGACCGTAGTCCTCGGCCACGGCCGGGGCGGCGTAGTGAAAATGCACCGGCCCCTCGGGCGCGGCGGTGATGAATTGCTGCACCAACGGGTCCGGGCAGCGGCGCACCTCGTCGGGCGTGCCCTGCACCGCCACCCGCCCGTTGGCCAACACCACCATGTGGTCGGCCACGGCAAAGGCGGTGTCCAGATCATGCGACACCATGATGCTGGTGAGCCCCAGCGTGTCGTTGAGCTGGCGGATCAGGCGCGCGGCGGTGCCCAGCGAGATCGGATCCAGCCCCGCAAACGGCTCGTCATACATGATCAACTCGGGGTCCAGCGCGATGGCGCGCGCCAGCGCCACCCGGCGCGCCATGCCGCCCGACAGCGCCGCGGGCATCAGGTCGCGCGCGCCGCGCAGGCCCACGGCGTGCAGCTTCATCAGCACGATGTCGCGGATCAGTGGCTCGGGCAAGCGGGTGTGCTCACGCAGCGGGAAGGCCACGTTGTCGAACACCGACAAATCGGTGAACAGCGCGCCGTACTGAAACAGCATGCCCATGCGCCGCCGCGCCGCGTACAGGCCCTTGCGGTCCAGCGCGCCCACATCCTGACCGTCGAAACACACCTGGCCGTGCTGGGCGCGCACCAAGCCGCCGATGAGGCGCAGCACGGTCGTCTTGCCGCCACCCGAGGCGCCCATGATGACCGTCACCTGGCCCCGCGGCACGTGCAAGCTGATGCGGTCGAGCACGATGCGCTCGTCATACCCGAAGGTGACGTCACGCAGTTCGACGAGGGGCTCGGTGCTCATACGCAACAACGATCAAAAAGGCCGACGCAGGGTCGGCCCGATCATAAGGGATCAGCCGCAGCCGCGTCGGCGCGGTGGCCCCGCGGGGCCGCCGCACAGGTCAGCGCGGCAGCAGGCTGGCACCCATCAGGTACTCGTCCACCGCGCGCGCGGCCTGGCGGCCTTCGCGGATGGCCCACACCACCAGCGACTGGCCGCGGCGCATGTCACCGGCGGCAAACACCTTGGGGACGTTGGTGGCGTAGCCGCCCACCTCGTCGGTGCTGGCCTTGGCGTTGCCGCGCGCATCGCGCTCCACGCCAAACGCCTCCAGCACCGTGGCCACCGGCGACACAAAGCCCATGGCCAACAGCACCAGGTCGGCCTTGTACTCCTTTTCGGTGCCCGGGATTTCGACCAACTTGCCGTCCTTCATTTCGACGTGCACGGTCTGCACCCCGGTGACCTTGCCGCCCTTGCCGACGAACGCCTTGGTGGCGATGGCGAACTCGCGCTGGCAGCCCTCTTCGTGGCTGGAGCTGGTGCGCAGCTTCAGTGGCCAGTACGGCCAGGTCAGCGGCTTGTTTTCCTTTTCGGGCGGCATCGGCATGACTTCGAACTGGGTCACGCTGGCCGCACCATGGCGGTTGGAGGTTCCCACGCAGTCGCTGCCGGTGTCGCCGCCACCGATGACGATGACGTGCTTGCCGTCGGCGCGGATCTGCTTTTTGAGCTTGTCGCCGGCGTTGACCTTGTTTTGCTGCGGCAAAAACTCCATCGCGAAATGGATGCCGTCCAGCTCGCGACCCGGCACGGGCAGGTCGCGCGGTTGCTCGGCGCCGCCGCACAGCAGCACGGCGTCGAACTCGGCCAGCAACTGCTGCGGCTCGATCGTTTCGCGCGCGTCGTTGTTGACCTTGCTGCCTTCGGGTAGCCGCCCCACCAGCACGCGGGTGCGGAAGGTGACACCCTCGGCCTGCATCTGCTCGATGCGGCGGTCGATCAGCCACTTTTCCAGCTTGAAGTCCGGGATGCCGTAGCGCAGCAGGCCGCCAATGCGGTCGTTTTTCTCGAACACCGTGACCTCGTGCCCGGCGCGCGCCAGTTGCTGCGCAGCGGCCAGCCCCGCAGGCCCGGAGCCCACCACCGCCACCTTTTTGCCGGTCTTGGCGGTGGGCGGCTGCGGCGTCACCCAGCCTTCCTTCCATGCGCGGTCGGCAATGGCGTGCTCGATGGACTTGATGCCCACCGGGTCGTTGTTGATGTTGAGCACGCACGCCGCCTCGCACGGCGCCGGGCAAATGCGCCCGGTGAACTCGGGGAAGTTGTTGGTGCTGTGCAGCACCTGGATGGCGTGCTTCCAGTCGCCGCGGTAGACCAGGTCGTTGAAGTCCGGGATGATGTTGTTGACCGGGCAGCCGTTGTTGCAAAACGGCGTGCCGCAGTCCATGCAGCGCGCGCCTTGCACCTTGGCCTGGGCGTCGTCCAGGCCGATGACGAACTCACGCCAGTGCTTGACGCGCTCCTGCGGCGGTTGGTAGCCCTCTTCCAGCCGCTCGAACTCCAGAAATCCGGTGATCTTGCCCATGGTGTCGAATCCTTTGCGTGGTCGGTGCAACCGTCAAGCCGTGGCACGCGCGGGCTTGGCCGCCGGCTGTGCCGCGGGCTTGTCGCCCCCCTTGCCGGCCAGCTCGGCCAGCGCCCGCTTGTACTCGTGCGGGAAAACCTTGACGAAGCGCGCGCGCGCGCTGGCCCAGTCGTCCAGCAAGGTGCGCGCCTTGGTCGAGCCGGTCCAGCGGTGGTGTTCTTCCAGCAACTGGCGCAGCTGGGCTTCGTCGGTCTGGCCGCGGTGCCAGACGGCGCGGTCCACGGTCGCCTCTTGTTCGGCGCTGGTGACCACGCGGTCGAGCGCCACCATCGCCGTGTTGCAGCGCTTGGCAAACAGCCCGTCCTCGTCGTAGACGTAGGCGATGCCGCCGCTCATGCCGGCGGCAAAGTTGCGCCCGGTCTTGCCCAGCACCACCACGGTGCCGCCGGTCATGTATTCGCAGCCGTGGTCGCCGGTGCCTTCCACCACGGCGGTGGCACCCGACAGGCGCACCGCGAAGCGCTCGCCCGCCACGCCGCGGAAGAACGCCTCGCCGCGCGTAGCGCCGTAGAGCACCGTGTTGCCGACGATGATGTTCTGCCCCGCGTCACCGCGGAAGTCGATGCTGGGCCGCACGACGATGCGGCCGCCCGACAGGCCCTTGCCGGTGTAGTCGTTGGCGTCACCGATCAGGTACAGCGTGATGCCCTTGCAGAGGAAGGCGCCAAACGACTGCCCACCCGTGCCTTCCACCTGGATGTGGATGGTGTCGTCGGGCAGACCTTCGGGGTGGTGGCGCGTCACCTCGCCGGACAGCATCGCACCGACGGTGCGGTTGACGTTGCGCACGGCCTCAATGAACTGCACCTTCTCGCCGCGCTCGATGGCCAGGCGGGCTTTTTCAATCAGGCGCACGTCCAGCGCCTTGTGCAGGCCGTGGTCTTGCGCCTCCACATGGCGGCGCGGCACATCCGCCGGCACGTCGGGCTGCGCCAGCAGGCGGCTGTAGTCCAGACCCTTGGCCTTCCAGTGGGCGATGCCCTTTTTCATGTCCAGCAAGTCGGTGCGGCCAATCAGGTCATCGAACTTGCGGATGCCCAGCTGCGCCATGATGGCGCGCACCTCTTCGGCCACGAAGAAGAAATAGTTGACGACGTGCTCGGGCTTGCCGGCAAATTTCTTGCGCAACACCGGATCTTGCGTGGCCACCCCCACCGGGCAGGTGTTGAGGTGGCACTTGCGCATCATGATGCAGCCCTCGACGACCAGCGGCGCGGTGGCAAAGCCAAACTCATCGGCGCCCAGCAGCGCGCCGATGACGACGTCGCGCCCGGTCTTGATCTGGCCGTCGACCTGCACGCGGATACGCCCGCGCAGGCGGTTCATCACCAGCGTTTGCTGCGTTTCGGCCAGGCCGATTTCCCACGGGCTACCGGCGTGCTTGATCGACGACCACGGCGACGCGCCCGTGCCGCCGTCGTGCCCGGCGATGACCACGTGGTCGGCCTTGGCCTTGGCCACGCCGGCGGCGATCGTGCCCACCCCCACTTCGGCCACCAGCTTGACCGAGATGTCGGCGCGCGGGTTGACGTTTTTCAGGTCGTGGATCAGCTGCGCCAGGTCCTCGATCGAGTAAATGTCATGGTGCGGCGGCGGGCTGATCAGGCCCACCCCCGGCACCGAGTAGCGCAGGTAGCCGATGTAGGGGCTGACCTTGGAGCCCGGCAGCTGGCCACCCTCGCCCGGCTTGGCGCCCTGCGCCATCTTGATCTGGATCTGGTCGGCGCTGACCAGGTACTCCGCGGTGACGCCAAAGCGGCCCGAGGCGACTTGCTTGATCTTGGAGCGCAGGCTGTCGCCGTCTTGCAGCTCGTAGTCCACCTCGACCTTGTCGTGGCCAATGATCGAGCCCACCGTCTGGCCCTTGCGGATCGGGATGCCTTTGAGCTCGTTGCGGTAGCGCGCCGGGTCTTCGCCGCCTTCGCCGGTGTTGCTCTTGCCGCCGATGCGGTTCATCGCAATGGCCAGCGTGGTGTGCGCTTCGGTCGAGATCGACCCCAGTGACATCGCACCGGTGGCAAAGCGCTTGACGATTTCGCTGGCCGGTTCGACCTCCTCGATCGGGATCGCCTTGGCCGGATCGACCTTGAACTCGAACAACCCACGCAGCGTCATGTGGCGGCGCGACTGGTCGTTGATGATCTGCGCGTACTCCTTGTAGGTGGCGTAGTTGCCGGCGCGCGTGGCGTGTTGCAGCTTGGCGATGGCATCCGGCGTCCACATGTGCTCCTCGCCACGGGCGCGCCAGGCGTACTCGCCGCCGACGTCGAGCATCTCGCGCAGCAGCGGGTCGTCGCTGTAGGCGCGCTGGTGCCAGCGGATGGCTTCCTCGGCGATTTCGAACACGCCGATGCCTTCGACGCGGCTGGGCGTGCCGGTGAAGTACTTGTCGATCGTGGCGCTGTTGATGCCCACCGCCTCGAACAGCTGCGCGCCGCAGTAGCTCATGTAGGTGGACACACCCATCTTCGACATGATCTTCGACAGGCCCTTGCCGACCGCCTTGATGTAGTTGGCCACGGCCTTGTCGGCGCTGAGCTCGCCGGGCAAATCCTTGTGGATGGTGCGGATCGTCTGCAGCGCCAGGTACGGGTGCACGGCCTCGGCGCCGTAGCCGGCCAGCACTGCGAAGTGGTGCACCTCGCGCGCGCTGCCGGTTTCCACCACCAAGCCGGTGGCGGTGCGCAGCCCTTCGCGGATCAGGTGCTGGTGCACGGCCGACAGCGCCAGCAGCGCCGGGATGGCCACGCGCTCACGGTTGACGCCGTGGTCGCTCAGGATCAGGATGTTGCGGCCGCTGCGGATGGCGTCCACCGCCTCGGCGCACAGCGACGCCAGCTTGGCCTCCACCCCTTCTTTGCCCCAGGCCACGGGGTAGGTGATGTCCAGCGTGGCGCTGCGGAACTTGCCACCGGTGCGCCGCTCGATGTCGCGCAGCTTGGCCATGTCGGCCTCGTTCAGCACCGGCTGGCTGACCTCCAGCCGCATCGGCGGGTTGACCTGGTTGATGTCGAGCAGGTTGGGTTTGGGCCCGATGAACGACACCAGCGACATCACGATCGCTTCGCGGATCGGGTCGATCGGCGGGTTGGTGACCTGCGCGAACAACTGCTTGAAGTAGTTGTACAGCGGCTTGGGGCGGTCGGACAGCACCGGCAGTGGGCTGTCGTTGCCCATCGAGCCCACGCCCTCTTCGCCGTTTTGCGCCATCGGCGCCATCAGGAATTTGATGTCCTCCTGCGTGTAGCCAAAGGCCTGCTGCAGGTCCAGCAACTGCTGGTCGGTGTCCACCGCGGCCTGCGCCGACTCGTCGGCCACCGCCTTGACGCTGGCTTCGTCGTCACCCGCCACGGGGCGCTCGACGTCGTCGAGCCGGATGCGCAGGTTTTCGATCCACTGCTTGTACGGCTTGGCGTTGGACAGCTGCGCCTTGATCTCCTCGTCGTCGATCATGCGCCCCTGCTCCAGGTCGATCAGGAACATCTTGCCCGGCTGCAAGCGCCACTTGCGCACGATCTTGCTCTCCGGCACCGGCAGCACACCGGACTCGGAGGCCATGATGACCATGTCGTCATCGGTGATGCAGTAGCGCGACGGCCGCAGGCCATTGCGGTCCAGCGTCGCCCCGATTTGGCGCCCGTCGGTGAAGACGATCGAGGCCGGGCCGTCCCACGGCTCCAGCATCGCCGCGTGGTATTCGTAAAACGCGCGGCGGCGCTCGTCCATCAGCGTGTGCTGCTCCCACGGCTCGGGGATCATCATCATGATCGCGTGCGCCAACGGGTAGCCGGCCATCGCCAGCAGCTCCAGGCAGTTGTCGAACGTGGCCGTGTCCGACTGGCCCGCGAAGCTGATCGGGTACAGCTTTTTGAGGTCCGGCCCCAGCACCGGCGAGCTCATCACGCCTTCGCGCGCGCGCATCCAGTTGTAGTTGCCCTTGACGGTGTTGATCTCGCCGTTGTGGGCGATGTAGCGGTACGGGTGCGCCAGCGGCCACTCGGGGAAGGTGTTGGTGGAAAAGCGCTGGTGCACCAGCCCCAGCGCCGACACGCAGCGCGGGTCTTGCAAGTCCAGGTAGTACTCGCCCACCTGGTTGGCCAGCAGCAGCCCCTTGTACACCACCGTGCGGCTGCTCATGCTGGGCACGTAATACTCTTTGCTGTGCGTCAGTTGCAGCCGTTGGATGGCGGCGCTGGCGGTCTTGCGGATCACATACAGCTTGCGCTCCAGCGCGTCTTGCACGATGACGTCGCTGCCGCGGCCGATGAAGACCTGGCGGATCACCGGCTCGGTCTTGCGCACCGCGGGCGACATCGGCATGGCCTTGTTGACCGGCACGTCGCGCCAGCCCAGCAACACCTGCCCTTCGGCCTTGATGGCGCGCTCCAGCTCCTGCTCGCAGGCCAAGCGGCTGGCGTGCTCCTTGGGCAAAAAGATCATGCCGACGCCGTACTCGCCCGGCGGCGGCAGCGTCACGCCCTGCTTGGCCATTTCCTCGCGGTACAGCTGGTCCGGGATTTGGATCAGGATGCCGGCGCCGTCGCCCATCAGCGGGTCGGCCCCCACCGCCCCGCGGTGGTCGAGGTTTTCCAGGATCTTGAGCGCCTGGGTGACGATGTCGTGGCTCTTGCGGCCCTTGATGTGGGCCACGAAGCCGACGCCGCAGGCGTCGTGTTCATAGGCAGCGTCGTACAGGCCGCGCTGCTCGGCGGGGGGCTGGTGGTTGCTCACGCTGATGCTCCTGGCTCGTGACAAGAGGGAATACCCTAAGCATAGCGGAGCCGTTGCGTGTCGGCAACCAAAATATTTGGGGTCGGAGTACGATTATGGAACTTGGCGGAATTGATCCATTTATTTGGGGACAGAGTCGTTGCGCGCTGGGCTTTTACGCGGGCGCCCGGGGCGGGCTGGCTGCACACGCCGTCCGCTGGCGGTTTGCAACGCCGCCAAAAACGCATCGTCGCCCAACGGCCAGCCGTGCAGCGCCGCACGGCGCAGCGCGTCGCGTTGCGTCGCCGTCAAACCCTGCGCCACGCGCTGGCGGTAGGCGGCCTCGCGCGCAAAGGGCGTGTCGCCCAGCGTCCACCACGCCACCGGTGGCTGCAGCCCGCGCCAGGCCTGCTCCCCCGCGTAGTGGCGGTAGCTGCTCCATCGGTAGTGGTCGGGCTGGGCACACAGCCCCCGCTGCAGCGGCAGCGTGTCCAGCAGCACCAGCGCCGGCAGCGCCCACGCCGGCGCCAGCACCGCCGCACGGTAGCGCCCCTCCCACAGCGTGCCGCGGCGCCCGTGGCGGTCGTTGTAGAGCCGAACGTAGCGCCGCCCCACCCCTTGCATCAGCCGCCCCAGCGCGCCGTCGGTGGCGGGGGTCAGCAGCAGCCATACCTCGTTGGGCAACAGCGCAAAGCCGTGCCAGGCCACGCCCTCGCGCGCGGCCAGCTCGGCCACCGCATCCAGCAGCCGGTGGGCGTCGGTGTCGTCGGCCACCACCGGCTGGCCGTTGTGGCCCCGCCACACCACCAGGTGCAGGTGGCCAGCGGCGCGCAGGCGGGGTAAGCGAGCCATCGTGCCCCTACCCCCCGCGCTGTGGCGCCGGCTGCGCGCGTTGCCAGCGCGCGTGCAGCGCCACGGCCAAGCCGCCACCCAGCGCGCAGCACGCGGCGTTGAACAGCCACGACCACTGCCACCCGCCCACGCGGGCGGCCCACCATGCCACCAGCGGTGGGCCGACAAACTGCCCCAGCGACGACAACTGCTGCACCCAGCCCACGGTGGTGGATACGGTCGCCGCGCTGGGCGCCAGCCGCACCGCCAGCGGGAACAACGTGCCCGGCACCAAGCCCCCCAACGCGGAAAACGCCAGCACCGCCGCATAGGCCACCGGCGCCGGGGCGGTGAACGTACCCAGCGCCCCCACCGCCATGGCGCCATAGCCCAGCCACAACAGCCGCCGCACCGGCCAGCCGTGCGCCAACAGCCGCCGTGCCCAGCCCGCCAGCGTGGGCCACAGCCCGTCGGCGTAGCGCTGCAGCACCACCATCATCAGCAGGCCAAAGATGATGATTTCGAAGTTACCGCTGGCCCCCAGCAGCCGCGGCAGC
>NZ_VJNA01000028.1 GCF_007556585.1 Tepidimonas aquatica | reverse complement strand
TGAGCACTTGAAGGTTGTCCAGCGACACATTGCCCCGCTGCCGCGGCAGGCAATCCTCGATACGCGCGAATTGCGCAGGCGTAAGTTCCATGCGCAGTATGTTAGCACGTAGTGTTAACAGGCCCTAGTCCAGCCCCATGGCGCGCACCAGCGCGGCCCCTTCGTCCGGGTGGGATTGGTAGGCCTTGAGCTGCGCCGGCGTGAACGCGTCGTCCTTGTGCCGCACGACCTCCGGCAGCCGCAGCTTGCCGATGTCGTGCAGCAGCGCCGCCTGCCCCAACGCCTGCAGCGCCGGCGCCTCGAAGCCCAGCGCGCGCCCCAGCAGCAGCGCCAACACCGTCACGTTCATCGCGTGCTGGGCGCCACGGTCACCCTGGATGTCGCCCAGCAGCCGGATCGCCGATTCGGCGTGGCCGCCGATGTCGCCGACCAGTTCGCCCACCAGGGCGCGGGCCTGGGCGCCGGCGGCCTCGGGCGCGCGCTCCACGTCCTCCACCAAGGCTTTGTAGCGGCGCGCCCCGTCGTGGTAGCGGCGTTCGCACTGCTGCAGCGCGCGCCGCTGCGCAGCCAGGGCCGCGCGGCGCGGGTCGGCGCCGCGCCCCGCGGTGGCGGCGTCCGGCGTGTCCGCGCCGGGCTGGGCGGACGGCGGTTCGGGGTCGCTTTCGGGGTCGCTGCGGGCCGGGTCGATGCGCACCCGCGTCAGGCCCAGGGCACGGATGGTTTCGATCTGGCGCGTCGATTCGATGCGGAAGTTGTTGCGCGCGAACGGGTGGTCCATCCACCCGAGGTCGAGCAGCACATAGTGGCCGACGCGCAGCTCGTCGACGGCGATCACGGGCAGCGCGGGGTCGGTCATCGGACGAAGTTTCCATCGAACGGCATGGTGGGGGCATTATCGCCATGAATCGCGGTTTTGCGACGATGATGCGCGCTTTGCGCCGTGCGGCGCTGCGCTACAGTCGCGCCTGGGAACGCTTGCCATCATGTACGTGCCACTGCCGATCGACGAGATCACCCTGGGTGAGCCGCTGCCCGTCCCCGTGTGGGACGCGCGCGGCCAGCTGCTGCTGCGCAAGGGGGCGGTGATCCGCGACGAACACCACCGCGAGTGGCTGCGCATGCACGCGCCTATGATCCGGCGCGAAGACCACGAGGTTTGGCGCTTTCACTACACGGCGGCGCTGGACCGCGCGCTGCGCAGCAACCAGCCGCTGCAAACCATCGCCGGCGTGGCGCGGCCGATGGCGTTCGACCCCCCGGCCGCGATCGACGAGGACCAGCGCCCCCTGACCGAGGCGCTGGCCGACCTGCACGCGGCGCTGACGCTGCTGCTGCATCAGGGGGATCGGTTGCAGGATTGGGGCGGGCGCTTCGTGCGTGTGGACCAGCGCCTGCAGGCGCTGCTGCGCCAGCACGGCGCTGACGACGTGCTGTTCGTGTTGGTGCAGATGCTGCTGAACCCCGAGCTGGGCTACAGCGCCAGCCATGCGCTGACCTGCGCCGTGGTGGCCGAGTTGACCGCACGCACGCTGCGCTGGCCCGACGCGACGCTGGAAAGCCTGCGCCGCGCGGCGTTGTCGATGAACGTCGGCATGGCGCGCCTGCACGACGACCTGGCTCGGCAGGAGGCCCCGCTCAACCCCGACCAGCGCCACGCGGTGCTGGCCCACCCCGAGCGTGGGGAGGGGCTGCTGCGACGCCTGGGCGTCAGCGACGCGCTGTGGCTGGCCCTGGTGCGTGACCATCACGAGGTCAGCGGCGGCGGCGGCTACCCGCATGGCGTGACCGAGGTCGCCGAGCCGGCGCAGCTGCTGCGCCTGGTGGATGTCTACGCGGCGCGACTGAGCCCACGCCTGCATCGCCCCGGCTTGCCGCCGCCGCGCGCGGCCCGCGACGTGGCGCTGGACGCCAGCGGCGTGCCCACGCCGTTGGGCACGGCGTTGGTCAAAACGGTGGGCTTGTACGTGCCGGGCAGTTATGTCGAGCTGGCCAGCGGCGAGCTTGGGGTGGTGGCCCGCCGGGGGCGCCGTGCCAACGCCCCCCTGGTGTTCGCGCTGGTGGGCCGCGATGGCCTGCCGCGTGGCGAGCCGCCGCTGCGCGACACCGAACAGCCCGCTTGGGCGGTGCGTGGCAGCGTTGCGCCGCAGCAAGTGAAGGTGCACGTCAACCCCGACCGCTTGCTCGCACGCCTGTGAGGCAGCCCAACAAAAAAGCCCCGTGCGAGGGGGCTTGGGCAACGATGGATGGTCGGGGTGAGAGGATTCGAACCTCCGGCCTCTACGTCCCGAACGTAGCGCTCTACCAGGCTAAGCTACACCCCGAGGCCGACCGCTGGCGGTGCGATGCGCATTATGCGCGGCGCATCAGCAGCTGAGCCGCTAATTGTACCAGAGCTTTTTGGTGCCGCTCGCGCTCGGGCGCGCCGCCGGCGGGCAAGGCATGGGCGGCGGCGATGGCGCGCTCGGCCTCGCGCGCGGCCCAGGCGCGCGCTTCGTCGAGCCCGCCGCTGGCGCGCACGATGCGCAAAATCTCGCTCAGCTGCTGGCTGCCACCGGTTTCGATGGCCTGCCGAATCAGCGTGGTCTCGTCGGCGCTGCAGCGCCGCAGCGTGCAGATGATCGGCAGCGTCACCTTGCCCTCGCGCAGATCGTCGCCCAGGTTTTTGCCCAGCTCGGCGGCGTCGCCCTCGTAGTCCAGCACGTCGTCGACGATTTGAAACGCCGCCCCCAGCGCTTGGCCGTACTCGGCGCAGGCGGCCTCGGTGGCGGCGTCGACGTTGGCCAACAGGGCTGCGATGCGGGTGCTGGCCTCGAACAGCTTGGCCGTTTTGGCCCGGATGACGCGCAGGTACGCGGCCTCGTCCAGGTGCGCGTCGTGCATGTTCATCAACTGCAGCACCTCGCCTTCGGCGATGACGTTGGTGGCGTCGGCCAGCACGCGCATGATGCGCATGTCGCCGCAGTCCACCATCATCTGGAACGCGCGCGAGTACAGAAAGTCGCCCACCAGCACGCTGGCGGCGTTGCCGAACACCTGGTTGGCGGTATCGCGGCCGCGCCGCAGCGTCGATTCGTCCACCACGTCGTCGTGCAGCAGCGTGGCGGTATGGATGAACTCCACCACCGCCGCCAGCGTGTGGCGCCGCGGGTCGGCGCAGCCCAGCGCCGCGCACATCAGCAGCAACAACGCGGGGCGCACCCGCTTGCCGCCTGCCCCGATGATGTAGTGCGCCACTTGCCCTACCAGTGGTACGTCGCTGCCCAGCCGTTGCTGAATGACGGTGTCCACCGCCTGCATGTCGGCGGCCACCAGCTGCAACGCCGGTGTGGCGGTGGGGGCGGGGGCGACGGTGTCCAAGATGGTGCGTGGGTCCAAAGGGGGCGTGACAGCGCCGGATGGCGCATGCCCGATTATAGAAAGCGTGCGCGCCCGGCCCGCCCTAATATAATGCACGTCGTTCCGCGAGGAGCGTTGCAGCGCCGCCGTGGCCGGTTCCGCCAAGCCGGCGGCGCGAGGCTCGACGGACGACCGACCGCGCCCACCCGCCGGGGCGGCGGTTTTGTTGCCAACGACGCTCACCCCACCGGCGCGTGGTGTGAGCTTGATCCCCGCGCCCACGCACCGGTGGCCCTCGACGCGAAGGAGTCGCCGCATGAACGCACCGCTGAACACCCCGCTGCCCACCGACTGCGTGGTGGCCGACCTCGGCCTGGCCGACTGGGGCCGCAAGGAAATCCGCATCGCCGAAACCGAAATGCCGGGGCTGATGGCGATCCGCGAGGAGTATGCCGCCAGCCAGCCGCTCAAGGGCGCGCGCATCGCCGGCAGCCTGCACATGACGATCCAGACCGCGGTGTTGATCGAGACGCTGCAGGCGCTGGGCGCGCAGGTGCGCTGGGCCTCGTGCAACATCTTTTCCACCCAGGACCACGCCGCCGCGGCCATCGCCGCCGCCGGCACGCCGGTGTTTGCCTTCAAGGGCGAAACGCTGCAGCAGTACTGGGACTACACGCACCGCATTTTTGAGTTTGGCCCTGCCGGCGCGCCCGACGAAGGCCCCAACATGATCCTGGACGACGGCGGTGACGCCACGCTGCTGATGCACCTGGGTTGCCGGGCCGAGCGCGATGCGTCGGTGTTGGACCACCCCACCAGCGAAGAAGAGCGCGTGCTGTTTGCGGCCATCCGCCAGCGCCTGGCGCAGGATCCGACCTGGTACAGCCGCAAGGCCGCGCGCATCATCGGCGTGACCGAGGAAACCACCACCGGCGTCAAGCGGCTGCAGCAGATGGCCGCGCGCGGCGAGCTGATGTTTCGCGCCATCAACGTCAACGACAGCGTCACCAAGAGCAAGTTCGACAACCTGTACGGCTGCCGTGAGTCGCTGGTGGACGGCATCAAGCGCGCCACCGACGTGATGGTCGCCGGCAAGATCGCCGTCGTGTGCGGCTACGGGGATGTCGGCAAGGGCAGCGCGCAGGCGCTGCGGGCGCTGTCGGCCCAGGTGTGGGTGACCGAGATCGACCCCATCTGCGCGCTGCAGGCGGCGATGGAAGGCTACAAGGTCGTCACGATGGACTACGCCGCCGACAAGGCCGACATCTTTGTCACCGCCACGGGCAACAAGCACGTCATCACCTACGAACACATGGCCCGCATGAAAGACCAGGCCATCGTGTGCAACATCGGCCACTTCGACAACGAGATCGACGTCGCGGCGCTGGAGGCCAAGTGCACGTGGGAGGAGATCAAACCGCAGGTGGACCACGTGATCTTCCCCGACGGCAAACGCATCATCCTGCTGGCCAAGGGGCGGCTGGTCAACCTGGGGTGTGCCACCGGCCACCCGAGCTACGTGATGAGCAGCTCGTTTGCCAACCAGACCATCGCGCAAATCGAGCTGTTCACCCACCGCGACTACTACGAAAAGGGCAAGGTCTATGTGCTGCCCAAGCACCTGGACGAAAAAGTGGCGCGGCTGCAGCTGAAAAAACTCGGTGCCATGCTGACCGAGCTGACCGACGAGCAGGCCGCTTACATCGGCGTGCCCAAAGAGGGGCCGTACAAGCCCGACACCTACCGCTACTGAGGGCCGGCGCGGGCGCGATGCGGGCAGACCAGCAGCTCGTGCAGCGCGGCCTGGTGGCGTCGCGCTCGGCGGCGCAGCGGCTCATCGACGCCGGCGCGGTGCAGTGGCGGCCCCACGCCGCGGCGGTCTGGCAGCCTGTGCGCAAAGCCGGCGAGGCGCTGCCTGCGCACGCCGAGCTGCGCGTGGCCGACGACGCCGAGGTGCGCTACGTGTCGCGTGCGGGGCTCAAGCTGGCCGCCGCGCTGCAGCGCACCGGCGTGGCGGTGGCGGGCCGACGCTGCCTGGACGTGGGCCAAAGCACCGGCGGGTTCACCGACTGTCTGCTGCAGGCCGGCGCTGCGTGCGTGGTCGGGGTGGAGGTCGGTCACGGCCAGTTGCACCCGCGGCTGCACGCCGACGCGCGCGTCATCGCCATCGAGGGTTGCAACGCGCGCGAGCTCACCCCCACGCTGCTGCACGCGCGCGCGGGCGCAGCGGCGGCGCCACCGTTTGATCTCATCGTCGGGGACCTCTCGTTCATCTCGCAGACGCTGGTGTGGCCGGCGCTGGTGCCGCTGCTGGCACCGGGCGGCTCGATGCTGATGCTGGTCAAGCCGCAGTTCGAGCTGCAGCCGGGCGACATCGGCAAGGGCGGCGTGGTGCGCGACCCGGCGGCCTGGGCGCGGGTGCGCCAGCGCATTGAAGCGGCCGCCGCGGTGCTGGGCTTGCGGCTGCGCGACTACTTTGACAGCCCCATCGCCGGTGGCGATGGCAACCGGGAGTTTTTGGCATGGCTTGCCCGTTGAGTTTTGAGTTTTTCCCGCCCAAGACGCCCGAGGGGGCGGCCAAGTTGCGCGCCGCGCGGCAGCGGCTGTACGCGGCGCGGCCGCAGTTTTGCTCGGTCACCTACGGCGCCGGCGGCTCGACGCAGGAGGGGACGTTCACCACGGTGGCCGAGATCCTGGCCGAAGGCGTGGACGCCGCGGCGCACTTTTCGTGCATTGGCGCGACGCGCCAGCGCGTGCGCGCGCAACTGGCCGAGCTGCAGCGCCTGGGCGTGCGCCGCCTGGTGGCGCTGCGCGGCGACCTGCCCAGCGGCTACGGCCTGGGGGGGGAATTCACCTACGCGCGCGACCTGGTGGCGTTCATCCGCGCCGAGTTCGGTGCTGCCTTCCACATCGAGGTGGCCGCCTACCCCGAAATGCACCCGCAGGCGCGCTCCCCGCAAGCCGACCTGCAGGCGTTTGCGGCCAAGGTCGCCGCTGGGGCCGACGGCGCCATCACGCAGTATTTTTTCAACGCCGACGCCTACCTGCGCTTCGTCGACGAAGCGCGCGCCGCCGGTGTGACGGTGCCGATCGTGCCGGGCATCATGCCCATCACCAACGCCACGCAGTTGATGCGGTTTTCCGATGCCTGCGGCGCCGAAATCCCGCGCTGGATCCGGCTGCGGCTACAGGGCTACGGCGACGACACGGCCTCGATCCGCGCGTTTGGCCTGGACGTGGTCAGCGCGCTGTGCGACCGGTTGCTGCGCGCCGGCGCGCCGGCGCTGCACTTTTACACGATGAACCAGGCTGAGCCGACGCTGGCGATCCTGGACCGCTTGGGCCTGGCGCCAGCGTGAGTGGGTGTTTATACGCTTGGGCGTATAAGGACATGAGCCGAAATTCGTGGACAACGTCGGCCACGCTGCGCTATCGTTGCCGAGGCCATCCCTGATCCCCGTGGTTTGCCGAGGAGAACCTTCCATGCGATTCGAAACCCAGGCCGTGCACGCCGGCTACCAACCCGACCCGACCACCAAGGCCGTCGTGCCGCCGATCTACCAAACGGTGGCCTACGCCTTCGACAGCGCGCAGCACGGCGCCGACCTGTTCGACCTCAAGGTGCCGGGCAACATCTACACCCGCATCATGAACCCGACGCAGGCGGTGCTGGAGGCGCGCCTGGCGGCGCTGGAAGGTGGCGTCGGCGCGCTCGCGCTGGCCTCGGGGCAGGCGGCCATCACCTACGCCATCCAGACCATCGCCGAAGCGGGCGACAACATCGTGTCGGCCAGCGCCTTGTACGGCGGCACCTACAACCTGTTTGCGCACACGCTGCCGCAGTACGGCATCGACGTGCGCTTTGCCGACAGCGACCGCCCCGACACGTTCGAGCCGCTGATCGACGCGCGCACCAAGGCCATTTACTGCGAATCCATGGGCAACCCGCGTGGCAACGTCACCGACCTGGCGGCACTGGCGGCCATCGCGCACCGCCACGGCGTGCCGCTGATCGTCGACAACACCGTGCCCAGCCCCTACCTGTGCCGCCCGTTTGAGCACGGCGCCGACATCGTCGTGCATTCGCTCACCAAATACCTGGGCGGCCACGGCACCAGCGTGGGCGGTGCGATCGTCGATTCGGGCAAGTTCCCGTGGGCCGAGCATAAAGCGCGCTTCAAGCGCCTCAACGAGCCGGACGTCAGCTACCACGGCGTGGTCTACACCGAGGCGCTGGGGCCGGCGGCCTACATCGGTCGCGCGCGCGTGGTGCCGCTGCGCAACATGGGCGCGGCGATCTCGCCGTTCAATGCCTTTTTGATCCTGCAGGGCATCGAGACGCTGCCGCTGCGCATGGACCGTATCTGCGACAACACGCTGGCGGTGGCGCGGTTTTTGCGCGCGCACCCCAAGGTGCGCTGGGTGCGCTACGCCGGCCTGCCCGACGACCCCTACCACGCGCTGGCGCAGCGCTACCTGGGCGGGCGCGCGTCGGGGCTGCTGACCTTTGGCATCGAAGGCGGGCGCGCGGCCGGCGAGCGCTTTTTGGACGCGTTGCAACTGTTTACGCGGCTGGTCAACATCGGCGACGTGCGCTCGCTGGCCACCCACCCGGCCAGCACCACGCACCGGCAACTGTCGGCCGAGGAGCTGGCCAAGGCCGGCGTCACCGAAGACACCGTGCGCCTGTGCGTCGGCATCGAGCACATCGACGACCTCAAAGCCGATTTGGAGCAGGCGCTGGCGGCCGCGTGAGCGGACGCAGCCGCTTGGGCCGGGCGTAGCCCCCACGGGTTGAGCCGCCGGGGCGGGGACGCAGGGGGCCAGGCGTCTTAGGCGCGCGGGGGCTCGCCGCCGTCCACCCGCCACGCGGCGCCAGGGCCTTGGCGCAGCGCGTTCAGCACCCAGGGCAGCGCGGTGCGTAACCGCTCGGCCAGCGTGTAGGGTGGGTTGATGATCAGCATGCCACTGGCGCGCAGCCCCGTGGTGACGCGCCCGCGTGCGGCGGCGGCCTTGCGCTGCGGGTCGGGGCGCGTGCCGACGTTGAGCTCGGCCTGCAACCAGGTGCGGCCATGGTGCTGCGCCAGTGCGCGCAGCCGCTTGGGCAGCGCGTGCGCCTGCTCGCGCCCGATCAGCGGGTACCACACCAGGTAGCACCCTTGGGCGAAGCGGTGCAACGCCTCGCCTACGGTGGCCACGACGGCGGCGTAGTCGGTCTTGAGCTCGTAGCTGGGGTCGATCAGCACCAGCGCGCGGCGCGTGGGCGGTGGCAGCAGCGCGCGCAGGCCGCGCAGGCCATCGTCGCGCCGCAGCGTGATGCGGGCGTGCGGCCATTGCTCGCTCCAGGCGCGTACCTGGCGGTCCAGCAGCCGCCCGTCGGTGGGGTGCCACTCGAACAGGGCCAGCCGGTCTTGGGGCCGCAGCCGTTGCGCCAGCAGCGCTGGCGAGCCGGGGTAGTGGCGCAGCGCGCCGTCGGGGTTGCACGCGGCCACGGCCTCCAGGTAGGCGCGCACCGGTGGTGGGGTGTCGGCCTGCCCCTGGGCGTGGCGCCACAGCGCGCCGATGCCGGCTGCGGCCTCGCCCGAGGTTTGCGCGGCGTCGTGGTCGAGCCGGTACTGGCCGGCGCCGGCGTGCGTGTCCACCAGCCACAGGCCGGTGTCCTTGTGCTGCAGGTGCTGCAGGGCGGCCAGCAGCGCCAGGTGCTTGAGCACATCGGCGTGGTTGCCCGCGTGGAAGGCGTGTCGGTAACTGAACATCGTGCGCTATCGTAGCCGAGGCGTCCGCGCAGCCGGCGTGGCGCTGGCGCGCTGTCGTCTATGGGCTATAATGCCCTGTTTCGCAGCGCCACGCCAGGCTCCGCGGCGAAGCAGCAACACCACCTCAGAGGCCGCCAGCAGAAGCGGCTCCGACCGTGGAAAAGAGCCGGCCAAACCACAGGAACCCAAACCATGACCAAGACCTTCAGCGCCAAGCCCGCTGAGGTGGTGCATGAGTGGTTTGTGATTGACGCCACCGACAAGGTGCTCGGACGTGTCGCCAGCGAAGTGGCACGCCGACTGCGCGGCAAGCACAAGGCCATCTACACCCCTCACGTCGACACGGGCGACTTCATCATCGTCGTCAACGCCGACAAGATCCGCGTCACGGGCAACAAGGCCCAGGACAAGATCTACTACCGCCACACCGGCTACCCCGGTGGCATTCGCTCGATCAATTTCCGCGACATGCAGGCCAAGCACCCGGGCCGCGCGCTGGAAAAGGCCGTCAAGGGCATGCTGCCCAAGGGGCCGCTGGGCTACGCCATGATCAAAAAGCTCAAGGTCTACGCCGGCCCGGAGCATCCGCATGGTGCCCAGCAACCCAAGGTGCTGGAAATCTAAAGGAGCGGCAGCATGATCGGTGAATGGAACAACGGCACCGGCCGGCGCAAGACCAGCGTCGCCCGCGTGTTCCTCAAAAAGGGCTCGGGCAAGATCACGATCAACGGTCGTGACATCCGCGAGTATTTCGGTCGCGAGACCTCCATCATGATCGCGCGCCAGCCGCTGGTGCTGACGGGTCATGAAGAGACGTTCGACATCATGGTCAACGTCCACGGCGGCGGCGAGTCGGGGCAAGCGGGTGCGGTGCGCCACGGCATCACGCGTGCGCTGATCGACTACGACCCCAGCCTCAAGCCGCAACTGAGCGCCGCGGGCTACGTCACGCGCGACGCGCGTGAAGTCGAGCGCAAGAAAGTGGGTCTGCGCAAGGCCCGCCGCGCCAAGCAGTTCAGCAAGCGCTGATCCGGCGCCAGGCCCTGGGTGCGCGTGGCGCGGGCAGTCCCCGCCGCGTGCCCGGGCCGCAGCGACCCGCCACCGCCTGCCGGTCCCGCGCTCGGGGAGGCAGGCGTTTTTGTTGCCGGGTTGGGGCCGCCAGCGGCGGCACAAACCACTGCGCGCAGTAGGGGTTTGGCGCCCCGGGTGCGCCCCCTGGCGCGCCCGGATGCGCTAAGCTTGCACCCAACCCATTTTCGAGAGGACTGCCATGAGCGCCGTTGCCGATGCCGCCACCCCCGACACCACCCAAGAGATGCCCGCACCGCTGGTGTTCACCGACGCGGCGGCGGCCAAGGTGGCCGAGCTGATCGCCGAAGAGGGCAACCCCGACCTGAAGCTGCGCGTGTTCGTGCAGGGCGGTGGCTGCTCGGGGTTCCAGTACGGCTTCACGTTCGACGAAACCGTCAACGAGGACGACACGCAAATGCAGCGTGGGGGCGTCACCCTGTTGATCGACGCGATGAGCCTGCAGTACCTGATGGGCGCCGAAATCGACTACAAGGAAGATCTGCAAGGCGCGCAGTTCGTCATCCGCAATCCCAACGCGGTGACCACCTGCGGTTGCGGCTCCAGCTTCAGCGCCGGCTGAGCCAGCTCAGGCGGGGTACAGCGCGCCCAACACCCGTGGGCCGGCGGCGCCCGTGACCTCGGGCACATTGCCGGCGGCGCCGCGCAGGTGCTGGGCCGCCAACCACGCGAACGCCGCCGCTTCGACCTGCTCGGCCGGCCAGCCGTGCAGGTCGGTGGGTTCCACCGGCACGGGCGACAGCCGCTCGGACAAGCCGTTCATCAGCTGCCGGTTGCGCGCACCACCGCCGCACACCAGCACCCGCTGCAGGCTGCCGGGGCCGTCGGGGCCCCAGTCGGCGTGCATCAGCGCCTGAACCACCGTTCCCACCGTGAACGCCGCCAGCGTGGCCTGCACATCCGCGGGGCGCAGGCCGGGGTGTTGGCGCAACACGGTGTCCAGCCAGTCCAGGTGGTAGCGGTCGCGCCCGGTGCTGCGCGGGCCGCGGCGTGCCAGCCAGGGGTCGGCCAGCAGCGCTTGCAGCAGCGCCGCGTCGGGGTGGCCCTGGCGGCCCCAGGCACCGTCGGCGTCGTAGGGTTGGCCCGTGTGGCGTTGGCACCAGCCATCCAGCAACACGTTGCCGGGACCGGTGTCGAAGCCGGTTACCGTGCCGTTGGCGCGCAGCAGCGTGGCGTTGGCGATGCCGCCGATGTTGACCACCGCCACCGCCTGCCCCGGCGTGCCAAAGGCCGCGCGGTGAAACGCAGGCACCAGCGGCGCGCCTTGGCCACCCGCGGCGATGTCGCGGCTGCGCAGATCGGTCACCACCGCGATACCGGTGCGCTCGGCCAACCAGGCCGGCGCCAGCAGTTGCAGCGTGTACGGGGCCTCGTCGGTGCCCAGCGCTGGGTGACCTGGCGGCAGGTGGCGTACCGTTTGGCCGTGTGCGCCGATGGCGGCGATGGCCGACGCCGGCAGCGCGCTGCGGGCCAGCAGGGCATGCACGACCCCGGCGTACACCTCGGCCAGCGCCACGCCCGCTTGCTGCGCGCGGTGCAGCTCGTTGGGCCCCGGGGTTTGCAGCGCCAGCAGCGCCGCGCGCAGCGCCTCGGGCATCGGTTGATGCACGTGCGCGACGACGCGCCCTGCCGAGCCGCCCTCCTGGGCGTCCCACGCGACGATGACACCGTCCACCCCGTCCAGCGAGGTGCCGGACATCAACCCGATGCACCGCAGCGGCGCGGCACTCATTCGGCGCTGGCTTGCACGATCCAGCGCGCCGCGTCGAGCTTGCTTTGCATCGCGCTGGCGGTTTGCTGGAACGCTGGGCGGTGACGCGCTTCGAGCGGCTCACCGCTGGGGTTGTCGCGCGCGATGGTCAGTGGGTCGCGGTGCTGGCCGCCGACCATGTACTCGAAGTGCAGGTGCGCGCCGGTGGCGGTGCCGGTGGCACCGACGGCGCCGACCGTTTGCCCTTGCTCGACGCGCTGACCCTTACGCACGTCGATGCGGCTCAGGTGTGCGTACAGCGTCTTGCGGTTGTTTTTGTGCTGCAGGATGACGACGTTGCCGTAGCCGCGCTGCCAGCCAGCGAACGCCACCACCGCGTCGGCCACGCTGCGCACCGGCGTGCCGGTGGGGGCGGCGTAGTCCACGCCCATATGGGCGCGGCGGTCACCGTACACCGGGTGAAAGCGCATGCCATAGCCGGAGCTGACACGCGTGAACGCCAGCGGCGAGGGCAAAAACGCGCGTGCCAGGCTTTCGCCGCGGAAGTTGTAGTAAGCCCCGCGCCCACCCGAGGGCGGCTCGAACCACACCAAGCCATGTTCGCGCCCGGCGTTGACGAAGCGCGCTGCCAGCAGCCGGCCGTAGCGCAGCACCTCGCCGTCGGCTTCCAGGGCCTCGTAAACCACCTCGAAGCGGTCGCCCGCGCGCAGGTCACGGCGAAAGTCGATCTCGCCGCCCAGCAAATCAGCCAATTGGCTGGCGACACTGTCGGGCAGACCGGCCGCGTCGGCGGCGGCAAACAGCGAGCTGCGGATGACGCCGCTGGCCAGCCGCACGGTGGCCTGTGGTGCCAGGCTATCTTGGTGCACGACAAACCCGGCACCGTCCCGCTGCACGACCAACTGTTCGTAGCGCGTGGCGTCGGTCTTGGGCAGCCAGCGCGCGCTCAGGCGCAGCAGCCGCCCGTCGTCGTCGACTTCGGCGCTGACGCGCTTGCCCGCCTGGCCGCGCCACAGTTGCGCGATGCGCGCGTCGCGGCGCAGCCACTCGGCCGCGGCGCTGTCGCGCACGCCCAGGCGTTGCAGCAGCGTGGCCAGGGTGTCGTCGTGTCGGGTCAGCTCGGTGCGGTACAGCACAAACGGCGCGGGCGCTTCGGCGGCCGCGGCAACGTCCGGGGTCAGCGGCAGCGCCTCGGTGACTTGCTGCTGCGGTAACCGCTCGATCGCGGTGTCCAGCGAGTCGGTGCCAAACGCGGTGACCCCGGTGCCCATCAACAGCACCGCCAGCGCCGCCACACCGGCACGGGGGTGGCGTTGCAGCCAGCGGCGTAGCAACTCGATTGTTTCTTTCATGCACAGCGTCTCGTCGTCGCGGGGGGCGTGCGGTGACAGCCCCCACGCAGCGGCCTAGGGTGCGTGGTGGAGCGCGCATCCACGGCGGCTTGGGGGGACGGGGAGGTGGCCGACTACAATCGGGCGCACGCAGCTGGCGCCGTTGGGCCAGCCACGCGGCGCGGCGTGGCGCCGGCCGATCGCGCTAGTATAGCCGGGGACCGCCGGCCGTCATCTGGGTAAACCCTCATGGATATTTCAACAGTGTTGGCCGCCGACGCGGCCGCTGCCGAGGCGCTGCAAGGCGCTTCCGACGCTGTGCACGCCGCGCTGGCCACGACGCTGCGCGGCTGCGAAGAGCTGTTGCCCGTGGCCGACTGGGTGCGCAAGCTGCGCCACAGCGAAGCCACGGGGCAGCCGCTGCGCATCAAGCTGGGGCTGGATCCCACCGCGCCCGACATCCACCTGGGCCACACGGTGGTGCTGAACAAAATGCGCCAGTTGCAAGACCTTGGCCATCAGGTGATTTTTTTGATCGGCGACTTCACCAGCCTGATCGGCGACCCGTCCGGACGCAACAGCACGCGCCCGCCGCTGACGCCCGAGCAGATCAAGGCCAACGCCGAAACGTACTACCGGCAGGCCAGCCTGGTGTTGGACCCGGCGCGCACCGAAATCCGCTACAACAGCGAGTGGAGCGACGCGCTGGGCGCGCGCGGCATGATCCAGTTGGCGGCCAAGTACACGGTGGCGCGCATGATGGAGCGCGACGATTTCACCAAGCGCTTCAAGGCCGGGGTGCCCATTTCGATCCACGAATTTTTGTACCCGCTGATGCAGGGCTACGATTCGGTGGCGCTGCGCGCCGACCTGGAGCTGGGCGGCACCGACCAAAAGTTCAACTTGCTGATGGGCCGCCACCTGCAGCAGGAGTACGGGCAGGAGCCGCAGTGCATCCTGACCATGCCCCTGCTGGAGGGGCTCGACGGCGTCGAAAAGATGTCCAAGTCCAAGGGCAACTACATCGGCATCACCGAGGACGCCAACACGATGTTCGCCAAGGTGCTGTCGATCAGCGACGAATTGATGTGGCGCTGGTACACGCTGCTGTCGCTGCGGCCGCTGGCCGAGATCGAGGCGCTGAAGCAGCAGGTGGCGCAAGGGCGCAACCCTAAGGAGGCCAAGCTCGAACTGGCGCGCGAGATCACCGCGCGCTTTCACGGCACGGCGGCGGCGGCGCGCGCCGAGGAGGACTTTCACCTGCGCGCGCGCGGTGGCGTGCCCGACGACATCCCCTCGGTGTCGCTGCAGGGGGCGCCGCTGGGCATCGGGGTGCTGCTGAAGCAGGCGGGGCTGGCCCCATCGACCAGCGAGGCCAACCGCCTTATCGACGGCGGGGGCGTGCGCGTGGACGGTGCGGTGGTGTCCGACCGCGCGCTCAAGCTGGTCGCCGGTACCTACGTGGTGCAGGTGGGCAAGCGCAAGTTCGCCCGCGTCACGTTGGCCTGAAGGGGGCACGATGGCAGCAACGGGTCTGTGGCAGCGCCTGACCCCGCAGCGTTTGCTGGCGGCGTCGGTCGTGGCGGCGCTGGCCACCATCGCGCTCAAGACCGGGGCGTGGTGGCTGACCGGCTCGGTGGGGCTGCTGTCGGACGCGCTGGAGTCGCTGGTCAACCTGGCCGGCGCCACCTTCGGCCTGTGGATGGTGACGGTGGCGGCCGCGCCGCCGGACGACGACCACCCGTACGGACACCACAAGGCGGAGTATTTTTCCGCCGGGTTCGAGGGCATTTTGATCGTCGTGGCGGCGCTGGCCATCGGCTGGACCGCGGTGGACCGGTTGCTGCACCCGCAGCCGCTGCAGCAGCTCGACTGGGGGCTGGCGCTGTCGGTGGCCAGCTCCGTGCTCAACGGGCTGCTGGCCGCGGTGATGTTGCGCGCGGCGCGGGTGCGCCGCTCGCAGGCGCTGGAGGGCGACGCGCGCCACCTGTTCACCGACGTGTGGACCTCGGCCGGCGTCATCGGTGGGCTGGCGCTGGTGGCGCTGACCGGCTGGGAGTGGCTCGACCCGGTGCTGGCGTTGGCGGTGGCGGCCAACATCGTGCGCGAAGGCGTGGGCCTGGTGTGGCGGGCCGGGCAGGGGCTGATGGACCAGGCGGTCGAACCCGAGGTGCGCGCCACCATCGAGCAGGTGCTGCGCGGCTTTGAGCACCGCCGTGGCGGCAGCACCATCGTGCGTTTTGATCACCTGCACACGCGCAAGGCCGGGCAGCGCTGCTACGTGGACGTGCACATGCACCTGCCGCCCGACTGGAGCCTGCGCCGCGCGGCGGCGCTGCGCGCCAGCGTCGAGCAGGCGCTGATGAGCGCGGTGCCGGGGCTGCGCGCCACGATCCAACTGCTGCCGGGCGACGTCGAGGCGCACTTCGACGACCCGCGCGACCTGCTTTGACGCGGCACGCGCCGCGCTGGGCCGCAGCCGGCGCGGCTTGGCCCGTCGGCCCTCCAACGCGTTGGTGAGGCCGACGACACCGGGGCAAGCGGGGGCCGGGCGGCGATTTGCGGACGAGCGGCGCAGGCCGTTAGCGAAGCGGGCGACTAGCCGCCCGCATGTCCGAGCGAAGCGAGTTTGCGGGCGGCCGCCCGCGAGCTTTACGGCCTGCCCGCGAGGGAGCCATGAGCCACCCGGCCCCCGCTTGCCCCGGCGTATCCAGAGACCGGCTCAACAGCTGCGCTGGCCGTACGGGTTGGGCAAGCCCAGCCCGGCCAGGATGGCGATCTCGCGCGCTTCCATCGCTTCGGCGTCGGCCTCGCTGGTTTCGTGGTCCCAGCCCTGGGCGTGCAGCGCACCGTGCACCAGCAGGTGGGCGTAGTGCTGCGCCAACGTTTTGCCCTGCGCCGCCGCTTCGCGCGCCACCACCGGGGCGCACAGCACCAGGTCGGCCAGCACCACCGGCGCGCGCTCGTAATCGAACGTCAGCACGTTGGTGGCGTAGTCCTTGTGGCGCCAGGTGCGGTTGAGCGAGCGGCCTTCGTCCTCGTCGACGATGCGCACGGTCAGCTCGGCAGGCACCTGCAGCGCGTGGCGCAGCCAGCGCACCACCTGGTGGCGGGGCAGCGCGGCGCGGTGCACCTCCACCCCCTCAAACCGGGCGAATTGCAGCGACAGGGTCAGCGGTGGCAGGGCACGTGGCATGGGGCGGTCTTCACAGGGCGGTGGCGGGAGGGCGGGCTTCGTAGGCATCGACGATGCGCGCCACCAACGGGTGGCGCACGACGTCGGCGCTGGTCAGGCGTGCAAACGCAATGCCAGGCACGCGCTTGAGCACGCGTTCGGCGTCGATCAGGCCCGACAGCTGCGAGCGCGGCAGGTCGATCTGGCTGACATCGCCGGTGACCACGGCCTTGGAGCCAAAGCCGATGCGCGTTAAAAACATCTTCATCTGCTCCGGCGTGGTGTTTTGCGCCTCGTCCAGGATCACGAAGGCGTGGTTGAGCGTGCGACCACGCATGAAAGCCAGCGGCGCGATCTCGATCTGCTGGCGCTCCAACGCCTTTTGCACCGCCTCGAAACCCATCAGGTCGTACAGCGCATCGAACAGCGGGCGCAGGTACGGGTCCACCTTGGCCGCCAAGTCACCCGGCAAAAAGCCCAGCCGTTCCCCGGCCTCGACCGCGGGGCGGGTCAGCACCAGCCGCTGCACGGCGCTGCGCTGCAACGCGTCCACCGCGCAGGCCACGGCCAGGTAGGTTTTGCCGGTGCCGGCCGGCCCGATGCCGAAGGTGATGTCATGCGCCGCGATGGCGGCCAGGTAGCGCTGCTGGTTGGCGGTGCGGCCACGCACGTCGCCACGGCGGGTGTGCAGCACCGGCACCGTGGGGTCGGGCGCGGCGTCGGGGCCGTCGCCCACCAGCATCAGCTGCACGGTTTCCGGGGCGATGGGGTCACGCGCCAGCTCGTACAGCGCTTGCAGCACCTCCAACGCCTGGGTGGCGGCGGCCTTGCGGCCTTCGACGCGAAAGTGCCCGCTGCGGTGCTGCACGCGCACCTGCAGCGCTGCTTCGATCGTGCGCAGGTGCGCGTCCAGCGGACCGCACAAATGGGCCAGGCGGGTGCTGTCGGTGGGGGAGAAGGCGTGGCGCAGGATCAAAGCGGATAATCCCCGTTGGACTGGCAAAGCACGTGTGAAAGAGCATCCATGATAGGCCAACTCAGCGGCACGCTGCTGCACAAGCAGCCCCCGATGATCGTGGTGGACTGCCACGGTGTGGGCTACGAGGTCGAAGTGCCGATGAGCACCTTTTGCAACCTGCCCGCCACCGGTCAGCCGGTGGTGCTGCTGACGCACTTGGTGGTGCGCGAAGACGCGCACATCCTGTACGGCTTTGCCAGCGCACCGGAGCGCGCCGCGTTTCGGGAGCTGATCAAGGTCGGCGGTGTGGGGCCGCGCACGGCGCTGGCGCTGCTGTCGGGCCTGAGCGTGGCGGAGCTGGCGCAGGCGGTGGCCCAGCAGCAGGCGGCGCGACTGACGCGCATCCCGGGTATAGGCAAAAAAACCGCCGAGCGGTTGCTGCTGGAACTGCGCGGTAAGCTTGCGCCGGACCTTGCCGATGCGGGTGGCGCGGCGGCGGTGGTCAGCGACGCGCACGCTGACATCCAGCAAGCGCTGCTGGCGTTGGGCTACAGCGAGCGTGAAGCGGCGGCGGCACTCAAGGCCCTGCCGGCGGACGTCGGGGTCAGCGAGGGCATCAAGCTGGCGCTCAAGGCGCTGTCCAAGGGGTAAGGCGGCATGGCCATCGAAACCGATGACTTTGGTGTGGCGCCGCGCCAGCGCTTGGTGGCGGCGGCGCCGGAGTCGGCGCGCGAGGAGGCGCTGGAGCGTGCGCTACGCCCCAAGGGGCTGGACGAGTACGTTGGCCAGGCCAAGGTGCGCGAGCAGCTGGAGATCTTCATCGGCGCGGCCAAAAAGCGCGGCGAGGCGCTGGACCACGTGCTGCTGTTTGGGCCACCGGGCTTGGGCAAGACGACGCTGTCGCACATCATTGCGCACGAGCTGGGCGTCAACCTGCGCGTCACCAGCGGCCCGGTGCTGGAAAAGCCCAAGGACCTGGCCGCGCTGCTGACCAACCTCGAGCCCAACGACGTGCTGTTCATCGACGAGATCCATCGCCTCTCGCCGGTGGTGGAGGAGATCCTGTACCCGGCGCTGGAGGACTACCAGATCGACATCATGATCGGCGAGGGGCCGGCGGCGCGCTCGATCAAGCTGGATTTGCAGCCGTTCACGCTGGTGGGGGCGACCACGCGCGCGGGCATGCTGACCAACCCGCTGCGCGATCGCTTCGGCATCGTGGCGCGGCTGGAGTTTTACACCGCCGAGGAGCTGGCGCGCATCGTCACGCGTTCGGCCGGGCTGCTGGGCGCGCCGATCGAGCCCGACGGGGCGCTGGAGATCGCGCGGCGCTCGCGCGGTACGCCGCGCATCGCCAACCGGCTGCTGCGCCGCGTGCGCGACTACGCCGAAGTCAAGGGCCAGGGCCGCATCACGCGTGAGATCGCGCAGCGTGCGCTGGCGATGCTGGACGTCGATCCGATCGGGCTGGACCTGATGGACCGCCGTCTGCTGGAGGCCGTCATCCACAAGTTCGACGGCGGCCCGGTGGGGCTGGACAACATCGCCGCCAGCATCGGCGAGGAGCCCGGCACGATCGAAGACGTGATCGAGCCTTACCTGATCCAGCAGGGCTACCTGCAGCGCACGCCGCGCGGGCGCTGCGCGACGCTGGCGGCGTACCGCCACCTGGGGGTGGCGCCACCGGCGCAGGCGGGCAGCCTGTTCGACGACGCCGGCAGCGCCTGACGCCGCTGCCGCCTGGGGGGCGTCAGGCCGCGGCGCGCTCGTCCAGCGGGCCGGCTTCGTCGGCCTCGTCCAGGTGGCGCGTGTCGCCCCACGACAGCAGCGCAAAGCCGCCGTCGGGGCTCCACAGCACGCGGTGGATGGCGGCGTTGCCCATGGCCCAGGCGCGCGGGGCCTGCAGGTCGACCCGGGCGGCGGCGCGGTACAGGATGTCCAGCACCCCGCCGTGCGCCACGACGGCGATTTGCTCGCCCAGGTGCTGCGCCGCCAGGCGCGCAAAGGTGGCTTCGACGCGCTCGCGCAGCGCCAGCAGCGACTCGCCTCCGGGGGGCGCGTAGTCCGGCACACGGGTTTTCCAGGCGCGCACGACGTCGGGGTGCTCGTGCTCCAGCTCAGCCCAGGTGCGGCCCTGGAAGACGCCGAAGTGGCGCTCGCGCAGGCCTTCGTCCAGCCGCAGGGGCAGCACCAGCGCCTGCGCCAGCGGTGCGGCGGTGTCGCGCGCGCGGCTCAGGTCGCTGCTGTAGACGGCTGTGATCGGCTCGTGGCGCAGCGCCGCGGCCACCCGCGCGGCCTGCCAGCGCCCGGTGTCGTTGAGGGGGATGTCGAGCTGCCCCTGGATGCGGGCGTCGCGGTTCCAGGCGGTTTCGCCGTGGCGGATGGCCAAAATACGGGTGGCGTGCATCGTGGGGTTTACGTGGCCTGTTGTCGCAACCTAGAATGGTAGCGTGCCGGCGGTTGCCGGTTTTTCGTCACCCCTGCGGGACGCCCCATGAGCAGCAGCGCATTCCAAAAAGAAGTCGACGAACGCACCAACCTGACCGGCTCCAACAAGTTCGAAATGCTCCTGTTCCGCCTTGGCAAGGCGCCGGGCAAGGGGCAGTCGGAGCTGTTCGGCATCAATGTGTTCAAGATTCGCGAGATCGTGGCCATGCCGCAGATCACCGCGATGGCGGGCGCGCCGCAGCACGTGCTGGGCATGGTCAACCTGCGCGGGCAGGTCATTCCGGTGATCGACCTGCCCGCGGTGGTGGGCTGCACGCCCGAGACGGGCCTCAACCTGATGCTGGTGACCGATTACGCGCGTTCCACCCAGGGCTTTGCGGCCGAGTCGGTGGAAGATATCGTGCGGCTGGACTGGACCCAGATCCTGTCGGCGGACAACACGGCGTCGGTGGCGCGTGGCTTGGTGACGAGCATCGCCCGCATTGACGATGGCCAGGGGGGCACCAAGCTGGTGCAGATCCTGGACGTGGAGTCCATTTTGCAAAAGGTCATGCCCAGCGACGCGGTCGAGGTGGCGCAGGACAAGGTTGGCCCGGCGGTGCGGCTGCGGCCGGGCGCGGTGGTGCTGGCGGCGGACGACTCGTTCGTCGCGCGCAGCATGATCGAAGCCGAGCTCAAGGCGCTGGGGTTGCCCTTCATCATGACCAAGTCGGGCCAGGAAGCGTGGAGCGTGCTGCAAGAGATCGCGGCCGACTGCCGCGCCAAGGGCCAGCCGATCCACGAGCGCGTGGCGGTGGTGCTCAGCGACCTGGAAATGCCCGAGATGGACGGCTTTACGCTGACGCGCAACATCAAGGCCGACCCGCTGCTGCGCGCGGTGCCGGTGGTGATCCATTCGTCGCTGACCGGCGACACCAACGAAAAACACGTGCAACGCGCCGGGGCCGACGCCTACGTGGCCAAGTTCGCGGCCAAGGAGTTGGCCGACACGCTGCGCAAGGTGCTGGCGGGCAGCGAGGCGTTGGCGGTGGCGTGACCCTGCCTGGGGCTGCCGGCGTGGGGTAGCCTCGCTCCTGCGGCGGGCTTGGCAGCGTTTGCTAGCGAGGTTGCTCGATGACCACCCGCCGCGGCCCGCTGGGCGGCTGCGGAAACCCGTCCAGCGCGGCGCTCAACAGCGCACGCCACAGCGTCGGCGTGTCGGCCCACGGGCCATCCTGGGTGGCGCGGGTTTCATAGACCACTTCACCGCTGCGGCGGTCGCGCACGGTCAGCGCGACCTCGCGCACGTAGTACGGCGGGCGCAGGTGCCACTGCAACCCGATCGAGCTGACGACGCCGCGGCCCACCATCACCTGCCCGTAGGGCACCCACCCTGGACGGGGGGCGGGGGCGTCCCACGGCGCGTAGGGGTACTTGACCGAGCGCGCCACGAGCTGCACGCCCCAGGGCACGGCGCTGGCGGCGACGCCGCTGGCCGCTTCGGCGCGCTGCAGGCCGTGGCTGGCCAGCACCTCGGTGGCGATGGCTTCGAGCTGGTCCTGCTCGCGCGCCGTGTCGCCGCTGCGCTGCGACGGCAGGCGCTCGAACACGTAGCGGTCGCCGGGGGCCGGCCGCGCGTCGGCGTGCCACGCGGGCTGGCTGTTGACGGTGTGTTCCAGCCGCAGCGTGCTGGCGCAACCGCCCAGCGCCAGCGCCAGGCCCGCGGCCAGCGCGCTGCGCACCGAGGAGCGCCAACCGCCCATCGTCAAGCGTCCTGCGGGGTGAGGGCCACGATGCGCCGCGCGGCCATGGGCGCCTCGCCCGTCGCGTCGTGCGCGTCGGGCATGGCCAGCGGCTCGTCATCGAACGCGAGATCGCCCTCCGCCTCGGGCCGGTCGGTGGCGCGCACCGCGGCAAAGTCGTACAAGCCGCGGTCCATCAGGTGGCTGGGCACCACGTTTTGCAGCGCGCGCAGCATGTTGTCGATGCGGCCGGGGTAGCGCTTGTCCCACTCGCGCAGCAAGTCACCCACCTGCTTGCGCTGCAGGTGCTGTTGGCTGCCGCACAGGTTGCACGGGATGATGGGGAATTGGCGCACCTCAGCCCAGCGGATCAGGTCCTTTTCCGGCACGTAGGCCAGCGGGCGGATGACGACGTGCTCGCCGTTGTCGCTGACCAATTTGGGCGGCATGCCCTTGAGCTTGGCGCCGAAAAACATGTTGAGCAGCAGCGTTTGCAGGATGTCGTCGCGGTGGTGCCCCAGCGCGATTTTGGTCGCGCCCAACTCGCGCGCCACGCGGTACAGGATGCCACGGCGCAGCCGGCTGCACAGGCTGCACATGGTCTTGCCTTCGGGGATGACCTTTTTGACGATCGAGTAGGTGTCCTGCGTTTCGATGTGGAACGGCACCCCCAGCGTGCGCAGGTAGTTGGGCAGCACGTCGGCCGGAAAGCCGGGCTGGCGCTGGTCCAGGTTGACCGCGATGAGCTCAAAGCGCGCCGGCGCGCGCCGCTGCAGCCGCATCAGGATGTCCAGCAAGCCGTAGCTGTCCTTGCCGCCGGACAGGCACACCATCACGCGGTCGCCATCTTCGATCATGCGGTAGTCGTCGATGGCCTGGCCGACCAGGCGGCACAAGCGCTTTTCGAGCTTGCGGTTTTCAAACGCGATGTCCATGCGCGCATTGTCCCGCAAACCGTGCCGGGGCGCTCACCACTGCCCGCATTCCATGCGGATGGCGACCTCGCAGTCGTCGAAGATTTCCAGCTTGGCGATGCGCACCCGCACCCCGATGACGCCGGGCAACTGCAGCAGCCGCGTGGCCAGCTTGCCGATGAGCGTCTCCAGCAGGTTGACATGCTCGGCGGTGCACTCGTCGATGATGATCTGGCGCACCTTGCGGTAGTCCAGCACGTGGTGGATGTCGTCGTCATGCGGCTGCAGCGGCTGCCAGCCTTGGTTGAGCTCAGCGTCCACCTGGATGGGCTGCGGGCCCTGGCGCTCGTGCGCCAGGATGCCCAGGTTGGCGTGAAAGCGCAGGCCGGTCAGCGCCAGCACCTGGCGGCCGATTTTGTGTTGCACGGGTTCGGTCATGGTCGCAATCCGACGCGTTCGACGGCCACCGCTTCGCAGTCAGGGTAGACGTCGGGCTTGGCGGTGCGTACGCGCGCGGCCAACACGCCCGGCTGCTGCAACAGCCACGCCAGGATGGCGTCGCACAGGGTTTCTTGCAGCTCGAAGTGCTGTTGCGTTGCCAGGTGGCGGATCATGTCGCGGATGGCATCGTAGTCGAACGTGTCAGACAAGCGGTCGGTGCGGGCGTGCGCGCGCTGCAGGTCCACGCACACATCGACGTCGAAGCGCATGCGTTGCGGGCCACCGCGCTCGAACTCGTGCACCCCAATGCGCACCGGCAGTTGCAGCCCTTGCAGCGACAGCACCCGGGCGCGCTGCGCCAGCTCCGGGCGCAGCGCGGCAAAAGCCAGCAACGCGGACGTCGTGCTCATGGCGCCAACCCCAGGTCCACGGCAAACATCACGTCGCGCGCCAACCCCAGGCGGTGCTGGCCGTTGTCCACCGGCAGCACGCAGCCCGTCAGCGCCGGGTTGTGCACCATGTGCACCACGGCCGCGGCCACGGCGGCCGGCTGCAGCGGCTGGCGCAGCAAATTCACGCGGCGCGCACGCTCGAAGTTGTCCTCGGTTTGCGGGCCGCTGACGTAGCACAGCCCCGGCGACACGCCACACACCCGCAACCACGGCGCCAGCGCCTGGGCCTGCAGCCCCACCGCGCGCTCCAGGGCCAGCTTGGTCAGGGTGTAGCTGTAATAGTCGGGGTTGAGGTTGTGCACCTTCTGATCCAGGATGTGGACCGCGCACGCCCACGGGTCGTGCTCACCCCGGGCACGGATGCGGCGTGCCAGTTGCTGCGTCAGTGACAGCGGCGCCAGCAGGTTGACGTCCAGCAGGCGTCGCAGCCGCTCGCGCCCCTCGTCCCAGCCGGTGTCGGGTGTGAACTCGGAGGCGTTGTTGATCAGCGCGTGCAGGTGCGTGCCGACCTCGTCGGGCAGTTCGTCCAGCAGCCGGTCGGTGCGGTGGGCGTCGGCCAGGTCGGCTTGCACGGCCAGCGCCTGCCTGCCCATCGCGTGGAGCTGCGCCACCAACTGCTGGGCCGCGGCGTGCGAGTGCCGGTGGTGCACCACGACCGACCACCCGGCTTGCGCGAACGCCAGCGCGAGCTCGCGCCCCAGCCGCGCGGCGGCTCCGGTGATCAGCACCCAGCGCGGGCGCCCGTGCTCAGCGTCCATCGTGCCTCCCGGTGGGCCGTTGGGCGTGGCGGGTGGGCGGTCCGCCGGCGGCAGTGTTGTCGCGCACAATGCGGGCTGGTGCGGTCTGCAAGCGCCGGGTACGGCTGGATGAACACAACATGCCAATGACTATAGCGAATGAGGGCGACGGGGCGTGTGCCGACCCCGCGCAAGCCCCTGCCGCGGGGGTGGTGCGGGCCGCGCTGCACGAGGCGGGTGGCTGGCTGCCATTCGAGCGCTTCATGGCCCTGGCGCTCTACGCGCCAGGGGTGGGCTACTACGCCCGCGGCGCGCGCATCTTCGGCACCCACCCGCACGATGGCAGCGACTTCGTCACCGCGCCGCTGGTCAGTGCGCGCTTTGGCGCGGCGCTGACGCGGCAGGTGGCGCAGGCGCTGCAGGCCAGCGGCACCCACGACGTGTGGGAGTTTGGCGCCGGTGACGGCACGCTGGCGGCGCAGTTGCTCGCTGGCCTGGACGCGGCGGGGCTGGCGCACGTGACGTACCACATCGTGGAAGTGTCGGGCGGGCTGCAGGCGCGCCAGGCGCAGCGGCTGGCACCCTGGCGCGCGCGGGTGCACTGGCACACGCACTGGCCGGCGGCCATCGAGGGCGTCGTGCTGGGCAACGAGGTGCTGGACGCCATGCCGGTGACGTTGCTGCACCGCCGTGAGGGTGTGTGGCATGAGCGAGGGGTGGCCTGGGACACGCCGGCTGGCCGCTTCGTATGGTCCGACCGTCCCACCGACCTGCGCCCGCCCGTCGAGATTGACGGCGAGCACGATTACCTGACCGAGATCCACCCCCAGGCCGAGGCGTTCGTGCGCTCGCTGGCCGAACGGCTGCGCCGCGGTGTGGCGTTGTTCATCGACTACGGCTTTCCCGAGCGCGAGTACTACCACCCGCAGCGCAGCCAAGGCACGCTGATGTGCCACCGCGCCCACCGCGCTGACGCCGAACCGCTGGTGGACGTCGGGGCCAAGGATATCACCGCGCACGTCAACTTCACCGGTATCGCGCTGGCGGCGCAGGACGCTGGGCTGGAGGTGCTGGGCTACACCAGCCAGGGGCGCTTTTTGCTCAACGCGGGTGTGCTCGACGGGCTGGACGCCGCCCCGCTGGCCGAACGTGTGATGACGCTCAAGCTCGTGCACGAGCACGAAATGGGCGAGCTCTTCAAGGTCATCGCGCTGGCGCCGCCGGCCAGCAGCCAAGGCTGGACGCCGCTGGGCTTTGCCACCGGCGACCGTACCCACACCCTGTGATCGAGCGGGCCGAGGAAGCGATGCTGCGCTGGCTGTTGGTGACGTTGCTGGCCCTGCTGCTGATCAACGGCCTGTGGCCATGGTTGCGGCGTTGGGGGCTGGGCCGTCTGCCGGGCGATTTCGAATTTCAGTTGTTCGGGCGCACCTGGTTCGTCCCGCTGGCCAGCACCGTGCTGTTGAGCCTGCTGGCGGCGGCGCTGGCACGCTGGTTGTGACGGCCGCGCCCGATGGGGTGATCGGCGTTGACGTAGTTACCCCGGTGGGTATATCTTGAAGCTAACGCTGCCCGTCCCCATCTGCAGTGGGAACCGGTTGACGCCCCCCGCGGGCGCGCCGCCCGTTGGACCACCGCTGGAGATCCCGCCGTGAACGCCGCTGCCGATACCCTGCACATCGTCTGCCCCCATTGCCACACCACCAACCGGGTGCGTGCCGACCAGTTGGACGCCGCGCCGGATTGCGGGCGCTGCCACCAGGCCCTGTTCACCGGCCACCCGGTGGAGCTGGACGCCGCGGCGTTCGAGCGTCACGTCACCCGCAGCGACATCCCGGTGCTGGTCGACTTTTGGGCCCCTTGGTGTGGGCCATGCCGCATGATGGCGCCGCACTTCGAAGCCGCCGCCCGCCAACTGGAGCCGCACGTGCGCCTGGCCAAGGTCAATACCGAGCAGCAGCCAGCGCTGGCTGCCCAGTTCGGCATCCGCAGCATCCCGACGCTGGCGCTGTTCGTGGGCGGCCGCGAGGTGGCACGCCAGCCGGGTGCGATGGGGCAAGCCGACATCGTGCGCTGGGTGCAGGCGGCGCTGGCGCAGCGGCGCTAAACGCAGCCGGGGGGCGTCACGCCACGGTCGGCTGACCCAGCGCCTGCGCGATGGCCTGCTGGCGCGCGTGGTCGATGGCCGCGCCGATGCGCTGCCCCAGGTCGCGCGCCTGCGGGTGGCGCGCTTGCACGTCGCGCGCGATGGCGGCCGTGTCCACCGCCAACGCCGCGTGCAGCGCGCGGCGCAAGTGCGCCGCCTGCGGGTAGGGGCTTTCGGTGTGGTGCAGCCGGCCGCGGGCATCGCACTCGCACGCCAGCAGCACCTGCTCGAAGCGCTCGGGGCGGCGCAGCGCATCGCAGCGCTGCAGCAGCCGCAGCGTGGCCGCCGGGCTGAGCGCCTCGCAGCGGTGGATGTTGCCGTGTTCGCGCGCCACCACGTCGGCCAGTTCCTGGCATTCGCGTGGTACACGCCAGCGTCGGCCCACCTGACGCGCCAGTTGCACGCTGCGGCCTTCGTGCCCGAGGTGGCGCGGCAGCACGTCGGGCGGCGTGGTGCCCTTGCCCAGGTCATGGCACAGGCAGGCCCAGCGCACCGCCAGCGGTGTGCGCAACTGCGCGGCCATATCCAGCACCATCATCACGTGCACCCCGGTGTCGACCTCGGGGTGGTGGTCGGCCCGTTGCGGCACGCCCCACAGACGGTCCAGCTCCGGCAGCAGACGCGCCAGCGCCCCACAGGTGCGCAGCACCTCGAACATGCGGCTGGGGCGCTGTTCCATCAGGCCGCGCGCCAGCTCCTGCCACACCCGCTCGGGCACCAGGTGGTCCACCTCGCCGCGTGCCACCATCGTTTGCATCAGCGCCAGCGTCTCGGGCGCAATGCTGAAGTCGGGCCAGCGGGCGGCGAAGCGCGCGATGCGCAGGATGCGCACCGGGTCTTCGGCGAAGGCGGGGGTGACGTGCCGCAGCACCTTGGCGGCCAGGTCGCGCCGGCCACCGTAGGGGTCCACCAGCCGCGGGTCGTCGGGGTCAAAGCTGCCGTCGGGGCGCAGCGCCTCGGCGGGCACGGCCATGGCGTTGATGGTCAGGTCGCGCCGCGCCAGGTCCTGCTCCAGCGTCACGTCGGGCGCGGCGTAAAAGGCAAAGCCGTGGTAGCCCCGCGCGGTCTTGCGCTCGGTGCGCGCCAGCGCATACTCTTCGCGCGTGTGCGGGTGCAAAAAGACCGGAAAGTCGCGCCCGACCGGCAGGTAGCCTTGCTCGACCATCTGCTGCGGCGTGGCGCCCACCACCACCCAGTCGCGGTCGGCGTGCACGCTGCCGTCGGGCAGGCGGTGCACGCGGTGAAAGTGGCCCAGCAGGCCATCGCGCACCGCACCACCCACTAGGTAGGTTTGCATTCAGGCGTACTTTTCCAGGATGCGCGTGGAGCGCTCAACCTCGCGCAGCGTCTCGTCGTCGGCCACGGCGACCGACTCCATCACCGAGCACGCCATCATGCGGAAAAATGCCTTGTCCATGGCTTTGCGCGCGGCGGACATTTGCTGCGCCACGTCCTCGCAAGGGCGCCCGGCTTCGACCATCTCGATCAGCGCGCGCACCTGGCCTTCGATGCGCTTCAAGCGGTTGACCACGTCGCGTTGATGCTCGCTGCGGTAGCGCGAGCCGCCATGGCCCACACCACTGGGTTGAGGGGCGGGGCTGCAAGAGCCGGTGCAGGGCTGATCGCTCATATCGTGGTTCCCCAAGGCAGGGTGCGAATGGACACCGCGGCAGTGTGCCAAAAAAACCGGCGTTTGCGTGGTCGTCGGCGACGCCGCTGGGCGCTTGCGCCGGCATTGTGTTGTGAACAATCTGCCCCCGAGGGTACAACAAGATGACATGGCGGGCTCTATCCCCTTACGCTGCGGGCAGCGTTTGATTTTTCGCAAAGCCCCACCGGGAGGCGAGGGGTGCGTGATGATGCTGACACGATCGACAGGATGGCGGTCGGACCGTCGCCGAGGTCGAGCAAATCATCAAGATGGTGGCCACCGAGCACAACATCCGCGATGTTGGCACGCTGCCGCTGTCGAAGGAGTTGGAAGCGCGTTCGGGCAAGAAGGAACCGGTGCTGACGATTTACCAGTTTTGCAACTCCACGATCGCACGCCGTATGGCGGACTTCAGTCCGGCCATGTCGGCCTACATGCCGTGCCGTGTGTCGTTGGTGGAACGCCCCGACGGGCTGTACCTGTACACCCTCAACATGGACATGATGGTCAAGATGGGGCGCAAGCTGCCGTCGCCGCTGAACGAGGAGGCCTGGCGCAATTTTGGGGGGAATGGCTGCGCCGGCACTCAGCGCCGCAGGTGCGCGGTGCGGCGCAGGTCGATCAAGGGGTCGGCGGCGCCGTCGTCGTCCAGGTAACGCGCCGCCTCCGGTTCCACCGCAGCCGGCTGCAGCCCGAGCGCGGCCAGCGTGGGCAAGGTGCCGCTGGCCACGTTGGGCACTTCCATCGAGCGCAGGTTGTCGGTGGTGAACAGCGGCTCGCCCGGCAGCAGCTCCATCAGCAGCGCCAGGAAATACCCGAGCGCCCGCGGCAACGGGATGACCGGGCGCTCGTGGCCGCTGAGCCGTCCCGCCAGCCGCACCAGCTCCGCCAGGGTCCAGACCTCCGGCCCGACGGCCTCGTAGGTGTGGCCGACGGTATCGGGGCGCTGCAGGCAGGTCACGATGGCCTGGGCCACGTCGCCCACCCACACCGGCTGGAACTTGGCGTCGGCGCCGGCCAGCGGCACCAGGGGCAGGGTGCGCTGCAGCCGGGCAAACAGGTTGAGGAAGCGGTCTTCCGCCCCGAAAATGGCGCTGGGGCGCAGCACCGTCAGTTGCAGCCCGGCCGAGGCCATGGCCCGCAGCGCCGCTTCGCCTTCGCCCTTGCTGCGCAGGTAGCGCGAAGGGCCGTGGGGGTCGGCCCCCAACGCGCTGACGTGCACGAGCCGCGGCACACCAGCGGCCAGCATGGCTTCGGCGACGCGCTGCGGCAGCGCGACGTGCACCTGCTCGAACTGGTGCGCGCTGCCGTGCAGGATGGCGATCAGGTTGACCACCGCATCGTGGCCGCGCAGCAGACACTCGAGGCAGCGGTCGTGGTGCACGTCAGTGTGGATGACGTCCACCATCGGCAGCGTTTGCACGGCCTTGGCGTGCTCGGGATGGCGCGTGGGCACGGTGGCGCGCACGCCCAGGCGGTTGAGGTGTTCACAAACGTGGCGGCCGACGAATCCGGTGCCGCCCAGCACGAGCACTTTCTTCATGGTGTCCTCACGGCGTTGTGGGATGATGGCACGGGACCTGTCCGTTCACGGCATGCTGGGGTCGAAGCCGCGCGCCGTGGTCAGCCGCGGCCCGATCGGCGCCAGCCGCTCGGAGGGCCGTTGGGGCTGCCCGGTCAACCGAGCGGCGTACACCACGGTGTTGGCCACCACCCGCTGGACGTAGTCCCGTGTCTCGTCGAAGGGGATATTTTCGATCCAAATGGGCGCCGGCAGCACCGGGCCTTGACGCCACTGGCGCGCGCGTCCCGGGCCGGCGTTGTAGGCCGCTGCGGCCAACGGGATCGAGCCTTCGAACTCGTCCAGCGCCAGCTTCAGGTACGCGGTGCCGATGGTGACGTTGGTGCTGGGGTCGTGCAGGTGCTGTGGCTCGAAGCCCTGCAGGCCGATTTTGCGCGCCGTCCAGCGCGCCGTGGCGGGCATGACCTGCATCAGCCCGCTGGCGCCGACGGCGGAGCGCGCGTCGGTGACGAAGCGGCTTTCCTGCCGGATCAGGCCGTAGACGTAGGCGGGGTCGAGCCCCACGGTCTGCGCGCGCGGCTCCACCAGGTCGCGCAGCGGCATGGGGTAGCGCTGCGCCACGTCGACCTGCTGGCGCGTGCGGCTGCTGGTGTTGATGCAGCGGTCCCACACGGCGCGCTCGCACGCCCAGGCGGCCGCGGCCAGCAGCAGACGCTCGGGCAGCCCGCCCGGCGTGTGCAGCGCGACTTCGTAGTGCCATTCGCGCACACCCTCGTTGCGCAGGCCCCACTCGATGAGCCGCAGCGCCCGCTGCAGCCCGCTGTTGGCGCGCACCGTGGCGGCTTCGTCGGCGGTGGGGGGCGGCGGTGTGGCGGGCAAGGTCACGGGCTGGCCCCGGGCTTCCAGCGCCAGTTGTTCATAAAAGCCTTCGGGCCCCGCCACGCGCTGCAGCAGCGCGCGCGCCTGCTCGGGTTGACCGGTGGCCTGCAGGGCGTGCGCGCGCCAGTAGGTCCACACCGCCTCCTCCTGCCGTGCCGCCGGCAACCGCTCGATGGCGCGCAGCACCACGGGCCAGGCCTGCGCGCGCAGCGCCGCGCGCACGTGCCACGCGCGCCATTCAGCCGGCAGCTCCACCTCCCACGTGCGCTCGAAGTACGACAGCGCTTGGCCGTCCAGCCGCAGCGCGGCACGCCGCCCAATCGCGCCCCACACCCAGCCGCGCTCCTGCGGCGTGAGCTGGGCGCGCCAGCGCAGGTGCTGGGCCTCGTCCGCGGCCGCCTGGGGGTCGAGGCTGGCCAGCCGGATCAGCGCCAACGTGACGACCTCTTTGGTGCGCTGGCGCACCGCGGTCACTTTGTCGTCCAGGTAGCGCTGCGGCTGGTTGTAGGCCTGTTGCACCACCGGTACCCAGGCCGGCTCCAGCAACGCGACGGCTTGGGTCGCCACCGCCAGCCGGCCGGCCTCCACGCCCAGGCGCGCGCGCTGCCACGCGACCTCGGCCGGCAGCGCGCCGATGGCGATCAGCCGCCCGGCGGCCTGGGCGCAACCTGGCTCGGCGTTGCGCTGCGCCAGCCAGGCCTGCTGCACCACCGGGGCGAGCTCTTGCGGCGGCGCCAAGCCACGCTCCAGCCGCGCCAGCGCCACATAACAGCGCACCTCGGCGTCGTCGTTCATGCGGTAGGCGCCGGCTTCGGTCAGCAGCGTGTCCCAATCGGCGCGCGCGCCCAGCACGCGCAGCCAGTCGTTGCGCAGCCGGTCTTCCCAGTAGGTGCCGCTCCAGCGCTGCAGCACCGCGCGTACGTCGGCGGGGTTGGCACGGTCGAGCTGGGCGCGCATCCACCAGTAATCGGCCAGCGGCTCGGTCAGGTCACCGTGCACCTGCGGGCGCAGTGCGTCCAGCCGGGCCACGTCACCGCGGGCGGCGGCGTCGCGCATCGCCAGCAGCGCCTGGCGCACCGCGTCGTCATCGGGGGGCGTGGCGTGGGCGGCCAGCCACACCGCACCCACCAAGCCCACGAGCGCGGCGCGGCACGCGGTTAAGATGGAGCGAACCCAGCAGCCAGCCATGAGGGTGATTATGGACAAGCTTGACCCCGCGCGCCAGCCTGAACCGCACGACCCGGCTGAACGCAAGGCCTATTGGCGGCGCAAACTGGTGGCCGAGCGTGAGCGCTTGGGCGACCGGCTGGCGCGTAACGAGGCCCTGCAGCGCGTCATGCGGGTGTGGATGGTCGGACGCGACGACACGGTGGTGGGGGCCTACTGGCCAATCAAGGGCGAGTTCGACCCGCTGCCGGCACTGCACCGTTGGCAGGAGGCGGCCGACGTCGAGGATGCGCGGGTGGCGCGACAGCGTCGTCGCATCGCGCTACCGGTCATCGACAAGGTGGCCAAGACGCTGCGCTTTCACGTCTGGTACCCGGGCTGTCCGATGGAAGAGGACGCCTACGGCATCCCCAAGCCCAAGGACACCGAGGTGGTGCAGCCCACGCTGCTGTTCGTGCCCTGCGTCGGCTATGGCCCGGCGGGCTACCGCTTGGGGTACGGCGGCGGGTTTTACGACCGCACGCTGGCCGCGCTGCAGCCACGCCCGGTGACGGTGGGCCTGGCCTACGCCTGCGCCTTCGTGCCTTGGCTGCAACCGGGGCCGCACGATGTGCCGCTGGACGCGATCCTGACCGATCAGGGTGTGGCGTGGCCGGTGACGGAGGACTGAGCCAAGGTCCGCGGCCTGCGGGCAACCTCAGGGGTGGGGGGTGCCGGTGTGCACGTCGCGCTGGGCGTGCAGCCGCTCGTGGCGCAGCAGGTACAGGCCCGCGGCCACGATGACCGCCGCGCCCAGCAGCGTGTAGCCGTCGGGCCACACCCGCCACAGCAGCGCGTCCAGCGCCACGCCCCACAGCAGCGCGCTGTATTCGAACGGCGCCACGGCGCTGGCTTGGCCGTGGCGAAACGCCTCGGTGATGGCCAATTGCGCGATGAAACCGGTGACGGCCAGCGCCACCAGCAAGCCGGCGTGCTGCGCCTGCACCGGCTGCCAGTGGGGCCAGGCCAACGCGGTGCCGCCCACGGCCAGCGCCACCATCGACCACCACACCAGGCTGTCGGGGGCGTCGGTGCGGCACGCCAGCCGCCCCAGCACCACCGAGGCCGCGTAGCACGCGGCGCTGAGCAGCACCGCCAGCCCCGCCCAACCCAAAAAGGCCCCTGGCACCGGCCGCAGCGCGATGACCACGCCCACCAACCCCGCCACCACGCTGCCCAGGTGCGCGCGCGGCACGCGCTCGCCCAGCAGGGGAATGGCCAGCAGCGTGATCAGCAGCGGCGCCACGAAAAACAGCGTGTACGCGTTGGCCAGCGGCAGCGTCTGCAGGCTCCAGGTGAAGCTGGTCAGCATCACCACGGCCAGCACGCCCCGCAGCGCGTGCAGCGGCCAGCGCACGCGCCACACATGCGCCCAACTGCGCCGCGCTGCCAGGTAGGCCAGCACCAGTGGCAGCGCGGTCCAGCCGCGCAGCGCGGCAACCTGGACGGCCGGGTAGTGCTGCCCCAGCAGCTTGAGCACCACATCCATCAGCGCGAAAAACGCTACCGCCACCAGCATGGCGGCGATGCTGCGGGCGTTGCCATGGCCGGGCGCGGCGCCCGGGGCGGTCGAGGCAGAGCGGTTCACCCCGCCACTGTAGCGGCGCGCGCTGCCGGCGCAGGTGCCACTGGTGCCATCACATGTTGCGCCGGTACTGGCCGCCGACTTCGAACAGCGCCTGGGTGATCTGCCCCAGCGAGCAGCAACGCACCGCGTCCATCAGCACCTCGAAAACGTTGCGGTTGTCGATGACGGCGTCTTTGAGGCGCTGCAGCATCGCTGGGGCCTCGTGCGCGTGGCGGGCGTGGAACGCCTGCAGCCGCTGCAGTTGCGACTGCTTTTCTTCCTCGGTGGAGCGGGCCAGCTCCAGCGATTCGGGGATGGGGTCGCCGTGCGGGTTGCGGAACGTGTTGACGCCGATGATGGGCAGCTCGCCGGTGTGCTTGAGCATCTCGTAGTGCATGCTCTCGTCCTGGATCTTGCTGCGCTGGTAGCCGGTTTCCATCGCGCCCAGCACGCCACCGCGCTCGGCGATGCGCTCGAACTCGGCCAGCACCGCCTCCTCGACGAGCTCGGTCAGCTCCTCGATGATGAACGCGCCCTGGTTCGGGTTTTCGTTTTTGGCCAACCCCCACTCCTTGTTGATGATGAGCTGGATGGCCATGGCGCGGCGCACCGAGTCTTCGGTGGGCGTGGTGATGGCTTCGTCGTAAGCGTTGGTGTGCAGGCTGTTGCAGTTGTCGTAGATGGCAATGAGCGCCTGCAGCGTGGTGCGGATGTCGTTGAAGGCGATTTCCTGTGCGTGCAACGAGCGGCCGCTGGTTTGGATGTGGTACTTGAGCTTTTGGCTGCGTTCGTTGGCACCGTATTTGTCGCGCATGGCCACGGCCCAGATGCGCCGCGCCACGCGGCCCAGCACGGTGTACTCGGGATCCATGCCGTTGCTGAAGAAAAAGCTCAGGTTGGGCGCGAAGTCGTCGATGTGCATGCCGCGCGCCAGGTACGCTTCCACGTAGGTGAAACCGTTGGCCAGCGTGAAGGCCAGTTGGCTGATCGGGTTGGCGCCCGCTTCGGCGATGTGGTAGCCGCTGATCGACACCGAGTAGAAGTTGCGCACGTTGTGGTGGACGAAGTACTCCTGGATGTCGCCCATCACCTTGAGGCTGAACTCGGTGGAGAAGATGCAGGTGTTTTGCCCCTGGTCTTCCTTCAGGATGTCCGCCTGCACGGTGCCGCGCACGTTGGCCAGCACCCATGCTTTGATTTTGGCGACTTCGGTGTCGGTGGGCTCGCTGAACCGCCCCGGGTTTTGAGGAGGCTCCAACTCTTGAGAAGATGGAGCCATGAACAAGACATCGAAATTCTCACCCGAGGTCCGCGAGCGCGCCGTGCGCATGGTGCAAGAGCACCGGAGCGAGTACCCCTCGCTGTGGG